>JAEZGH010000152.1 GCA_023417065.1 Bacteroidota bacterium
CGTGACCAATACTATGCGCCGGCTTCATCGCGTATCTCATTGCGTTTAGGTTTAACACGGATTCTTGGCCTTACCGGGTAGCGGCCGATCATCACCAGACTTGTCTTCACGATATCCCCCATTGTTCAGCACCGCAGAAACTCACCGTCCTCATAGATATCCGCGAGCTCATTCTTCAATCGTTCCACATTTGCAGCAGAAGAAATAATGTCGAGCTGCATCGCATCCAGCAACTCCGCCAGTTGGCGCTGAGATGTTTTTATCCGGTTTGCTATTCGGGTGCGTTCCTCCCTTTGGTATTGCAGCTCCAATACGGGTGTGATTGAATTAAATCCGAGGCGAAGTATGGGATTGTTTTCCTTGAAGAACTGCGGCAGGTAAATTTTGACATTGCCTTCGTAGCACTGCTGATCGAAGTCGATCGCCCGCAGTCGGAAGTGAACTTCATCAAAATCGGGAACGATCTCCACGACGAAGTTGTCTCGCCTGATGTCGCCGAGAAGCTGAACGAAGCAGCGCTCGTTGAACTTTACAAACTCCTTCGCCAGGCGGAGTGGATTATAGTCATCGCGATCCAGATAGCTCTTGATGAACGATTCACCTGGTATCCCCTGGATGTGTTCCTCAATGAGGGTATTATGACTTACCAGGAAGTTGATCTTGTTCGGTGAAAGGAAATGCTCGAGTTCCATCCCGTAAATTCGCGAAGCATCGGCGTGCTTCACGTAAAAATAATCGAACAAGTCATTGAGGCGGTTAACGATACGCACCCGGATAGGATGCGTGTTGGCGTACAGGCACCAGTCTACGCGGTCGACGTACAGGTGGTCAAGCCCTCCAACTTCCCCGCCGACTTTCAGTTGAATGTAAATCTTGAAGAGTGCGTCGTAAATTTCCCGGCGGTCACTCTCGTTGTAGATGAGCGTTTCCCAGAGCGTATCGTTGCCGAAGCGGTCGAAGAGGGTTATGGCATTGCTGAAACGAAGCAGGTCGTGATACGCGATCGGAACACTTGCTTCACGGTGGGCATGAAGCAAGTATTTCCTAAGCGGCTCCTGCAATGGGAACACCGGTTTCTTGAAACGTATATCTTCCATAACCCATAAGGATTCAACCTATGCGAACTCTGCCCTGAGCTGATCAACCCATTTCTTAATCCGTCCTTCAGTCAGGTCTTTCTGATTGTCTTCGTCGATGGCCAGCCCAAGGAATTTTCCGTTGACCACACCCTTGGAGGCTTCAAAGGTATATCCGTCAGTAGGCCATGCTCCGACAAACGTGCATCCCCTGCCGTCAACTTTTTGGTGAATAATACCCATGGCATCCTGATACGTATCGGGGTAACCGTCGGCATCGCCAAGACCAACGTACGTTACACGTTTGCCCGCGAAGTCAACATCATCGAGCTCGTCGATGAAACTTTCCCAGTCTTCCTGGAGTTGACCTATTTCCCAGGTCGGACATGCGAGAATGATATTTGCATAAGGCTGCAAGTCATCCGCTGTAGCAGATTTGACATTGTGGACGTCAACCAATCCGTCGCCAAACTCAGCAGCGATCTGCCCGACAATACGCTCCGTATTTCCATCTGTGGAGCCGTAAAAGATTCCGATTTTTTCCATAGTTAGTTCTACCGATTAAAGATTATAATTCATCCCATTCAAGATGTCGTTTATCCTGTTTAGGGTGATATTGCATGAATACATCTGATTTCATCAGAATGTCGACATACTGCGCACGCTTATAGGCGAAAGGATCCGGCAACTTCTGTTTGGAGAGCTTACCCCTGAAATCGTCCAGCGATTTATAATGCTTGAGATCCATCCATTCTTCCAGCGCTTCGAGCATTTTTTCGAGATGACTGATGCCTTTTTTGTAGATCGTACTTACTACTTGCACGGCATCGGCTCCCGCGAGGATCATCTTAACGACATCTCCACCTGTGAAGATGCCCGTGTTGGCGCATATAGATCCACCGACGTTGCCATATAACAATCCCGCATATCGCAGCGCCAGACGATTGTCGTTCTCACTGCTGAAGTTGTAGGGATAATGATGCTCTTCGCGCATTATGTCGATGTCGGGCTGGAAAAGGCGATTGAAGAGCACGTATCCGTCAGCACCCACCGCGTCCATCTGGCCAATAACGGACAGGGTATTGGTGTAGAATGGACTCAACTTAACAGCTACCGGAATGGTAACAACGTCCCTGACGAGCTTCAACACATCCAGTTGTTTCGCGACGATTTTTTCGCCATCCGTGTGATAGTCGGTTGTATTTGTATAAAAGTTAAGCTCCAACGCATCGATACCGGTCTCTTCCATCTTGGCGGCGTACTCGACCCACGACTCGTTAAGCACGGCGTTCAGACTCCCTATCAATGGAATCGAAAGACGTTGCCTGGCTTTTCGCAATGCCAGCAGGTGTTCCGCAGGTCCTGCATGTTCCACCTTGGGGAACATCGATACATATTCTGAATCCCAATGGCTATACAAATCCTGCGCGAGTTCCCATTGGTGTGACTCAAGTTGAATCTGCTCTTCAAACAGGGATTTGTATACGATCGCAGCAGCTCCGGCACGTTCAAGTTTCTCGAGATTGTCCTCATTGGTTACAAGATTACTTGCCCCCACGATAATGGGGTTCTTCAGACTCAGGCCGAGGTAAGATGTGGTGAGCTTTGGCATGTTGAGAGTGTTTTTTTCGTTCAGTTCAGGTGATTCAAGTCGGTAAGGCGCTGGCTGTTGTCCTTTTCTGCCAGGTTAAGTAGCCGGTCAGATTCTGCCGGATTGGAGAGCATCAACGTTTTATATCGAAGTTCTTCGTTCACATACTCGCGGAACGGCGCCTGTTCCGGCTGATAATCCCAGGTAAAGGGTGACTGTCCCTGTGCTCGCAGTTCCGGGTTGAAGCGATACATCGGCCAGTAACCGGTTTTCGCTGCTTTCTCCGACTGTTTCTTCGCGTGCTTGAGGTCATAGCCATGTGCGATACACGGTGAGTACGCTATTACCAGCGACGGCCCGTTGTATCGTTCTGCTTCCACCATGGCAAGGGCCGTTTTCTCGCGGTCCATACCCATGTTTACCGACGCAACGTAGGCAGTATTGTACGAACTCATCATGAGTCCCAGGTTCTTCTTACCAACGGGCTTTCCATTGGCTGCAAACTTGGCCACGGCGCCGCGCGGAGTGGATTTAGACGCCTGACCGCCGGTGTTGGAATACACCTCGGTGTCAAGGACGAGCACGTTTATATTCCGTGTGGATGACATCACGTGGTCAAGACCTCCAAATCCGATGTCGTAAGCCCAGCCGTCGCCTCCGAAGATCCACACACTCTTGTCTACGAGGTAGTCCTTAAGTTCGAGCACTTTGGCAAGCACCGGTCTGACTTCTGCAGGCGCCTCTTCCCAGTAGCGGGTCAGCGCAGCGCGGAATTCATCGGCGTGTTGCTTCGCAGCATTGTTTATGTCGTCGAACAACATCAGGCTCTTGTTGATACTTTGCTTGATCGCTGCATCGGTAACAAGTGCCTCGAGTTTGATAAGGTTGCTCTTCAACTGTCTGCGGTTCGCGTCAATGGCGAGTCGCATTCCAAATCCGAACTCTGCGTTATCCTCGAAAAGCGAGTTCGCCCATGCCGGTCCTCTTCCATTCTTGTCTTTAGCATATGGTGTGAGCGGGAACGTTCCACCGTAGATCGACGAACATCCCGTTGCGTTGGCGATGACCATGCGATCGCCGAAGAGTTGTGTAACGAGGTGTATGTACGGAACCTCACCACAACCGAGACAGCTCGGCGGATACTCGAAGTAAGGCTCGGCGATATTCGGTTCGTTTACGAAAGGAAGTTTCTCGATAAAGATGGCAGGGTTGCCAGGCACGCCCCGGCGTTCAAGGCGTTTTGTACATGTAGGCACGGTGCCGTTTACGGACATCAGCGACACAGGGATCGAATCACCCTTGAGACGCAATACGGGATCGACAACTTTTTCTGCAAACTCACCTGAATTCAGCGGCACGAGCTGATCAACCTCCGCAAACTTTTCAATGACTTCAGGTACTGGTATTTCAATTACCGCGTCTGACGCAGCGTCAATTGCTTTCCAGTTCATTTCTACGATCTCACGTCCCTTTCTTGCAAATTGCTTTTCAACATACTTCTTGATCATGTCTATGGCTTCCGTTTCCGGAACGACGCCGGATACTTTGAAGAAGGCAGTTTGCATTACTGAGTTGATCCGTCCTCCCAGACCCACACTTTTTGCAATCGTTGATGCGTCGATCGCATAGACTTTTATCTTCTTATTGCGAATCGTTTCCTGCATGTCGCGGGTGAAGAGGCCAAACACCTTTTCAGGTTTCTGACCTGTGTTAATAAGGAACGTTCCGCCTTCTGTAATTCCTTCGAGGATATCGTACTGACCGATGTATTGCTGGCGGTGGAGTGCAACAAAGTCAACCTTGTTCAGCAGATACTCCGACTTGATCGGTTGTTTTCCGAAACGCAGGTGAGAAATAGTATATCCACCGGATTTGTTTGAATCGTACTGGAAGTATCCCTGCACATACAGATCAGTGCTTTCACCGATAATCTTGATTGAGTTTTTGTTTGCGCTGACAGTTCCATCAGAACCGTAACCCCAGAACTTACAACGAACGATGCCCTCCTGTTCGCAATCGAGTTCTTCTTCTACCTTGAGGGAACGGAAAGTGACGTCGTCGTTGATGCCGACCGTAAAGTTGTGGAAGCCGTCATTTCTGAGGTGATTAAATACCGCATTGACCATCGAGGGGGTGAACTCTTTTGAAGACAGGCCGTAGCGTCCTCCGATAATACGGATTTCGGGGCGGTCGCGAAGTGCAGTAACGATGTCCATGAACAACGGCTCTCCTATTGCGCCGGGTTCCTTGGTACGGTCAAGAACGGCGATCCTTCTTACGGAGGCTGGAATTTCAGCCAGCAGATCCTCGACAGAGAAAGGACGGTACAACCGCACGCGGATTGCTCCTACCTTGCGGCCTTTTGACACAAGGTAGTTGACAGTTTCTTCGATGGTCTCCGTCGATGAGCCGATGGAAACCAGTATATCTTCAGCATCAGGTGCACCTACATATTCAAAGAGTTTGTACCTCCTGCCCGTGCGTTCGGCAAACATCCCAAGATACTTTTTAACGATGCCCGGAGCGCGGTCATAATATGCGTTTACAGTTTCACGTCCCTGGAAGTAAACATCCGGGTTTTGGGCGCCCACTTTACATACAGGCGATTCCGGGCGCAGTGCCCCGTTGCGAAATTCTTCGACATATTTCATGTCGATCATATCGCGAAGCATATCGTATTCGATCGGCACTATCTTCTGAATTGAATGCGACGTGCGGAATCCATCAAAGAAGTGAAGGAACGGTATTTTCGATTCCAGCGTGCTCAGGTGCGCAATCACCGCCATGTCCTGAGCTTCCTGCACATTGGCCGATGCCAGCATGGCGAAACCTGTACCGCGTGTCGACATTACATCGGAGTGATCACCGAAGATCGAAAGGGACTGGCAGGCCAGTGAGCGGGCCGTGACGTGAAATACTGTTGGAATCATTTCCCCGGCTACCTTAAACATTATGGGCACCATCAGCAGCAGCCCCTGAGAAGCGGTGAATGTTGTTGCCATTGCACCTGCAGACAGGGCGCCGTGAATTGCACCCGCTGCTCCAGCTTCAGATTGCATCTGAACGACGTCTACCTTTTCACCAAAAAGGTTCTTGCGGCCCTGGGCAGCGAACATATCTGCGTGCTCTCCCATGTCGGAAGAGGGCGTAATTGGATAGATGGCTGCGACTTCACTGAATGCATATGCGATATTGGCAACCGCTGAGTTGCCATCGGTGTTGATGTATGATGGTTGATTTTTCATAGCCTCGCGATGGGGTTGGATCAGCACTTATTTGTTAGCTTCAAATAAGTCTGATTTATCCACCGGCTAGCTGTCAAAAGTCATCAAGGCCAAAGATTTCGCTCATCGGGTCAGGCGATGTTCGCAGCGCCGAGGCACGTCTGTGCAGGGAGTGCTGGACAAGACTTGTTAATAATAGTGATCGCCGATACCCGGAGTCGGCAACAACAATGGATGGACAGATAAGATTAGCGTGCCCTGAAAAACCGCGGGCGGATCGTCGTCTATTATATTGAATGCTACTTACGCTTGAGTTTGTTAAGCCAGTGATTGGCTTCTTTCTGCAGCTGGATCTTTCCGTTGCGGAGATACTCGGCCAGTTTTGGATTCATCTCGCCGGAGGAAGTCAGGTGGAACCGGCCACAGTCGTCACATTGATATACGGCTACCGGACCACGCCCCGACCCGTAGTCGTAACGCGACCACGCTTCAATCAGCACCTCCTCTGCAATTTCCATTGAATCATACATCTTCTTGCCAGTCACACAGCCGCTCATATTGCTGGAATTTGTTTGTCGGATTGGACAAAGATACATTTCAAAAAGGATATCCACTCTTCCCGCGTGCGCCGCTTCCGGTTCCCGCATCTTTCGTTAAATTTGCAGCCAAATAATCGTAAATGAAGACTGCAGAAATTCACACAAAAAAGGGCGTTATGAAGATTCAATTCTTCGAAAAAGACGCGCCTAACACCGTCAAAAACTTCGTTGACCTCGCTCAGAAAGGATTCTATGATGGCCTGACGTTCCACCGGGTCATCCCGAATTTCGTTATACAAGGCGGCTGCCCGAATGGTATTGGAAACGGAGGCCCGGGATATACCATCGACTGCGAACTAACCGGTGATAACCAGTACCACGACCGCGGCGTCCTGTCCATGGCGCATGCCGGCAGAAATACCGGAGGCTCACAGTTTTTCATCTGCCACAACCGCGAGAACACAAAACACCTCGACCGTAACCACACCGTTTTCGGCAAAGTGGTCGAAGGACTTGAGGTTGTTGATGCTATCCGTCAGGGCGACGTAATGGAAAAAGTTGTCATCAACGAAGAAGCTTAGTAAATCACTGAGTTATATTCTCATCAAAAAGGCTCTCCTCTCCGGCGAGCCTTTTTTGTTACCGTGACTTCAGCAATTCAAGCTTGCGCAGATATGGAATATTGAACAGCACAAGTGCACCAAGAATGATCAGATAGCCCAAGAGTTGGATGAAGGTGATGTTCTCCTTGAACACGACGAATGCAATAGTGAAATTGAAGATCGGATTGATATACATCAATATACCTATTGTTGCCGAGTTGATTCTGTTAAGTGCATAAAGGTTGAGAAACAGCGGAAGCACCGTAAACACTACAGCGATCAGAAACGTCAGCTCATAAAAAACAAGCGTTGTAGGGAGCTTATCCACGAGCCACGGATATATCAGCGTCATGATCAAAAGCGAGAAGATCACCTGCACGCACAATACAACCATCCTGTCGAAGCCCTGGTTTTTCCTTTGTGAAATAAGGTACAGCGCATAAGTAAAGGCAGTCAGGAAACTGTAGCCAAGCTCAAGCGTGGAGTTCAGTCCTATCAGCACACAACTGAGTGCGCACAATAACACGGCGATCCATTGCACGCGTGTCATTCGCTCGGCAAGCATAAGGTACCCGAGAACGGCAGTGATCACCGGACAGATCAGATACGAAAACGAAGCTGTTTTTACATTGATATGATTAACGATGTAAATGAACGTGAGCCAGTTCACCGTGAGAAGTGCTCCACCGATAAGGGTGAGCGAAATAATACCCCATCGGCGTGCCGGCGCGAAGGATAACAATAGACGGAGATCATTGCGCAGCGATTGCTTGCGGAACAACGCGATGATGAGTATCAGCACGACAAGTGAAAATGCGATTCGAAAGTACAGGATCTCACCCGCGGAGAATGCTGTTAACGAACGCAACGGAATAGACAAGAAACCCCATATCACAAAAGCGCTGATGGCTGCGGTGTAGTGTTTCTGACTGTTCATAGAGATCGCAATATAAAGATTCGTATTGCGATGCGAACGGACTCAGTGGTAAAAGGTTTTTGTCAATAGAAGTCTATCAGAAAAACCTGAGGTTTCAAACGTTAGCGGTAAGTTAATGCTTGCCATTTTCCTCGTCAATTTGGTTTACCAGCTTCTCCTCCCGTTTGGTGATGATGCGGTCTTTTTTAATATCCACCTTGATCATGGCGTAAAGGCTCATGTAGATATTGGCAATCCATACCAGCGCAAATCCGGAAATCAGATAACCTCGCCAATCGTCGAATACCAACTGAAACCTTGTGATGATAAGCATGAGAAGTGTAACATAGTGGCTAAAGCAATATTCACACGTGAAGAGATAAAAGAATTTGCGCGACAGCAATCGTTTGTCCCGCTGGCTACGACGGACACAATACATCCGAGGTTCGCGGAAGACTTCTTCATGTGTGACCGTCCAGGCGATGCAAGCTATGGGAATGGCGAGAATGAACAGGGTGAGCAGCGGAGAGAATTCATCTGAATGCATATTTCACCGTTATTAAAATCATTTGCCATTGACTTAACGATTTTGATCGACAGGAGAGCCAGCCAATTACTTCGCGGCGGGTACAAAAATTACCCGAAGAGCCCTCAATTAAGCTGTCTTTTATGAAAACAGGCATAAATCCGACCCATATTTTTTAAAATATTATCAAATTTTCATGGATACAGGGTCAGCTAACACCCGTTGTTTGCTAGTCGTCCCTATTTTTGCGGACGCTAACAACAACAATCAGACTAATGAAAACTACTTTACGGACATTTCTACTTGTATCCGTCTTTCTCTGTGTAACCGTTCTCCCTGCTCTTGCACAGGAGGGGGAACCGATTCCAACCGACAGTGGGACAGCAGCATGGATGCTCACGTCAACGGCACTGGTATTGCTCATGATTCCAGGGCTTGCCATGTTTTATGGTGGCCTGGTACGGACGAAAAACGTCCTGGGCACAATGATGCACAGTTTTGCTGCCATGGGCATCATGACCATCCTGTGGGTGGTCTGCGGCTACTGCATGGCCTTCGGGGAAAATGTGTTGGGGGGCTGGTTCGGCTGGAGTAACTACCTCGTTTTGCTGAGAGGTATCGACGAAACCATCATGACCGAAGGTATTCCCGAATACGTCTTTGCCATGTTTCAGGCTAAGTTCGCAATCATCGCGCCTGCGCTCATTGCAGGAGCATTCGCTGAACGCGTTTCATTCAAAGCCTATTGCATCTTTATCGGTGTTTGGGGGCTGCTCATCTATAATCCGCTGGCTCACTGGGTTTGGGCATCTGACGGCTTCTTGTTCAACCTCGGCCCGGATGGAGCCATAGACTTTGCCGGTGGCACTGTTGTGCACATCTCGGCAGGTGTCAGCGGACTGGTAGCTGCGATCTTTATCGGCGCCAGAAAAGGATATCCCCATCTTCCCATGCGCCCGAATAACCTGGTCATGACCCTCATCGGCGCAGGACTGCTCTGGGTAGGCTGGTTTGGTTTTAACGCAGGTAGCAGTATCACCAGTGGTCTGGCGGCTGCTCAGGCGCTAACCGTTACCCAGGTAGCCGCAGCTGCCGGTGCTATGGCCTGGATGATCATTGAAGGCATACATCAAGGCAAAGCAACGGCTCTCGGGTTCGCCAGTGGTATTATCGCCGGACTTGTTGCCATTACTCCGGCCGCAGGTGTCGTGCAGCCCGGCGGTGCAATCATCCTAGGAATACTCGCCACAGGATTTTGCTACCTCGCCATCCAATACAAAAACAAACTCGGTTTCGATGATACCCTCGACGCCTTCGGAGTCCATGGTATCGGAGGTATCGTAGGTGCAGTGTTTCTGGCTTTCTTCATCCGCGATAGCTGGATGGCAAATGCTGTTGCTATCGACCCTGAATGGGGAGTATTCAAACAATTAGGTATTCAGGTTCTTGCAGTGGTTATCGCTATCGCCTACGCCGCAGTCGGCACATGGTTGATCTTGTTTGTACTGAACAAATTCATACCGATCCGTTCAACATCTGAAGCTGAAATGAAGGGACTTGATCATAACTATCACGGCGAACGCGGTTATGGAATGATTAATCCAAACTAACTTGTCCACCCAATCAGACTAACACATGAAACTTATCATAGCAATAATACGCGAAAACCAACTTGATCAGGTTCGGGAAGCTTTGATCGAAGCCGGCATATCCAGAATTACTGTAAATCACGTTTCCGGACACGGTCGGAACGAACCAGTTGAAGAAATCTATCGCGGCCAGGTAATAGTACCTAACCTGGTTCCGAATATCCGGATTGAAATCGCGGTGAACGACGACTTCGTTAAACCCACCTGCAACGCCATCATCAACGCGACCAAAGCCAATGACAGCGGTTTTGTAGGCAGTGGTAAAATCTTTATCGTTCCACTCGAAGAGGTAATCCGTCTGCGCACCGGAGAAACCGGGCCCGAGGCCATCTAGGTCAGGATGCCGCCTTAACGAAAAGAGGTCGTTGCCCGCGCAACGACCTCTTTTTTTATCATGTCAAACCTTTATGCGACTACTTATCAGGCGTTTTGAAGGTTAAACGTGAATACAGGACGCCCAACTTCTTTCACCAGACGGTTTGAAAAGTGATTGGAAAATATCCGGAAGATTCCATCCTTGCTGTTCTTGATGACAGCTACGACCCCGGCCTGGTGATCGCGTGCAAACTGAATGACCGCTTCAGCTGGCTCTGACGCTTCGATGATAGTGACGGTGTAGTTCTGGAGTGCCGCGGTCTCAGCCATGCGCGTGAAATAAGTCTCGAGATCAGTGCGCACCTCTCCCCCTTTGACTACATGTAATAGATCGATGTGTGCATCGAAGCACTCCGCGAGCTGCCGGAGCGTGTTAAGTCCAATCAGAATCTGATCCTCTTTGATCTCATTAACGGCGAGTACCATCCGACTGAAATCTTCAATCCGAAATCCGTCGCGTACCGACAACACCGGACATGAAGACACTTCAATAACCTGTTCCGTATGGTTCCCGGTAAAGGCCTCTTCTACCGTAGCTTCGCCGGATGTTCCCATCACCACCAAGTCGATCATTTCCTTGTTGAGATAATTATCAATTCCGTCCTTCAGCTCATCGTCAATTATGCCATATTCGATTTCCACTCCATCGCTGCGATAGGCCGCTGCAAGGTCTTCCAGTTTTGCCTGATTAACTTTCAACAGTTCAAGGGTGAACCGCGTATCTTCTCCATCTTGTTTTTTAGAGATGTCGCCTGTGGCACTGAAGGTACTTCCGAAAGGATGTCTTGTAAAGTTCATCAAACTTACCACGGCGCCGCTGCGTCTTGCAATTTCGACGGCAAGCCGGAGCCCGGTCTCAGCGATAGGCGTGAAATCAGTGGGGACCAGAATCTTTTCCATATGTTTTGATTTGTTTATCGGTAATTATTTTGCAACCTGACTTGGTTAGAACCTCATGAGATAAAAATTCCAGACCAGCATGCTACGCTGAAGAGTTGTACGTCGTTCTATTCAATCACCTTAATTAGTTTTCCGCGCGTCACCTGATCTTCAAGGAGAAGTCCATTGAGAATAGCCAACTCCGACATACGGGTATCGGGCACGTTCAAGCTTTTCAACGCCTGTGCAAGCGTGCCTGTCTGAGGCACTTCGCGGATACGGATGCGTTCAGCTTTCTTGTTAATCTTCGATTGATCCCGCAGCACGTTGAAGCTCCCCATTGAATTTTGAAATACACGGACGTAACTGTTGAAATCGGCGGGACGCGTCGCCCCTATCATCATATAAATGTTGCCCCCATATTCGATCAGGTCACTTAATACGCGCAACGATTCGCCAGCCTGACCTTGCTGCTGTGCTGTCTGATCAGCAACAATCAACAAAGCAGGTAAGCCATTCACCTCATCCTTTTTCGATTCGACTACGGTAAGTCCATAGTTTTGAACCATAGCCTGGCCTGCCTCCTCGAGAGACGTGCCCTTCCCGAGGGTAAGCATCATAATAGCCTTGCCGTCCTGGGAGGCCATCTGAACAGCCTGGGGAGTATTCTGCACGGCCCACTGAGTGGGAATGGCAAACTGAAATTTCAACTCCGGATGATAGAAGACGTTGTTCTCGACGAAGCCCTGCTTGGGATCATCACCATAAACAAGACCGTCAATCATCCTGAGGTAGCTTTCCTCATTTACCTTAAGCGTTTTGCCCTCTTTTGCTTTGCGTTCTTTCGCCAGCTTGGATACAGTACGTTCGCGGTCTGCCGGATTTGGATGCGTAGAAAGAAAATCCGGAATGGCTTCCTGGCCCGATTCTGCACTCAGACGTTCCAGCGTGGAAAAGAACCCGGCCATCTCTTCAGCGTCATAACCGATCTTCGTTGAATACTCGACGCCTAACTTGTCTGACTGTTTTTCAGCATCCCGGCCGAACTTCAGAAACAGCAACTGCACTCCCTGACTGGCGAGTTCGCCAAACTGTGCAAGCTCCGGAGCGAAGATTATTCCTGCGGCCAGGCCCACTTGGGCAAGCATCGCGTTGCTGTATTGTTTAGCAGAATGGCGCGCCGTGATATGTCCTATCTCGTGCCCCAGGACGCCGGCAAACTCAGCCTCGTTATTGAAGTGAGCCATTATACCTCGCGTGAAGTAGACGTACCCCCCGGGAACGGCAAAAGCATTTACCACCGGCGAATCAACGATCTTGAAATGATACTCAAGGTCGCTACGATGGGAAATGGCTGCCATCTCCCTACCCTTTTGTTCAATAAACTGCTGGAGTTTGGGATCATCATAAACGCCGAAGAACTGGACAATTTCAGGATCGGATTGCTGACCCATGGCGATTTCCTGTTCCGTTGACATAAGCATGAAGTCACGCCGTCCTGTAACAGGATTTTTAGCACATGAATCGAGAAATAGAAACACGATCAGTATTCCCAGTGCATGCACAAGTTTTTTCATACAGAATTTTTCGACTGATGAAGAAAATTTGTGTACCCACCCGGTTCAGAAGCAAGTGGTTAGAAAAAGGGACGCTTTGTGTCGGACGCCTAGATTTTCCGGGTAATGGTCGTTGTGGTTTTGGTAACTGTAGTTGTCGTTTGATTCACGCGCGGTTCAGGCTTCTTACCTGTCTTCGCCTCGTTGTTGGTCTTCTTGTTGACGATGGCGCCGTTGTCATCCTCGCCACCTGTCGACACGGCCCCAGCGGCAGGGATTACCTTATGCCCATATCGATTTGCATACACCTGAGTGAATTCCGCGCCAAACAAGAGGATCATTCCGGCGTAGGACACCCATAGCATTATTAGGATAACTGATCCGGCAGCACCGTACGCGGACGCCGGATCCGAGTTCCCGAAATAAATACCCAACAAGAATTTCGCTATCACAAACAGGACGGCTGTGACAAATGCACCGATCCAGACATCGCCCCATTGAATCTTCGCATCGGGAAGGAACTTGTACATGGCCGCAAATAGTAGCGTGATAATGCCCACCGATACCACAAAGTCCAGCACCTTGAATACGATCAGGAGGCTTGTTGAAACATTTGCGGTGATCCAATCGCTTAGTGCGGAAAGGCCGGCAGACAGGACCAGCGAGACAAGCATGAGAAAGCCTATTACGAGGATCAGGCCAAATGAGAAAACGCGATCGCGCACCAGTTTCAGGATCTTTTGCTTTGGCTGTGGCTTAACCTCCCACATCTTGTTGAGGATTTGCTGCGTCTGATAGAAGACCCCAGTAGCACCAAATAACAATGTGGCTACAGCCAAAATTGAAGCGATCGTGCTTCCGTCGTTTTGAGAGGATGCAGTTATAATGTTATCGACATCTGACGCAGTGTTGCCACCTACAATTCCGCCGATCTGAGCCGTCAGTTTTTCGCGTATTACATCGTCGCTGAAGAAGTATCCTGCGACGTTTATAATGATTACCAGAAGTCCGGGAAGGGAGAAAATCGTATAGTATGCAATAATGATCGCATTGTTAAACGGTTCGCGCTCATTCCACTGACTGAATGTTTTCTTCAGCAGAAACCAGAATTTCCCTAAAGCTCCACTTATCTTTCCCATCACCCATTGATTTATGACATCGAATGGAAAAAAGATGTGCCGGGGCCGGTGTTTTAAATCAGGTCGGGTGTTTTGCATCAATCGTGCGCGGCTGCCCTATTCATTACGAAGCTTTCGGATGCAGCTCATCAGATCGTGGAAACTCTTATGCGGGTTCTCGTCGTCAAAGCCGTGGGTGTATGACTGCCCATCTGAGGTGGTGATGATGATACTGCCATGTGCTGCCGCATCGACTTCCCTGTTTTTTGTAGGGGACTCCAGATTGTCAATCTCAGAGAGCCGGACTTTGCTGAGTGAGGAAAGGACCGATTTCCATTCCCTGGCCGTAGTAGGCCGCCGGATGATTTGAGGACGATCATCTACACGAAAATCTTCCTTTATAACGGACAGGCTATCCTTCGTTACGATTAACTGTTCTCTGTATGCTCTTGTTCCCGAATTGAATTCAACGCGCGCAATTTCAGCACTTTGTTGTGAGAACGCATTAGACGAACAGAAGAGAAGAAGAAAGAAACAAAGGTGGCGGAGTCGCATGATCTGAGTTTTAAGTAAGTTAACAAAACCCAGACCAGACCTGGTTCTTTTAAATACTTACTCGCCTTCTGCAATACCCATCAGGTCGGCGTGGTCAATAATGTGACTCGTTAATGCGCCGATGACCTCATCCACCGGAGCATTAGCAGGCATGTCGAGGGTTTGATCCAATGCAAAAAGAGTGAACCGAAAGCGGTGTATACCGTGGAAATTTTTTGGGCAAGGTCCTTCATAACCGGGTTTCCCATCTGAATTCAAACCGCCGATGGCACCTTGCGGGAGGCGGCCTTCATCAAGATGGGTGGTATTGCCCGGGATGTTGAAAACGAGCCAATAGATTTTCTTATCCGGGGAATCATCGTCACGTGCGACGATTGCCAGGCTTTTAGCCGAACGGGGTACGTCAATAAATTCCAGGGGTGGACTGATATTTTTCCCGGCGCATGTGTATTGCGACGGGACTGGGAGTTTTTCGCCGAAGGCGAGGCTTGTTAGTCGCATGGAACGGCGGGAAAAAATAAAGGGCTATGTTCAGTACATAGCCCTTTACACCATTATATGTTAACGGTTGCCTCTACGATTTTCCTTAGCTGCGTTAGCGCGGTTCAATCCGCTGCTTTCGCCGCCTTTACGACCGATTTGAGCCATGTGCTCACGGTTCTGGCTTACCCGCTCTCCACCTTTGGCACCGATTGCTGCCATATGTTCGCGGTTCCGGCTTACAGTTTCACCGCCTTTACGTGCGATGGCTCTCTGGCGTTCAGGGTCCATAGACGCAAACCCTCTGTTAGACTTTTTCTTTGCTTCGGGTGCAGGCGCATTTTGCTGCGCACTGTTTTGCGTATTATCCTCTTTTAATTCCATAACTTTTGTTTTTATAGGGTTTTTTTAAATTAACTAAAATATGATGCCTCTCGGTTAAATGCTTGAAATCAGCCTGAATTCATCTCTTTTAACCACTCAGCCTTGAGGAATATACGCAACAGATTGGTAATTAAATCCTCAGTATCTGACGTTGCAACACGGTATTCAGACTATTTTCCAACGTAAACTTCAGGTCGCTTTCCATGTAACGAAAAAAACTGCTTTTCGGTGCGCCTTATTCAACAAAACTATCCAAAGCTTGCAAAGTTTTTCGTGAAAGGGACTTATTGGTAAAGATTTCACCAGTTTCCAGCAAAGCCTTGAATTTTTTGATATCCTGCCTGATCATTCGCTCAACCAACGGGTTAAATAGTTTTGCTGCCAGACTACCCGCGTCTCCTGCAGGAAGTCGATAAGAAATTTTAGCATGCATTACCGTAGCTCCATCAGCCGCGTCACTGAATCGAACTTCCCCGGCATTGTCTATCGCGGACCCTGGTAACGATGACCATGAAATATAACTATTTGGCTGTTCATCGTCAATAACAGCTTCCCAGGAAATTGAGCCAACGCCTCCAGGTAACATGGCTGTCCACCGCGAGCGGTCTTCATCCAGCACCTCGACTTTCTCCAGATGTTTCATGAAGGTAGGAAGGTTTTGGAAATTTCTCCAGAACGCATAAACTTCTTCGCGTGATTTGTTGATCGTGTGCGTTGCGCGAACCTCTATCGCATCGGCTTTCTTGTGAGCGGTATTTCTGCCCACAGCGTTGTTAATTTCGCAATAACCCGTTGCTCCTCTTTTGAGCAGAAGTAATCCAATTACCCCAGCAAGTTTGCCACTCACTGAATTGAAGTTCTTCGCAGCATATACGCCAAGCGCAGTACCTCCCACCACTGAAGCGATTCGCTCCGCGGTACCAACATTAATCCGACTCGAACCCGTCGCAGGCGGGATAGCACTTGCGTTTCCTTCCGCGTATGATGTTAACAGATTTGTTTCCATGAGTTGGTCTTTCATTTGTGAATCAATTTGCACCCCAATCCTGTGTCAGATTGTTGTTGCTAAACCAAACGAAAAAAACATTCCCTGCGAATACCGGATTTCGGATGGGGAGATCGTTTCCTTTATTGGGTGCCCGTTACGTCAAATGACCAGCACTATCCCCAATACCCGTGGCAATTACCTGATTTATCCAGTGGGCACTCCGTTGTGCCAGAAGTTCCGCGCCTGACTGCTTTCCTCTTGACAAGCTGTGATCAACTCCCTCAAGTGCGATCAGCGTAGTTTGTTTAAGCTTGTCACACTCCGCCTTCATCAAATCGAAATAGGCAAGCTTGTCTTTCGTCCCCTGTAGGAACAACATCGGAATACCTGATTTTTCAAGGTGCTTCGCACGCTCAACAGAAGGTTTATCAGGAGGATGTAACGGGAATCCGAAGAACACCAGTCCCTTCACTTCATCGCGCGGATGCTCTGCCAACGTCATCGACGACATCCGCCCTCCGAATGACTTTCCTGAACAGAAGAGAGGTAGACCAGGAAATCTCCTGACTGTTTCATTAATTACGGCAAGCACGGTAGCCGCTGCTACCGGATATCGGTCAGGCATCTTCTTGCCGTTCTCGCGATACGGAAAATTAAAACGCACTGTCGCGATGTTGTGGGCAGCGAAGTGTTCCGAGAGGCGTTGCAGGAACACATGGTACATATCACTGCCTGCACTATGCGCAAGGGTAAGAACGGCATGTGGAGAAGGTGGTTCATACACCTCTGCCGAAACAGAGCCTGCTTTATCAGAAACCAACACGCTGAAGTTTTCAACCCTGAAGGACGCTGTTTCTTTCATAGTTTAACGGGTATCTCTTCATAAAAATATACAAACGGCTTGTCTTACGATTCGCGAGGCGATTTTTTAGTTATCTATCGTGAAGCAGGAAGAGCAATTGTTGCTGGTTAGCTGTTGCGCCAGGTATTTAGTCCGCTGTTTTGGGACAAGGGGGACAGGGGGCATTGCAGAACCGGGAAAAGAAGGCTTCACGCTGCAACAAATTCCTCTCACAGATCGCACAGATCACACAGAAGATGGCACAGAATTGACGTTAGTGTTACGGGAGTCGTAATCCTTGATTTCTTGAGATTTGAAACTTGGACCTTCGTTCCTCTCACAGATCGCACAGATCACACAGAGGATGGCACAGAATTGACGTTAGAGTTACGGGAGTCG
>JAEZGH010000190.1 GCA_023417065.1 Bacteroidota bacterium
CTTCAACCATGCAAATGCCATCGATGGCAAGAAGAATGGAAGATTCGGCCGATGATAATCCCCACGACCAGATGTCCATGCCTCCGATGAGCACGACCAACCCGTCAGAGTCAATCATGTCCACAACGGGTGGAATGACTATGCCCAGCTCGGAGACCATGGGCGAGTCAATGAAGTTGGGCCCTCGAGGCTGCAGGCCACCTATGATGTTCCGGCCGGGATACGATATCAACTCTCTGCCAGCAGAGACGTGTGTGAACACGACATCACAACAGTTAGTAGTCACCGCAAATACATCTCATGGATGGCTCGCCCTCAACCTTGTGAATTCTGGAGCTGTTAGCAACCTTAAGGTTTCGCTTGACAGTCATTCAATGCATGTCTATGCCGCAGACGGACTCTATGTGACCCCGCAGGAGGTTAAGGTAAGATCTCCTCTTTCCATGGTTATCAAAGCACCTTCCTCTAACTTGGGCAGGTTGTTGAAATCGCCCTCGGTCAACGATACTCTGTGATGATAAAGCTTGACCAGCCTCCCGGCAACTACTATCTTCGATTCGCTACTTATCCAAACGGTGACATGCAGCAGGTCTTGGAAGGCCAGGCAATAGTGGCCTATAATGTCAGTGGATCCAAACTTTCTACTACCATGTCGCCGCTATTAATGCACTGAATAGACCACCAAAAGCGATACACAGGACGTCTCGGTTGATCCGAAGTCTGTTTGGATGTTGACTAACGGATCCGCTACACAAGGTGCCAATGAACTGGTAGAATCACGCCTGAGCCCGTTTGAGGGTAATAGACCTCCCACTACAGATGCCGATGTCACCCGATTCTTCAATATCAATCAGACCGGCATTGTCACCTGGGTTGTGGACCAGTACCCGTATGCCGAACCAACGATTCCAATTATCTACGGTAACATGTCAGATGGGTGGAATGCGAACACCACCCTCCACTTGCCGGCGAATTCGACAGTCGATATTGTGATGAATGTGGCAAGTGGCTCGTTGGATACGGTGTGACACCCTATGCTACTTTTTGGCACACACGTACAGTCGCTGATATGTTATTAGATGGGCCATCCCATGCACCTTCATGGCCATAAATTCTGGGTTCTAGGTTCTGGCAGTGGTTCATTCCCTCACCAGACAGTCGCAGAAGCGCCGCCGTCCTTGATTAACCTCGACAACCCTCCGTACAGGGATACCGCGAATTTGCCACCATCGGGATGGCTAGCAATTCGGTGAGTTTGAACCAATCCCGCAAGCAAAATTCTCGAGCCTAGTAGCTGATCATGCAATAGCTATATCACTGATAACCCGGGCGCATGGATACTTCATTGCCATATCCAGTGGCATATTGTGGTCTGTCAACTCCCCTTCTTTACTCGCCATTGGCGGACAAACGCTTACGGTTGGTTGGTAATATAGTCTGGAATGGCGGTGATCTTAGTCGAGGGCGAAGATCAGCTCGATGCCCTGATTCGGCAAGGTAATAATAACTCGGATCCAACTAGACCATCCACATCCGGTACCGCACCGTCGTATATTCTCAACTTCTCTGGAAGTTTTATCGCTCTTGGCACTATGCTGAATGCGCTAGCCGTGTTTTCATAGCGAGCAGCTAGTGGAACTCTATTTTTTTCCTTGACTAGATTCACTCTATCCATGTTGATGGGAGTCAAGTATATTCTACGGGCAGCGCCGCACTCCCCCTCCCGGCCGTTGGAAGATCTTTTGTTTCGAGCATGCAGCTAGGTTTGTGTAGCTGACGTGGATGGATCATGTATTTTGACATGCGTGTGGTTGACTAATTCCTTCATTTCCGTGGTTTGGAGATGCTTCTAGTTCCTCCCCATCGCCAGTACCATTTGGTAAGAATAGTGCGGGAAAGCGTAAATCATAAGGGACGAAGTCATGCGGAAGCTGAGCATTGCTGATAACAGACAAATCTGGATGTAACGCCTCCCGATCGGCAGTATAGGAGTCTGCCCCTGTGAGGCCTGGTGTACATCGCATATAAGTAGAAGCAAACATGTCCTCTCCATAGAGGTTCTTGGAGTTTATATCATTCATAGATCCAGCTGAGGGGTTTATTATTGGAAAGTCACCAGCAGGAAACGAAGATATATCCAGATCAAGATCATCCGCCATGGTTTGATGGACCGAGAAGTTATCAAGAGCCGTTGGTGCTGAGTAGCCAGCTGCCATCGCGGAAGAGAGGCCGGGGAAGGATGAGAGGTCGGTAGGTGATATAACGGAGTTTGCGGGGAGGCTGTCTTCAGCTGAGCTGGACTGGAGCCCGGTGTGCTGATCTGAGATTTGAAATTCAGGTGCACTTGCTGACGGGATTGTCTGTATCAAACTGAATCGTCCAAGGCACCTGGAATAGTCTTCGTGGAGGGCAGCTACCACGTTCTCTGGCTGGGCTAACTTGTTCTTTCCTTCTTCATGGACTGGGGATTGCAGCCGAGATGGCTTCGGAACGAGATCTGGAAAAGGGTCTTTCTTGAGCGCACAGACACAACGCTCCCCACGAGCACAGTTACATAGTGGATAGGAATTTTCTATGTCTCATAGTTAATAAGGTAGCCATGCATACCAATATAAATGGACTCACGAGTTTCTAAGTCATTCTTTGCTCTGTTAGTATTGCCACATCCACACTTGACATGTGCTGATCGTGACTCGCGTAGACTACGACAGTGAAGGCACTGAGAGACTGGTCGTCCTTTCTTATTGATAATGGCCAAAGGACGCTCTAGAGGATCAATTAGCAAGGCACTAGATCAGTATGTAAGTAATGACAGACCTGAAT
>JAEZGH010000051.1 GCA_023417065.1 Bacteroidota bacterium
CAATAAATAAGGCTTCGTGTGGTCCGAAGGACCGAGCATGAAGCCCGTGTTGCACAGTACCTGAGGTAACGGTGGAATACTTATGGGGATTCGTGATATTGGAATGATCCCTCGACTGCCGAAGATCTTCGGCGATTTTTAAAAGCGGTTCTTTTGAAGTTGCTTCTGGCCCTTCTCAGGGATATACACTGAGCAGTTTAAAAATGGTTTAGTCCTTTTTCGGGTATTCGCGCAAAGCGGTAGCTAAGCCTGCGGTATTTCAGCGGGGCGATTTTGAAGCACCCTATCCCGGATTCTGGTGAGACAGTCACCATCAGGCGGGCCTCGTCGATCGAAGGTGAGGATGGTGATCATCTAGAGTTCACTGCACTGAGGACAGCATAGGCGATCAAATCCGAGAGCGATCATGATCTGATCAGTGTCTTGGTCCCTGGGCGGGACATATCTGCTATTGAGCTGTTGGTGAATGACACGTAACGCTTCCATCTTCCGGCTACTGCTCAGGATTCCATAGTGGCGGATTCGTACGAAGCCTTTTGGCCGTATGTGCAAGGAGAATCGTCGAACAAATTCCCAAGGGTTTAGTGTCATTACTTTCCTCGCACCCTCTTGACGATAATCCTTATAGGAGAAGGTGACCTCATCGTGAGTGACATTTAACAATCGGTGACTGGAGATCGCGATTTTATGGGTGTATCGTCCCAGATATTCGATGACTTGTTTTGGACCACTAAAAGCCTGTTTAGCATTTTCCCTGCCGCACATGAATCATGTTTCGATCGAAATCAATGTCTCTCAGTTGGAGCGATCGCACTTCCTGGCATCGAAAACCACATCCATAGAGTACGCCGATGAGTATTCGATGTTTGAGCAGGTCGGGGGCCTTCAGGAGCGTTTTTACCTCGTTAGCACTCAACACAACAGGAAGTTTTTTGTCACGCTTTATAGAAGGTAGCTTAATCGCCCGATCATCGAGCCCTTCACAGCGGAACAAAAAACGAAGTCCGTAAACGGTGAGCTTGAAGTCGGCTTCGGACGCGCCCTTTTTCTTGAGGTGGAGCAAATAGTCCTCGATCTGCTCGATGTTCAGCTTAGTGGGCAGACAATTGTGCTTGAGGGATACATGCGCGATGCACCGCATGTAATTGTACAGGGTACTCATGCTCTTTCCGCTGACGACAATCTTCTTCTCTAACCTCTTGTGAAGAGCCTTAAAACCGTTTACCTTAGCACATGCGCGCTGAACCAAGGTAGTTCCTTGTTGCTTCATGATGTTCATAGTAGTAATTTGTTAAAGTGGTATTTGCAATTTACCAATATGCGCACGTACTATGAAGAACTGAGAGCTACCGAAGGTTTAGTGCAACAAAAACTATAAGTCATGGCGGCACGTTTGACATTTTAATTTTATATTTCGGTGTGCCACCACGCCTTATAGCTAAACGTTGTGGTTCATTCGCGGAGAGTAACAGAAGACTTATTTATGACGATAAATTATATTGAAAATGTAATTGAACTAAATTGCTCCTGGGTTGATATCTCAAACGATGACCTTGGCATTCAGATTTTGTTTAATGGCGAAAACGAACTCGATTATTTTTTGATACAACGCTCTTATGACGAAGACGGTATCTGTGATTTTTATACAGAGGGTTGCGACACCACAGGATGGTGGACGTTCATTCACGCATCCATAAATGAAGGGTCTGTAACATTTTTCGTTGATAAGATCCCAATACGAGTTCACTTGGACAAGATTTCCAAAAAGCAACGCGATCTAATTCGACAGACATTGAGGGAGCTTCTCGGCCTCATAGGTAAGCTGACTGAAAACCAGCATTAAACCGTTTTTGATTTTATAGATTCATGGACGCGAACGAGCCACAACACGCAAAAATAAGTCATGCCAGCACTTGGGGCAAAGACGCGCTTCGAAAGCCGCAGCCGCCATCAACACAAAACGTTAGTAGCCACTTTACGAACGACACCGCAGACATCAACAGACAGACAACAAGCGATGAAAAACATTTTTGTAATAAATGGTAGTGCAAGCGACAATTCCTCAAATCAAAAACTAATTGACCACATTACCGACTTGACGAAAGACTTCTTTAGTTTGACAGTTTTCAACGACTTGAAAACGCTTCCGCATTTTGATCCAAAACTTTCCAGAGACAACACACCGAAAATAATTTTAGATTTTAGGCGCAACATTGAAACCGCAGACGGGATTTTAATCTGCACACCGGAATATGTTTTCAGCATTCCAAGTGGACTTAAAAACGCAATTGAGTGGTGCGTTTCAACAACTGTATTTTCTGACAAGCCAACAGGACTTATTACAGCTTCGGCAAATGGCGAAAAGGGACACGAAGAATTGCAGTTAATAATGAAAACAGTGATGACAAAATTTACGACAGGCACAACGCTGTTAATTCAAGGCATTAAAGGCAAAATAAACGAGCATGGCCATATAACAGACAACAAAACAAGAGACGACTTGACAAAATTTATTAAGGCATACAGAGACTTGACAAAAAACGGCTACTAATAAATAGAACTGAGAGCTGCCGAAGGTTTAGTGCAACAAAGCGTTCCATGAATAGCTAACGTTGAGACGAACTTAGCGAATCTCGATGTTCAGCTTAGTGGGCAGGAAATTGTGCTTGAGGGATACATGCGCGATGCACCGCATCTAATTTTACAGGGTGCTCATGCTCTTTCCGCTGTCGACAATCTTCTTCTCCAACCTCTTGTGAAGAGCCTTAAAACCGTTTACCTTAGCGCATGCGCGCTGAACCAAGGTAGTTCCTTGACTCACCGTTCTCAAAATTGTTTGGTGGCTTATATATCCGCCCTTCTCAGCTTCCAAAGACTTACATAATTGAATATTATCGTCCACACGATAACAATAGACAGCGTGAGAGGACTGACATAATCCTGAATCTCCTGGAATGCATAGCGCGGGAATGGCACCGGAATCAAATCCCATATAGACTGCATGGGAAAATAGGGGATGATCCAGGGGATGTGGTCGTCGATGTTTGCCTTAATGATCAACTCGATCATCTGTGACAAAAGCAGTAGTATAATCGTGAGACCTGACCGCTGGATAAGTATTCCCAGCATCAGCGCATACGAAAGGAAAAAGAACAGCTCAATAAAGTATGCCGGGAAGAATTCCAGGTCGGTGATGATCTTGTCAAACTCTATCGAAGGACTGTAAATCATTCCGGTGAAAAGTCCAATTACAAAAATCATCACCACGCTCATCAGCGACAGCATTACATTCGTAAGAATCTTCGATAAAAGAAATTCGTTACGACTCAGTCCATCGATGATATTCTGCCTGACCGTTCTGTACGCAAATTCATTTGTCACTGATATCACCACCATCACGGCAAGCACCACCTTGAGGAAGCCTCCTACCCAGATGAGGTTCATCCACACATCGGGAAAGTGATAGAGCGGAATCCGGCTGATGTTGAGTTCCTGACCGAAATTCTCAAAGGTTCTTGCGAGCCATTTGAGGAACTCCATTCCACTGGCTGCACCAAACCCGAGCGTCACAAAGTAAAGTCCACAGACCACCCAGAAGGTGCGGTAACTCGTCAGTTTTTTGAGATCGATTTTTAACAGGTCCAGCATGACTAGTTGGATTCGGATAGAATTTCCAGAAACATTTTCTCCAGCGATTTCTTTTTCGTCACCAGGTGACTGGCAACAACACCTTTCTCAAAAAGGAACTGATTCAGATGCTGGCTGTGGAAGCCGTCTTTCAACGTTACCACAATATGTGCGTTTTCCCGATTGAGGGCTGACGTTCCTGCGAACTCACCCAGAAGGCTGTCGAGGTTATCCGTGTCTGCGTTTACCTCTACCGTTTCAGCACCACTTCCTACCTCATCTACCGGGCCCGTATGGACCAGCGTTCCGCGTTTCAGCACACAGAAGTGTGTACATACCTTTTGCACCTCATCCAGCAAATGGCTGGCAAGGATGATCGTCTTCCCGTTCTGCGCAATCTTGATGATCAGCTGACGGATTTCTGCAATCCCCATCGGATCGAGCCCGTTCGTCGGTTCATCCAGTATCAGTACCGTCGGATCATTCAGCAGCGCTGACGCAATCGCAAGGCGCTGCTTCATCCCCAGTGAATACGTTTTGTACTTATGGTCTTTCCTTTCGGAGAGCTCCACGATATCGAGCACCTTCGGAATGTTTTCAACAGGGCACTGCTTGATCATCGCGTTAAGCTCAAGATTTTTCTGGCCGCTGAGGTAAGGATAGAAAATAGGATGTTCGAGAACGGCTCCGATCTTTCGGCGAACCTGTGGTGTAGGATCTTCTCCAAACCATTGGAAGCCTCCTGAGGTTGGATTGACAACGCCCATCAACATTCCTAACGTTGTTGTTTTCCCGCTGCCATTGGGGCCAAGCATTCCAAAGACCTGACCCCGCAGCACTTCCAGCTGGAGGTTGTTCACAGCTTTGATTTTTCCAAAGTGTTTGGTCAAACCATCAATCGAAAGAACTTTGTCTGTCACAGAGGTTGGGATTTGTTTCGATATGTCGGACAGGATTCACTTCGATTACACTCAATCCGATTTTTTCGTGAAGTCTTTTATACGCTTCCCAATTTCAGTTCCCTCGTCGAGACTCTTGTAAAACGATGTGATCTTGTCTAGGGCGATGCTCCCCACAATGTCCAGTACATACAGGCTGGATGAATCATTAACTGTTACGATCATACCCTTCGTTTTTCCTTTCTCCTCCTTCAGGAACACGTCAAAGTTCTTGCCTTCGAAACGGCTGGTCATAATTTCTTCAAAGGCCTCCGACTTGTAATCATTAATAAGCTTCTTGTAGTCAGTGGCGCCGAACCTGGCTTTGTCGATCATCAGAAACTTCATCTTCTCGATGTCTTTGATAAGCGCGTCAAATTCCTTGTCGCCTGACTGGTTCAGCATCCGCAGCGTATTGTTATAGAAGAAAAGCGACATCGCCTCCTTATTCTTTTCGTGGAGGTGCTCAGTGGTTTTGCTTTGCGAGAAACCCGCAGTAGCGATGGTGATGATGAAGAGTAAAAATGAATAGCGCATAGACATGTTTTAGAGCAACTTAATAAAGATAAAAAAAGCACACCGTATTTGAGATACGGTGTGCCTGGAAAGAGGATGATTTTAGTCTTTCTTTTTGTCCATCTTCTCGAGATTCTCCAATCCCTTGACATCCATCTTCTTTCCAATCCGTGATACCTGGGCCAGGTCGATCTCACCAAACAGGCTGAGCACCATAAATTCAGTGTTTCCGCCCATGACCATCAGCAACTCAGAGATCGTTCCGTTTTTGTTTTCCTTGATCAGGAACTTCATGTCTTTGTCTTTGTCGCGCACCGACATCAGTTCCTCGTACTCCTTCATGGGGATCATGCCGAATGCTTCTTTGTAAAGCTCTCTTGCATTGCGTGCATCCTGCTTGGCGAGAATGCGCAAGCCTTTGAGTTTGCTGATTGCATCGATCACTTCTTTATCTTCAGGAGAGTCGGCTTCCATCTTTGTGAAGAGACCGAACATCTTCGGAGATACATTCACCTGGCTGAAAGAATCATCATCCTGGTATTTGGAAAAGAATTTTGAGATAGCATCCTGAGCAGATGCCCCGGACATGATCATCAAAAAGGCAATAACTGCAATTACTTGTTTCATAGTATTAAGATCTTCTGTTAATGTTTTGTTTCGCTTAGTTTGTTACAGTTCTGCTGAATCAGAATCGGATCGCTGTATTTCTTCCGTCGCTTCGTTCAGAAGGTTGATCTTCTTCGCGCCTTCTTCCGCTTTGCCGAACCCTTTAGAGATCATCATCAGCGCTTTTTTCGTTTCTTCAAAGGCAAGTTTGGGATCATCATACGTGTCGACGATTTCCTGCGGCGTGGTCTTCCGTACTTCCGTTCTGATGAAGTACACGGCAACCATCAGGACTGCTATTCCTGCGGCTATCCGCATTGAGTTCTGGAACAGCGACCTCACTTTTCCGCTCTTGGCTTTTACCTGGCGGAAGACTTCCTGCTCAAAGGATGCGTCGACTGTCTTTTTTTTATTCTCACGGTAGAACCGGAAAAGCGGGGCAGTGCTCAGGTGCTCGTCAGCGACGTTACCTCCGTTGAAATACTCCTGAAGCTCTTGCTCTTCCTCAAGCGTTGTTTCACACTCCCAATACCTGGCTAATAGCTCGTCAATTCTTTTGGAGTCCATACGTATTAAGCTTCATAATTTTCTCACGGATCGCGTTCCGGGCCCGAAACAGGTTCACCTTAACCTGATTCAGATCGATTTCCAGAATCTCGCTGATCTCATTATACGAGTACCCTTCGACATCCCGAAGGTGGATTACCTGCCGCTGTTTCTCCGGTAACCGCGAAATCAATAAACTAATCTGTTTCATGCTTTCGTCGGCTTCGGTTGATTCAAGTGGTGACAAGGACCTGGTTTGAACATCATAAAAGTTCTCAATCGGCTGGGTCTGCCGACGCGTGATCGATCGAATGCGGTCAAGTGACAAGTTGCGGGTGATGCGCATACACCACGCCTCCCAGTTCTCGACCTCATTCATCTGGTCCCGGCCATTCCAGACCCGGATGAAGACTTCCTGAACAACATCCTTAGCTTCCTCCTCGTTGTTCAAAAACCTGAGAGCAAAGCGGTAAAGCTTGTTTTTCACAGGAAGCACACGATTTTGAAAAGCCTCGATATTCATCCGTTCAATTTCAATAACTAGACGCCGTGGCAGGGGGGATGTTACAGGGCGCCAAAAACATTTCTGAAAACTTATTCAAAAAAACGTCTAAAAAAGTCAGAATCTGCCCGAATAAACAAAAAAAGGGGCCGGAGCCCCTTCTGCTATTAGCATTATTTTCACTAAACCTATTCAGCCGGACTGAGGCGCACCAGCATTCCGGGTGTCTCTGTAGCCACGTAGATATACCCCTCAGGGCTTTCCTCCACAGCGCGTACGCGGCCGATTTTGTCCAGCAGCTTCTCTTCGGAAACCACTTTGCCATCCTGCAATTCAAGGCGGGCAACATGCGTATGCGCCAGCGCGCCAGCCAGAATGTTGTCTTTCCAGTTCGCAAACTTGTTGCCTTTTACCTGAGTCATTCCACAGGGAGCAATTGAAGGCACCCAATAATGTACCGGCTGCTCAAGGCCTTCCTTCTCCTTGAGGTCCGTAATCGGGGTGTCGTCGTAGTTAATGCCGTACGTGATTTCAGGCCAGCCATAATTCCGCCCTTTTACCACGAGGTTAAGCTCGTCTCCACCTTTCGGACCGTGTTCAATATCCCAAAGGGTATTGGAATCTTTGTCATAAACGAGCCCCTGAGGATTGCGATGGCCATAGCTCCAGATCTCCGGCATCGCACCCTGTTGATTCACAAAAGGGTTATCGGTAGGCACTTTGCCGTCTTCATGCAGGCGATGCACCTTGCCCAGGTGGTTGGCCAGCGTCTGAGCGTTTTCCTTCGTTCCCCGCTCGCCAATCGTGAAGAATATGTAGCCGTTTCCGTCAAATACAATCCGGCTTCCGAAGTGTACGCCCGCATCACTCGTAGGCTGTGCGGCAAAAAGCTGTTCCAGATCAACCAGCTTGTTTCCGTCAAGTTTAGCCCGCGCAATCACAGTTCCACCGCCGTTATCGGCCTTCTTCGCATAGCTGAGGTAAATCCATCCGTTTTCAGCATAGTTGGGATGAAGCTTAATGTCCATCAAACCGCCCTGACCATGGACAAATACATCCGGTACTTTAATGGTTTCGGATTGCAGCTTGTCATCTTTGAAAATCAGGATCTCGCCGGAGCGTTCAGTGACGAGAACGCGGCCGTCGGGAAGAAAAGCAATCCCCCATGGGTTCTTAAGGGTTGCTGACAGCGTGTCGATTTTGAACTTCTGTTTTTCGGATTCGATAACCGGGCCGTTGCCGGTAACCTTGGTTTCAGTCTGGCTGTTTTCACGGTCGTTGCACGACGTGCAAAAAAGCGCAGAGACGAATGCGAAAGGAATGATTAGTTTTTTCATAAAGTGTCTTCTTGTGAAAGGCAATCGGGTCATTTCTTCAAAAAACGATACCCGTCGCCGATGCGCGAAATTAACGCCCGCACCGGGATTATCTAAAGATTTTTGATTTCGGCCCGACAGAAACCGGATAGACGGAAGCCTGCTATTTCCGGCGTCCGAAGATCCTTAACAGATACAGGAACAAATTGATGAAATCGAGATACAGGGTGAGCGCCCCCATGATGGCCTCCTTGTGATCCTGGTCGGAACCCTCGTTACCGATAATGTTGGTATTTTTGATCTTCTGCGTATCATACGCCGTAAGCCCCGTGAAAATCAGCACCCCCGCACAGGTCGTAATCCAGTAAAGGACGGAGCTTTGCATAAACCAGTTTACCACACTCGCGATAATCAAGCCGATCAGTCCCATGAAAAACAGGTTGCCCCATTTGGTGAGATCTGTTTTCGTGATGTATCCATAAAAACTCATCACGCCAAACGTGCCGGCGGTGATGAAGAAGGTCGACGCGATGGATTCTGACGTATAAAGTGTAAATATCGCCGAAAGGGTCAGTCCGTTAAACACGGAATAAACAATGAAAATAACGGTGGCGACAGACGCAGTCATGCGATTGATCAGCGACACCAGTACACCCACGGCCACAAACTCCAGCAAAATCAGTCCGAAGAAAACGTACTTGTTACCAAAGATCAGGCTCATCATGGCTTCCGACGACGCCGTGTACATGGCCACTCCGCCGGTAATTACCAGCGCCAGGCACATCCACGAATATACCTTAACCATGTAGCGCTGATTTTCAGCTGCGATCTGTTCGAGTGTAATAGAAGTGTTCTCGGGTATCATAACGATTTTTTGGATTGGGAAAGATACATAAATACCCGAACGCCTGGAAATGCCGGAGACCTCACAAGCCGCGAAAAGTAAGATTATCCGGACTTTTACCGGATGTTATCCCATCCGCGAAATGCATGCGCCCGGATTCGGAACTTTCCCGCCGGGGTGCTATTTTCAGGCAAAAATTCAATCATGTATCAAGCCCTGCTTCATTCACATTCGCTGCTGCGTTACTTCGTTCTCATCGCCCTCGTAGTCGTTATCGTCAAATCCCTCATGGGCCTGATGAACAAGGGGACGTTCGGGAAGTGGGATAACAAATTCAGCCTGTATCTGATGATCTTCACGCATCTTCAGCTGCTCGTAGGGTTGGTGCTGTATTTCGTCAGTCCCTGGGTGAAGTTTTCAGGCGAGGCAATGAGCGAAAAATTAAGCCGATACTGGACTGTCGAGCATATCTTCGGGATGATCGTCGCCGTAACCCTCATAACCATTGCACGGGTTTCCCTGAAACGCATGACGTCTGATCAGGCGAAATTCAGGCGATTGTTCATCTTCAACCTGATCGCCCTGCTGGTCATTGTTACCGTTCTCTATATGAGCGGCCGCGGCCTGCTTTCAATGAGTGTGAGCTAAATCCTACTTGCGCCGGATCGTACAACCCACCGGGCGGATTTCTTTTGTTTTGATGACTTGATTGCTGAGCATGATGTCGATGGCGTCTTTCAGATACGCCTGCCTGACATCGGCTTCAACCTGCGCATTGTCGTCGATAGCGCCGTTGTAAACCACGGTGAACTTGCCGCCCGTGTTCTTCAGTAGAAAAGCCTGCGGCGTCTTTGTCGCCCCCAGCTGCTGCATCAAGGCCTGTTGCTTGTCCGCCAGATAGGGAACGCCCAAATCAAGCTGCTGCGCCTTCTTCTTCATGGCCTCAGCTGTCTCCGCAGGTTCTGTGTTGGCGTTCACCAGCAGTACAGGTACAGTGCTCTGATAGCGGGAAGCTATCTGCTGGATCCTTTTCCGGTAGTGCTCATCGTAAGGGCAACTGTTGCTGGTGAAGATCACTACAAGCCCCTGGCACGAAGGAAACGAGCTCAGCGAGACCGTTTCATTGTTCAGGACGTTGGTCAGCGAGAAGTCAGATATCTCCTGGGAAAACACCGTCGACCAACTGGCTACAACGAGCACGAATGCAAATACATTTTTCATTGCCTTAGGTTTAGGGGCCTCTCAGCCCTGGATGCTGAAAACCAGCACAAAATCGGGAAACACCCGGTAGTATAAAGGTACCATCGTTTCCTGTTGATTGACAATTATCCGGCCAATAATGTGGCCCGACTGGTCGAGTTCGAAGGCTTCGATATGTATGTTTTCAGCCAGAATAAGGTCTTTCTTGCCGTGAATCTTTATCAAAGACTCTTTTGCGCACCAGTACACGCAGTGCTTTGTGATCAGACTTCCGGCATCTGCAAGTTCGTCCGGAGCAAGTACCCGCGGGGCGACGCGAAGTAATTTTGATTTGGGCTGCTCAAGATCTACGCCCACGGGAAAATGCTCATCCAGGACGGCAGCGACAAAGGGGTAGGAGTGACTCAGCGACAAATGAAAAGGATATCCCGACGGTGAGGGTTTTCCATGTTCATCTTTGGTGATTCCCTTGAATGGCAGCCCCCGCCGTTCCAGTAGCCGCTGCGTTACAAGCCTGCCTGCATACCACTCAAGACGCTTCTGCGGGTTGTGAATGGTAGCCGGAATAGAATGTCCATCCGCGAGCATGGTGGCAAGTTCGGGTTCGTCTTCTGTTATGTTCCAAAGTGCCCACGTCCGGGACCCTTCATGTACCAGTCTTTCCAGCGGCATCGAGAATTTTTTGCAAATGTAAGCATTGAATGAATTTCCCCTTTCTTTGGTTTAGGATTCGGAATGTAAGAACTTTCGCCCCTATATGACTCTCTCTCCCGTTCAGATTCAAAAAGTTAGCACCCTCAAAGGCCATCGGGACTGCATTTATACGCTTGAAGCAGGCCCGACGCCAAACATCGTCTTCTCCGGATCGGGCGATGGAATGGTGGTACTGTGGAACCTTGAAAACCCCGACGAAGGTCAGCTGATCGCGCGATTGCCACACTCTGTCTACGGACTGCACTTTCACCAAAGTACCGGCAAACTCATCGCAGGTCATAACTACGAGGGAATACACATTCTCGACTGGGAGAATAAAAAAGAAACTGGTTCGTTGAAAATGACGGAGGCCGCCATATTCGATATCCGCTCATGGGGTGATAACCTCTTCGTGGCTTGTGGCGACGGAACGGTATACAAGATTGACGTAAATACGCTGACGATAAAAAACAAGGTTCGCCTTTCCGAAAAGAGTGCTCGCACTATCGACATCCACCCTTCCGGTGAAGAGGTTGCCATTGGATACAGCGATAACTTTATCCGGATTTTCGACCTCGGTCTGAACCTCAAACGCGAATGGCAGGCGCATCAGAACTCGGTGTTTACCGTGCGTTATACTCCCGACGGAGAATCGCTGATGAGCGGGTCGCGCGATGCCCGGCTCAAGGCCTGGAAGGTCGCCGATGAGTACCGTAACTATACTGAAATAGTGGCTCATATGTTCGCGATTAATCATTTGGATTTTAGTCCGGATAAGAAACATTTCGTAACTTGTAGCCTCGATAAGACGATCAAGGTTTGGGACGCAAACGACTTGAAACTACTTAAGGTAATCGACCGCGCCCGTCACGGCGGACATTGGTCTTCGGTTAATAAAGCCCTATGGACACCCCACCAAAACCAGCTGTTAACCGCCAGCGATGACCGGTCTATTGCTGTTTGGCATATTATTTTTTAAACTTTAAAGATCTATGAGAATCACTCCTATCGAAATACGCCAAAAGACCTTTGAAAAGAATTTCAGAGGCTATGAAAAAGATGAAGTCAATGCATTTCTCCTCACACTTTCTCAGGAGTGGGAACGAATCCAGGACGAAAACAAGGAACTTAGAATAAAGCTCGAGGCTACTGAACGCGAAGTAACCAAACTTCGCGAAGTCGAAAGCTCGTTGTATAAAACGCTGAAGACCGCCGAAGACACTGGCGCACACGTGATCGAACAGGCCCGCGTTACCGCGGAACTTCACCTCAAGGAAACGCAGCTGAAGGCCGAGGCTATCATGAACGAAGCCAAATCAAAGGCGAAAGATACCATCGAAGAGTCCGACGTTCGTGCCAAAGAGATCGTCGCTGAAATGGAAGACCGCCTCAAAATACTCGTCGAAAACTACAGGAAGCTCGAAACCGCGCGCGAAGATTTGCTTGGCGACCTCAAGCGTCTCGCCAACGATATGCTCGACAGAGTTGAACGGTCAAAACACCTTTCCAAGGACTTCGATCCCGATCAGCATCTCGCCATGGCCCGCCGCGAAGCAAAACGAATCGCGTTTCCGAACATCGACTTCGATAAGACTATCCGTCCGAGAACGGAAAGCGAACCCGTGGAGCCCAAAGAAATCGCGAGCACACCTGCGCCTGAACCCGAACCTGTTAAGGCAGCGGAGCCCGTGCACGAATCGCCCCATCTGTTCGTGGAGTCTGAAAACACCCCCAAAATTCACAAGTCCTTCTTCGACGAAATTGGATGACCGGAAAGATCGCGCTGGAGGGTCTCGAGTTCCATGCCTTTCATGGCGTTTACCCTCATGAACGGGAATCAGGAAACTTCTTTGAAGTTGACATCGCCGTAGAAACGGATTTTTCCGCTGCTGCCGCACACGATGACCTCGAAGGAACGGTCAATTATGAAATTCTCTTCCGGATCGTGAAGGAAGAAATGGAGGAACCGTCAAAGTTACTCGAGACCGTCGCAGCAAAGATCATTGATCATGTGTTCCGTGACTGCCCTGCGGCCGCGTCCGTCGACCTCAAAATCTCAAAGCTCAATCCTCCGATCGGCGGGAAGTGTAAACGCTCGTCACTGTCGGTCAGCCAACGACGTGTCGGCTGAGCGATCCTTCGCTGCGGGTTCATCAACGAAGGTGAAGCCTTGCGTGTCGCCGTTGGCCACGTAGTCGACCTGTTTCCCCATCAGGTAAAGGGTGTGCCGCTTATCGACGAGCACAGGGATATCGTTGAAGTCGTATTCAATGTCGAATTCCTTCGGCGTGTCGAAGCCAAGAATGAAGTTCGCCCCGCCACAGCCGCTGCCGCCGCGCACACCGATGCGAAGACGATATCCATCAGGAATGTTCTTCGTTGCCATAATTCGTCTGATCTCGTCCGCGGCTTTTGCCGATATCGTAACTGGTGTAATATTGTCGAACATCCTTCACGGTGGATTTACTTCAAAATTATCTAAATTTCCAACATATATACTCGTGAATAAATTCTATGGATGCAGTAATTGAATTTGGGAAGATACTCCTTCCGGCCTCTCTGGTGCTTTATGCGGCGTACCTCATGGTGCGGTCGCAAATCCAAAAAGAGGTGAACCTCAAGTCGATGGAGATTCGCGGGGCCAGCATCCAGACTGTTCTGCCGGTGCGCCTGCAGGCGTATGAAAGAATGACGCTCTTCCTGGAACGGATAAGTCCACAAAACCTGCTGGTCCGGTTGAACGACTCCTCCATTTCGGCACGGGATTTTCATCAACTGTTATTGCAGGAAATCCGCAATGAGTTCAACCACAATGTCTCACAACAGGTCTATATGAGCCATGAGGTGTGGGAATTGATACGCAATGCGAAGGAAGATCTCATTGTAACCATCAACGAAGCTGCCGGAGAAATACCCGCAGAAGCCACAAGCATGGAACTTTCAAAAAAGGTTTTTGAGAAAGTGATGAGCAAGCCTGTGGATTTAATCGGCCATGCTATCGTTGAACTAAAAAAGGAAATCCAGCGTACTTTCTAAAACGTCAGCGTAATGAACACAAATGCTTTCTTTGATCTGGCTATGAAGCGTGCGGGCGGCATGCTGGGAAAAAGACAACGTCTTCTTCTCCTGCTCAGTAAACTCGGTATGAAACTCAAGACCGTGGAGTGGAACCAGGTTCAGCAGGATGGCGTTCGCGAGAAGTTTTATGCCGTGGCCAGACTCTTCAAGGCATATGTGCAGGGCAGGTACACCGACATTCCCTGGAAATCGTTGCTGCTCATCACCGCATCGATTATTTACTTCGTAAATCCCTTTGACCTCATTCCCGACGTACTCTTTGGTATCGGGTTCACCGATGACTTTGCAATTCTGTTAATGGTCTACAACTCGGTCCAGCAGGAGCTCGAGAAATTCATGACGTGGGAACGTTCGCAAATAGGTGACCTATGAAGGTGGCGGTCATTGCCGGGTCAACGGGTCTCATCGGAAAGCAGTTATTGCAATTACTCCTCGACGATCCGGAATATCACCTCGTAAAGGCAATCACGCGCACTCCACTTGAACTGAAGCACGTCAAACTCCAAAACATTGTTGCTGATTTCAACCGCCTCGGCGAATACGCTGATCGAATATCCGGCGACGTGGTGTTTTGTTGCCTGGGAACAACCATGAAGAAGGCCGGTTCGAAGGAAGCTTTCAGAAAGGTTGACTACGTTTATCCGATCGAACTTGCCAACGTTACGCATGCCTCCGGAGCCCAGCAATTTCTGCTGGTGTCGGCACTCGGCGCAGATAAAAAAGCATCCATCTACTACAACAAGGTTAAAGGTGAAGTGGAGGAGGCTATCGGTAAGGTAGGGTTTCGCAGCTATCACATCTTCAGGCCATCACTATTGCTGGGACCGCGCAACGAAAGTCGACCGGGTGAAGATGCTGCGAAGTTCTTCTACAAGGTCTTCGGTTTTCTTATTCCGGAAAAATATAAGGCTCTTGATTCAATGAAGGTAGCACGTGCCATGCTCCTGCTTGCGCGCGAAGAGCAGGAAGGTTCGCACATTCACGAATCAGTATCACTTCAGAAATACTAATGATTGCCGTAATTCAACGTGTCTCATCGGCTTCTGTAACAATTGATGGTATCGTGAAGTCGTCTATCGCATCCGGATTATTGATATTGATTGGAATTGAGGATGCCGATAACAATGAAGATATCGATTGGCTTGCGAACAAGATCGTAAACCTTCGGATCTTCAATGATGACCAGGGTGTAATGAATATCAGTGTGAAAGACCAGGGTGGCGAAATCATCGTCGTGAGTCAGTTCACACTGCATGCCAGCACGAAGAAAGGAAATCGTCCGTCTTATCTGAAGGCATCGAAGCCCGATATAGCCATACCGTTGTATGAGAAGTTCGTCGCTGTGTTGAGTTCACAGCTCGGAAAGCCAGTGCAGACCGGAGAGTTTGGCGCTGATATGAAGGTAGCGCTTGTAAACGATGGACCGGTGACAATTATCATTGATACAAAGAACAAGGTATGAAGCGCGTGGAAGTCATCACCGGTGATATTACGTTGCTTGAAGTCGACGCCATCGTCAATGCAGCGAACTCCGGCCTGATGGGCGGCGGTGGCGTAGATGGCGCGATCCACCGGCGCGGCGGCCCTGCGATACTCGAAGAATGCATAGCCATCAGAAACCGGCAGGGTGGGTGCCCTGTTGGTGAAGCAGTCATCACATCCGGAGGTATGCTTAAAGCAAAATGGGTGATTCATACCGTTGGCCCCGTCTGGAAAGGCGGCGATCACAACGAAGACACGCTCCTTGCCAATGCATACCGGAATAGCCTCGCTCTTGCAATTGAGCACGGCGTGACTACTATTGCCTTCCCGAATATCAGCACGGGAGTATACGGTTTCCCCAAGGGACGCGCTGCAACGATTGCAACCGAAACGGTGTCGGCGTTCCTGAAAGATGAACGCCGCCTGAAGCGACTGATTTTTTGCTGCTTTGATGACGAAAACTATAAGATATACACCAGCATCCTGAATCCATAATATGAAAAAGGCCTTTATCCTCATTGCATTTGCCCTGGTTCATCAACTTGGCGCCGCCCAGTATAAGTACGGCCTGAAACCTGTTACACTGGAAGCCTATAAGAAGTCCGTGGCAGCTGATCCGAAAAAAGAACTCATCAACCTGGAGAAACACATTCCGGGCATTGTACTGGATATCCGGTACGCGACCTCAAACAACTTCACGGGAGAAGTGATCTACAATCTTCCCAGGGCATATGCCCGCAAACCCGTAGCTGATGCGCTCAAGGGCGCGCAGGCGGACTTCAAAGCGATGGGATATGGTATAAAGGTCTTCGATTCGTACCGTCCCTATAAGGCCACCGTTAAGTTCTACGAGGTGTACAAGGACACGACGTATGTGGCTTCACCGTACAGGGGCTCACGCCACAACCGGGGATGTGCAGTTGATATGACGCTGGTAGACCTTGCCACCGGCGAAGAACTTAAGATGCCTACCGGTTTCGACAGCTTCAAAAAAGAAGCGTGGCCATCTACGCCTGTGAGTGATCCTGAAATCCGGAAGAATCGCCAGGTGCTGATCGACGTGATGAAAAAGTGGGGGTTTCGTGTAAACGGCTCCGAATGGTGGCACTTCGACTTTAACGGATGGAGCAAGTACGAAATCCTGGATATCGATTTTGAAGAGCTCGAGAAAAACTGAGGTTAAATTACCAGAAGCGTTCGAGGCGCATCGCGCCTACTTGCGTGTCTGAAACGCCAGGCCCTTCAAATATGCGAGGCTAAGGGGTATCTGGAACGACGCACGTGAAGACTCATCTTCAATAAAGAAGTACTGGATGCCCAGCTCGCGGGCTACCTGGACGGCTTCAGATACGCCTGCATCACCGGCTCCCAGACTTACATTGGTTTCAGGGTCAGCCTTTCCATCAGAGGTAACTGGACTACCGTGCTTGCGATCATTAAGATGAAGCATCACAAATCGCGATGGATACTTTCTGAGCAGCGCCACGGGGTCTTTCCCGGCTTGTTTAACCCAGAAGATGTCCATCTGCAGGTACACCACGGACGGATCCAGTTTCGTCATAAAATAGTCGAATACCGTTCCCGATTGATGCGCTGTAAACTCATATCCATGGGGGCGGTAGCACAGCAGAAGCCCATTTTGGGAGATAACCTTCCCAGCCTGATTCAGGACCTCAGAAGTCGTTTCCGCGTCTTCCGGTGAGAATGTGCCTTCGTGTGGCAGCCAGTTACAAACGATGAATCTTGCCCCGTAAGAGCGCGCTTCGTCGGCCACGGCCTGCGGATCGGCCTTCAGCTTCTCGTACGTCGTGCTGAAACTGACTACAGAGAGCTGATTTTTTGCCAGAAGCTTGATCAGTTGGGGAAATGAAAGGCCATACGTATCTGAAAGCTCAACCTGCCGGAACCCCATATCGTGAATCTGCGCCATGGCGGCGGCGGGGTCTTTGGCAAACTCGTTTCGAAGGCTGCGGAGCCCAATGCCGATTTCCTGCCCAAAAAGCGCAGAATTGCACAGGACCAGGATGCCAACCAGGAGCCGAAACGGTTTAAATGTCATGGGTTTATGCAGCCAAATAAGTACGGAAATTATGGTTATTCTGTGGAAAGACCAAATTCCGGGTTCTTCATACAAAAAAGGCGCCATCCGGAGATGTCGCCTTTTCGGGGTTTGGTTAGTTATCGTTGCGCGGCCAGCACCGGCGTGTTCGCCACCAGTACCGCGAGATCTTCATCGTTGACATTCTTTTTCTCGTCAGCCATCACCAGGAAGTTCTGATACAGGGTATCCAGCTCACTCTTGTTGGGCTGATAGCCGAGCAGTTCCAGCCTGTGTTTCAGGGCTGCCCTTCCACTGCGCGCCGTAAGCACGATAGAAGAACACGGAACGCCCACGTCAGCAGGGTTGATGATTTCGTAGTTTTCAGCATTCTTGAGGAACCCGTCCTGATGGATTCCGGATGAATGGGCAAATGCGTTGGCACCTACGATAGCCTTGTTAGGCTGAACCGGCATACGCATCAGATCAGAAACCAGGTTGCTCACCTCATAAATCTTTTCCGACTTGATGTTCGTGTACAGATCAAGGTCCTTGTGTGTCTTGAGAATCATCGCCACTTCTTCCAGTGACGTGTTGCCGGCGCGCTCACCAATTCCGTTGATGGTCACCTCAGCCTGGCGTGCTCCGTTCATGATGCCTGAAATGGTGTTCGCCGTAGCAAGACCCAGGTCGTTGTGGCAATGAACAGAGATGATCGCCTTGTCGATGTTCTTCACATTTTCAAACAGGTACTGGATGCGTCGGCCATAAAGGTGGGGGAGGCAGTAACCCGTAGTATCGGGGATGTTCACCACGTCGGCGCCGGCAGCGATCACCGCTTCTACCAGTTGTGCCAGGAAGGCCAGGTCAGCGCGTCCCGCATCTTCGGCGAAGAATTCCACCTGAACGCCTTTAGACTTCGCGTACTCCACGGCCCACACGCCCTGCTCCATGATCTTCTCACGCGTGCTGTTGAACTTGTGCTTGATATGGATGTCTGACGAACCGATACCGGTATGTATACGGCCGCGTTTCGCGTACCGCAGCGCTTCACCAGCTACGTCGATGTCGTCTTTCTTGGCTCGTGTAAGGGCACATATAATCGGTTCAGATACAGCTTTCGAAATCTCGATTACTGAAAGGAAATCCCCGGGGCTTGATATTGGAAAACCCGCCTCTATTACATCTACACCTAGTTCCTCCAACGCCTTGGCTACTGTAACCTTTTCGTTCGTCGAAAGCTGGCAACCAGGTACCTGCTCTCCATCACGAAGCGTTGTGTCGAAGATTTCGATTTTTTTAGTCATGCTTTTTGGGTTTGGTGATTTAATTATTGACCGGGTTTTGCACAGCCATCCGAATGTGATTGCACACCACGTTACCCATCACTTCGGTTCCAAGTATTTTTTCATGCGGCGTGTTGCTGTCAGCAATATCACGCGTGCGATATCCGTCTTTGAGTGTCTGCTCAACGGCACGAATTACGGCTTCCGATTCTTCCTTCAGACCCAGCGATATGTCCAGCAGAAGCGCTGCAGACAGGATAGAGGCGAGCGGATTCGCAACACCCATACCGGTAATGTCGTGGGCACTTCCGTGGATAGGCTCGTAAAGTCCTACCGTATCGCCAACCGATGCCGATGCCAGCATTCCCATTGAACCGGCGATCTGCGAGGCTTCGTCCGTGAGGATATCTCCAAAGAGATTTCCGGTAACAACTACGTCAAAGCTGCGCGGATTCTGGATCAGCTTCATCGCTGCCGCATCCACAAACATGTGTTCTACTTCAACGTCAGGATATTCTTTGGCCACATCCTGAACAACAGATCTCCACAGGCGCGAGCTCTCGAGAACATTAGCCTTGTCGACAGATGTTACTTTCTTTCTCCGCGTCTGAGCTGCCTTGAATGCTTTATGCGCGATACGTTCCACTTCGTAGCGCGAATAGATCATCGTATCGTAAGCCGTGTCGTTGTTGTTCTTTCTGCCGCGTTCGCCGAAGTACACATCGCCGGTGAGTTCACGGAAGAACAGAATGTCAGATCCCCGGAGAATCTCGGGCTTGATGCTGCTGGCGCCAAGGAGTTCGTCAAACAATTTGATAGGGCGCAGATTGGCGTAAAGGCCAAGTTCCTTCCGCATTTTCAAAAGACCCTGCTCCGGACGTACCTTGAGCGTCGGGTCGTTGTCGTATTTCGGATGCCCTACCGCGCCAAAGAGAATCGCATCTGCGTTGCGCATTTTTGTAAGGGACTCCTCCGGCAGCGGATCACCTGTGGCTTCGATAGCTTCGTGTCCGATAAGCGCTTCGTCGAAAACAATTTCAAAACCGAAACATTCAGCAACCTGCTCAAGAACTTTTTTCCCGCAGTTCGTTACTTCCTTTCCGATTCCGTCTCCGGGTAATACTGTGATCTTATATTTGTTCATCGTGTTCCGTATCGTGATTAGTGAGCAAGTTCAAAATGTTTGATTTCGTTCCGAAGACTGAGCAGATAGTCGATGTCGTCATAACCATTCATCAGACAGGTCTTCTTGTACGGATTGATATCAAATGATTCGGATGATCCGTCTTCCAGGGAGACTTTCTGATTTTCCAGGTCTACCGTTATTTCCGTTTCGGGATTCTGTTCAATCGCGGTGAATACCTTTTTCAGAAAGGCGTCTGATACCTGTACCGGAAGCAAGGCATTGTTGAGTGCATTGTTCTTGAAGATATCCGCGAAGAAGCTGGAGATAACTACGCGCAGTCCGGCATCATAAATGGCCCATGCTGCGTGTTCACGGCTACTGCCGCAGCCGAAGTTTTTTCCGGCTACGAGAATTTTACCGCTGTATTTCGGATTATTCATCACAAAATCAGGATTCGGTGTGTCCTCTGAAGTGTAACGCCAGTCGCGGAACAGGTTTTCGCCAAATCCTTCGCGTGTCGTCGCTTTCAGAAAGCGCGCAGGAATGATCTGATCGGTATCTATATTTTCAATCGGAAGCGGAATTGCTCTGCTCTTAAGTGTGATAAATTTTTCTTTGCTCATCTCAACGTATTTCTAGGCCGTTATCAAAGGGTTTTCAACTAGTTCGCGCACGTCGGTAACTCTGCCGGTAATGGCAGCGGCGGCAGCACTCAGCGGACTCGCCAGGAAGGTTCTCGACTTGGGTCCCTGTCTGCCTTCAAAGTTTCTGTTGGACGTACTGATGCAGTACTTGCCTGCGGGAATTTTGTCTTCGTTCATCGCGAGGCATGCAGAGCATCCGGGCTGGCGAAGTTGGAAACCTGCTTCTTCGAAAATTTTATCCAGACCTTCTTTGCGCGCCTGATCTTCTACCTGCTTCGAACCGGGAACTACCCATACCTCCACATTGTCGGCTTTCTTCTTGCCCTTCACGATGGAAGCAACAAGGCGAAGGTCTTCGATGCGGGCATTGGTACAGCTTCCGATGAATACATAATCCACGGGCTTGCCCAGAAGCTGCGATCCTTCATCAAGGCCCATGTACTCGAGGGATTTTTTGAAGGATGTTTGTTCGCTGATATCTTTCAGTTCCTGTACCGTAGGGATGCGGTCTGTTACCTTGATACCCATTCCAGGGTTTGTTCCATAAGTAATCATCGGTGCGATGTCGGCGGCGTCGAATTCAAGTACTTCGTCGTACTTCGCGCCATCGTCGGAACGCAGTTGTCTCCATTGTTCCACCAGGCGCTCGAACGTCTCACCCTGCGGAGCGAATTTGCGTCCGCGGATGTAGTTGAATGTTGTTTCGTCAGGTGCGATCAGTCCACCGCGTGCACCCATCTCGATGCTCATGTTACAGATGGTCATCCGCGCTTCCATCGACAGGCTGCGGATAGCTTCACCGGCGTATTCAACGAAGAAACCGGTAGCACCACTGGCTGATATCTTCGAGATGATGTACAGGATGATGTCTTTCGCGACAACGCCGTTGCCGAGCTTGCCATTGATTTCGATTTTCATCGTCTTGGGCCGGTACTGGAGAATACACTGCGTGGCGAGTACCTGCTCCACTTCGCTGGTACCAATACCGAAGGCGATGTTTCCGAATGCACCGTGTGTTGACGTATGGCTGTCGCCGCATACGATTGTCATGCCGGGAAGGGTAAGGCCGAGCTCCGGACCGATGATGTGTACGATGCCCTGATAGGGATGGCCGAGGTCGTATAGCGTAATGCCGAACTCGTTGCAATTCTGACGGAGCGTTTCAACCTGATGCCTCGAGAGCGCTTCCTTGATGGGAAGGTGCTGATCAAGTGTAGGTACGTTATGGTCAGGGGTTGCTGTAGTGCGCGACGGATTAAATACGGGTACGCCTCTCTTGCGAATGCCGGCAAATGCCTGCGGACTCGTTACTTCATGGATAAAATGCCGGTCGATGTAGAGGACATCCGGGTGGCCTTCGCTTTGCTTCACGACGTGTGCGTCCCAGATTTTGTCGAACAATGTTTTTGATTGACTCATGGTCTGTTTTAATTCAACTGCTTTGATTCCTGTTCCCGAGCGATAACAACTGTTAGTTTGCTCGAAGTTCTTATAAACGAAATCGTCCCGCCGGTAACCGACGGGACGATGCTGATGTTATTCAAAAAGTCACTTCTTCGAAGTGTATAGTCTTTTTCACACAAATACTATTTCACGAAGATCAGAAATGTAAAGGGCTACTTCAACATAATGTTGAAAAATTTTTCCATCCGCTAACAAGTGATTGGTAGCGGTAACGGTAGCATTGTCATAGGGAAAAGCTGCTGTAAAGGCCTACCACCACGGCAGCGGCAACTTGATGTCGTTTACGGAATTCACCATCATGTCGGGACGGAATGCGTATTGCTTCAACTCTTCGATCCGCGTGATTCCACTCAGCACCAGAATTGTCTTGTATCCCATCTGTACGCCACCCTGAATGTCGGTGCCCATCGTGTCGCCGATAACGGTTGTTTCAGCAGTCTCCAACCCCAGTGCCTTCCGCGCAGAACGCATCATTACAGGTCCTGGCTTGCCGATGACAAACGCTTTCACTCCCGTGGCCTCTTCAATCATCGCTGTAGTGGCCGCGATACCAAGGTTATTCCATCCCTGCATTTTCGGCGAGGGATCCCGGTTAGTGGTGATGAACTTCGCGCCGTTGAGAATCATGTCAACGGCCCGTTGTACCATCTCAAGTGTGAAGTTCCTGCCCTCGCCAAGAACAACGAATTCAGGATCCGTTTCCACCAGCGAAATGCCGTTCTCGTGAAGGCTCGTTAACAGTCCGCCTTCGCCCAACACATAGGCAGTGCCCCGCGGAATCTGGCTCGCAAGGAATTTCCCCGTGGCCATTGCACTTGTGTAGATGTGATCCTCCGTAACCTTTATGCCCAGCTTGGCAAGTTTCCGTACGGCTTCGAGCCGCGTCCGCTGACTGTTATTGGTCATGAACATAAACGGTATCTTTTGCTGCAACAGACGATTCACAAATTCATCCGCGCCCGGAATCATTTGGTCGCCGCCGTAAACAACGCCGTCCATGTCAATTAGTAATCCTTGTGCCATATAAGATTGTTAAAACGAAATATACGTGTTTTTAATACACTTAATCAAGAGTTACCAAATTACGCAAAAAGCAGCGTATCCCCCCGTGGCGCTTAACTAATAATTCACGACGACAACGATGGCGGTAAGAATCGTCGACGACCTCCGCCATTGCCCGTAGCTATTGCGCCTGTAGTAACATTTGAAATTTTCTACCACCATCCGGTCGGACGAAGACGCGAATGACGTACCTGCGCGATACCCGTGATAGCTGTTAAACGTTACCTGCTCGTCGTCGATCTGCAGGGTGTCGGTAGTAACACGACGGGGATACAGACGCGCGAACTCCCGATACATGTCCATCAGAAGCTTGCGGTCATCGTCCTCTATGAGCCATTCGAACACAATGAAGAATGACGGCTGATCAATCCGGATGTTGTACGAAGACAAATCAAAATTCAGCCATCCTTTTCGGACGCCGGAGCTGACCACAATGTTTTCGTGGAATAGATCCTGGTCAGGCAGTCCTGTTTTCTCATCCACCGACATAAACCGGAGACGCACCTTGAAGTCGTCGAATGTGTTGTAGTTGATCCGGAGCCGGGCTTTGCGAACGAAGAAGGGCACTGTCAGCGCGCTGTGATACGTTGGGCCGCCGTTCTCAATCAGCAGCGCCATCGCTGACCCCGCGGCTACCGAGTCCACGTAGATGCTGCCTGAGTTGAAGGCCGCGTTGCCCATTTCAAAACTCCGTGCAGGCTTCCGTCGCCGCGATTTAACAACGACATTTTTCAGCATCGTGGTCTGTTCGCGCAGCGTGATGACAATGCTCTCTTCGTGAACGAGGTCTTGCACACGTACCGACTTCCGTTCAAATCCGAGGGCAGAAAACAACAGGGTGTCGTTCATCAGCGCCGGCGGAATGATTATCTCGAACGTGCCGTCGTCATTGGAGATGGTTCCCGCGCGCGTATTGAGAATGCCAATGTTTGCGTACGCAATCGGAGAATTGTCTTCTTCATTTACCAGGACGCCTTCGAGTTTTACCTGACTGGCTACATGCAAGGCGCAAAAGACAAAAAAGACTGTGGCAACGAAACGGGATCGGGCAGCAACCATATTCCTAAACGCAGGACAATATAACGAAAAGATACCAGCCCCGACAGTCAGGAAAGTGCAAATGGCCGCCTCTAAACGAGGTACTCGAACAGATTTTCGTTCTGATTTACCAGCGTATAGTTTAATCCGGACTGGTCCATGCGTTCAACGAGGGAATGGAAGTCATCACGCGACTTCACTTCTATTCCGATGAGCGCCGGGCCTGATTCTTTGTTGTGCTTCTGAATGAACTCGAAACGCACGATGTCATCCGTCGGTCCGAGGATGTGATTCACAAATTCCTTCAACGCTCCGGGACGCTGCGCAAAGCGGACGATGAAATAGTGCTTTAGTCCTTCGTACAACAATGACCGTTCCTTGATCTCCTGCATCCGGTCAATATCGTTATTACCGCCACTCACGATGCATACCACCTTCTTGCCGGTAATGTGTTTTCGGTATTGATCCAGCGCAGCGATTGCCAGCGCGCCTGCAGGTTCCGCGACGATGGCGTCTTCGTTATACAGCTGAAGTATCGTGGAGCTCACCTTTCCTTCCGGCACGAGTAACATGTCGGAAATGGTTTCGCGGCATAGCGCAAACGTGATCGTGCCGACCTTTTGTACAGCGGCACCGTCAACGAAGCGCTGGATCTTTTCAAGCTTCACGGGCATGCCGGCTTTCAGCGCTTCTTTCATCGAAGGTGCACCTGCAGGTTCCACCCCGATGAGCTTTGTGCCCGGAGAGGATTCCCGGAAGTATTCACCAATCCCTGCGCACAGTCCACCGCCACCAATCGGTATAAAGATGTAATCGATGTCGCTGATTTCTTCCAGAATTTCTTTTGCAACAGTGCCCTGGCCTTCGATGATTTTTGGATGATCGAAGGGCGGAATGAAGGTCATCCCCCTTTCTTTGGCAAAACCCAGCGCCTGACTCTGACAGTCATCGAATGTGTCACCCGTCAGCACGATTTCAATGGTCTCACTGCCGAACATCTTCACCTGATTGATTTTCTGTTTCGGTGTAATCGCCGGCATGTAGATCACACCTTTAAGTCCAAGCGTCTTGCAGGAGAACGCAACACCCTGCGCATGGTTGCCGGCACTGGCGCAGACTACGCCTTTCGCTCTTTCGGTTTCCGGAAGACTTTGAATCAGGTTGTATGCTCCGCGCAGTTTGTATGAACGCACCACCTGCAGATCTTCGCGCTTCAGATATATCTCAGCATTGAATTTCTCGGAAAGCTTCGGATGGTACTGAAGGGGCGTCCTGAGCACTACGTCCTTGAGCGTCGCGTGAGCTGCGTCAATGTCTATCTTGAAAGAAGGTGTGTCTGACATACGGTCTGAACTTGAGTGATTTCAATTGGGGATAGTGTTTATGCTATCACACCAAATTGAGAAAAAATGAGAAGCCGGATCAGTGACCCGGCTTCTATACTTGTTGGTGTTTTTTGACCGTGAAATCGGTCGCTGACACCGGATTAGTTAATCATACTTTCTTCCACCTGTTGTTTTTCAGGGCGGAGTTGACGAACTGCGGCGCCGGCCTGCCAGAGTTCGCTTTCGCGAAGTTCTTTAAGCTCTTCGGCAAGTTTCTCACGGTAGTCAGGCTTGCTGCAGGTTTCGATGGTACGGCGAGCTTCTTCACCGGTCGCAACGCTCTTGTACAGCTCCTGGAATACAGGCAATGTCGCTGCCTTGAATTTCTTCTTCCAGTCGAGAGCACCACGCTGAGCAGTAGTCGAACAGTTGGCGTACATCCAGTCCATGCCATTCTCTGCTACAAGAGGCATGAGGCTCTGCGTGAGTTCTTCAACAGTTTCGTTGAATGCTTCTGAAGGAGAGTGGCCGTTGGCGCGGAGTACTTCGTACTGCGCTTCAAAGATACCAGCGATGGCACCCATGAGCGTTCCGCGTTCACCTGAAAGATCTGAATATACTTCTTTCTTGAAATCAGTCTCAAACAGGTATCCTGAGCCTACGCCGATGCCGAGGGCAATTGCTTTTGTTTTAGCATTGCCGGTAGCATCCTGGAATACTGCGTAGCTGGAGTTGATACCTTTGCCCTGCAGGAACAGACGACGAACAGAAGTTCCAGAGCCCTTAGGCGCAGCGAGTACTACGTCGATGTCGGCAGGAGGGATGATTCCTGTTTGCTCCTTGAAGGTGATGCCGAATCCGTGTGAGAAATATAGCGTTTTACCTTTTGTAAGATAAGGTTTAATCGTTGGCCACAAGGCGATCTGTCCTGCATCGGAAAGGAGGAACTGAATGATCGTTCCCTGTTTTGCAGCCTCTTCAATCTCAAACAGAGTTTCGCCGGGAACCCAGCCATGGCTTACTGCCTTGTCCCACGTCTTTGAATTCTTGCGTTGACCGATGATAACCTTGAAGCCGTTATCGCGGAGGTTCAATGCCTGGGCAGGACCTTGCACACCGTAACCGATGATTGCAATAGTTTCGTTTTTCAAAACATCAAGAGCCTTTTCCATTGGGAACTCTTCCCGGGTTACTACTTCTTCGACAACGCCGCCAAAATTGATCTGTGCCATAGTTTTAAGTTTGTGTTTTTTCTGGTATTGTTAAATTTTAAGATTAGTCGCTAGTCTCAGGCGACTTGTTTGTTATTCTTTTCACTGAGTTCGAAATATAAGTCACAGCCTTCGCAGAATTTTGCTTCCTCAACTTCAATGAGTTTTTCCAGCTGGTGCTTCACCTTTTCCATCAGATCGGGAGTCGTGTGCAGCAATAATACCGCTACCCCGCGACGGAAGTCATCTTCATTCTCGTGCGCAATGAGTTTCTTGATACGGACCCTTCTACGGTTCAGTACATTGACAATACGGTTTAATACCGAAAAATTGTTGTCTGAAAGAATCTCAAGCGTGAAGTCCTGTTTCATCTCTAATACTTTTAAGTTCATATACGGATGTTCACTCAACACCCGGGAGAATTTATGTTGTTCTATTTGCTCTGCGGTGCTTCAAGCAGAACTTCTGATACGCCTGCACCTGCGGGTACCATAGGGAAAACGTTGTCTTCCTTGCCTACCACTACTTCCAGGAAGTATGGACCTTCCGCCGCCAGCATTTCGTTGAGGGCCGCAAGCAATGCATCGCGATCTTCAACTTTTTTGGCAGGGATACTGTACGCACCGGCCAGTTTCACGAAGTCGGGATTCACCATCTCCGTAAACGAATACCGCTTGCCGTGGAACAATTGCTGCCACTGGCGAACCATCCCCAAAAAGTTGTTATTCAATACGACGATCTTTACCGGAATCTTGTACTGCATGATCGTCCCCAGTTCCTGTACCGTCATTTGATATCCCCCATCGCCGATAACGGCAATCACGTGCTGATCGGGCTTCGCCAGCTTGGCGCCCATGGCAGCAGGTAATGCAAAGCCCATGGTTCCCGCGCCGCCGGATGTCACCTGCGTACGGGGGTTGTTGAAGTGATAGTAACGCGATGTCACCATCTGGTGCTGACCAACGTCGGTAACTACAATCGCGTTGCCCTGGGTGATGTTCGACAGGTGATAGATCACCTCGGCCATCTTCAGCTCTTTCTTGTCATTATTGAGTTCCGGAGCGATGACTTTGTCAAACTCGACCTTGTTGAGGTTGTGGAAGCTGGCGATCCATTCCGTGCAGTTGTTCTCCTTGCAAAGAGGCAACAGCGCCTCAAGGGCTTCTTTCGCGTCCGCGTGAACGGGTGCATCAGCCTTGATGATCTTGTGGATCTCCGCTTTATCGATATCGATGTGAACGATGCGGGCCTGACGCGCATACTTGCTCACGTTGCCCGTAACGCGGTCGTCAAAACGCATACCGACAGCGATCAGTACGTCGCATTCGTTCGTGTTTATGTTCGGACCGTAGTTGCCGTGCATGCCGAGGTAGCCGACGTAATTAGGGTGGTCGGCGGGAAAGCCACCAAGACCAAGTAACGTACACGCTACCGGAATACCGGTTTTTTCTGACAACGCTACCAGCGCATCGGTTGCGCCCGCGAGCAAAACGCCCTGCCCACAGAGGATATATGGCTTCCTGGCACCGTTTATCAGCGCGGCAGCAGCTTCAACCTGTGACTGCTGAAGTACAGGCTTCGGCCTGTAGGTACGGATATGATCGCACTTGCTGTATTCCGCCTGCTCGATGAGTTCGTTCTGCGCGTTCTTGGTGATGTCGATAAGTACAGGTCCGGGACGGCCCGTTTTAGCTACATAAAACGCCTTGGCTACCGCTGATGCGATGTCTTTGGCTTCCGTTACCTGAACATTCCATTTGGTCACTGGAATAGTCGTGTTAACGACATCCGTTTCCTGGAAAGCGTCCGTGCCCAGGAGATGGGCGAACACCTGACCTGTGATACACACGAGCGGAGTAGAATCGATCAGTGCATCGGCGAGTCCGGTAACGAGGTTCGTTGCTCCGGGGCCTGACGTCGCGAATACAACGCCAACATCACCCGATACACGGGCATAACCTTGTGCCGCGTGAATAGCGCCCTGTTCATGTCTTACGAGAATATGCTTGAGGCGATCCTGATACGAATACAACGCATCGTATACCGGCATGATGGCTCCGCCCGGGTAGCCAAAAATGGTGTCCACACCTTCACCTATCAGACTGCGCAACAAAACTTCCGATCCCGTGATCATCGTCTTTGTTTCAGGTTGAACATCGGTTTTAGTCTTCGTCAGTAACGCATCCATCAGCAGCAGTTTTTACTTGTTTAGCATATTTCAACAAAATTCCGTTCGTGGCTCTCAGCGCAGGCTTCTTCCACGCTGCACGGCGTTTCTCGAGGATGGATTCATCTACCATCAGGTTGATGGAGTGATTCAATACATCGATTTCTATGGTGTCGTTGTCTTCAACCAGTCCGATAACTCCCCCATCCATGGCTTCCGGTGTAATGTGGCCGATGACGAAACCATGTGATCCTCCTGAAAAACGTCCATCGGTAATAAGGGCCACGCTCTTGCCGAGTCCTGCCCCCATGATCGCAGACGTTGGTTTCAGCATCTCCGGCATTCCCGGTGCTCCCTTGGGGCCTACATATCGTATCACGACGACGTCTCCCGCCTTCACTCGTCCATTTTGAATTCCTTCGACGAGTTCAAACTCACCGTTGAACACGCGCGCAGGACCGGTAAATTTCTCGCCTTCCTTGCCGGTGATCTTCGCCACGGATCCCTGCGGAGCAAGGTTCCCGTAGAGAATCTGAAGGTGCCCTGTTGACTTAATCGGATTTTCCAGCGGAACGATAACATCCTGCGCGTCAAATGTCAGCGACGGCACGTCAGCGAGGTTCTCGGCGATGGTTTTTCCCGTCACCGTGATACAATCCCCGTGGATAAATCCTTTCTCGAGCAGATATTTCATGACGATTGGCACCCCGCCAATGCGGTGGAGTTCCTCCATCAGGTATTTGCCACTGGGCTTGAGGTCAGCAATCAGCGGCGTCTTGTCCGAAATCCGTTGGAAGTCGTCCTGCGTAAGTGTTACGCCCGCTGATTTTGCCATGGCAATAAGGTGCAACACGGCATTGGTAGAGCCACCCAGTGCCATCACAATGGTGATAGCATTTTCAAATGCCTTGGGCGTCATGATGTCGCGGGGCTTCAGGTCGATTGCAAGCAGGTGCTTGATTGCCTCGGCAGCCTGGCCACATTCGTTGATCTTCTCTTCACTCATCGCCGGGTTCGACGACGAATACGGGAGCGACATCCCCAGCGCTTCAATAGCCGAAGCCATCGTATTGGCGGTGTACATGCCACCACATGCTCCCGCACCGGGGCATGAGTTCTGTACAATGCCTTTGAAATCTTCCGGCGTAATCTTGCCGGTCATTTTTTCTCCCAGTGCTTCAAATGCTGAGATGATGTTCAGCGTTCTTCCTTTGTAGTGACCACCTGCAATAGTGCCACCGTAAACCATTATCGAAGGGCGGTTAAGCCGGCCCATGGCGATAAGGGCACCAGGCATGTTCTTATCACAGCCCACTACGGCGATAAGGCCATCATAATATTGTGCACCACATACGGCTTCAATGGAGTCGGCGATAATTTCGCGGCTCACCAGCGAATAGCGCATTCCTTCCGTGCCGTTGCTCATACCATCGCTAACGCCGATGGTGTTGAAAATCAATCCTACAAGTTCATTGCTCCATACGGCGGTCTTGACATGCTGAGCAAGCTGGTTGAGGTGCATGTTACATGTGTTGCCGTCATACCCGGTACTTACGATTCCCACCTGAGCCTTGCGCATATCGGCCTCGTTGAGGCCAATTCCGTATAGCATGGCCTGCGCCGCCGGCAGGGTCGGATCCTGGGTCAGTGTCTTACTGTACTTATTCAGTTCGTTCACGAGTTCTTTTTTCAAAATCCAGTTAAAAAAATTATTTATAGACTCAGCGTTATTACTGTCGTCGTTTTGTTCAGAATCAGATAATCACGTAGCTGAAAGACTTCTCCAAAACCTGGCACCGGTACGCTTCCTGAATAGAAGCGCCGAGGCTTTCAAACCAGGGTTTTGCAAATGGCTTCGCATCGATGGATTCGATACCCACAACTTCTGCAGCTGTACCACACAGGAAGGCACTGTCCGCAGACTCCAGTTCGTCGGGGGTGATTACTCTTTCCGTTACGGGAATATCAAGCTCGCGGCAAATGTTCATCACTGTCTGGCGTGTGATTCCGGGAAGGATATGACCCAGCGCAGGCGTGATAAGTTCGCCGTTCTTTTCCATGAAGAAGTTTGCCCCGGGCGCCTCTGCTACGTTGCCATGCATGTCGAGCATAAGCGCTTCGTCATAGCCGCGAACTTTTGCTTCACTCGTAGCGAGAATCGAATTCACATAGTGTCCCGTGACTTTTGCTTCCATCTTCAGCGAGTTCGGGTTGGGCCGCTGGTATGATGACACACAAAGTTTAAGGAGCTTGTCACCGTGATATTTATCCCACTGCCACGCGCACATCATCAGGTACACTTCCGGTGTATGTGTGAGCTGCATATTAGGGCCGCAGTAAACCAGTGGCCGGATGTATGCATCGGAGTAATTATTTTTTTGCAGGAGCTGATAGGCAATCTGGATGAGTTCTTCCGTTTCATACTGAAATGGAATCCCTACCAGAGTGCAGCTTTTTCTCAGTCTTTCGAAGTGTTCATATGCTTTGAAGATCTTGGTCCCGTTTTGTGTTTCATAAGCGCGGATCCCCTCGAAAGCCCCCATACCATAGTGCAGAGATTGACTGTAGAGGTCGGTGTGAGCATCCACAGCCTTTATGAACTTACCATTCAGAAACAATATCGTGTCCTTGGTATAGTACATTTTTACAACTGTTAGTTTGTTCTGGTTTATATAAAACAAAACCGCCCCGGAGTTCGGGGCGGTTTGCTCTATTTGATTTCTTTAATCAATTCCAAGCCATATCGCCCCGTTTATACCTGAGGAGGTTCACAAGTAGGTTGACGATAATGACCCGCACAGCAATTCCTGTTTCCCGGAAAGGGTTTAACAAGCGTTCGGTTATTTGATGATTAACTGACATAAAATTCTGTGCGAATACAATTGTCACAAATAAAGATTTACGATTCAAGTATTTCGGAGAAAAAGTTGAAAAAATTCAAAAAAACGCATGTTAGGAATACGTACATCTGTTTGGCTCTCCTCACGAGTTCAGATACTCGATCAATCCGTCGCGGATCGCCGAAAACGTTTTAATAAGAGTTTCTTCGTCTTCTTCAAGCAACGTGACCCGAAATCCCTGAAGCTCGGAACAGAATGACGAGATAGGAACAACGCAAACTCCCTTCGCACCCAACAGGTAGTACACAAACCGCTTGTCGAGCGGAATGGGCTGCGCTACCCAACCTTCTACCAGTTTCCGCACGGCATCATTCCCGATCTTCATCGTCTGATTCGGCCGAAGCGTACCCTCGCGGAAGATTATCGTATTATAAAAGGCGCCAAAGGTTTCATTAAACGTCAGCTCCGGAACTGTTCCCAGGATGTCGGTAATGATCTTGCTGCGCCGGCCAATGCTCCGGTTAGTTTCTTCGCGGTAGGTCTTGAAACGCGGATCACCCAGGATCCTCGGTATGGCAACCTGTGGCAGCTTGGTTGAGCAGACTTCGATCATCTTGGCATTGTCCAGGGCGGCGCATAACCGGTTGAAGTCTTCGTCCTTGTCCCTGTTGTAGTACTCCATCCAACCACACCGCGCACCGGGCCATGGCAGCTCCTTTGAAATGCCTTTCATCGAAATGCCGGGAACGTCTTCAATGATCTCCGCGAGCGAATAAGCGCGAACACCGTTATAAGTGATGTTGATATAAATCTCGTCGGCGATAAGAAACAAGTCGAACTCTTTCGCGATAGCAACAATCCGCTTCAGCGTCTCCAGCGGGTACACCATCCCGGTAGGGTTATCCGGGTTGATGATGAGGATTCCCACGACGTTGGGGTTGTACTTAACCTTGTTGTACAGGTCATCCAGATCCGGATACCATTTGTTGTTGGGATCCAGTTTGTAGGTCAGCGGCTCGTGACTCGCGTGAGCTGCCTCAGCACTTGAGTGCGTCGAGTATGCAGGGGAGGGGCCGATGATTCTCGACGTCGGCGTGATGAACTGGTACGCTTTTGAGATCGCGTCGCCAAGTCCATTGAAGAAACAGATGTCTTCAGCAGTAATCTGAACACCCCCCGCGGCGTTCGTTTGACCCGCCAGGAACTCACGCGTCTCCAGCATTCCCTTTGAAGGGCAATAACTGTAGGTGTCGTCCTGCTTCATCAGGTCGGAGATGATCTCCTTGATCCATGACGGAAGCTTGTGATTCTTTTGAATAGGATCGCCGATGTTTTCAAATGAGATGTTGACGCCGAGCTTCTTCAATTGGTCGGCCTTCTTTACGATCTCACGGATCTCGTAACTTAATTCATTGGCACCTTCGCTGAGTAATTTTTGTCGCATACCCGTTGCTTGGAAATTCGCGCAAAGTTCTCATTACTTTTCGGTATATGAAATGATTGCGTTTGTTTTTAATTCAGGCTAACAGTAGTAAGTCATATCCCGCGGCAACGCGAACGTTTTCATACCCCATAAAGATCGGGGGCATCTTGCTGACGCGGTGAGTCGCCAAACGCGACCGATGATCCTGATACCATCCGGATCGCTTTCTTCAAATAGTGTCTTTATCCCACCTTGATCGGGAAGTAACTGAATAGATCTCACCTTGGTTTACAACGTATGGGCTACGCGAAATGGAAAACAATACACGGCACACGGAAATCATTTTTGCCATGGAACCCTTTTGTCGCAATTCCGGAAATCGTTATCTTGAAAATGATTATTGACCGTTAGCTGAAACTTAATTATGAAGACAAACCTGACTCTCCCTGCAGGGGTAATCCTGCTTTGCATCGTACTTTCTTCCTGGGGTTTTTACGGACATAAAAAGATCAACCGCCTTGCCGTGTTTACACTACCGCCGTCGATGGTGGGGTTTTACAAGAAGAACATCAACTACCTGACTGAGTCATCCGTGAACCCGGACCGGCGCCGGTACGCGGTAGTCGATGAAGCTGCGCGTCACTACATCGACCTCGATCATTACGGCGACTCAGCACTGTACACCATGCCGCGCACATGGGTGAAGGCCGTTGATGTATACACCGAAGACACCCTTAAAGCTTATGGCATTGTACCCTGGCACGTATACCGGATGTATCTCCGCCTTCGCGATGCGTTCATGATCCAGGATCCGGCGCGTATACTTCGCGTGTCATCCGAGATCGGTCACTACATCGGCGATGCCCATGTGCCGCTGCACACGACAAAGAATTACAACGGCCAGTTAACAGGGCAGGATGGCATCCACGGATTCTGGGAGTCACGACTGGTGGAGCTGTTCTCCGAAGATTACGATTTCACCGTGGGTCGCGCCGTCTATCTGAAGGACCCCCAGGCGGCCATTTGGGAAGCTGTCGTAGCGTCGCACCTCCTCAAGGATTCCGTTCTGCTGGAAGAGAAGCGATTGTCGGAACGATTCGGCGATCGCAAGTGGTCGTTCGAAACGCGGGGGCGTCAGACGGTGAAGGTTTATTCCCGCGCCTACTCAAAAGCGTATCACAAAATCCTCCGCGGCATGGTAGAACGTCGGATGAAAAGTGCCGTTCACATGACCGGAAGTTTCTGGTATACGGCATGGGTAGACGCCGGCCAACCTGACCTCAGTTTCCTCATCGATTATCAACCCGATGAATCGGAAATCCTCGCGCGACAGCGGGAGCTGGAAGCGTGGAAGAAACGCCTGTATCAGGTGCGCCCACACGATGCAGATGCCGATTGACCCCCAATCGTTGGTTCCCTGACCGATAATCGGTATTTTCGCTCCTTACCCAGTGGAATGAAGAACTATCTCTCAGTGATATTGTTGGTGTTGTGCTGCCCGTGGGGATACGGTCAATCGGTCATTTCATTTCAGGATCACATCAACGAACGGAATCTCATGCCTTATGAAATTCCGTTCTATCTGGATACGACGAACTCGCTTTCCTTCCACGAAATCTCATCGCGACAGTTTTCCAACCGGTACAAGCCACACCCCGCGTATCAGAATAAAGACTTCAGGGTGAATGCTTCGTATTGGATCAGGCTGCCTATCCGTCATACTACAAGATCGGAGAAGCTGTGGCTGCTGGAGTTTTACGACCAGACCATTGATAATATTGAGGCGTTCATCCCGCAAACCGACGGATCGTACCGAAAGGTCGTGATGGGTGACAAGATTCCGTTCGACCAGCGGATGATTCCCCATAAGAACTTCGTCATCCCGCTGGCGATGAGTACCGATACCGTGATGCACTATTTCTTCCGGGTGGAATCACATGATTTTGCCGACCTGCGCATCGGACTTCGCTCTACGAACTGGTTTGTATACTATGCCCTCAATGAATACTTTCTCTTCGGGATTTTTTATGGGATGATCCTGATCATCATCCTTTACAACTTCCTGGTATTTCTGGCGATCCGCGAGCGGAAGAACATATACTATATCGTATATCTGGTCAGCGTTGCGGCCTATGCGATCAGTCTCGATGGAATTGGGTTTCAGTTTTTATGGCCAAACCGCCCGGCGTGGAACGATTATGCCATCGGTATTTCGCTTTACAACGTAATCATCTGGTCGCTCGTCTTCACACGGCGCTTCCTGCGAACGCGGACCATCACGCCCGCTCTGGACAAATTTTTCGTAGTGCTTATTGGGCTTCGTACTGCCTGGTTCCTGACGGCTTTGCTTTTCTTCCCGCAGCACCTTCCTTACCGCGTCATGGATATTATCCCGTTGTCGCTGATTTTTCTGACGGCCATAATAGTTCTGCAGCGGGGCTACCGGCCGGCGCGGTTCTTCGTGGCCGCCTACGGAGTCCTGTTTTTCGGATTTTTCGTGCGAACCCTGGTTTTCCTTGATGTTATCCCGTTTACCACCCTGCTGCATTATTCCCTGCACATCAGCTTCGTGCTTGAAATGCTGCTGCTCACCTTCGCGCTCGGCGACCGCATCAGGATTCTGAAAGCCATGCGTGACAGGGCCCTCAAGCGGATCATCAAACAGCATGAAATCAACAACCAGCTGAAAGACAAGGTTAACCGCGAACTTGAGCAGAAGGTGGAGGAGCGGACCCTGCAGCTAAATGAAAAGAACCAGCAGCTGGAGGAGATCAACCGCAAACTGGAGCAGCAGGCGCGCGAAATCAACGAGATCAATTCCATGCTCGACCTCGACAACTGGAAGCTCAAGAACAGTATTAAGGAAGTGCTGAATGAGCGGTTGATGGAGAAGCCGATGGATTACGTACAGTTCCAGACGATCTATCCCGACACGCTCGCCTGCCACCGCTCGCTTGATAACCTTAAATGGGAGAAAGGATATCGCTGCCGCAAATGCGGGAACGAGAAATACTTTGACGGCGCGAAAAAGTTTGCCCGGCGCTGCACCCGTTGTGGGTACAATGAATCTATTACCGCCTACACGATCTTCCACAGCATTAAATTCCCCATCGAGAAGGCGTTTTACCTTGCCTACCTGATTGTTGCCGGCCGCGACGACAGCACGCTTGAAGAACTGGCCCAAAAGCTGGATCTTCGTGTTAACACGGTCTGGAGCTTCCGCCACAAGGTGCTGGAGCGGGTTCAGGAGCTCGAAAAGGGCGGCCGCAAACCCGTAGCGTCGCGTTGGGAGGAAGTGATCTTAATCCATGAAGAAGGCCGGAAGTCCACGAAGGCTTCTCGCGCAGTTGCCGCCGGCTAGCGGCTGATCCCCTTATTTCCCTCATCTACTTAGTTCATTTAACCCCCCGGCACCGGGAGCCGGGCTGTCCTGTACCTTTGCTGGACCTAAACTGTACCATATAGCGGTATTGAGGCAATATTAAAGCAGACATGAAGCAGAGATAAAGCGGTCTTATATAAGACTGCCTTATCACCGCTATATCACCGCTATATCACCGCTATATCACCGCCTTATCTCGTACGAACGGAGCAAGATGGGACCAGGAATGATGGGCTTGACGAAGGGGATGTTGTTGCTGGTTGCCGGCCGCGGCTGCTGGCCGACCGGGTGGCAGGCGTTAGCAGAGCAGGCTGGTCGGGGTGTTGCCGGTTGCCGGTTCCATGGCGCCGGTATTGGCTAACCTTCGGCTGATTGGTTGGTGTGTTAGCCTCGTAGGCTGGTTGGGTGAACCGCCCCTGCTCGTCCCGCAGGACTTTTCCTCCACCCCCAAACCGACATAAATTGGGTGGCTCCAGATCCTCAAAACCGGAACCAATCAACCGTACGCTCTCTAATCAAAATCTGGAATCGGAAGCCAGAATCAGCATCAAAAGGTACCCGGTTGCAACGGTTTGCAATGGCCAGAACACCGTCTGACACGGTTATGTTTTTTTTCGGTGAATGCGTTTATCCCGAAACTTAAATATTGGCCTGAAATCGTTTGAAATCAATGTTTTTTTCCCTGAAAAAAGGATCGTTGGATTTCAGGTGTGATATCCCTCAAAATAGCATGTTCTTACCAAAAAATTACGTTAGGTCATTGCTTTTAGTAAAATTCAAGTACCAAAAACAAACGATGACCATATGAAAAAACTTTTACTCGTAACGCTGCTCTTGCTTTCATGGACAGCGTGGTCTCAGGACAGGACCGTGACCGGGAAGGTGACGTCCTCGGACGAGGGGATGGGCCTGCCCGGCGTTAACGTGATCGTACAAGGCACAAACAAAGGAACGACGACCGACGCGGAGGGTAATTACTCCATCCAGTTGGCAGAGTCGGAAACGACACTGGTTTTCTCCTTCGTCGGTTACAGCACGCAGACCGTCCAGGTGGAGAACCGCAGCGTGATTGACATCGAGCTGCAGTCCGACGTGGTTTCGCTCAGCGAGATCGTGGTAGTGGGATACGGAACCCAACGGGAAAAAGACCTGACTTCCGCAATATCGACGGTGAAGACTGATGAACTTGTCAAGACCCCCACAAGCCAAGCCATGCAGGCCCTCCAGGGAAAAGTCCCGGGGATGCAAATCGTGAGTGCGGGTGCGCCCGGCGCGTCACCTACTGTCCGGATCCGCGGGCTAGGCTCCTATCCCGGAATCGGCAGCTCGGCTCCCCTATATGTAGTGGACGGGATGTTCTTCGATAATATCGACTTCCTCAACCCGGCTGACGTCGCCTCCATTTCTGTATTAAAAGACGCATCGGCAGCTGCAATCTTCGGGGTAAGAGCAGCAAACGGAGTCGTCCTCATTGAAACCAAAAGTGGAAAGGTCGAGCAGAAAGCTCAGATTACTTACAATGGATATTACGGAGTGCAGCGCGCTCAAAACGTTATCCAGATGGCCAACGCTGAGCAGTTCACCAACATGGCCCTCGAGTCGGGCTCAGTTCCTGATGCGAATAACATTCGGAACGCCATGCAGCGCTTCGGACGAAGCCGCATCAATCCGAACGTACCGGACGTTAATACTGACTGGTATAAGGAGGTTCTGCGCTCGGCACCCATTCAAAACCACAGCGTAGACATCTCCGGTGGCAATCAAACAACGACCTACTCAGTCAGCGGAAGTTACTTCGCGCAGCAAGGTATCCTTGATATGAAAAACGACTTCGAGCGGGTCAACTTCCGTACGCGCGTCGATTATCAGGCAACGCCATGGCTCAAAGTGGGAGGTAATGTTACGATGAGCAACGCCTCGCAGCAACTCCCTAATAATGCCGTCTGGAATCAGGTATACTATGCTGTGCCGATTCTTCCGGTATACGATCCGCTCAATACCGCAGCTTCACCTGAACCGTGGGCGAACGCGCAAACCATTGGCTACCGCCAGGGACAAAACCCGTTCCCGGCAATGCGCTACACCGATGACTTCAAGAAAACACAAACCTTCTTTGGTAACTTTTTCGTGAAGCTCGACCTCATTCCGGATAAGCTGACTTTCCAGTCGACCTATAACACGGCGTATACTTTCATGAATCAGCGGATCATGAACCTGCCGTATTATATCGGTGATAACTTCCTGCGTCAAAATGCAACGCTGCGGAAGCGCAACGAAACCAGGATCAATCAGTTCTGGGACAATGTGCTTACGTTCGAACAGACCTTTGGAGACCATTATATTCAGGCAATGGCCGGAACGTCATTCCGCGATGAATCCTGGCAAATGCTTACCGCTGCCGGAAGCGAATTCGTGGATCTGACTAAGCAGGCCTGGTACCTGAACTTCGCAGGGGTGAAAGATGCCCAAAGCATCGAAGATGGTGGTGCACGTCAGTACGGCCTTTCTTATTTCGCCCGCCTTTCTTACAGCTTCCAGGATAAATACATCCTCTATGGAACCATGCGCGCAGATGGAACCAGCAAGTATCAAACGAAATGGGGGTACTTCCCTTCAGTCGGTGCCGGCTGGGTGCTCTCTGAAGAAAACTTCATGAGTGACGTCAACGGAATTGACTTCCTGAAAATAAGAGGTAGCTGGGGCCGTCTCGGAAATGACAAAATCGATCCCAGTGATGGTAGCAACACAACCAGCACAATCGTAACTGCGATCAACGACCTGGAGACAACAGGTTTGCTTACTACTAACACGTTCGATTACCTCACCTGGGAGATGGTTGAACAGTGGAACCTGGGTATCACAGCCAGAGCGTTGAGAGATCGCCTGTCGGCAGAAATCGACTATTACTCAAGAGATACCAGGGATGCGGCGATATTTATCGTACAGCCTATGGGTGGTGCGACCGTGCGCAGATCGCTCGGCGTAATCAGAAACTCGGGGGTTGAATTCTCCCTCAACTGGAATGAATCCAAAGGTGACTTGAGATACAACATCGGAGTTAACATGGCCACGCTAAAGAATGAAGTTCGCGACCTCTTTGGCCAGCCGTATGTTGATGGCGGATCGGCAGAATTCCGTCAGCGCTCTATCGTAGGAGAACCACTCCTGGCATTCTTTGGCTATGAAGTCGCTGGTGTTTACCAGAATGCAGAACAAATTCAGGCAGACCCTATCGCAGTTGCCAACAACCTTGTTCCTGGTGACTTCATGTATAAAGACCAGAATGGCGACGGCGTAATCAACGACGACGACCGCACTGTGCTCGGATCATATCTGCCGAAGGTGAGCTATGGCGCAAACTTCGGAGTGGGTTGGAAAAATCTCGACCTCTCTGTCGCATTGATGGGCCAGTACGGTAACAAAATCCTTAACCGCAAACGCGGTGAAGTTATCTGGACACCGGATGCGAACGTGGATGCCGACCTGGCAAAAAACAGATGGCACGGAGAAGGAACGTCAAACTCATATCCGTCGTCAGCAGCATTGCGCAAAGGATGGAACCAGAAGATGAGTGACTTCTTCGTAGAAGACGGGTCGTTCTTCAGAATTCAAAACGTTACACTCGGCTATACAGTAAGAGACAAACAACTCTTTGGAGCTACAATGCCTGAGACGCGGATCATCCTTACCGCAGAACGGCCTTTGACGCTGTTTAATTACAATGGATTTAACCCTGAGGTTGACAATGGAATCGACCTCCAGACTTATCCGATCCCGGCAGTTTATACTATCGGACTCAACGTCAAACTATAACACTCCATAAAACACGACTATGAAAACGATAATTCATACTTTCAAAATACTGGCTTTCCTTGGGGTGATGGTGATTGCACAGTCATGTCATGACTTGCTTGACAGGAGCCCTGAAAATAAAAGCTTCGCGGGTGAGACCGATTACACCCAAACAGAAAACATGATTCAGCACCTCCTGGGAGTCTACGCTGAATTCTACACTCGTGGGTGGGAAGATTACCCCTTGCTCTCCGTTCGCGGTGACGATGTCAATGCTGGTGGTCTCGGTGATCAGCAGGACTTCACTGAAACCGACAAGTACAATTACAACAAGGACTACTGGATGTACAATTCGGTATGGCAGAACCTTTATAAGGACATCTACACCGCAGAAACAGCACGGGAGCAGATCGAAAAATTCAAGGAATATGCACCAAATCCGGCAGTTGCTGACCAGTATATAGCAGAAATTAAGACTCTGCGGGCATTCATGCTGCTTCACCTGGCAAGAACGTGGGGTGATATCTATATTCCTGCTTCCTCCGATAGGGGAGACTTACTCGTCTCTGAAGTTTCTGGCAGAGATGAAGTAATGCAGCACATCTCCTCTCAGATGGATGAAGCCATACCGTTGCTTCCAAACATGCGTCCCAATGAACGCACGGATATCCCCGGTGGTGTTACCCGTTACACAGCCCTTGCAATCAAAGCATTGGCAAACCTCGAGTTGAAAAATTATCAGGCCGTCGCCGATGCAACTTCAGAAATCATCAGTTCCGGAAAATTCTCTCTGGAAGGCGACTACTATCAGCTGTTTAAATATCCGGGTAAGCTCAGCAACGAGAACCTGCTTGAGATCCAGTACTCCGACTTTGGTCAGGGTTCCGGTTTCTCAACAAGCTACACCTATGCATTCTTCGGTCCTGAAAACTGGACTCCGGCGAGAGCTGGTGCAGGCAGCGGATGGGGCTTCTTTGAACCGAGTATCAAGTACATCAAATTTATGCTCGACAGAGGAGAGTCAATCCGACTGGAAACAAGTGTGATCTTCACAAACCGCGGTATCAATGAGATCAAATCAGATCCGGCGTATGCTACGCTTCCTGCATGGATTTCAAATACTACCCGCGATGGTGATCGCTTCAATGATTTCAACCGCGCGATGTTCTCGAGCGGTAAACACTACCTGCCCTCAAATTCACTTACACCAGGTCGTACCGAATACGGGCAAAGCAAAAACCTGATTTGTATCCGTTATGCAGAAATCCTGCTGATGCATGCAGAAGCACTTACACAAGGTGCGACAGGTTCAGGATTAACAGCAGACCAGGCCGTAAACCTTGTCCGCGAAAGAGCCGAGTTGCCTCCACTGTCAGGCGTAACACACGCTCAGGTGATGGATGAAAAATTCGCCGAGCTTGCAATGGAATGGGGCGTTCGTTTCAGCGACATGGTAAGACTGGAACGCTATGATGAGTTGAGTTATGATGGCAGAACGTTCACGCCGGCTGACATCTATCTCCCTTATCCGCAGCTTCAGGTGGATCAATTGCCTGGACTCAGAGCCAAATAAGTGAGGACTGACTTAACAACTTGAACCATGTTTACAATGAGATCAATAAAATTCTTAATACCCGGATTACTGCTCCTCCTTTTCTCCTGTCAGGATGGATACATAGATGATATCAGCAGAGTGGACCCCGGCGCCGACGAAACGGCTCCGGTGGTTAACGTAACCTACCCGGTGGAGGGAACGAAAATAAAAGTTGCCGAAGACATTGCGACAATCAATATCTCGTTCGAAGTGACTGATGATATCGAAGTGAAGACCGTTACCGTTAAGGTTGACGACAACGTTGTGGCTACCTTCGACGACTTCCTTGATTACCGCGTGGTAAAGAAAGAAGTTGTGTACGATCAGGTAACTACCGGGCCTCACGTGCTCACCGTTACCGCTGTCGACGTTGAGGGCAAGACTACTTCTACCGTAGTCAATTTTGAAAAAGAACCGGCATATGTTCCGGTTTACAGCGGAGAAGTTTTCTACATGCCTTTCGACGGGAACTTGATGGACCTCGTGACCACGTCGTTCGGAACAGCGGTTGGCAGCCCGGGCTTCAGCACCGACGCAGCGGCGGGTACCAACTCCTACAAGGGAGCTGCCAATGCTTATGTAACGTTCCCGGCAGCAAACTTCACAACAGGTAATGAATTCAGTGCAGCGTTCTGGATGAAAGTGAATGCTACCCCTGGTCGCGCAGGTATCCTTGTTATGGGGCCTGAAGATGCAGCAAACCCCGATGCACAAAACGTTCGCACCTCAGGTTTCCGGTTTTTCCGTGAGGCGGCTGATGGAAAACAACGCTTTAAACTGAATGTAGGAACAGGTGCCGGTGAAACCTGGTTTGACGGAGGTGCAGCTGCCGATGTCGATCCAACCCAGAACGAGTGGGTTCACCTTGCCTTTACCATCTCACCTACACAAGGTACGGTATACATCAACGGTAACGTTGTTTCTCAGGGCGACTTCGCAGGGATTAGCTGGCAAGGTATAGATATCCTTTCAATTATGTCTGGCGCGCCCAGGTTCACGGGCTGGGATCACAAGTCGGATGAAAGCCAGATGGACGAACTTCGTCTGTTCAACAAAGCGCTCACACAGGATGAAGTTCAGCATGTGATGCAGACCTCGGCAGTGCTGCCATACGATCCGGTCTACGATGGCGAAATCTTCTATATGCCTTTTGACGGTACGACAATAGAGCGCGTATCGAGAACATCGGCAACTGAAGTAGGAACTCCCGGATTTGCAGGTGAAGGTGTCGCAGGCGGAAACGCGTACGCAGGTGCGGCTGATTCTTACCTTACGTTCCCCGGTGAAAGTCTGCAAAGCAGTGCGCTCAGCGCCTCCTTCTGGCTGAAGATTAACGCCGATCCGGATCGCGCAGGTATCCTGGTAATGGGACCTGAAGACACCGCTAACCCGGATGCACAAAACATCCGCACCTCCGGATTCCGGTTCTTCCGCGAGAACGCCGGTGGTATGCAGCGATTCAAACTAAATGTCGGATCAGGAGATGGCGAAAGCTGGTTTGACGGTGGTGCCGCGGCCGATGTTGATCCTTCAACGAATGACTGGGTACACTTTGCATTCACGATTTCGCCTACCGAATGCGTTGTTTACATCAATGGCGTGGTAGTTTCACAGGGTGCATTCACAGGTATCGACTGGACAGGCTGTGATCTGTTAACGATCATGTCGGGAGCTCCGCGTTTCTCAGAATGGGGTCACCTTTCCGATGAAAGCTACATGGATGAATTGCGCTTCTTCAGCAAAGCATTGTCGCAGGCTGAAGTGCAGGAACTCATGAATGACTAGTCTTCGGATATCAACGTAAAATGGGTTTGGTTTAGTTTTGGTTTTGGTTTTAGGTTTCCGGGTTCGCCCGGAAACCTCTAACCTTGGGTTCCCCTTGTACAATGAGCAGAGTCGCGCAATTCAAATTACATCTTCTTGTCTTAACGCTATCGTTCCTGTCGGCTTGTGACAAGGAGGAAGAGGTTGCACGTCTTCAGCTCCAGACTGCCAGACTTGGATCCTACAATTTAAGCCTGGTCAATCCTGCGCTCAACGGCGCAGCGCCTGTGACCGGCCCTCTTATCCTCACTTTTTCACATCCCATCAATCTTACATCAATAGATGGGAACGTTACCCTTCAAAACAGCACAACAGGTGCCAGCATTCCGATGACGGGTACACTCGATGCAAATAATACAACGGTGAGCCTGGAGCTCGCGCAATCACTGGCTCAGAATACTGCCTACAAAATCACTGTAGCGTCAGGCATCCGCGGAGCAGGAGGTGAACGCGCCGACCGCGATCAGATCATTGAGTTTCACACCGCTGTTGTGCCAATGGAGATTGAGTCTGTTACTATCAACGATGTCGAGGTACGCAGCATTCAACAGCTTGCCGACGTAGATCCAAACGGAGCGGAAATTGTAATTCGTTTTTCGCATGCTCCCGATCCATCGACAATCAACACAAATACAATAAAGATTGCAGGGAGCGGTACGGTTTCCTTTGAACCCCAAATCGCTGACAATACCGTCACGATTGCCCTTGCCAATCCTCTTGCTGACTGGAGTAAATACCAGCTGACCTTATCAGAAATCAAAGGCGTGAACGGTGAAGTAATGCTACCGCTCACAAAGACATTTTATACAGGTGACAACGGAGTTCCCGATCATCCTGTCATCAGCGACGACGAGTTGCTCACGCTGGTGCAGCAACAGACGTTCAAATATTTCTGGGACTTTGCCCACCCGGCAAGTGGCATGGCGCGTGAACGAAGTACTTCCGGAAACCTCGTTACCAGCGGAGGATCCGGCTTCGGGCTCATGGCCATCATCGTGGGCATTGAACGCGGGTTTATCTCAAGGTCTGAGGGTATAGAACGCCTCAGCAAGATTGTTACCTTCCTCGAGGGAGCAGATCGTTTTCACGGCGCATGGTCGCACTGGATTGATGGCACCACTGGGGCAGTGTTGCCCTTCAGCACAAATGACAACGGTGGCGACCTTGTTGAAACAGCGTTGTTAGTCCAGGGGCTGATCACATTCCGTCAGTACCTGGACCCTGCGGATGCAACCGAGTCAAGTCTCATTACACGCATTAATACACTTTGGGAAGGCGTTGAATGGGACTGGTACACGCGTGAAGGTCAGAAAGTATTGTATTGGCATTGGTCACCCGACAAGCAGTGGACGATGAATCTTCCCATCCGCGGCCACAATGAAACGCTGATCACTTACCTGCTTGCGGCTTCATCACCGACACATCCGATTTCAAAAGATGTTTATACCGAAGGCTATGCACGAAACGGCGGAATTCAGAACGGCAAGGAGTTTTACGGCATCACGCTGCCGCTGGGCGAAGACTATGGTGGACCACTATTCTTTGCACAATACTCCTTCCTCGGTCTTGATCCCCGAAACCTTCAGGATACTTACGCCAACTACTGGACACAAAATCGCAACCACACGCTCATCAACAGGGCCTATGTGATTGAAAATCCGAAAAGGTATATCGGATACAATGAACGAAGCTGGGGACTCACGGCCAGTGACAACAACAATGGTTACTCCGCACATTCACCTGCCAACGACCTGGGGGTGATCACACCAACGGCTGCGCTATCTTCTTTTCCGTACACACCGGAAGAATCAATGGAAGCCCTTAAGTTCTTTTATTATTCAATAGGGGATCGCTTGTGGGGCGAGTATGGATTTTACGACGCGTACAATCTTACTGCAGGATGGGTCGCGAACTCATACCTGGCTATAGATCAGGGACCGATAGTCGTCATGATCGAAAACTATCGTACGGGATTGTTATGGGATCTTTTTATGAGCGCGCCTGAAATTCAGGACGGCTTAACGACTTTGGGATTTACTTACTAGCATGATATGAAATACCTGCCGCTACTACTTCTCCTGTTTCCGCTGATCTGTTGTCAGTCCAACAAAGAACAAACGGACAACTCTTCAGTGCAGAAGACAGCTGAAATCAGTGATGACTCTTTGCTCACGCTGGTGCAGTATCGAACATTCCAATATTTCTGGGACGGGGCTGAACCTGTTTCAGGTGGTGCGCGGGAACGCTTTCATGTCGATGGCGATTATCCGCAGAACGACAAACACGTGATCACTTCCGGAGGGAGTGGATTTGGTGTGATGGCGATCCTGGTGGGTATCGAACGAAAGTTCATTACGCGGGAGGAGGGGCTTGAGCGTCTTACGCGCTTTGTTTCGTGGCTGGAGAAAGCCGATAACTTTCACGGCGCCTGGCCACACTGGTGGAACGGCGAGACCGGTGAAGTGAAACCGTTTAGCAAACACGACGATGGTGGAGACCTGGTGGAAACGTCGTACCTGGCGCAGGGGCTTCTGTGTGTGCGCGAGTACTTCAAAGACGGGAATGAACAGGAGAAGGAACTTGCCTCGCGTATCGACAAACTCTGGCGCGGGATTGACTTTTCATGGTATCGCAACAACGGTAAGAATGTGCTCTACTGGCATTGGTCGCCCAATCACGCCTGGCGTATGAACTTCCCGGTGGAAGGATACAACGAATGTCTTATCATGTATGTGCTGGCAGCGGCGTCGCCAACGCACGGCATACCTGCCGAAGTGTACCACGAAGGGTGGGCGCGCAAGGGCGGAATGAAGAACGATCCGGCACATGAGCAGTACGGCTACCATCTCGATCTGAAGCACAACGGAGCGCAGCAGTTTGGCGGGCCGTTGTTCTGGTCGCACTATTCGTTCCTGGGGCTTGATCCCAGAGGACTCAAGGATCGTTATGCCGACTACTGGGAACACAACAGAAATCACACGCTTATCAACAGACAATACTGTATCGAAAACCCAAAAGGCTACAAGGGCTACAGCGAAGACAACTGGGGCCTTACAGCAAGTTACTCCGTGCGCGGTTATGCAGCGCACAGTCCTAACGAAGACCTCGGTGTGATCACGCCAACCGCTGCATTGTCTTCTTTCCCTTATACACCTGAGGAGTCGATGAAAGCGCTAAAGTACTTCTATAGTAAAGGCGATACACTTTTCGGCGAATACGGATTTTACGATGCCTTCAGTGAACAAGACAACTGGTATCCTCAGCGGTATCTCGCGATTGACCAGGGACCGATTGTGGTGATGATCGAAAACCACCGTACGGAATTGCTCTGGAAATTATTCATGCAGAGTCCGGAGGTTCAGGCCGGACTAAAGAAACTTGGTTTCGAAAGCGACCACATAAAATAGCAGCAATGGCTCGCATGCTCTTGTATCGGAATATCATTTCCCGTGCCCGCAAGCTGGCAGTGACGATGCTGTTGCCGTGCGTGTCGGCATTCGCGCAGGAGCCACTGCCGCAGAAGATTGTCTTTGCCAACAGCCTGATGCAAGGCGGGTACTACTACAGCGAAGTCGCGTATTCGGGCAAGTCGTGGATTGAAAACTCCAGCGGGAAGTTGCCCGTGAGCACGACGTCGTTTACACCCGGAAACGCGTTAAGGCTAAAGTATTCGAACGGTGAGGGCGAATGGACAGCGCGCATTCAGTATCACTCCATCCGTGGGTTTGATGCCTTCAGTCCGGCATCGCACCTGGTATTCAGACTTTACATTGAGTCAGAAACGGCTTCAGAAAACCTTCCGGATGTCGGGGTTTCAGACAAAGACAACGAACCTGGTCAATTTGTGAAGCTTGCTGATCATGTCAGTTCTGTGAAACAGAAGGAATGGCTAAAAGTAGCCATACCGTTAGAGACGATAAGTGGCGGAAAGGCAATCGACGATCTCAATCAGGTTGTATTCAAGTCGCGTGGAGGAAGCGGTGAGCATACCATTTACGTCGACCAGATTGAATTTGCAGATATAACTTCTGTTCAGAAGGTGAGTCAGGCTCCGCGGGCCGTGTCGGCGACGGGGTTCGAAAAGCACGTAGACATCGTATGGGAAAAAGTTACGGATCCTGCGGTCAAGTATATTAAGGTTTACCGTTCGAAGGACAACAATACTTTTCAGCCCGTTGGTATTCAGATTCCCCAGACAGGCCGCTACGCGGACTTTCACGGTTCTGTTGGCGCCCGATTTCATTATCGGGTGACATTTCTGGATCACGACTACAACGAAACCGCCCCTTCAAACACCGTGGCTGCTGCAACGCGTCCCCTAAGCGACGAAGAATTGCTTGACATGGTTCAGGAGGCACACTTCCGATATTACTGGGAGGGAGCTGAATCTCACAGTGGGCTTGCCCTCGAGAATATACCGGGCCGGCAGCAGATGATTGCTTCAGGAGCTTCAGGCTTTGGCATCATGGCACTTATCGCCGGCACGGAGAGGAAGTTCATCTCACGTGAACAGGCCGCGGAGCGTTTTCTGAAGATCGTCTCATTCCTGGAGAAGAGTGAAAAATTCCACGGGGCATTTTCGCATTTCATCGACGGCCCTACGGGCAAGGTTGAGCCGTTCTTCGGCGACCGCGACAACGGTGGCGATCTTGTGGAAACGTCGTTTCTCTTTCAGGGCTTGCTTGCTGCCCAGCAGTATTTCAATGGCAACTCCGCTGACGAAAAGAAAATCCGTTCTTCTATACAGAAGCTCTGGGAGAACGTTGAATGGAAGTGGTATCGCCGTACGAAAGACAATCCCTATCTGCTTTGGCATTGGTCGCCGGACAAGGAATGGATAATCAACCACAAGCTCATCGGCTGGAACGAAACAATGATCACGTATTTCCTCGCCATCGCTGGCCCGAAACACGGCGTGCCTGCATCGATGTATTACACAGGCTGGGCAAGCCAGGACGAGGAAGCAAAGAAATATCGCATCAACTGGGGCAAGACTGAAGATGGGAGCAATTACGCGAATGGCAATTCATACTACGGAATAAATCTTCCTGTTGGCGTTTCCAACGGCGGTCCTCTCTTCTTCATTCACTATTCCTATCTGGGTCTCGACCCAAGGCAGATGAAGGACGCGTACACCGACTACTATACCAACAACGTCGCGATTGCAAAGATCAATTACCGCTATTGCGTTGAGAACCCAAACAAGCATGTTGGCTATGGCGAAGCGTGCTGGGGGCTTACGGCCAGTGATGGTCCGCGTCGTTATTCCGCCAACGAACCCGTAGCGCGCATGGATGAAGGCAAGATGACTCCAACGGGTGCGCTGGCGTCTTTTCCCTATACGCCTGAAGAGTCAATGGCAGCGTTGAAAAATTATTACCGCCATTACGGAAGTTTCCTCTGGGGTGAATATGGATTTCGCGATGCGTTTAACCTGACCGACAACTGGTGTTCAGAGATCTTTATGGGGCTCAATCAGGGGCCCATTATCGTGATGATTGAAAACCATCGTTCGGGATTGCTCTGGAAGTTGTTCATGGCAAATCCCGATATACAGAAGGCCCTCCGGAAAATTGAAGCAGAAAAAGTTCGACAAAAATAGATTGATTATGAAGAAAGTGTTTACGATTTCGATACTGATTGTCATCGGCCTCGTGAGTTGTGAGGACAAGACCAGGACCAGCGGGTCTTCCATCGATGCCAAAGTCGATTCGTTGCTGAGGATGATGACGCTGGAAGAAAAGATTGGTCAGCTTAACCTGCCTTCTGCGGGGCAGTTCACGACAGGACAGGCCGAGAACTCAGATATAGCAAAGAAGATTGAGCAGGGCCTCGTTGGAGGGTTATTTAACATCAAGTCCGTTGCGTCGATCAATGAGATGCAGCGTATCGCCGTAGAAAAGAGCAGACTCAAAATTCCGTTGCTCTTCGGCATGGATGTCATTCACGGCTATGAAACCGTATTTCCTATTCCGTTAGGACTCAGCTGCAGCTGGGATATGGAGCTGATCGAAAAGTCAGCGAGAATGGCTGCGCAGGAGGCAAGTGCAGATGGCATCAGCTGGACCTTCTCTCCAATGGTCGACCTGTCACGCGATCCGCGCTGGGGCCGCGTGTCGGAAGGCAATGGCGAAGATCCGTATCTGTCAGGTGAAATTGCAAAAGCAATGGTTCGCGGTTATCAGGGTAATGATCTTTCCGCAGACAATACGATTATGGCATGTGTCAAACACTTCGCGCTCTACGGTGCCTCCGAAGCGGGTCGTGATTATAACACCGTTGACATGAGCCGTCATCGCATGTACAATGAATACCTGCCGCCATATAGGGCAGCCATTGATGCAGGAGCGGGAAGTGTCATGGCATCGTTCAACGAAATAGACGGTATCCCGGCCACGGCAAACAAGTGGCTCCTTACTGAAGTGCTTCGCAAACAGTGGGGCTTTGATGGCTTCGTGGTGTCGGACTACACCGGTATCAGCGAAATGATAGAACACGGTTACGGAAACCTGCAGGAGGTATCGATGAAAGCACTTGCCGCAGGTCTTGACATGGATATGGTAAGCGAAGGGTTTCTTTCAACGCTGGGCACTTCCGTTAAAGAAGGCAAGATCACCGAGAAGGAAATCAACGAAGCCTGCAGACGTATTTTGAAGGCTAAGTTTCAGCTGGGGTTGTTTGACGATCCTTACCGTTACGGCAGTGAGCAACGCGCGAGTGAAGAGATCTTTACGCTTGAGAACAGGGCTTTTGCCCGGAAGGTAGCCTCTGAAAGTTTTGTGTTGCTTAAGAACGACAAGAATACCTTGCCACTGAAGAAGTCGGCGACGATAGCGCTCGTAGGACCACTGGCAGACGCGCCTGAAAACATGGCGGGTACCTGGAGTGTTGCAGCGCGTCATGCGGAGTCGGTGTCGCTGCTGCAGGCGTTGAAGAAGGTGAATCCGAATACGCTATATGCAAAAGGTTCAAACCTTGATGAGGATCCGGTGTTTGAAGCAAATGCCACGATGTTCGGCAAGACCCTGCGTCGTGACAGCCGCTCTGCAGATGTTCTTCGCGCAGAAGCGGTACGCATTGCACGCGGTGCCGATGTGATCGTCGCAGCAATCGGGGAGTCGGCTGAAATGAGTGGCGAAGCTTCGAGTCGCTCCAACATCGAGATACCGGAAACCCAACGCGAACTGCTAAAGGCATTGCTCGCAACAGGCAAGCCGGTAGTGGTCGTATTGTTTACAGGTCGACCACTCGCGATGAAGTGGGAACACGAAAATGCTCCGGCGATATTGAACGTGTGGTTTGGTGGAAGTGAAGCCGGCGATGCTATTGCGGACGTCTTGTTTGGCGATGTAAACCCCTCCGGAAAGTTAACGATGACGTTCCCGCAAAACGTCGGACAGGTGCCCATTTACTATGCGCACAAGAATACAGGTCGTCCTCTGGAACCTGGTAAGTGGTTTTCAAAGTTCCGCTCAAACTATCTGGACGTTCCCAATGAACCGCTGTATCCGTTCGGGTATGGCCTGAGTTATACGACGTTCACCTATAGCGATATCAAGCTTAACAAGAATGCCATTGCTCAGTCAGACTCGCTGATGGTATCGGTTGACGTCACGAATTCGGGTAACGTTGATGGCGCTGAGGTTGTTCAGTTGTACGTGCGCGACCTGGTAGGATCCGTTACCCGTCCTGTCAAGGAACTGAAGGGATTCAAAAAGATCTTTTTAAAAGCAGGCGAAACCAAAACAGTCACTTTCAAAATCACGGAGCGCGATCTGTCATTCTACCGTTCTGATCTGAGCTTTGGCTGGGAGCCTGGTGACTTTGAAGTGTACGTCGGCGGCGACTCCGAGAATGTGAAGAAGGCCGCGTTCACGCTGAATGCAAACTGAAGGCTGCCACGTCAGCCCTTCGAAAGGAAGTTAGTCACCAGACTGCGCCATTCGTCGGCAACAGCGACTTGCGGAAACGGTTTTCCTGCGCGGTGATACCAGTAGGAGGCGTTTCCGCGGTCGCCTTCCACGCGGTGAAGGTAAGCGTGAATCCATGAGCCATCGCTGGTGTTTATATCCTGCGCGATATTGTGAGCAGCTTCCCAATCACCTTTGCGTTCATGCCACAGTGCCGCGAGAAGCGGGTGAATGTTTTCAGGGGGACTGTCGTGCGAAAGCGTTTTTTCAAATTCCGTTATTGTCATCTGTCTGATACGTTAAGGTTCACTTGCTGTCATTAGTGCCAGGCGCTCCTGTTGTTGATACTCCGCAGTAGCGGGAAAATCTCAACTCTCCAGTGCTGTTGTTTGGTTGAGAATCTTCTTTGGAAGAAGTATCTTCATTGGCACCAGTTTTTCCCTCCATCATCCAACTTAAAGTCTTGGAATATGACAATCAAAGAGAAACTTCTAAATAAAAAGCATGCATTTGAAATAATCCAGATCTACGGGACACTGATTTTCCTTGGAGTGACGGTTTTTTTCCTGCTGATGTACGCGCTTGGATTGCAACATGTGATCGAGCTGCGATTCCTGAACCTGTTCATCATGCTGGTGGGTGTATACTTTGCAATGATGCAGTATCGCCGGTTGCATGACGGCCAAATCAATTACTTCAGAGCCTTGTCGCTGGGTACGGCTACTGCCTTCATCGGCGCAACGACATTTGGTATCTTCCTCTTCTTCTTCCTAAAGCTGGAGGGCAACCTGATGACGTCGATACAGGAGAATGAGCCCATCGGTCGCTACCTCAACCCCTACATCGCAGCGTGTGCCGTTATGCTTGAGGGTGTGTTCTCAGGCCTCGGACTCAGTTACATTCTGGTAAACTATATTAAGACGGATAGTGCAACCATTCCGCAGGGAGGTACGATCCCTGTAAGTGATCATATTCATGAAAGCCGGAAGTCGGCGGTTGCCCGGAGCTAACCGGAACAAAACAATAAAAGCATCGGAGGTTGCCGTTAATCGTCAATCTGCCGATGCTTTTTTTTTATGATCCTTATGCGATTTTAATCCAGCTCTGCTTGCGGTGACTTTCAACAATCGCGTCACACAGTCTTAACTCGCGGAGCCCTTCTTCAAACGTAGGGTAATTCGGCTTTTCAGGTTGCTTACCCGTTCTCACGGCCGCATAGATGTCGCGGAACAATTGCTTCGATGTATCGCCGAACCCTTCATTATGGCCGCCGGGATAGGAGATGATGTTGCGTACTTCAGGATCCACGAGCGAGGGATCGCGCAGCAGCACCTGGTTGGGTTCATTCCGTTTCCCAATCCAAAGCTCATTTGGCGACTCTGAATTCCACGCCAGGGTAAGATTAGATCCGTGGATTTCAAGACTCAGGCGGTTCTTTCTTCCTGCGGCAACCTGACTTACGGTGACAACACCGCGGGTACCGTTTGCAAACCGCAGCAAGACGCTCGCGTAGTCTTCCGTGTTAATCGGAACGTCCGCGTAATCCTCCGGTGAAAGCAGTTTCCCGGAATAGGTCTCTACTGCCTTGAGTGGCTTTTTGCGTGTAGGGTGTACAGTAGAGAAGTCTGCCATCACCTCAGTGATTGAAAGTCCTGAGATGTATTCAATAAGGTCGATAAGGTGTGAGCCAATATCGGCAATAGCCTTGCTGTCGCCGGACTTGTCCGGTTCGAGTCGCCAGTTATAATCCGTGTTGTAGAACAGCCAGTCCTGAAGGTAGCTCCCCACGATGGAGTAAACATTTCCCAGTTCACCCTTTTCGCGCATCATCTTCATTTGGCGCACCAGGGGGTAATACCTCAGGTTGAAGCTAACGGCATGGACCAGGTTCCTGGCTTTTGCCAAAGCGAGAAGTTCCTCAGCTTCCTTTACCGTTGTTGCCAGGGGCTTTTCACACACGACGTGCTTTCCTGCTTCCAGGGCAGCCTTTGCCATGGGATAGTGCAGGTTGTTGGGAGTACATATGTGGACGCAGTCAAAATCAGCCTCGCGGATCATCTGATCATAGTCCACGAAGTATTTTGGAATGCCCATGGCCACCGCCTTCTCCGCAGCTTCATTTTCGAAGGGATGGAAGAGCGCAACAACTTCAATATTGCCAGCTCGGCGGAGTGATTCAATGTGCACGGGGCCGATGAATCCTACGCCAGCTACGGCAACTTTAATAGGTTTAAGGGGAGTCATGTTTGTTTGTTTAGTTTAGAATGCCGCCTAAAGTAGCCCAAAAGGAATATGCAGTCAACCTTCCAGGTGTTAGGCTCGCAGATTTATGTCATCATCCCCCTTTCCGAATCTACTTCCGGTAATACGAAAAGGTGGTGTTGTCAGGATTGGTAAACGTCAACTTCCAGAATTCTTCGCTGGTAATGGGGTTATGCATTTTTTCAATCCTGTAGGGTAGTGCGATCACGCCTGTTTCAACTTCCAGGTCAGCGTCCTGCGACGGATCACATACATTCCTGAACTTGCTTCGCCAGTATGTCTGGGTGAACGTGATCGTCTCGTCGTCCCAGGCAACAGATCCCTTCATAAACTCAGCGTTGTAATTCTCACAGCCCGTCCATGTTGTAACCTGCGCTGCAGCCCATATGAAAGTCTGGTCTTCGGTGATTACGATTCCCAACCCTTTGTCCGATGGCATTGTCCAGGGATCAGCAGCGCCTTCAAACCATATCTCTGTTCCTTCATCATAAAATTTGTCCGATGGCGAAGTACGGTTGTTTTGAAAAGACCATTCGTCGAGCCATTCGCCCGTGAGCGAGGGCAGGTCAGGAAATTCAATAATTTGAGGAAATACATTACCCTTTGCCAGGTTGACAAACTCATTGGCAAGGGTAATATCTTCATTAAGCTGATCCCTGCTGATGGCAGCCACACCATAGCCCAATCCATTTTTGATGATGGACTGCTTTATCGAAACTTTGCCTGCCGGACCGACTACGATATTGGCAGCGTGCATCGCGTCACCAATGGTTTCGAATCCCGCGTTGGAGACTTCAACATGACGAAGCGCATTGTGTTCCGAGCCGGTGTTGAAGACAATGCCGTTCCAGTATCCGTTGTGGGCGGTGAAGGCAATTGGTTCCAGAGCAGTAGCCGTAGCGTTGAGGTAACCGTCTTCGGAAATGTCGATGACCGCATGGGGTCTGATTTTGAACATGGTTCCCGGTTCAATGACAACTCCTGACAGGATGGAAAGGTTGTTACTGATCAGATACGATGCGTTGTTGAGTTTCTTCCAGTGGGTGACCTCTCCGTTTGCAAATACAGGACCGTATGTTTCTATTCCGTCGAATGCATTTCCCGTGAAAGCCGACGTGGCATCGGCGACATGAAGCATGCGCGCCGGGATATAGGCAGCTGCATAGGCGTTTTCGGCAAACGTGTTAGCTGAGAATATTCCCAGTTCCGACATGCCGGAAACAAAGAGTCCGTAGCCACCGCTTTGCGCAATTGTGGTGTTAGAGAGATTAAGAAATGCACCAGTTACCGATGAGCCGTCGAGATACACGGATGCCTTGGTCACCGTGCCTTCAATCGGCACACTTCCTGCTCCGGAGATATGGACATGATCAAGCGTATTTTCTGTGCTGTTACTATATACGATAAGGCCACGCCAATAGGCAGGTTCATTCTCATAGCCTTTGAATGTTATTGGCTTTGCAGCGGTCCCCATGGCGTTGAGCTTGCCGATAATATACAGTGACTTATTTTCGGAAACGAGGATCGTTACCCCGGGGCTTATGGTGAGGTCGGCTCTCACGTGTATATCTTCAGTGATGATATAGTCCGGAGTATCATCAGGGAAGATATCTTCGAGGGGTCTTTCGATCATAATATCCTGGTTCAGGATTACCGTCTGAGGCGCATCTGTCTGCCCTTGCGTGGCCGTGATGACAACCTGGTCAGTTGCAGATCTGCCTTCCTGTTTGATCTCAAGTTCCACTACATAAACACCGGCAACGTCAGGGGTGAACATTGTTTTTGCTGATTGCGGTGAGGCGGGCAAGGCGTTGCTGCCTGGGGGTTTCGTTTTGACTGTCCAGTGAAATGTAAATGGTTTCTGATTTTCACTGTAGGATGCAGAAGCATCAAGCGCTGCCTCCGTGTTTACAGGCACTGATCGATCTTCACCGGCAAGGGCAACGAGTTTTCCTTCCGGTTTTGCAGTTTCGTTTTCATCCTCACACGAGGTGAGGTACGCGGCCACTATGAGCAGCAGCGCAAGGAGTCTGAGATGTTTTATCATGTTGAGTTGGTAAGTCTGCAGGAGGCGATGAGCAGGGGCCTCTTCAGCATACGTCAGGTCAGGTGGCGTTCGCACGCAAAGAAAAAGGGCTGCCATAGTTGACAACCCCGCTATATATAGACATTAAAGTCCGGCTTCAATACCACGCCAGGGAATGACTTTCAGCGCGTGATATTCATGCGATAGGAACGATAGCCCGATTAATTGGTTGTTGGTGCCACGTGGTTTTTCTTCGTGCACGGCGAAAACAGGGTCATCCGGTAATCAGATGTGACCAGCGGCGAAGAACAAGCTCAGCGCATTTCCAGCTCGATGATGGTATCGACCTCATCAATACTTTGCTCCGGTATCCTCAGGGTAATGCCGAACTCATTCTGGACGAACTTCACGGGCGTGTTTGAATGGAAGACGCGGGCGGATTTTATCTTGCCTCCCCACGACGGCAGGATCAGGCTGGTATCGCGCCAGTTGAGAATATGAACAAACACTTTATTTCCCTTTTGTGTCGTTACACCCCAGTCGCGGGGGGTGAGTGGGCCACCCTTCGTTCCATAGATGGTTTCACCGTTTACTTTCAGCCATTCACCCATCTCGCGAAGGCGCTGCTGATGTTCCGGCTGGATTTCACCATTCGGCATCGGTCCGACATTGAGCAGAAAGTTGGCGCCATACCCCGCCGCCTTTACCAGGTACTGGATCAACTGCTTGCGTGTTTTGTGATTGTCGTCTTTAAGATTGAAGCCCCAGGAATCATTTATGGTTTCACAGGTCTCCTTGGGAAGTGTACCCACGGTTTGTTCCGGCGCAAAGCCCGTAGTATTGTGCCCCGGCAGGTCTTTCTCGAACATTTGGAAGTCTTCGCCCGGATAAGGCGTCACGTGGTGATTGCTGCCTACAAGTGCCCCTGGCTGAAGACGGTGTATCAGGGAGTACGTTTGTTCAAGGCGCCAGTCCGCATCTTTCTTGTCCCACATACCATCAAACCATATCCCGCCGATCTCGCCATAATTCGTGAGGAGCTCAGTAAGCTGCGCATCCATGTAGTCGAGGTACGCCGACCAGTTCCCTTTTTCTTCGCGGCCAGTGTAGTCGGTACCTGTGAAGCCACGTGGGTAGTAATCCGGATGACGCCAGTCGAGCTGTGAATGATAGAAGAACAACTTGATCCCCTGCGCGCGGCACTCATCTGCAAGCATTTTGATGACGTCCTTGCCATAGGGCGTGCGCTGTACGATGTTGTAGTCGGATACTTTGCTGTCCCACATCGCAAAACCATCGTGATGTTTGCTGGTAATGGTGATGTAGTTCATCCCGGCGTCTTTCGCGAGCTGAACCCAGGCTTTCGGGTCGAACGCCGTAGGGTTAAAGAATGACGGGAGCTTTTCATATTGACGGATGGGAATCTTCTGGCTGTTCATAACCCACTCACCATCGCCCAGTACGCTGTAAACGCCCCAATGGATGAATAATCCGAAACGCGCGGACTCAAACCACTCCCGGTTGCGGAGATTTTCCGGACTTGGCTTGTAGGACTCCTGAGCGATTCCCTTCGCCGAAAAGAGGGATACAATCAACACACACATTGATAGACGGATGGTTGCCATGATGAGGATTTATTTAAATTGCGACTCTTGAAAATAACCTTTCACTATGAGATACAAAAGGATCAATAAGGAACTGTTTGTGGACAACCGGAAAAACCTGACTGCTGCCCTGAAACCCAATTCAGTGGTGGTGGTGAATTCCAATGATATCATGCCTACGAATTCGGATGGGACGATGCGGTTCCGCCAAAACAGCGACCTCTTTTATCTCAGTGGCGTGGATCAGGAAGAGACGATCCTCGTACTGTGTCCTGACTTTCCTGACGAGAAATATCGCGAAGTGCTGTTCCTGAAGGAAACCAGCGAACTCATCGCCACGTGGGAGGGGCACAAGCTCACAAAGGAAGAAGCGCGCGAAGCTACAGGTATTGAAACGATACTATGGACGAGTGAATTTCCGCGTCTGTTTAATACGATGATGGTGATGGGCGACGTGGAGCATGCTTACCTGAACACCAACGATCACTATCGCGCGGACGTGGCGGTGGAAAGTCGCGAGGCGCGATTTGTTAAGTGGTGCCGCGAAAGGTATCCCCTTCATAAATACGAAAGGCTGGCGCCGCTGATGCATCGGCTTCGCAGTGTTAAGTCGCAATACGAAATCGACGCCATGCAAACTGCATGTGACATCACCGCAAAGGCGTTCCGTCGTATACTAAGATTTGTGAAACCCGGCGTCATGGAATATGAAATCGAAGCGGAATATATTCACGAGTTCATTCGAAATGGTTCCCGCGGGTTTGCCTATGAACCCATCATTGCATCTGGTGCAAATTCCTGTGTGCTGCACTACATCGAAAATGACAAACCGTGCAAAGACGGCGACGTGCTCCTCCTGGATGTCGGCGCCGAGTATGCGAACTATAACGCTGACCTTACACGCACGATTCCGGTAAACGGACGATTCTCGCCTCGTCAGAAAGACGTCTATAACGCCGTACTCCGCATCAAACGCGAGGCGATGAAAATGCTTCGTCCGGGGGTGAAGTATTTCGAATACCACAAGGAAGTGCAGAAGATCACAGAAAGTGAACTCGTGGAGCTGAAGCTGATCGACAAAACGGATCTCAGGAATCAAAGCAAAGACAAGCCGTTGTTTATGAAATACTTTATGCACGGCACGGGGCATCAGCTGGGATTGGATGTTCACGATGTCGGCAACATGTACCACGAGATGAGGACAGGGCAGGTATGGACTGTTGAACCCGGCATTTACATCAAGGAAGAAGGCCTGGGCGTACGAATTGAAAACAACGTCGTCATCCAGAACGATGGCCTGCTGGATCTGATGAAAGACATCCCTGTGGAAGTGGATGAAATCGAGGAGATAATGAATTCGAAATGATTCGTTTCCTTTATGTCACAACCATTTTCATTTTTTCGCTGGGCTCAGCAGTAGCACAGGAAATCTGGCTGCGTCCTGAGAAGTATTTCTATGAACCTGGTGATCGCGCCGAGATACAAATCCAGAATGGTGAAAACTTCATCGGAACACCACTTCCCGTTGACCAGGACAGGATAGCGGTGCTTCAGCTTTGGAACAGGCTGGGTCACAGTGATATCAGGTCAACTTATACGCCCAATGAAAAGGCTTCCTTTAGTGTGCAGATTCCGCAGCAGGGATATCATCTCGTGCTCATGAAAACGGATGCGTCATATACACTCGATGGCGAAGCGTTCCGCGAATATGTAAAGCAGTACGGCCTGGAAGAACAGGTAGGCGATATTGGTACAGCAAATGAATTCAAGCTCAGTCTCACGCATCGCATACAGCTGTCGTTGCGCTCCGGCAAACAAGGAGGGAATGGATGGACCAATCCCACGTCGTTTCCTGTTGAAGTATTGCCTGACAAGAACCCGCAGGTTTTGCGCAGGGGTGACCGCATCGAGTTTAAGGTGTTGGAGGATGGCAAACCTGCATTTGGTGTCCGGGTGAAGATCTGGAACCGCTGGGATAATCGCACTACGATCCAGAACATATACACACAACAGGATGGCATGATCAGTACGACGATCAGCAATCCGGGTGACTGGATGGTTACGGTGGTGAAGCTAAGGAAAGGAGCTGATCCGAATAGCTTTACCGGTGAGGCATTCACACTCCTATTTGGCTATCGATAATACGTGAAATGGAACCGATAATATCAAACGAGGCACCAGATCCGGTAGGATTATATCCGCATGCGCGACGCGTGGGCAATTTGCTTTTCCTTTCGGGAGTCGGGCCGCGCAAAAAAGGTTCTAAAGACATTCCGGGTGTGACGCTTGATGATAAGGGGAACATCGTTTCCTACGACATTGAAGCGCAGTGTCATTCGGTCTTCAGGAATGTCCGGCTGATCCTCGAGGCTTCCGGCTCGCGCTGGGAGGATCTTGTGGACGTCACGGTGTTTCTTACCAACATGAAGGCGGACTTTCAGACGTTCAACCGTATTTATGCTGAGTACTTCAAAGGCAATCAGCCATGTCGCACCACGGTTGAGGTGAATGCGCTGCCCACGCCGATAGCGATAGAGCTGAAGTGCGTGGCGGTGATCGGGGGGTAGGTGCGCTATTCGCCCAAGCCAGTCGAATGATGGATGAGTTGCGTATGTATTTTTTTCTCGCCTCCAGAGCCCGGAAGAAAGGGCAATCGTTTTTCAAAACCTTATCAACTTTAGTAGCACGAGTCTCTTAGAAACCCTCTACCTTATCAACCTTATAGTCCGCGCCGGAGGTGATCTTCAGTCAATGCAGGAGATTAAGAGAGGGCTGCATTTGCTGCCTTACACAGCGCCTCCGAATCATATGTGACTCTTATGCATGTGGGCACTTTTTTTCTTGCCCGCCTCCACACCTGGAGGGCAGGTCAAGTGAGTGTTGCGCAACCATCATGGAACAGCCTTTTGACCAATTTACTATTCGTCGGACATAAGGTTGTTTTCGGGCCTTCCAGGTGTTACTACCTGGAGGGCAGAAACAGAAACGCCTACACCGATATCCGGAAAACCAATGGTCACCGTAGATCCTCAGCACGAAACCGAATACAAGGCGGAAAACACAACGCCTGTGTCAAGAGCTATGCCTCACCACGGTTGAGGTGAATGCGCTTACCGATTGGAGCAAGAGCCGCGAAGAATGGATAAATCGGTTTTCAAGTTTTATCAACCTTAATAGCAAGACGTTATTCTAATGGCCAGCAGAGCAAATGATGACACACAGGCTATATTGAGCATAATGATCCGTGGGAAAACTGGACTTCTTGACTGATACAGGATCCTGAGGAAAGGGCAATCAGTTTTCAAACCTTATCAACCTTAGTAACGCAAATAAACCAGAAACACCCAACCTTATCAACCTTATAGTCCGTGCCGGAGGTGGCTTTCAGTTCAGACAAGGGCCTAAGAGCGAGGCTTGCCGTCTTGCCCGATGCCTTCGGATCATGTGCGACTCTTATGAACTTTCGCATCGATCGCGATAGGTGGATATGGTTTGCGCGCATGGCGGCTCCAGATTTTATCTTGGAGCAGATCATCTGGTCTGCCCATGACGATAAGGTTGGGAATTGGGGAGTGCGGATTTGTTACTAAGGTTAGTTGGCGTGTTGTGTTCAGGTAGGATTTTACCTGCTAATGTTACCGGTGTATGAATGGGTGATCGGTAAGTGAACGTTATCCTAATGACCAGCGGAGCAAATGATGACGCCAGGCTTTATTATCGAGCTTAATGATCCGTGGGAAAACTGGACTTCTTGACTGATACAGGGATCCTGAGGAAAGGGCAATCAGTTTTCAAACCTTATCAACCTTAGTAACAGGAAGTCTCAGAGAGTTCCAACCTTATCAACCTTATAGTCCGTGCCGCAATCAGTCTTCAGTTTGCTGATAGCTGTAGAGGTTGATACAATAACCATAGCGCCAATTCCTATCCAAATGGTCCCGGGATCCATACAAAATGAGGAAGGTCCAATGCCTTTGATTAATTCTGTTATTCTGTTCATCGTGAGAAATAATTCGCAACTTTACGGTGTACTGAAAGAGGATTGATTATGACGGTGTGGTGAAGAAGCGCTGTGTGGTACGGTCCTTAACTTGTCCAGGACCCAACTTTTTCTTTTAAGGTCCATGACGCTCCAGATCTTTCAAGGAGCAAATCGCTGCCGCCGCCGCATTTATTACCGCATATATAAGCGACCCGTATAAACATCTTCGTCTTATCACAATTCAGGATTGGTTTGCTTACCGACAAAAAGCCATCGCCATGAATCTCATAAAACCTGTCCCAAAATATTTCTTTACTAACGTATTTGCTTCGAAATGAGTCCAGGTTTACAATGGTAAATCCGTATTTTTCCATTTTCGCTGTTGAAAAACGGTTACTTCCCCGTAATTGTTTGTGGATGCAGGAGGTATCCCTTTCAGAAAGAATCATACTGACGAACGATGTGTACGTTCTGTCGTAATTATTCGGTGGTGGGAGTGAAGGTGTTTCTGACAAGATTCGAAGGAATTTCTTCCTATGCATAAAAGTATCGGTTAAGACGAGATGAATCAGAGAATAAACCAAGGAGTCTTCGTCGGGTTGGATGCGCGCATCGTGGTGAGTACTTGGTTTTGTACACGCGAATCCGAGAAGTACGATTAGAAAAGTTCTTATTGCCAGCTTCATAGGAGCATTTTCAAGCGGGAGTTAGCCATGGGTGATCGATACATTATTGAACTGTCGATAACGTTGAAAGTATAGGACCTGTCGGTATTCCAATTTAATGATTTTTCATTCAATCTGGTTCATAGCTGGTCGGATTTCCTGGCACACGTTTCGTTTTAGATGCGTCGATTTCGCGGTCTGTCATGAGTTCGTAGGGTAATGCTTTGGAAATCTTTTTTTCTGTGCGCATCCTGAGGAAAGAGCAATCAGTTTTCAAACCTTATCAACCTTAGTAACACAAATGAACCAGAAACACCCAACCTTATCAACCTTATAGTCCGTGCCGCAATCAGTCTTCAGTTTGATACAATAGCTATAGAGGTTGATAAGGTATATTGGAGGTTCTTCTTCGGTATCTGTCAGAACGTACCACGTTTGAATGATTTCGCCTGCCCACGTCTAGTACGATAGAGCTGACCCACGAGCAGTATCGGGGGTTCAGAGATGCCAGGTGTTTCTCAACGCTCCCATTGAAGTCGGCTTTGATAAAATTTCAGTAACGACTCATACTCCTGCTGGAATGTGATTTTTTTATGGTGCTCGGGCTGGTTAAGGATGTATTTGCAAACCTTGTCAACGTCAGACTTTGACACCGAGAACGCTGCTGAAGAGTCCTGCCATTCAAAGTTGTGCTTGCAAAGCTTGTTGTCGTTAATGAATGAAGAAGTGCTCCTGGCGATAACCGAAATTAGTGACTCTTCTGAAATTTTAGGAGAGCGCGAGACGAGCAGATGGACATGTTCCGGATTTGCGTAAATCGCGTAGAGCCTGGATTGATTGTTTTTCACGACTCCAGTGATGTACTTCTCAATACGAATCCGGATATTCTCCTCTATATAAGGAAATCGTTTAGCGGTAATGAGAATGAAATGGGTAAAGAGGTTGTTGTACTCGACTTTCATTATTAATAATTTACACAACGGTGTTGAAAAAATCCGACGAAAATAAGTCGGATACTTCGGGGGAACGGGTATAGATCAAATATATTTATGGACGTCGTTCGATGCAAGTCCGGCCGTCAAAATTGTTCTTATTCAATTATGTCGGCTAGCCAACCCTGACGCAATGATATGAATGACCCCGCTTGCCGATGGTGCCGCGAGCCGGAAGAAAGGCAATCGTTTTTCAAACCTTATCAACGTTAATGGCACGAATGACCCAAAAACATCCAACCTTGTCAACCTTTTAATCTGTGTTGGAGTTGGAGGTATTCAGTGACGCAACAGATAAAAGATAGCCTCCATTTGCGGCCTTGCATGATACATCCCAACCAATGTGTGCTTCGAATGACTTTCGCACCTTTTGACTATAAGGTGGATAAGGTTTGAGCGTAGGATGTATCCAGGTTTTATCGAGGAGCATGATCATCTGGTCTGCCCATGACGATAAGGTTGATAAGGTTGGGAA
>JAEZGH010000109.1 GCA_023417065.1 Bacteroidota bacterium
CGATGACTTCCAGATCCAGCAGGTGCATTCGAAGGTGGTGCAGAGTGATGATTATTATCCGTTTGGACTCACGTTTAATTCGTACTCACGAGAGAATACAACTCCGAACATGTATCAGTACAACAGCATGGAGCTGCAAGATGAGCTCTCTCTGAATTGGTTAGACTATGGGGCTAGAATGTATGATCCTGCCATCGCCAGATGGATGGTGATTGATCCATTGGCTGATAAGATGCGCAGATGGAGTCCCTACAATTACTGTTTTGATAACCCTCTACGATTTATTGATCCCGATGGGATGGGGCCTGAGGAGTCTAATGGGGAAGATCCGAATAAGCCAAAAACTGTAGCTAGTTATTCTTCTACATATGTTCCGGACCAAAACAAGAATGGTCAACCAATGGCCACTGGAACCGATCATGTAAGAGAAACTGAAGTAACATCTTATCCTACACAGGTTGATAGTAAAACAGGAAGTTCATCTACTACGACATTAACGACTGTAACGGTTGCGCAGGTTGATGCAAAAGGAAACATGCCAGAAACAGCTACACAGACACAGATGCTTCATACTACTACCGTAGCTGCAGATGGTACAGTAACCCACACCAATGCCAGCACAGATCCTGTCGCAGTCCCTTTATCTCAGACCAGTGAAAAACTTCAAAATACGGTGACAACCGTTGCAGATTTTAAGGCAAACAATAATGGCCAAAGCCCAGTGCAGGCCGACGTTAAGGCTGGAGACAAAATTGCAAATGGCGCTGTTACGGTAGCGTCTACCGCCGTATCCTTTGTTCCGATGGGGAAACCAGCACAAGTTGCAGTAGCGGCGGGTGGTGCAGCTTTAGGAATATCTGGTACAATTGAACGAAATCCCGCATATGTTACTAAGTCTTATGGTACTGTGACTAAATAGGATCCCAATGGAGAAATCGACGAGAGAATTTTTACGAATCTTACTTTATGTCTTAGCATTCATTTCGCTTGCTTTCACAATTGACTTTGACTCGATAGCCATCGGTCGTTGGGCCCATGGGTTGCTGTTCTTTTTCCTAGCGCTATTAAGTTTCGAGAAGCTAAGTCGTTTCGAAAACATGGAGGTTTCGTATTGGCGCGCGGCGATTATTGTCGTCGCGTTCCTGAAGATAATTTGGCAGACGTACAAAGGACCATCAAGGCTTCAACTGGGTGATTTCGAGCCATACATTAGCATAGCGTATCAGTTACTTCTTATGTTTATGGTCATTCTCATTATCGGGATTCATCGCAAGAAAGAACAGGAGAAAAATAGCAACTCTTCGTTTTTCGCTTGACGCCAAGTTAACTACTCTGAAATCGTCTTAAGCTTCACATTTTTGATCAGCGCATCGAGCGTATAAAGAATATGCTCGCGTTCCTTCTCCGGAAAACTTTGAATGTCATTCAAGCGCTTGAGCATGTTAGGATCTTTCAGCACGTTCATGTCTTTGCTCTCGCCCAGGAGATAACCTACGGTAGTATCGACAAGCTTGGCGAGTTTCTTCGCCACGTCGATCGAAGGCTTCATCTCGTCCCGTTCATACTTACCTATTACGGTATAAGAAGTCTCAAGCAGCTTTGCCAAATCTTGCTGAGAGAGGCCCTTGGCTTCCCTGCATTCCCTTAAACGCTTACCGAAAGAACTTATAACTGTTCTGTAAAAAGTTCAATAAAGCGTAAAGCTGAGTTGCGTCCGGTCCACTTTTTGAACGGACGCAAGCTCCGTCAGGAAGTTTACAATGCTTCGAATCAGCTCATCAAAAAAAGTGTATATGCCGGAGAGTTCTTCTACGAAGGGGAGAACCCTGCGGGAAATGCCACGGCAAGCTTGAAGTTCGTAAACACGGAAGAAGGACGTGTATTGCTAGACGGGACTAGTCAGGAGTATCAGTACCACCTGAAGGACCACCTCGGCAACGTGCGCGTAACGTTCAGCACGGTCGAGCAGGTTGAGACTTTCATGGCCACCATGGAGGCAACGGAGGCCAACGATGAGCAGGGTGAATTCCTGCGCTATGAGGAGTCCGCAAAAGTGACGGCCCAAATCATTGACCACACCCACCGCGACGGAACTCGTGCGATGCGCGCCAAAGGCAAGGCCGTGGCGAATCCCGAAGTGGCGACCCGTTTGTCGGGAATCGGGGAGGAGCGCTACGGGCTGGCGAAATCCATTCGCGTGATGCCGGGAGACAAGGTCCGCATGGAAGTATTTGCCAAGTACATCGATCCGAAGAAGTCCGACTGGCAGGGCAATTTCTCCGACGTAGTTACAGCCCTGCGGCAGGCGAGACCAGCGCCGGCCCTTGACGGAGCCCTGCAAAAGGCAGGGGGCGCATCATCCATCCCGCTGACCGCGATGCTGGCGAAAGCGCCGGGCGGAAAAGCTCCGAAGGCCTACCTGAACTACGTCATGTACGACGACAACTTCCAGCCCATCATGGACCCGGCGCAGACCAACTACGTCCAGGTGACGGAAAACGCCAAGGAAAGCGGTCGCAACGGCGATCACGAAC
>JAEZGH010000154.1 GCA_023417065.1 Bacteroidota bacterium
CACCATTGCCAATACACGTTCACATGATCCGATCGCTATCCTCCATCATCATCCTGTTCCTTCTTCAACCTGCCATCGCACAGGATCCGCTCGTGGGCGGTTTCGGCTTCATGCGCAACATGGGCCAATTGCACGATCAACATGGCCACGCCGTGGATGATGTGCGTTATCTGTGGCCCGGCGGAAAAGGATTGAACGTGCAGGTGCGCAATGGTGCGATCGCCTACGATACCTATTCGCGCGAACGATCAGGTGGATCTTACCGGATGCAACGTCTTGATCTGCGTTTCCTCGATGCCGCGGGATCGCCGGTGTTCATTGAAGAGGAAGCGCGATCGCAGCACTTCAACTTCTATCTGCCGCACTGCCGCGAAGGGATCCTTGGTGTGCAACATTTCGATCGGATCGTGCAGAAGGATGTGATCGCCGGGATCGATCTGGTGCATTCGATCAGCGTGGAAGGCGATTACAAGTACGATCTGGTGGTGAACGATGGTGCCGATCATTCCGAGATACGGATCGAATATTCCGGTTTCGATCAAGTGGAAGTGAAGGCCGATTCACTGATCTTCCATTTCGCGGATCGCAGGATCATCGAAACGATCCCGGCGAGCTGGCGATCGCACGATCGATCACCGATCGAAATGCAGTACCGCTCGATCGAGAATTCACCCGGCAGGATCGTCGTCGGATTCACGTCCGCGGATGCTTTGATCGGAAACGGTATCGTGATCGATCCGGAACCTTATCTGGAATGGGCCAGTTATTTCGGGCATGAAGGCAACGACTTCGGCACCGCGGTGGCCACCGATACGATCGGCATCATGTACATCGCCGGCCACACCGATGCGCTGATCACGCTGGCCACCGACAGCGCCCATCAATCGGAATTCGCCGGTGGTACCTCTGATGCTTTTTTGATGCGCATGGCTTCGTGGGGCTCGCGCATCTGGTGCACCTATTTCGGTGGAAGCGGAAATGATCTCGCTACCGGTGTCGATGTCGATCACAACTACCGTGTCTTCCTTACCGGCACCACCGATTCCGATTCGCTCGCGACCGATTCAGTGTTCCAATTGTCACCTGGTGGCGGCCGCGATGTGTTCGTCGCCAAGTTCGATACCGCAGGAACGCTTTTCTGGTCCTCTTATCTCGGCGCGGCGAACGATGATCTTTCCACCGGCTGTGTCGCGGATGGGCATGGCGGCGTGTTCATCACCGGAAATACGGCCGATCCACAACTCTTTGCTAATTCAACAGTGCAACCGGCGATCGCCCATGCCGGTGGTTCCGATGCGTTCGTGGTGAATTTCGATCAGGATGGAAAGTTGAAGAAATGCACGTTCTTCGGCGGCGCTGAAGATGATGAAGCATTTTCGATCGATCGCGATCATTCAGGTGTCATTGCGATCGCCGGCCATACCGCATCTGGCGGGATCGCATCACCCGGTGCGCACCAGGAGCAGTTGATCGGAACGAGCGATGCCTTCATTTCAGTGTTGAACGACTCGCTCGATCAACAGATCTGGACCACCTACTTCGGAGCCGACAGCGCGGAGACGGCCACCGCGATCACGATCATGGACAGTACCGTGTTCATCGGAGGCTTCACCACGTCCCCCGGTCTGATCAGCGATACCACGGCCTACCAAACGACGATCGGTGGCGGAACGGATGGGTTCGCGGCACGTTTCTCGATCGCGGGTGATCTGCAATGGTCGACCTACTTCGGTGGAATGAATGATGATCGTGTGAACGACATCGATCTGGATGATGCTGGTGCGCTTTACATCATGGGCACCACAGCATCGGACAGTCTCGTGCAGGATACCACATTCCAATCGGTGATCGCGGGCGGCATCGATGTCTTCACCGCGAAATTCGACACGCTCGATATGCTGGAATGGAGCAGTTATTTCGGCGGCACGCAGGATGATCATGGTGCAGCGTTCGCGGTATATGGCGTAACGGTCGTCTTCATCTCAGGTCATACGGAAAGCACCGATCTGCCCATTGATGATGCGTTCTATCCTTCGCTGCAATACAGCAGTGGCGGAGAGACCGATGCCTTCGTCACGCGCTTCGTGCAGATGGAAAGCACACCATGTGTTTCGGTGGATTGTACGGGCGGCGGAGGCGGCGGCGGATCTGCTCCGTGGAATGGTGGTGGGAATGGAGGTTCCGGTGAGATCACCTGTGGTGTGTACGGCGATGCGATCGGGATCTGTCTTGGGGAAAGTGTCACTTTATCGGTGGTAGGTGGAGCGCTCGGATGGGGCAGTTATTGGATGTGGTATTCGAACGTCTGCGGCCATCCCGCGCAATTCCTTGCGATGGGCCCCGAGCTGACGATCACGCCGACGGAAAGCATGAGCGTCTTCGTGCGCGCAGAGAACGCGTTCACCTTCACCACTTGCAAGGAGTTCGAGATCATTGTGGATCAACCCGTGACCGCTATGGCCACCGGTCCGGCAAGCGTTTGTGCCGGTGATCCGATCGAACTTTCGGTGAGCGGCGGGGTCTGTCATTACTGGAGCGGTCCGCAGGACTTCGAGGCGTTCACCGCTGAAGCGATCGCGCCGAGCGACAGCCTTTCAGGGATACAGCATTTCATCGGTTGGGCGATCAGCGCACATGGCGCGTGCACCGATCAGGATACGGTGACGGTGCAGATCAATGCAGCGCCGGTCGTGGAATGGGAAGTGCAGGATCCGCTTTGCATCGATGGAACGGGATCGATCGCAGCCGACAGCACTTCCGCTGCGAACTTCACGTTCGAATGGCCGGCGATCGGATCGGCGGGATCGTTGATCGAAGATCTACCTCCCGGTGAAT
>JAEZGH010000187.1 GCA_023417065.1 Bacteroidota bacterium
ATGCCCTGCGCCGCGGTGGCGGCGGGTGGCGCCTGGGTCGCATGGAAACTCCTAAAGCCTTATGTGGCGCGCCTTTCAGCCACGGCTCCGTAATACTACGGAGCCTCCCGTTTCGGTTTTTCGCAGCCCCGGAACGTCACCTTCCCAGGTCGTCCTGCGATACAAGTCCCTGTGTCCGGACCACCGGCACACCCAAAAACAAAATGCCATGAAAAAAGTGGTCATGATCAAACTGGGCCTGCAAGGCCTCACCCCAGCGGCCCTGGTGGAAAAGGGACGCAACCTCATCCAGAAATGCACAGGCAACCCGAACCTGACGCTGCCTGCGGACTTCCTTACGGAATTCACCGCCGCGGTGGATGCCCTGGAAATGGCCAACCTGGCCGTGCTGGAGAACGGCGGCCGGAAGGACCATGCCCTGCGCGGGTTGCACCGTGTGGATGTGGAGAACTGCATCCGCAAGCTCAGTGCGTTGGTGGAGGAACAGTGCTTCGCCGACGTGGCCAAGATCCTGAGCACTGGCTTCGACCTGCGCCGGGAACCGGCTCCTCTGGGCCTGCCACCCGCCCCAACCAACCTGCGTGCCCGCCGTGGCGTGCTGGGCGGCGAGGTGGACCTGATCTGGGACAGCGCCCGCGGACGCCTCTTCTACGAGGCCCAGGTGAACGACGGTGACCCCAACGTGGAGGAGAACTGGAGGTTGTTGGTGCAGACCAGCAAGAACCGGTATGTGGCCACGGGCCTGCGCAGCGATCATGTGTACTATTTCCGGGTGCGTGCCGTGGGCACCGCCGGTGCCGGCCCCCTGAGCGACAGCGCGGTGAGCAAGGCCGCATAAGCTCCCACTCCCCAGCCCTGCCCCGGGTCCTGCAAAGGATGCCGGGGCCGGGGCGTTGAAAGACCACCCACACCATGGACCACCAACAGGACCACCTGCACGGATACCAGCGGATGAAGCAGCCCGGCGCCCCCGGCGACGTACGCATCGGTTCCACGGAATACCTGGACCGCGTGCCCGGGCCACCGCATGGGCGTGGAGGAGTTGCAGCACACCAGCCTGCACTTCGCCGCACAGGGCCAGGGCACCACGGCAATTGGAACACATTTGTATCTCCCGCCCGGCGATCCCGTAGAACCCCGGAATGAGCATGACCGCATACAAATACCCCTGGACCACCGCGCCGCTGGGTCCCGAACACCTGGCGGACTGCCGCATGGAATTCCCCATGGAACTGGGCCGCCTGATGTGGAGCCTGAGCACCCCGTACGCGCTGGCCGAGGTGGCCCTGGCCGAGGCCGGGGTGATGGGTGCGGCCAGCGCCATGCTGGGTGGCGGCCAGGGCTGGATCACCTTCTTGGACGGCCCGCCGAGGGCCCAGGAGATGCTGGTGCCGGTGCTGCTGGAGCGCATGCAGGAGGCCGGGGCCAGCACCCAATACATCACCGCGCGGGAAAAGCAGGCCACCCTGCTGGAGGCGCACGGTTTCCGGCCGCTGGGCCGCATGTTGCGCTACGCGGGCGGGCAGTTCCGCGAGGCCACCCTGGACCAGGTGGTCCACTTCGATCCGCGCTACCGGCTGGGCATGGCCCATGTGCTGGGCAAGGCCGTGGGCAACGGCATGCTGGACATGGTGCTGGAGCACGATTACCTTACCCAGCTGTATGTGGATGAAGGCCGCGTGGATGGCGTGCTGGTGCCCCTGCTGGGCCAGGGCCTGATCCTGGCCGGTGGCCCACGCGCCGGTCTGGAATTGCAACGGTGGTTGTGGCCTGTTCAGGAGGAAATGGTGCTGCCGGAAGAGAACGCCACCGCCCATGAGCACCTGGTGGAGTGCGGCTACCAATTCACCGAAGAGGGCCTCTTCATGGCCCGCGGCGAACCGCATTGGCGGCCGGAGATGATCTACGGCTGGTGTTGGTGAACCGGCTTCTCCGCGGAAAAAGGCGCCCACAAGGCGCCTTCGCATTTCCGGCCAGCTCCGTCCCCACGGAATTCCAAAGCCTGGAACCAGACCCACATCATACCCCGATCTCCATCCGGTCCATTCCAGATCTCACATTTTACATTTCACATTTCACATTCTACATTTTTACATTCCACATTCCACATACAACCTCTCCCCTCCCGCTAGCGTCACCCCTCCATGAAGCGTACCGCGTTCTTCATCGCCATACTGATCCCGGCCTTGCTACAGGCCCAGGTACCCATCATCGATTACAGCTTCCAGGCGGTGCCACCCACCACCCATGTGAACCGGGTTGTGGAACTTCCGGACGGCAGGATCCTGCTGGCCGGCGCCTTCCAGAACTACGCGGGCAGTGGCAAGAACAACCTGGTGCGGCTGCACAACGATGGCACTGTGGATGCCAGCTTCAACCCCGGTGGATCCGGGCCCTCCAACCAGGTGCATGACCTGGCGGTGATGGACGATGGCCGCATCATCATCGGCGGCGTGTTCAACAGCTACAACGGCCAACCTTCCGGCTTCGTGGCACGCCTGCACGCGGATGGCACGCGCGACTGGAGCTTCCAGCTGCCGCCCAACACCATCAACAACGCGGTGCTCGCCGTGGAGGTACACGTGGACGACAAGGTGCTCGCCGCGGGCGAATTCAACATCTGCCAGGGCCACAGCCAGCCCCACATCACCCGCTTCAACTACGATGGCACGCTGGATACCACCTTCAACATCGGCTCCGGGTTCAACATGCCCGTGTACGACCTGTTGGTGATGCCGGACATGGGGGTGCTCTGTACCGGCGGGTTCTCGGATTACGATGGCAATGCCTGCGGCCGCATCGCGCTGCTTACGCCGGAGGGTCCTTTCGATCCATCGCTGAATGCCAGCCCCGGCCTAACCGGCACGGGTTCCACGGGCCTCACCCTGGAGCGGCAGCCCGATGGCAAACTGCTGGTGGGCGGCCGGTTCACCCACCACCAGGGCGTGGCGCGTGGCGGCATCAGCCGCTTCACCATGGATGGCACATTGGATCCAACGTTCGCTTCGCCATTCTATCCCTATGCCGAGGTGCGCGCGATAGCCACGGACGTTGATGGGCGGCTTTACGTGGGCGGCAGCTTCACCTCCACCATGTACATCCTGGGCACCGGCACGGGCCCGAACCGTTTTCTGCGCCTGCACCCCGATGGCGGCCGTGACGATCTCTACCCCGTGGCCGAAGGGGTGCTGCCCGGCGCCGGCATCACCGCGTATGTGAACGACATACACGTCCAGATGGACCGCCTGGTGCTGGTGGGCGGCCGCTTCCAGCTGTTCGATACCGAGGATGCATACCAGCAGGTGGTGCGGTTGAAGGAGCAATTCCACACGGGCATGGCCGAAGCAGCAGAAGCCACCGTGGTACACGGCCATTGGGACCTGGCCACCGGCCAGCTACACCTGTACACGGCCCTGGAGGCGGCGAATGCCCATCTGCTGGTGCATGCGGCCAACGGCAAGCTGGTAACGCAACGGCAGGTGATGCCCGGCAGGCCCCTGGCGATGCCGGGTGGGCATGCGCCCGGCATCTACCTGGTGCGGCTGGTGCAGGAGGGCCGGGTGCGAACCGGACGGGTGCTGGCGCGGTAGGCCGCGTGTTTCAGCGCGCATGTTCCGGCTGCCGTTCCATCAGGGCCTTCCATCCGCCACCGAAACGCTGCTCCACCCTGCCCCGCACCAGGGCCAGGAGGAGAACGCATACTCCCGTGGCCATATCGCTCACCGTGGCTTCGGTATCGCCGTGGCCCAGCACCCATGGCGATGCCAGCAACCACAGCGCCACCGGCAGGTTCCAAAGGCGCACCGTACGGGTAGCCTCCCACAGGGCGATCAACGCGAAGGTTATGATGATGGGCCCGCAGATGCGGCCATTATCGGCCGCGGCCTTGCCGTAGCCGAGCAGGGCCGGCGCTATCATGAGCCAGAGCCCAAGCACGATGTTGATGATCCGCGGCCACATTGATTCAGTTGTTCCTTTCTGTTCCGTCGTTCATGCCCCAAAAGGCCTTCCACAGTGAGCCGCCCTGGAGTTTCACGCGCTGCAGGTGTTGCAGGCTGGCAAGCACTTCGTCCATCGCCGGGCCGATCATCACCACGGAGATCACGGCGGTCACCAAGCACAACGTACACCAGGCGTCCAGCATCACCGGTTGCAGGATCACCAGCAGCACGCTCACCAGACCCAGCGGCCCCACGGCCAGCCCGAACAGCACCACGATCCACGGCATGGTGCGCCAGCGGCCGCGCCCGCCGATGAGGCCGGCCACCGCGTCCAGCAGGTAGCCCAGGGCACCCAGCGCGGCATCCGGTATGGGCAGGATGTGCGAGATGCGTGAATTGAGGACGCGCACGCTGCCATTGTCGAAGAAGGGTTCCCACACCGCGGTGATCACGCGGAATTGGTACAGCGCCAGATAGCCTGCGATCAAAAAGCCTACGCACGCCAACGCGATGATGGGGATACGCTGGGGCCAGGAGGCGGGGTTGTAGTCCCAGCCGGGGGGTATGTGCGCTTCCTTGGCCACCAGTCCCCGGCGCCAACAAATACCGGTCCGGGCACCCTATACCAGACACGGCCCTGCAACAACTCACACTGTGGCGTAACGGTCACCCGGAGGCACCAACTTTGCGGAACCTGGCACCGATGGTGATGCGGTGGTACATGATCTTGTGCACCTTTCTTCTGGTGGCCTGTGAGCAAACCACGCCCACGGAGGCGTACCTGGACCGGGAAGGCTCGGCACGGCGCAGCGACACGCTGGTGAACATCCTGGACGGCATGATCGCACGCATCGTGGACCTGCCGCGCACCGGCGACCGCGATGTGGACCTGGCGCGGGAGTTGATCGAGCACCACCGGGCCACCATCGCCCTGAACGACCACTTTCTTGCCCACGGCAACGAAGTGCCTGGGCCGTTGCGGGTTTTCGCTGAACGGCTCACTGCGCAGAAGCAACGGGAGGTCGAAGAGATGCAGGCCTTCATCCGGTCTCACCCACCCGTACCTCCGGGCGGCCAGCGCGGCCAGCCGGACCTGTTGGAAGGATTGGCGGAAGTACCCCGGACCGATGATCTGCCACAAGCCTATCGCCATTTGATGCACTTGCAGCTGCAGGATGGCCTCACGCTGGCCAGGAAATGGCATGAACGAGGCCTGCACGATGAAGTGAAGGAGATGCTGGCCACCATGGTGAAGAACATGGAGGCGAATATCCAGGAGCTGGAAACATTGAACAGCTGATCAATTTTGATCAGAAGAACGCCAGAAAGTGCGTTCTTCCCGTGAAAAAGCACGTGAGAGGGGATCTGGCGGCTGGATACTTTCGCCGCATTAAAATTCGCGTGCCATGAAAAACCCACCTCTTATCGTAGCCCTGACCTTACTGTGTGCTGGTTGTAGCGGCTTGGAGAATGACTCGGAAACAAGGGTGCCGGAAAAGTCCGGGGCTGAACAAGTGGATGCGGATCAGCAATATAAAAGATCAGCTTTTCCACACGAATATATAAATGATTGCGAATTGGCATGTGTCGTGGGTGACTTCCCCAGGCATATAAACCTCAAGACAAGTCCGGCGCCAACACCGCTACCGGCCACAGCATTTAGATTCACCGTGAAGAGTTACAATGATGCCATTGCGGCGATCCCGGGTGGTACCGGTCCACAAGCCGTGGTGGTGCACAACGGATTGGGCGCTACGAACCGAATGGAACTGGCTTTTGAATTCGTACGGCTTAAGCCAATGGGCGGGGATGAGTACTCTTATGACCCCCCCAACCACCACTACGTTATTAATGGTTCCACACTCACCCGTCAGAATGGACCGGTCGAGAACTGGAAGACCACATTCTGGCAACGATATAAGAACGGCATCGTTTTCCGGGATACCCCCACCTCATCGTGGCGGGATCATGATCCAGCAAAAGACGTGGAATACATTGTGTATTCTCATGACGCCAAGCTGCGTATGCTCATCGCACACAACGCCATGACGGATAGCGACCTCCTGGAGATCAAACCGGTCGCGGAGCCATTGAATGGAGTAACGGATTTTCGCCAGGGCCTTGTCTGGGTCCCAACCAATGTTTCTATAGCCAGTAGGCCTGGGCCGAACGGTGATTTCCATCTGCAAGCCGCCGACATCGGTTCACCTTGTCCGAAAGCCTGCCCGCCGAATATTGTGTTACGTACCACCGGTGTGGCCGTAAGGTGTTGCTGACCAATACCTACGCCGAATACATACGGCCTGATCCCACCCATGCCCCTCTACTCGGTCCTCATCATCACCGCCATCGGCATTGCGCTTTGGCAATGGATCCTTCTGCCCAGTCCGCGGGCAAGGTTCTTTGTGGCGCTGGGCATCATCATCATTGCCGCGTTCGCCCTGGAGGTGTATGGTGGCATCACCAGTGTGCTCATCATCAACAACAACCTTTTCTACAACCTGTTCGGGCTTGCAGAAGGGTTGCTGGTACTTTGGCTGGTGGGCACATTGCGGCCCAATTGGAAATGGCCGCTGATCGCAGGGGGGGTGCTACTGGCAATGGCGTTCGCCGCCAACGTACACATACGCGGCATTCATACCCTGTTGTTGGAAATGGTGCTTCTGAATGCCTTTGTATGTTGCCTTTTTCTCATGTCCACACTCTGGTGGCTGGCGCAGAACAGCACTGTGCCATTGCAGAAATTGCCTGAATTCTGGATCCTGCTGGGTCTGCTCCTTTATTTCGCAGGCATCGTGCCCACCATCGGGGCTTACGAATTCATCTACCGTGATCGGGCCCTCGGGGAAAAACTTTTTTTGATCGTGCAGGGTATGTGCATCATCCGCTATCTTCTCACCGCCTATGGCTGCAACCTGGCGCGAAAAAAGGCGGGATGGATGATACCACTCGCATAGCCATCGCGGTCGTGGCCGGTACCATTCTGGTATTGGC
>JAEZGH010000206.1 GCA_023417065.1 Bacteroidota bacterium
TTATTGATTCGGCGGATAATTGTTGAACTTCAGGCGGCATAGCGAACTGAGTCTTTTTGGAAAAGTTGTTTGATCAATGAGGGCTGTTTTTGGATGGACAGGAGTGACTTCTTCGCCACTGCCTCAAGTTGGCCCTTCTTCCGTGCTGGAGCATGGCTTGTGACAGCGCTTTTTAGCTTAGCGTTGGTCAGTTCTACCGGATTGAGTTCAGGAGAATAACTCGGTAGGAAGAAGAGTTCAATGGCCTTGCTGTTCTTTTCCACCCAGGCCTTCACTGGTTTGCTGTGGTGCACACGCAGATTGTCCAGGATCAGGAAGATCTTCTTCTTCGAACCCTTGATCAGGCGTTTGAGGAATCCGATCAGAATGTCCGAGTTGATGCCTTTGTGAAATACCATCCAGCGCATCTTGCCTTGGTTGGTGACCGTTGACATCACCGAACAACCATGGTACTTGTTGTTCACCCGTATGGCAGGGGTCTTCCCTTTTGGCGCATAGCTTCGGCCGCGTACGTCATCACTCCTGAGTCCGGTCTCATCTCCCCAGTGTATCTCGGCTCCTTCCTGTTGAGCCCGGGCTTTTATGGCAGGATACTGCTCCTCTTTCCATTTGATCACTTCGGCAGGACGCTGTTCGTAGGCCCGCTTCAACGGTTTCTGCGGGGTGAATCCCCAGCGATCAAGGTAGTCGCCAACGGTACGAACAGCCACTTTACGGCCACAGCGGTTCTCGATGAGTTCCCTAACCGCATTGCGGCTCCAAAGCGCATAGGGCATCTTCAATTGATCGGGTGTTTTGTCACAGATCTGCCGTTGTATGTCACGTTCCTCCTCTTTTGTCAGGTTCCGGCCTTTGCCAATGGGGCGCCCAGTCCTTTCGATCAGCACAGCCTTCATACCTCCCGCCTTGAACAGCTGACTGATCTTATTCACTGAGCTCTTGGCCATCCCCGTCAAGGTGGCCGTTTCCTGTTGGGTCATGCCGGACTTGAGGCATTCCACCACCTGACGACGACGCTCATTCAGTGCTTCATCACTTAGATTCCTTGAGTCGTTCTCTCTCATGCGAAAGCATGATCCACAGATCGTGCCAAAGTTCTAACAATTATCTGCCTGGTCACTAACCACGACAGACATATCTGCTGTGGAGGAGTTCAATGTAACAACCTTCCCATCTAGAAGGAAATTATCCAATGCTCGATCCAAACCCGAATAAGTAACATCAGGATTAAGCTTTGGAAGCGAAAAATAAGCTTCAAAATCATCAACATTTCGTAGAACTCGCGCTTTTTTACGCAATACTTCAAGTGCTTTATTGACATCATTCTGTGCGCTATGAACAGCATGCAGGATGTTATTCCGAATTTCATGCAAGGTCAAGTCAGTGGTAATAAGGCGTATTTTATCTTCTTTTGCTAACTCAATTAGCCTTTTTAAATTTTCATTCATAAAGTAATTAGCCGAAACGAAGGCTTCTGTATCAATAAAAATATTCATCATCCATGGATAAAGCTGTAATGCTAAGGATAATATGATTGAACTACAAGTCGTGCGTGACGGATCGCAGCGGCAGCCCGGTGAAGGAACGGCCATGCGGACGCGTGCAGCGAGGAGGCGACCGTAGGAAGCCACCGCAGCACCGCGACCGCCGGCCGGGCCGAACCGGCTACAGCGAAGAGCCGGACCCGAGGCTTTTGCGAGGGGCACGCCCGCAAACAATGATCAATGGCCAATAACCAATTTTCAATGATCAAGTGATCGGTCGATCCAAGGTATTCCGTTGGACATTGATCATTGGTTATTGAACATTGGATATTCCCGCAAAGGCCCGCCATTTGCTGCCCGACCCTCATGCGAAACACCTCCTCCCGCACTTCGGGGCGCACATCTTCTGCCCGTTCTCAGAGCAAGAAAGCCGCGCCTGCCAAGGCTTCCATGCCGCAGGACATCATGCCCATGCTGGCCACACTGGTCTCAAAACCCGTGGAGGGTGATGAGTGGATCTATGAGGTGAAGTGGGATGGGTACCGCGCGCTGGGGTATGTGAGCGACGGCGGTGCGGAGATCCGGTCACGCAACAACAAGGTCTTTACGGAGAAGTATTATCCGATCACGGAAGCGCTTTCAAAGTGGGGCATCGATGCGGTGGTGGATGGCGAGCTGGTGGTGCTGGCGAAGGATGGGCTGCCGGATTTCAACCGAATGCAGAACTGGCGCAGCGAGGCGGATGGGCATCTGGTGTTCTATGTGTTCGATATGCTCTGGTATGAAGGTCGTGACCTGATGCCGCTGCCTTTGCATGAGCGCCGCGCGGTGCTGGAAGAGGCGATCGGAAAACTTCCCGCTGAAAGTCCGATCAAGTTGAGTGAACAGTTCGATGCGGATGGAAAGGAGTTCTTCGCGCTGGCGGATAAGATGGGGCTGGAAGGCATCATGGCCAAGCGGCTGGAAAGTACTTACCGCCCGGACAACCGCAGCAAGGATTGGCTGAAGATCAAGACCGAGAAGCGGCAGGAGGCGGTGATCGGCGGGTACACGAAGAACGAGGGCACGAGCAAGCCTTTCAGTGCGCTGTTGCTGGGGATCTACGAGGATGGCGAATTCCGATCGATGACACCCGTGGGCACCGGCTGGAGCGTGAAACAACAGAAGGAGATCCTCGCGCGGTTGAAGAAATTGGAGACGAAGAAGAGTCCGTTCGTGGTGCCACCCGATCATAACAAACCATCGCGCTTCAGGCCGGTGCCGGGCAAGGTGGAGACCTTCTGGGTGAAGCCCGAGATCGTGGTGGAGATCGCCTACCGCGAGAAGACGCCGGACGGCAACATCAGGCACCCGAGTTTCAAGGGGATCCGCGAGGACAAGGGGCCGAAGGATGTGATCTGGGAAACGCCCATTACGCCACAGGCTGTCGGAGCGAAGAAGGGATCGAAGAAAACGGTAAAAAAGGCTACTACGAAGAAAGGCGGGAAGACAAAGGTGACCGAGGAGAAGGTGAAGACCACGGTGAAGGGTGATCGGAAAACCTTGCTGAACCCGACCGAGGAAACGCAGGTGAAGAAAGTGAACGGTCACCAGATGAAGTTCACCAACCTGAGCAAACTCTACTGGCCGGAGGACAAGGTGACGAAGCGCGACATGCTGAATTACTACTACCAGATGGCGCCGATCATGCTGCCTTATTACAAGGACAAGCCGCAAACGCTGAACCGCTTCCCGAACGGCATTCACGGAAAGACATTTTACCAGAAGGATGTGAAGGGCAAGGCACCCGATTGGGCGAAGACCTATCCATATTACAGCAATGCGGATGAGCGTGAAAAGGAGTTCTTCGTGATCACCGATGAAGCTGGTTTTCTCTACGCCGCAGGGTTGGGCTGCATCGAGATCAACCCGTGGAACAGCCGGATCCAGAAGCCCGATAACCCGGATTGGTGCATCATCGATCTGGATCCGGACAAGCAATCGTACGATCAGGTGGTGGAAACGGCGCGGGTGAC
>JAEZGH010000214.1 GCA_023417065.1 Bacteroidota bacterium
CGGGAACAATGTGGATGGTAACACTCATGTTTGTTTACGGGTTGAAGAGTGTTTGGGTGCCGTGGCTCTGGCCGGTGTTCAATCAGATTTTTATGATGGTATACCTTTCTGCCTGGCTTCGCAGGTCCAATGTACTTACTGGGGCGGAATGGATCGGTTTTCGTTTCGGACATGGACGTGGTGCAAGCATGTCGCATATCATCGTGGTTGCATTCGCGATCTTAAGCGCACTGGGTTTCCTGAGTTATGGGTTTATTGGTATTGGCAAATTCATCGAGGCGTTCGTTCCCTGGAGTCTCATCGCTCCCTATATGCCATTTGAACTTGCCCCGGAGCACGTGCCTCATTTTTATGGAATCGTACTCACATCGATAGCGACATTGTATGTTATTCTCGGGGGAATGATGTCAATCGTGTGGACCGACGTTCTTCAGTTCACTATAATGACCGTGAGCTGTGCGGTCATTGGTATCATAGCGATGAACCGGGTCGATGCGGCATCGCTCACATCACTTGTTCCTGACGGATGGACTGACCTGTTTTTTGGATGGGAACTCGGTCTTGACTGGAATAATCTTATGCCTTCGGTGAATAACAAGATTGCATCGGATGGATTCTCACTGTTCTCGGTGTTCTTCATGATGATGTTGTTCAAAGGCATCTTCGCCAGTATGGCAGGCCCCGCGCCCAATTACGATATGCAGAAAGTGCTGGCTACCAAGAGCCCGGCTGAGGCAGCGAAGATGAGCGGTTTTGTTTCACTCGTACTCCTTTTCCCCAGATACTTTATGATCGCCGGATTTACCATACTTGCTCTAGTCTTCCTGCGGGAAGAATTCCTCGCGATGGGGGACAACGTAGATTTTGAGCGCGTCTTACCCCTTGCTATAAATGAATTTGTTCCCAATGGACTGATGGGTTTATTCCTCGCAGGTTTGCTGGCTGCGTTCATCTCCACGTTTGCTTCAACGGTAAACGCCGCTCCTGCGTACCTCATAAACGATATCTATCTGAAGTACATAAATCCCAATGCTGAACGCAGGCAGCTGATCAACTATAGCTACATCATTTCGATTGCCGTTGTCGTGATCAGTACACTCATCGGGCTATATGTGATGACGATCAACGAAGTGATTCAATGGATCGTATCTGCTCTTTACGGCGGCTACATTGCTGCGAACGTATTGAAATGGCACTGGTGGAGATTCAATGGCCACGGTTACTTCTGGGGAATGGCTGCAGGTATTATAGCGTCAATGGTGTTCCCGGTGATTTTCAAAGGAGTGCTGCCGCTGTATTATTTCCCCCTGACGTTCCTGGTATCCATCATCGGTTGTTTTGCAGGAACGTATGCTGCTCCTCCGGCGGATGAGAAGGTGTTAAAGAACTTCTACCGCAAGGTTCGCCCGTGGGGATTCTGGAAACCTGTACACGACAAGGTGGTAGCTGAAGATCCGGACTTCGTGGCTAATCGAAACTTCAAACGCGATGCTGTCAATGTGGTCGTCGGTATCGTATGGCAAACGTGTCTTACGGTAACACCGATCTATATAATCATCCGTCAAGAGCTTCCGCTCGTCACGAGTGCAGTAATCCTGCTGATCACAACGCTCATCCTTAAGCGCAACTGGTATGACAAACTCAAGGAAGACGAACTCCTTGACGAAAAAACAGGTGCCATCGCAGGTACGCCGGAAAATGAATCTAAAATTGCAACTACAAATATTCAATCATGAAGTCCCATCAGGAAAAAATAAAGGCTTTGTTCGCTGAACACCAGCGATTGATCACGCGGAAGAATGAAAAACAGGAAGGTGGAAACGGAATCTACGACAGGTATAAGTATCCGGTACTTACTGCAGCACATGCCCCGGTATTCTGGCGTTATGACTTGAATCCGGATACAAACCCCTTCCTTATGGAGCGCATTGGCGTGAACGCCGCGTTCAACTCCGGCGCTATGTTGTGGAATAACAAGGTCGTATTGATGGTTCGTGTCGAAGGTGTGGATCGCAAATCCTTCTTTGCGGTGGCAGAAAGTGAAAACGGTATCGATAATTTTCGCTTCTGGGATTATCCGGTGATTCTTCCCGAGACCGATGTTCCTGATACCAATGTATACGATATGCGTTTGACGCACCACGAAGACGGCTGGATCTACGGACTTTTTTGTACGGAGCGCCGCGACCCTAACGCCCCTGAATTTGATCAGTCTGCCGCCACCGCCATGTGCGGAATTGCGAGAACCCGCGACCTCGTGAAGTGGGAGCGCCTGCCGGATCTGATATCATATGGAGGACAACAGCGAAATGTGGTCCTGCATCCTGAGTTTGTGAATGGCAAGTATGCCCTCTACACACGTCCTCAGGATGGCTTCATCGACGCCGGAAAAGGCGGAGGCATAGGCTGGGGGTTGTGCGACAGCATGGAAAACGCTGTTGTCCCCGAAGAGAAGATAATCGAACCCAAGCTGTATCACACTATTAAAGAAGTGAAGAACGGACAGGGACCTGCGCCAATCAAGACTTCAAAAGGATGGCTTCACATGGCTCACGGTGTCCGCAATACGGCTGCCGGACTTCGTTATGTGTTGTATATGTTTATGACTGATCTTCAGGATCCGTCGAAAGTTATACACAAGCCAGCCGGACATTTCATCGCTCCGGAAGGTGAAGAACGCGTAGGTGATGTTTCGAACGTAGTCTTCTCCAACGGCTGGGTTGCACGTCCCGATGGTACGGTTTATATCTACTATGGATCATCAGATACCCGCATGCACGTGGCTACGTCGACTATCGATAAACTCGTTGACTACTGTATCAATACGCCGGAAGACGGCTATCGTTCCGCCGCAAGCGTGAACCAGCGCGTTGGTTTGATTGAAAACAACCTGCGTTGGATGAAGGAAAATAACTTAGGCGTTTAAAGAGGTGTCGTTAAATATTATGAACCTTCGTGAGGAATGCCTTGCCGAGCTCCAGAATTACATTCTGCCTTACTGGCGAGATAAGATGGTCGATAATGTCAACGGCGGGTTCTTTGGCCGTCGCGACGGATTTGACGAACTCGACGACAAGGCAGATAAGGGCGTTATCCTCAATACGCGCATACTATGGACGATGTCAAATGCAGCGCGCCACCTTTCTCCTGAGTATACCGCCCTGGCAACGCGGGCATATGAATACGTCGTAAATTATTTCATCGATCGCGACAAAGGCGGCGTGTACTGGATGGTTGACTTCAGGGGAAATCCTGTGAACACCAAAAAGCAAGTCTACGCTCAGGCATTCGCTATCTACGCGCTCTCGGAATACTATCTGCTGACGCAGAATGAAAACAGTTTGAGATATGCTCAGGAACTTTTCGAATGTATTGAGAAGTACAGTTTTGACCCTTTGGACAACGGATATCTTGAGGCATTTGATCGCGACTGGAATCTGCTGGACGATCTGAGGTTGAGCGATAAAGATGCGAACGAAAAAAAGACGATGAATACTCATCTCCATGTTCTGGAGGCCTATACAAATCTTTATCGCTGCTGGCGCGACGAAGGTTTACTTACGCAGCTGAAGAATCTGATCCGTTTGTTCCTGGATCGGATTGTTGGACCGGATTATCATTTGGGACTTTTCTTCGATGAGAAATGGAACCTGCGGTCGGGAGAGATATCCTACGGCCATGACATTGAGGGTAGCTGGCTACTTTATGAGGCTGCTGTTGTGACGGGAGATGGACAATTAATTCGCGAGACTGCTGACGTTGCAGTCAGGATTGCAGACATCACCATCGCCGAGGGTTTCGACAGTGACGGCGGCCTGAGGAACGAAGCGCATGACCCGGGCAAGGATTGGTGGCCACAGGCGGAAGCGATGGTCGGACTTGTAAATGCGGCCCAGATATCCGGTAGTACGAAATACGTGGAAACCGCTGAAAGAGTCTGGAAGTTTATACAGGAAAACATCCTCGACACAAAGCAAGGCGAATGGTTTTGGGGGCTGGACAAGGAGGGCAGAGTGACACGGAGCCAGGATAAGGCAGGTCCATGGAAGTGCCCGTATCACAACAGTCGCGCAATGATCGAAGTGGCCGAACGGTTAAAAAACCTGAAATAAGATTTAACTTGTCCCAATTATGAACGTCCCGAATACTCCTAACGAAATAAAATTAGATCTTCCTGAATCAGCTTCACGTCAGGAAGTTTTTGCCCTTGTGGATAATTTTCTTGCGAAAAACGGCTTCATCGTCGTCGATAAAGATTTCAACAGACCATGGGGTGGATTCTTCGTCATTGACGAGGAGCAGGCCCGTCGCTTCAGTCACTTTTTCTTTCCCGATATGGAGGTGGCTGCTTCACAAATGGTAGGCAAGTTGAGTCCTAAGATCCTGATGGTTGAACCTGGTAAGCGCCTTTCCTGGCAATATCACTTCCGTCGCGCGGAAGTGTGGAGGCTGGTGGCGGGCAAAGCTGGTGTTGTCAGAAGCGTCACTGACGAACAGGGTCAGGTTGAGTCTCTCGAGAAAGGCAAAGTGATCGAACTGCCTAAAGGTATGCGGCACCGTCTGGTGGGCCTGGAAGGCAGCTGGGGTATGATCGCCGAAATCTGGCAGCACACTGATCCGGAAAAGCCATCCAACGAGGACGATATCGTCCGGTTGCAGGATGATTTCGGGAGATAATTTCTGATTCCGCGTTCCTGATTTCTGATTGATGAATGAAGTTTTCCGGTACCTGCCCTGATGAAGGATGGCGTGATTGGGGGGTTAGGTTATCGCCGGAACATTATCCTCGTCAGCAATCTTAACGCACCTAATCCCACTTCAAGGCTTTTGTGCATTGACCATGCTTTTTGCATTTGGGCGAGTGCGCCCGTCGAGTTACGGAACATATCCCATAGCAGATGGGCAGTGTTCAGGGCGTGGCGGGCGTAATATTTCCGGGCTTCATGAAGCGCCTGATGGCGCTTTTCGGAAGGGAGCAGGCCGTTGATACGGGTCATGACCATTTCAAGGTCGTCCATGTTTCTGGCGGAGGTAATAACGTCATTGGCAAGCGTTTCCGGATGCCGACGGTAGGATGCAAGAATTGCTGGCGTGTATCCGAACGAATATCGCGTGGCTATCCTTGCCCACATCTCCCATTCGCCGCCGTAATGTGCGCCATAGAATCCGCCGAGGTCTTCGTAGACCGAACGTTTAACACAGATGCTTGCGAAGTGGATTCGCTGACGAGTGGCCAGGCGGTACAGCCAGTTTTCCAAAACACAGTCTACCGGGGCTTCCACCTCCGACACATAAACAGCGTTGCCATTTTCGTCGATGCATTGATATCGGCAGAAAGCGGCGCCGATCTCCGGGTATGTATCAAACAGTTGTTTCAGTCTCTCGTAATATCCCTGATGAATTACGTCATCTGAGTGCAGCAAGTGAATGTAATGTCCTTTGGAGAGGTTGAGGCAGGTTTCAAAGTTTCGCAGGCTTCCCACGTTGCAGGGCTGTCGGAAATAGCTTACGCGGCCTTTGCCTACCCGTGATACGAGTTCCTGTACGTCGATGTCCGTGCTGTAGTCGTCGACCACCTCAATCTGCATCTCTTTTTCCGGTGGTGCCTGGCCAAGTACGCTGCGGAGCGCTGCCTCAAGGAATCGGCCACCGTTGTAGACAGGAATCATAACCGACCATAATGGGCGTGCGGCCGTATCGACCGGCGCAATGATGGGCGGCTCATGAGGCGTGCGCTCCTGAGAAAAGGTTTGCCAACTATTCACTGGTTGTAAGCAGTTTGACCAAAAATAATGTAGTTCGTCGACATTACCGACCATTTATCGGAATTTCATCCGAGCCGCCAAGTTATTCTCGCTGGTTGAAATTTGACGTTAGCATAAAGCAGAAGTGTCAATATGGCTTAATTAACAGGTGTAAAATCAGCGATTTAAGACATTATGGCCTGTGTTTTCCTTCGGCATACTTTTCCTTATAGGGTTTAGCAGTCGAAAAACGAAAAAAATAAACAGGAACATAAATACACGATTATGAGCATCATCCGTTATAACACAGGCGTGAACCACTTCGCGCCAACTGCATTCAGCACTTTGATTGACCGGTTCTTCAATGAATCGCT
>JAEZGH010000106.1 GCA_023417065.1 Bacteroidota bacterium
TCGTTGGTCCGGTCCGCTTCACCGGTGCGAGCACGGTCGACGGCTGCCTCCGCGGCGAGGACTCTGGCGGAGCGCACCTGCCACTCCGCGGGCGCAGGTCGACCACCTGCGGCCCACAGGTCCGACGCGGCTCTGAACGCAACCCAGGCGGGGTCGGCGATGACCTCGGGGCCATCGCACACGCCGCAGATGGCCCGCCGGTCGAGGGTGGTGCGCCACAGCGGCATCGTCGCGATGTCCTCGCGGCGCCGGTCACGCCAGCGGCCCCCGGTTGTGTGACAGTCGGGGCTGTGCAGCTTGTCGCCCGAGGTGTAGGTGAGCGCGAGGCGCAACCAGCCGAGGGTGGGTCGGGTGACGGTGATGTCGCCCCGGTAGTCACGCACCGGGACCCGAGGCACCCATCCGAGCTCGAGCACTCCCCCGTGACGCCCGGCCTCAGCCTGACACGCTCCGAGGAACTCGTCGTCGTGTGCGGTGATCGCGCGGTGTGCGGGGATGGTCGCGGCGCCCAGCTTCGTGTGCTCTGCGGCCGCGAACGCAGCTGCCGCCAGCACCTCGCCGACCACGGGACGGCCCCACTCCCCTGCGACCGTGCCGAGGCGCCGCGGCTCGCGGTACGCCGCCAGGACGTCACGTTGAACGTCGGCGGGGAGCCCGCTGAGGGCGTCATCGGCGCTGACCCGCCCGAACTCGGTGGCGGCGACCTCCTCGATGAACGCGGCTTCGTAGCCCTGCTCGCGCAGCCGGAGGAGCGAGATCACATCGGTGGCGGCGACCACGCGTTCGGGGTCCACGGCGACCGTCGCGGCGCGGTGCTCCTCGGCGGCGCGCTCGGCAACCTCACGCTCGGCAACCTCAGCTGCGGCGATCTCGCCCCAATCAGCCCACGTGCAGGTGATGTTGCGCGCTGGTACCCGCTGCCGCTCACCGCGACGCCACCGGCGCCGCGAGTAGGTGGGGGCCCCGACCTCCTCGACGCGTACCAGCGCCTGGCCGCTTTCACGTCCGAGGTACGTGACGCGGGCCGCAGCAGGGCCCGGCCAGGTTGTGGTGTCGCGCACTGCGTACTCGACGCCGATCTCCATCTCGGCGAGCTTCACGGCCGCCTCCTCCTCTGTTCGTCCTGCACTGCTTCAGCCTCGGCTGCGACGTCGAGGACCCCAACGCCCGAACGGGTGGTTCGCACTGGGCCGATCGACTCAGCGGGCCGTGCACGGTGCCCTCCACGCTCCATGCCGCAGTCGGCGGCGAGGGTGAGCCCGCACACCGCAGCGATCGGCGATGCTCTGACCTTGGTTCGGCCGCAGCTGGGGGCGCACACGGTGCCGGCCAGCACGACCCGTGCACCTGGCAACGGAAAGGGGCCCCGCACATGGAGCTGAACCACGGTCTGTCGATGACCGAGCAGATGCGAGCCGAGCTCGAGGAGCGCCGGCTTGCCAACAAGGCCGCCCAGCGCCGCAAGGAGCTGCGCGATGCAGCCACCACGCACACGCACGCGATCCCGACGTCGCTGGGGCTGCGCCGCCTCCAGGTGGCGCTGCTGCGTGAGCAGATCGCGGTGCTGAAGGGGCCGTTTCGCCGCAAGGCGAGCGCGGCGCTGGACGTGATCGTCGAACGTGCCGAGGGTCTCATCGAGCTGGCACTCGACCTCGAGATGTTCGAGATGCACCACTTGCGTCTGGAACTGCGGAAGTTCTACGGCAGCCAGGGTTCGCTCGGGCTCTCCACGGTGCTGCCCGCAGAGGCCGACACGTTGCGCGCCGCTGGTGACCGCCTCGTCGAGGCGTTCACGGAGGTGCGCGCGCGGGTGGAGCTCGAGCAGCTCCGCTCCGCCGGCGACGAGAACCTGAACTGGTACCGTCGCCGTGCCGCGCACCGTGCCGCAGCGAAGCGTCTCGCCTCCGAGCTCGCCCTGTTCCTCGAGGCGCTCTCGGAGATCCCCGAGCTCGCCACCGTCGAGCTCGCAGCCGACGACATCCTGGCCACCCAGGACGCCGCTGCTGTCGAGGTCGCCGACCTCGACGCGACCTCGACGAGCTGACCGCCCACTCGAGGGGCACACCCTTCGGCGGGCCTGGCGGCCCGTGAACCCGCCACCCGCACCCCGGGCTGCACTGCGCAGCCCGGGGTGTTCGGCGTCCGGGCTCCCGCTCTCCTCCCCCACCGGGGCCTCCCCGGGGTTCCGTCACGGTGACGGAAAGCGGTGGACGCCTCGTTGCGGCGGCTGCACACGCAAGGACGGTGCAAGCCATGTTCCGTGTGCGCGAAGCGTCCATCGATGAGGTGTTGGAGGTGGAGTCCCGCATCGTCGAGTTCGGCGGCGTGTACGACCCGAACCGGTACACCGCTGAGCTCGCCGGCACCGAGCACCTCGCGCTCGTCGCTGTCGAGGACGGCACCGGGCGTCTCATCGGGTACAAGGTCGGGTACGCCCTCGACGAGGTGACGTTCCGTTCGTGGTTCGGTGGCGTGGGCCCCGACGCTCGCGGCAAGGGGGTCGCGACAGCGCTGCGGGAGACCCAGGAGCGGTGGGCGGCCGAGCGCGGCTACGAACGCATCCGGGTCGGGTCCAAGAACCAGTTCCCGAACATGTTGCGTCTCCTCATCGGCGCCGGGTACCAGATCGTCGACGTCGAACAGGCGCCCCGCGGCGCACGGATCATCTTCGAGCTCGAGCTCCCCCGGCGCTCCGACACGCACTGAAGCCCGGCTGCGATTGACGTCGGCCCGGCCCGCTCGTTGCCCGGTCCGGTGCAGCGGACACGGTGTGCTTCGGCGCCAGGGACCCCTGGCGCTTCCCCTCTACCGGGCCAGCCCCGGGAAAGGAGCGTCGAGATGCGCGCAGACCGAAGCATCCCCATCTACATCCACTGGATCGGCCGCCCGTGGTTGGACACCAAGGCGACGGGCCGGCTCCCGAAACGAGAAGCGGCCCTGGGGTTCGTACTCGAGGCCGAGGCGTGCGGCATCGCACTGGACCGCGACCTGCTCGAGCAGTTCGCTGCCGGCAACGACGCCGTCGCAGCGCGCCGCGCCGTGAAGCTCGCCTCCTACGGTGACCGTGTGCGACCCGCGTACCGGGTCGCAGGTGACTCGGGCCGGCTCGTGTCCGCCGAACCCCCGTTGGAGGGTCTGCGTGCGCTGAAGCGCGCGTTGGTCCCCGACGCAGGGCACCGGTTCGTGACCGTCGCACCGTCGCATCTGGAGCTCACCGCGCTCGCGGCGCTCTCCGGTGACGCCAAGCTGCTCGAGTGCCTCGCCGCACCTGACCCGCTGGTCGCGGCCGCCGCCGCACTGGACTGCTCCCGCGACAACGCGAAGACCCTGCTGTTCTCCGCGGTGTACGGCTCGCTGCCCGCTGCGGCGAAGAGGCTGCCCGACGCGCTCTACGACGAGCTCGTGGGGCGGTTCGCCGAGCAGTTCCCAGCGGCGACGGCCGAGGTCGGCACCACGGGCCGCAAC
>JAEZGH010000151.1 GCA_023417065.1 Bacteroidota bacterium
GTGTCACCCCGTTCTCCACGATCCACACCATGCCGCGCTTTTCCCACACGTAGGCGCGCCCGTTGGCATCCCAGGCAGCGCCCACCGGCTCGGTGAAACCGCCTTTCACCAACGCATCGGTGAAATCGGGCGGCAGGATCTGCGTGAAAACAGGTTGGAACCCCAAAAGCGCGGCAAGGAGGAGAAATGGTCTCATGATGAAGCGGTTTATCGTACAATTCCAGCGATCGATCGCCAAGAATCTCCGTTCGGGCCGTGAAATTCTGCGAATTCGTCGAAAATGTCAATGACCGGTATCAGCTTCCAAGCCGGAAGGCGCCAAGGAGTTAAGGACGAAGACTCGTTCTTTATTGAAGCTAGAGGGAAGGGAAGGAAAGATCCCGATCGGAAAAATTGACCGCTTCATCCCCTGGATACCTATCACCGCAACCCTGCGATACTGGGCGCGTTCTTTGTTCGTTCTTCCTGCATGAAACTTTCCCCGCTGCTCCTCGCACTGGTGCTTCTGGCCTCTTCCTGCGCCTCTTCCGGCTACGCCCGCAAATGGAACGGTGCCAAAGGGGTGCAAACACGCATGGGGGTCTTGTAGGGCAGTTGGCAGGGGCAATGGCAGTTGGCAGTTGGCAGGGGCAGGAGCAAGGTGCGAGACCTTCGCAGGGTCTCCTGAGACAAAGAAGTGATCTTGCGCGATCCTGATCCAACGCGATCAATTCGTCCAGACCGCGTAACCTTTTCGGCGTAGTTCCAAGGCCAGCCCTTTCTCCACTTCGAGCGCTTCTGCCCTGCTCAATGGGCCGATGTCCTGGTACAGGCTGGGGCGCAGGTACAGACCGTACTTCCTTACGATCGACGAGCTGATGTCGTGGCCTTTCGCGTTGCGGTGGCCGGTCTTGTGCTGGCGGAAACGCTCTTCGGGCGACTTGCTCGTCATGCCCACGTACAGGCACTGGAGCATGCCGTTGTACTGCGGGTTCGCTTCGCGGAAGCGCCGGTGCTCGTTGAACACACGCCTGCTCAATTCGATCACGTACACGCGATAGGCCGTTGGCGTCGATCGCATCGCTTCCGTCAGCGGTTCAATTGCCGCTCACCTTATGGCGGGAGGGCTGTGTAAAAGCGTCATCCAGAAGCCGCCTCACGCTCAGCCGTTCATTGATCGGGCGCAACAAACGAAGGGTGAAGGAATGGGTGCGCGGAAACAGAAAGGAGAAACCGAACAGCACCATCGCCAGCGGCATGAAAAGGATGTAGAACGGCCTGAAGTTGCTCACTTTCCGCAGCTCCCGGAAAAGAACGATGAAGTACGCCACGGGGAACAGCAGGATAAGGACAGGCAGAACCGCCAGACGCGCCCTGAACGGCCATTGCTCAAAACCCTTGCTGCTCCAATGGTGCTCCACTGGCCGCCATGGTCCGAGGTACTTCACTGCTCCGTGATCGAGATCCACCGTATCGTCCAAATGCGCATGAAGGTCCAGGAAAGGCCTGATCCTGCCGTTGGGCCACCAGGCCTTGATCGGCAGCCGCAGACCGGGAAACAGCGCACCCCGGATCAACAGTTCGGTCAGCGCATCGTTCCCGTGCAGAAGACCGATCCGCTCCAGCGAACAACCTTCCGGGGTGATCGACCAGGATGCGCAAAGGCCCTCCTTGGCCTCAGGAAGCACGCGCAGCAATTCCTGCACCCGGCGCGGATGCTGCACCAGATACCGATGCATCAGGCAATGGTCCAGCCCGTGCCACCGCTCGCCGTTCACCTGCACGATCTCCTTCAACGGCAGGATCGACGGCTGTGGACCCGGTACGATCGGAACGCGGCACATGGCGTGAATGTACATACCTATTCCGCCCCTATCCACACGGCGATGTGCCCATTCACTTCAGGTCTGGGCCGGACCGGAAGGTCCCTCCTCAAAGGTCTCGATGGTGACGTTGCGTTCCACCAGATCGGTGAACCTACCGTTGTAGCGCGTGGCCCGTACGATGTGGTTGTCGATCCAATGGTAATTGCCGCCACGGGGTTTGCCGAACAAACAGCCGTGGTACTTGAAACCATGCCTGTTCAACCAAGCCTCTGTCACAGCGCGGTGCTCCTCCTGCCGGCTGGTGAAGAAGGTGATGATGTGTCCTTCTTCGTACCACTTGTTGCATTTTTCCAACGCGCCTTGAAAGACCTCCGCTGTAGCCATCCGCTCGGGTTCCTCGTTGGGGATGTCCTCACAGATGGTACCGTCGATATCGATCAGGAAGTTCTTCTTCCCCTCCGGCAAGTGCGGACTGATCTTTCTTCCGTTGACGTAGGTTTCCTGGAGGTCGTTGGACATGATGCAAAGGTGGGGAAAGTTGACACTCCAACGATCCCCATCAATGCGAAGCCACGTATGCCATCGAGCCAAGTGCTACGCTCGATGACGGGCGATGCGGCGAGGGTGCTCATCGATCGGAAGTGGTGGCGATCAGCGGCTGCTGCTGTGTCCAGCAATGCATGCCGCCCCCTCGCCAATTGATCGCTCGCGGATCGATCGGCACGATCGTGCGGTCCGGGTGCCACGTGCGCATGATCTCCTGGAAGCGGAGGTCCTTCTCGCGCATCGCTTCGGACATTCCTTCACGCCAGTACGCAGGAACGAATACCCGCCCATTGGTGACCAGGTAATTCAAGTACGACGCTGCGGGAATGTATTGGATCGTATCGCCGGCCAATAGATCTGTGTATAGCTCCAGGACCATCTTGTCGTAACTTCTTGAACTGTCCAGCCGGTGCGCGTAAAACTCTGTCTCTGGTACGGGCACCTTCACCACTTCGATCGCACGCCCGGTAGCGGTGCGGGAGTTCTGCAGAATGCGCAGGTTCTCTTCCATGCGATGGCGGGTGATCACATGCACACTGTCGTTCAATTCCTCATCTTCCGGCCACGCGAGCAACACGGTGTTCTCATTCACAAAGCGGCAGAATTCATCCACATGGCCGCCCGTCCCTTGGTTGAAAACGCGCCCATGGATCCGTGGCCGCAAATACCACATATCATCAGCCGGCCCTTCCTTCAGCCAGATGATGTTCCGCACACCGAACACGCGCTTTAGTTCTTTCTCCAGGCTGTCCTTGCTCCAACCTGGATTCCGTTGCATCGTCACTGATTCCACCTGCAACAAGGTCCCGGCACCGTTCACCTCCACCGCACCACCTTCGATCACCATGGGGCTGTGCAGCACCGGCAGGCCTGTGTGGCGTGCCATGGTGGCGGGGAAGCTATCATGGATCGCCAGCACGTTCTCGGGCATTCCTACTTTGTTGTCGAAGTCGCCATAGTAATTCCAATCCGGATCCAGGATGGCCA
>JAEZGH010000163.1 GCA_023417065.1 Bacteroidota bacterium
GGCTTATCCATACTCGGCCGACAAAGTGGCTGCGATCTCCAAGCGGAATGCTGTAGCCTTTCAGAAGGCCCTGGACGAAAATCAATATCAGGCCTTTAATGACTTCATCGACAAATATCCTGATGCCGAGCAGGTACCAGCAGCACGGGAAAAGTATGAGCAGCTGCTCTTCGAATACTTCACCCGCGATCAGCGGCTGGAAAGCTTTGAGCTCTTTCTGCGCGATCACCCAACGACACCCTACCGCGTTCAGGCCGAGCGCAGCATCTTCCAGATCCTGACGGCGTCAGGGGAGCCCGCCACATTTATTGACTTCATGGACCGCTACCCGGCCAGTCCGTTCGCCCGGATCGCCGGCGATATCTTGTTTCATATTGCCGCCGAAGATCCCGCTTCAACCAGATTTCCTGTTGAACATCTGAGCGACTCGCTTCGAACGATAGCCGCCGCTGAAAAAGATTACCTCGTACCTTTTCTTAGTAAAGGCCGGTTCGGATTTATGAACGCCGCCGGCGCAGAGATTATTCCTCCCGCAGAAGAGGATATCGGCGAAGAGTACCTTTGTGGCAATATCGCCGAGGACGTATTAATCCTGGGTGATAAAATGGTTTCCGGATCCGGAACTACAATATGGTCTGGGGCACCAATATCTTCTGTCGACGATCTCGGTTTTGGCTTTCTGATCCTTGAGACCGACCGCGGCGCAGAAGTTATCCACAAAAGTGGTTTTGCTCCCCTCGGATTTTCTGTTGAGGATGCCAAAATCATAAATGGAAAGGTTATCGCTGCAAAGCTCCGCGACAAATGGGGATTGTTCACCCTCACCGGCAGGAAACTCGTAGACATCGAGTACGAATCGATCACCATCGTCCATCATGATGTGCTCGCTTTTCAACGTAGCGATCAAATCCGGTTGTCGAGCATCCCGCGGCTTGTCCGCCAAACGAAGACCAATACATTTACTGAAACGGTGCACGAGGTTAAACGAATGGGTGACTACGTTTGGGTACGCAAAGATTCAGCTGAAGCACTTCTCACATCAGACCTCGAACCTCTCGTACCTGCTACCCGTCAGTCGCTGAATGCAACATTCTTCGGCGCAGTATCACACACGCCTTCCGGATACATGATGTATAACAGACTTGGCGAACGCTCCGAATATTTCTCTCAGTTGCTCATCGCTGATCCCTGGGTTGGCGGGCGCACGGAAGAAGGATGGGTATTGTATGATCCGGCGCAGCGTATCTACAAATCGGTACCTTATGACACATTACACACTTACGGTCCTTTTGCAATCGGGTTTAAGTCAGATACCATTGATGTTCACTTCTTCAGGAAACCGAATCATTCATTAATACTTCCGGCTCCCGGCAGGATTGAATTCCTGGCAGGGAAGGATAGTTTAGCCTTCCTTCTTCTGGAAAAGGATAAGAAAGTCACCGTAATCGATGGAACGGGCGTCTCGTTGTTTCAGGGGAATTTTGAAAAGGTTCAGTATGTCGGAGAAGGCCTTTTCTCCGTGAGTCGCAAAGAGAAAAAGGGACTCGTCGATATGACGGGAAAGACTGTACTGCCAATTGAATTCGACGCTATCGGGACCGCTGCAAATGGAAATATCAGCCTGTTGAAGGCAATGAAATTTGGGTTGTATGACATCGAAAAGAAGCGACTCATAAAGCCTGCTTCCGAGAAGAACGTGACGCGGTTTAATGAAAATCTTTATACATCTTTTCGCAATGGTTTTCTCGGCTTTATCGACGCCGATAACAAACCTGTAAGTGAGTTTATCTTCAATGAGATCCTGCCATGGAATGATTCAATTGCACTGGTGAAACACGACGGCGCGTATCATCTCTACAACGTGTTCAGTCGTCAGTATGAAATCACCGGCATCAGAAAGTTCAGGGCTGTACGGGATATGCCGTCGGAAAAAGAATACATACTTTTTCTGAAAGATCAGGCCGGCGTGATCAACAGCAGGCGTGGAATTGTCATTCCGCTTAATTTCAGCGATGTTGTTAATGTCGGATCCGCCGAAAGGCCATTATACTTCACGGAAAAACACGTCAGGGAGGCGTTACTGTTTGTCGTTATTTACTATGACGGCAACGGCAACTTCCTGCGTCGGGAAGTATATGAACCGGAAGAATATGAACGCATCTATTGCAGCGACTAATACCCGAGTTGTCCAATCTTTTGATAAGAATCATATCTATAAATTAAGGTATTCTGTACCTTTGCGCCCATGAGACCATTAACCTATTCCCTTCTGATTGTTCTCTCGCTTACTTTTTCTAAAGTAAATGCACAAAACACACAAACCGTAGATCGTCCTAAACTCGTCGTCGGAATCGTTGTCGATCAGATGCGTCACGAATATTTGTACAGATTCTATGATAAGTTCGGCTCCGACGGCTTCAAACGCCTCATGGGTGAAGGCTTCGTAATCAAGAACGGTCATTACAATTATGCACCGACGTATACAGGTCCCGGACACGCTTCAGTATATACCGGTACAACGCCTGCGATACACGGAATAATCGGAAACGACTTTTATGATAAGGGACTTAAGAAGATGGTTAACTGCGTTGGAGATCCCTCGCAGACCGCTGTGGGGGGGCTTGCCAAGTACGGACAGGTTTCTCCCTTCAGAATGCTCAGTACGACGATTACCGATGAATTGAAACTTGCCACGAACAGGACAGCCAAAGTGATCGGAGTTTCGATGAAGGACAGGGGGGCCGCATTGCCTGCAGGCCACATGGCCGACGCAGCGTACTGGTACGACAAGTCCAGCGGTAACTTTATCACGAGTACCTACTACATGAAAGAACTCCCCGCATGGGTGAAGCAATTTAATAGTAAGAATCTCGCCAATATTTACCTGCAGCAGGAATGGAAGCCATTGCTTCCGCTGGAGAAGTACACGGAAAGCGGACCCGATGCATCCCCTTATGAGCGCAAGTTCAAAGGAAAGGAGACTACAACTTTTCCTTACAACTTGCCAGCTATGCGTAAGGATAACGGCGACTTCGATCTGTTGGCATACACGCCGTTTGCAAATGATTACGTCACGGAATTTGCCAAAGCTGCCCTTGTAAATGAAAAAATGGGTAAAGATGCGATCCCTGATTTCCTTTGTATTTCATACAGTACAACGGATATCCTCGGCCATGCCATGGGACCGCGTTCTGTAGAAGTTCAGGATTTGTATCTGCGTCTTGACAAAAACATTGCTGACCTGCTGAAGACCCTTGATAAAGAAGTCGGTGCAGGTAACTATACGTTATTTCTTACGGCGGATCACGCCGTAGGTGAAAACTCACAATTTCTGAAAGACCAGGGCGTTCCCGGTGGTCACTTCAGTCCTAACAGGGCTGAAGCCATGCTTCGCGAGTTTCTCGAAGGATACTTCCCGGGGAAAAACCTCATTGAGAATGTTAGTAACGACCAGATCTTCCTGAATCATGAAGCGTTTCAGGGAGCACCGAAGACATCGGGTCTTGACTTTTTCATCGTTGCCGAACTCATTGGCAAATACCTGATGACCATGGATGGAGTTGCCAACTATTTCACAGAAGGTGTACTGCGTCAGGGAGCATTTGACGAGGGAGGAGTGAAGGGAATGATCATTCGCGGTTATCATCCCAAACGTTCGGGCGATGTCGTTTTTGTCCTTGAACCCGGATGGATGGATGCATGGGCTGTGCAGGGCACGACACATGGTTCGCCGTATGCTTACGACACAAACGTGCCAATCCTGTTCTATGGCAAAGGCGTCAAAAAGGGTGAGTCCACACGGCGTTACTCGATCACGGACATCAGCCCTACGCTCTCGATGATTCTTAATATTACAATCCCCAGCGGGGCAATTGGAAACCCCGTATCGGAGCTGATTGAATAATCGTCTGCTGAAGACACCAACCCTTATCTGGCAGGAAACCCAAGCTTCAAAAAGATGGGGAATTTCACAGGAAGGGTTCTGTCTTTTGGCCAACACATAGCGAGCTTTTCTTCCAGGGTGGCAAGTGGGTTTTCACGCTTTTCCTTTATATATGCCTGCGTCGCAGACCAGCTTTTGAGATACCCAAGGAGGTGATCCAGTGTCCAGTTTGTTTCAATAAAGAACTCCGGCGTTTCGATAAGCTCAAACGGAAATCGGAATGAGCTGTACTCATTTTCAATCAGCCTTCGAGCAGGGTCCCAGTAGGGACCAACGACGTTGTGGTAGTAATCCATAACCACTTCATCAACTTTGTCGTTGACCTGCAGGTGAGTATAACCCCACGCAGCGAAAACGCCTTCAGTTCGGCTCACGCGTTTCACTTCCTTGAAAAACGCGTCAGGCTGAAACCAATGCAAGGCCTGGCCCACCGTAATGAGGTCAAAATGCCGATCAGGAAACGATGTCTCTTCAGCAGCCCCAACACCAAATTCTACGTTGGCGATCTGTGGGGCCTGACTTAGCTGCTGCTGACTGATGTCGGTGGCGATTACCGAATCAAAAGTCGACGCAAGTCTCCGCGCAACCTGTCCATTCCCCGTGGCGCAATCCCACGCCCTTTGTCGTTGCCTGCAGAAGGAGAGTACAAATTCGTATAATGATTCAGGGTACGTCGGACGGAAGCTGGCGTAGATTTTCGAATGTTGAGAAAAGAGGTCTTTCTTTTCCATATGGATAAGTTACACAACAGTGTTAAAATAAAAAAGACCGGTACTAAGCCGGCCTTCTGTATTGTTGGTGAACGTTTATGACTTAATCGTCAGCGCGAGTTCATTGAGTTGTTCGCCGGATATTGTTGAAGGCGAATCAATCATCACGTCGCGTCCTGCATTGTTTTTCGGGAATGCGATGAAGTCGCGAATGGAGTCGACGCCTCCGAAGATTGCACAAAGTCGGTCGAAGCCGAACGCAATACCTCCGTGCGGAGGTGCGCCGAATTCAAAAGCCTCCATCAGGAAGCCAAACTGTTTCTTCGCTTCCTCTTCGGTAAAGCCGAGGTGACTGAACATCATCTGTTGTGTCGGACGATCGTGAATCCTGATTGATCCACCGCCCACTTCCGTACCGTTGATTACCATGTCATAGGCATTTGCACGCACCTTGCCTGGGTCGGTATCGAGAAGTTTTATGTCTTCCGGCTTCGGAGACGTGAACGGATGGTGCATCGCGTGATAACGTTTTGTTTCTTCGTTCCACTCGAGTAACGGGAAGTCGAGTACCCACAGAGCGGAAAACTTGCTCTTGTCGCGAAGGCCAAGTTTCTCACCCATGAGCAAACGGAGTTCATTCAGTTGCTTGCGGGTTGCATAGGCTTCGCCGGCAAGTAGCAGGATCAGATCGCCGGGCTGTGCGTTGAATTTCTCAGCCCAGGCGCGGAGATCGTCTGCGGAATAAAATTTATCCACCGAAGACTTGAACGATCCGTCGGCCTTATACTGAACATACACAAGTCCTTTAGCGCCTATCTGCGGACGCTTCACAAACTCAGTGAGCTCATCGATTTGTTTTCGTGTATAATCAGCACAACCTTTCGCGGCGATGCCGACGACCAGTTCCGCGCTTTCAAATACGGGGAAGCCTTTGCCTTTCGTAAGTTCGGTGATCTCCGTGAATTCCATGGCAAAGCGTGTATCGGGCTTATCAGATCCGAAGCGCCTCATAGCGTCTTCATATTTCATGCGGGGAACTTCCGGCAGATCGATACCTTTCACCGTCTTGAACAGGTGGCGGATAAGTCCTTCAAAAGTGTTGAGAATGTCTTCCTGTGTGATGAAGGACATTTCGCAGTCTATCTGCGTGAACTCAGGTTGTCTGTCGGCACGAAGGTCTTCGTCGCGGAAGCATTTCACAATCTGATAGTAGCGGTCGAAGCCCGACACCATCAGCAGCTGCTTAAAGGTTTGAGGTGACTGCGGCAGGGCATAGAACTCGCCGTGGTGAATCCTTGAGGGGACCACAAAGTCGCGGGCACCTTCCGGAGTCGACTTGATCAGCACTGGAGTTTCCACCTCGATGAAGTTTTGGCCATCGAGATAAAGGCGTGTTTGCTGCGCCATTTTGTGGCGGAGCATCAGGTTTTCGCGTACCGGATTTCTGCGCAGATCCAGGTAGCGGTATTTCATACGCAGCTCGTCGCCGCCATCGGAATCGTCTTCAATGGTGAACGGCGGAGTTTTGGCTGTATTGAGAATTGTCAGCTTGCTGACTTTGACTTCAATTTCTCCGGTAGGAATCCGGTCGTTCTTTGAGATTCGCTCGACGACCGTTCCCTCAGCCTGGATGACGAATTCCCGTCCCAGGGTGCGGGCCGTATCGAGAAGCGACTTTTCGGTTTTGCCTTCTTCAAAAAACAACTGGGTCACGCCATAGCGGTCGCGCAAATCGATCCAGAGAACACTTCCCTTGTCGCGCACCCGTTGTACCCATCCGGCCAGAGTGACCTGTTTATTCACATCGGAGATCCTTAGTTCTCCACATGTTTGAGTTCTTAACATGGCAGATTATATTATTTTTGCACCTCGTCCGTTTTAACGGATAAGGCGCGAATTTAACAATACTTTGCCTCCGATTGTGATATGCTAAAAATTAAAAGTAAGGCGTTGGCCCCCATTGTATTAGTCGTTATAGCCTGCCTCGTGTGGACCGGATTTCAGAAGCGTAAACTCGTGAGAATCAAAGTCAACGACAGGATTTCGGCCGTGATCCCAAGCGACTGGATGCCGATGGATGCAATGGACTTCACGCAACGCTATCCCTCTGTCCGTGCGCCGCTTGCAGCCTATACAGATATGGAGCGCCTGGTTGATTTCAGCGTGAACGTCTCGGCAACCCAGTGGCCTGATGGCAACCTCGAAATGTCGAAGCGCTTCTTCAAAGCCAGCATTCTCAATATGTTCGACCGTGTTGAAATGATCGACGAGGGCTACAACGAGTTTGGTAAGGAAAAGCTGATTTTCTTTGAATTCGAATCCCGTGTGGAAGGCGAACGCGGATCCGAAAGTCATCGCCAGCCTGTGCTGAAGTACACATACATTCAATATTGGGTTCGCCCTGATCAAACGCTGGTATTCACATTCAATGCACCCCGCCGCCTGAAAGATGACTGGCAGGAAACCGCGCGGGAAATAATGACCTCTTTGAAATTAAAGTAATACCTTTGGCCGGGGTTGTCAGTTTGTAATGGAGTTATTCACCGACGAGTATTTTATGCGGGAGGCGCTTAAGGAAGCGCAAAAGGCACTGGATATCAGCGAAGTTCCCGTCGGCGCCGTGGTTGTCTGCAGAAACCGTGTAATTGCCCGGGCGCATAATCAAACCGAAAAACTAACCGATGCCACCGCTCATGCTGAGATGCTCGCCATCACGGCAGCCGCAAACCACCTGGGGTCAAAGTACCTGAATGAATGCGCGTTGTACGTTACGCTCGAACCGTGCGTGATGTGCGCGGGGGCCTTGCATTGGGTTCAGCTGCAAAAGCTCGTCTTTGGAGCACACGATGTTCAACGCGGATACAGTCTGGTCAAATCGCCACTTCTCCACCCAAAGACGGAAGTGATCACGGGTGTGATGGCACCAGAGAGTAAGCAGCTGATTGATACTTTCTTCAAGTCACTGCGCAACCGCAAATAATCTCTAAGAAGAATCTGAAATCACTATACATGGAACTAAAAGGAAAAGTAATTCAGTTGTTACCCATGCAGACAGGAATGGGAAAAAAGGGCGCCTGGAAGAAACAGGAATTTATTCTTGAAACACAAGCCCAGTTTCCCAAGAAGGTTTGTCTTTCGCTGTGGGGCGACAAGGTTGATCAATATAAGCTTTCGGTAGGAGATGAGCTCAATGTAGCTGTTGATCTGGAAAGCAGAGAATACAATGGTCGTTGGTATACTGAGGCGCGTGCCTGGAAAATCGACAAGACCAGCCAACAATTTGATGCGCCTCCTCCGGGCGATGAACCTTTTTATCCGCAGCAGTCGTCTTCGGACGACGACATGCCGTTCTAGGCAAATTTCGATGTGTGGCATAACTTTAAATAGAAAATTGGAGCCAATGTTACATCAAATTGTATATTTGGCTCCCTGCCACCGGATCATGTAGAATTGGTTCTAACCGTGCAGGAACATTTGTTTAACCCGTAAAACAATTTCATTATGGCTTTTACTCTGCCTTCACTTCCGTATGCTTTCAATGCTCTCGAACCGCACATCGATGCGAGAACCATGGAAATCCATCATGGAAAGCATCACAACACTTATGTCACGAATCTGAACAACGCAATAGCCGGAACTGATGCTGAAAAGCTAAGCATTGAAGAAATATGCAAAAATATTTCGAAGTATCCGGTTGCAGTGAGAAACAACGGAGGCGGGCACTATAACCACTCGCTTTTCTGGACAATCCTCACTCCGAACGGCTCAGGTGCACCGTCAGGAGCTCTTGCCGATGCTATCAACAGCGCCTTCGGTAGCTTCGATGAATTTAAGACGAAATTTGCAGCAGCTGCTGCAGGACGTTTTGGGTCAGGCTGGGCATGGTTGATAAAAGACGACAGCGGCAAGCTGAGCATTACGTCAACAGCCAATCAGGATAACCCTCTGATGGACGTCGCTGAACAACGCGGTACACCAATCCTTGGTCTTGACGTTTGGGAACACGCTTATTATCTCAACTATCAGAACCGCCGTCCTGACTATGTTACCGCTTTCTGGAATGTGGTAAACTGGGATGAAGTAGCAAAGCGCTTTAAATAATCAGATACGCCGACCTAAACGGTGGACAGAAATGCCTCATGATTTCTTATCATGGGGCATTTTCATTTTCGGGATTGTGGAAGCCTGTAAGCGATTCCTGCCCGGATAGCGAAGTCTACTTTGAAATAAAAATCCCCCGACGCCTCAAATTTCAGCTGGTCATTAATTTGAATAGCCCAGCCGCCGCCGAGTGCAACATCATTTTCTCCGACGAGCCCTTTAATCCGGACAAACGCATGTTCAACAGGATACCAGCGCGCGCCGATGAAGAAGCTGAATTCATCGCCTGTCCAGATTTCAAAGCCGGCATTGGCTGTTATTGATGATGAAGCGAAATAGTGAAACTCTCCGCCGAACTGTGCTTTCTGAAACGCATTGACGTTATCGGTTTTTACCAGGTCTCCCTGAACCACAATCATCATATCATGCGCTTCCTGGCCCGTGGCAGATAAACGCCCTGCCAACAGAAACATAAGCATGATGATTAACGACCTGTGCATTTCTGGTATGAGAAGAATTAATCCGGCCGATACAAAGGTACGCTTCATTTGATCGTTGCCAACAATTTCAGAAAAGACGTGCCATATCCCCGGGCCCCAGCAATTTGTTAGGCGGTCTATTAAACGCTACCTTTCTGAAAATTTGACGCGTGAGAAAAATCTTCCGGATACTCCTGTATTCGTTGCTGTTCCTGTTGCTTTGTGTGGTGATTTTTCTGCTGGTAAGTGTTCAGCCGGTAGACCGGACTCCCTATAGCGAATTATCGCACTACAGTAAGATGATGGGGCAGCTGGATTCTGTTGCACTCGTTCCTGTGCCCGCTGCCAGTCATGAATTTAGAACCGGCTACGCAAGTGTAAACCTCACGCCGTCGTTCCCTGTCGCTACCGCAGGATATGGAAAGCGTCGCGGAAAAGAATTCACATCGGTTTATGATTCGCTTTATGTAAGAACTGTTGTTATTGACAACGGGGCGCAACGCATTGCAGTTGTCAGTGCAGATTTGCTCATCATGCCTCCTACGGTCACTGAGCTGCTTGAATCCCGTTTGAGCGAAGTCGGGTTCAGTCTGGAAAATACCTACCTGAATGCAACGCATACGCACAACAGCATTGGCAACTGGGGCGAAGGCGCAACCGGAATTATTTATGGTTCATACAGCGATTCCGTGGTAACGTTCATTGCGGAACGCATCCTTCAGTGTATTGCTGCAGCGAACCGTGAACTGGTTTCATCGCATATACGAACAGGTTCGATCATGGTGCCATCAGCAGTGAGGAATCGCCTGGATAGGGAACACGGTTCTGTGGATTCGCTCCTGCATGTAATTGAAATCGAACGCGCCGATGAAAGAAAACTGGTTATCACAAGCTTCAACGCTCACGCTACGTGTTTGTATTCCGATGATTTTGATTTGTCGAGAGATTATCCCGGCGCGCTGGTCGACAGTCTTGAGTCGATGGGATATGACTTTGCCATGTTTCTCGCTGGTGCAGTAGGCAGTCACGGATTAAAAGCCCCCGAGGCCGGAAAGGTATGTCTGGGATGGGTGGCAGAAGAAATAACCAACAAGTTTCGCATGCTTCAACCGAACCTGGAGGACGTGCACGACAGCACGCTTATGATGGTGCGCGTTCCGCTTTTTCTGGGTGAAGCGCAAGTGAAGTTGACCGCAGACTGGCGCATTCGTCCGTGGTTATTCCGAAGTGCATTTGGCGAATATCAGCCATATCTCACGGCGCTGCGGATAGGCGACATCATCCTAATGGGTACGCCCTGTGATTTCTCCGGCGAGCTCACCGGGAAGGTGTACGCTGCTGCTGAACAACACGGCATGCATGCCATCGTCACAAGTTTCAACGGCCACTATATCGGTTACATCACGGCTGATAAATATTACGACCGATCGCACTATGAGACGCGCCTGATGAACTGGTATGGCCCAGGCAACGGCGCTTATTTGACCGAGTCGCTGGTCAAGCTTCAGAAAGCCCTTTACTGATGGAGTATCCTGTTCTTGATATTGTTGCTGAGCTAAAGCAGACCCTTCGTTCATCACCTGTAACCATCCTGCAGGCACCTCCAGGTGCAGGTAAGTCAACAGTACTTCCGCTGAAACTTATGGGTGAAGACTGGCTTGAGGGCAACAAGATCGTCATGCTCGAACCCCGTCGCCTTGCAGCGAAGTCTGTCGCCGAACGAATGGCGCATGTACTCTCGCAAAACTGTGGCGATGAAATCGGTTATCGCGTACGGTTTGATACGAAAGTCAGTACACGCACCCGTGTGGAGGTGGTTACTGAAGGTATTCTGACAAGGCTGATCCAGCAGGATTCTTCGCTAGAGGGAATCGGCTTGTTGATTTTTGATGAGTTCCATGAAAGAAGTATTCATGCCGACCTCGCACTTGCACTCGCGCTTCAGGTGCAGCAGGTGCTTCGCCCGGATCTGCGTATACTGATTATGTCGGCTACCCTCGATGCGGCAGAGTTGTCATCAACCCTCAGTGGTGCTCCTGTGATCACGTCAAAAGGCAGGCAGTTTCCGGTGGCGATGCGCTATGAGGATCGTTCGAATGATGACAACCCAGTGCAACGAATGCCCTCGCTCATAAGAAAGGCGTTGCGCGAAAACCCTGGTGACGTTCTGGTTTTCCTTCCCGGCGCGGGTGAGATTAAACGTGTGGCCCAGGAGTTGGAGAATCAGGAATTGGATGCAGTGCTGTATCCGTTGTACGGCGATCTTTCATTCCGTCGTCAGCAGGAGGCGATACTTCCGCGCAAAGACGGTCAGCGAAAGGTGGTTCTGGCCACTGCTATCGCAGAAACATCGCTTACCATCGAAGGAGTGCGCATTGTGATTGATGCTGGTCTTGCACGTGTCCCACGTTTTGATCCCCGCAGTGGCCTGACGCGACTGACAACTACACGCATTACACTGGACGCAGCAGAACAGCGCGCAGGAAGAGCAGGGCGGATTTCAGAAGGTGTATGCTACCGTATGTGGACACAGGGCGAACACCTTGTACTCGCGCCAAAGCGAAAACCTGAGATACTCGAAGCTGATCTTGCTCCCCTGGTCCTCGAGCTTGCAAACTGGGGTGTTACTGATGTTGATGATGTCACGTGGGTCACGCGTCCACCGCGAGGCGCTGTTGCTCAGGCCCGCGACCTATTGATTCAGCTGGAGGCGATTGATGAAAAGGGGATCACGTCACGCGGCAAAGAGATGTTGCAGCTGCCGACACATCCGCGGATCGCGCACTTGCTACTCGAAGCACGCGATGGTTTATCCAATCGTAAGGGTATCGTGGCATTGGCTACTGATGTAGCGGCACTCCTCGAGGAACGCGATCCCTTTGATCGTGCACGGGGTGCGGGCGCTGACCTTACGCTGCGGGTGGAGGTTCTGCGTAAGTGGCGGCAGGGCGAACGTGTGTCGGTTGATGGGGCAGCGCTTGAGCGGATTGAAAAAGTTGCGGCGAATTGGCGGCGTCTGCTCAAGGTCGACACCGATAACGCCACCCCATTCGGGTACGACGTCGGTGCACTGCTATGGGCAGCGTATCCGGAGCGCCTGGCCCAACAGTTGGGAAAGCACAGCACTCGCTTCAAGCTGCTGAACGGGCGTAACGTGCACATCGCGCAAGCTGATAGCCTCATTTCCGAACCGTGGATCTGTGCAGCTCAACTCGATGCCGGCCTCAACGAAGGCAAAGTCTTTCTGGCAGCACCGGTTAACACGGATGAACTGTTTCGCCACGCAGAAGAAAAAGTGGCTGTTACCTGGGATGATGAACGCGGAATGGTTGCCGGATATAAGGAGACAAGGATAGGGCCGCTGCTGCTGGATCGAAAGCCGTATCACGCAATCAATGACGAGGAGCGCATAGCTGTTGTGTCGGACTATGTGAAAACAAAAGGCTTAAATGTGCTTGGCGATGAGGAGGGCTTGCGTCGTATTCAAAACCGGATACTGAGCCTGCATCATTGGCGCCCCGAAGAATCCTGGCCACGCGTCGACGATGAATACCTGCTGCAAAACCTTGAGGAATGGCTTGTTCCGTTTATCCAGAACGTGAGCCGTCGGGCTGAGTTGGCGAAGTTGGAAACGCCCGTCATGATTCGCAGCATACTGCCGTGGGAACTTGGACAGAAGCTTGATAGTCTAGCGCCAGAGCGCATGGAAGTGCCCAGCGGATCGATGATCAAAATAATCTACCGCCCCGACGGAAGTCCACCAGTGGTGGAGGTTCGCCTTCAGGAGATGTTTGGACTTGCTGAAACCCCGACGGTGAATGATGGTCGCACAAAGGTGTTGCTTCACTTGTTGTCTCCAGGGTTCAAGCCTGTGCAGGTAACGCAAGACCTGCGCAGTTTCTGGGAAACTACCTATCACGAAGTACGAAAAGAACTACGCGTCAGATACCCGAAGCATCACTGGCCAGAAGATCCCTGGAACGCAGAACCGGTCAGGGGCGCGAAGCGAAGGAACATCAGCTAGCACTGAGTGTGCCGACATAACGGTCGATGTATTGCTGCAGTGATTTGCGCTTGTACTGCATGATGAAGCGCGGATGCGGAAGCGGGATGATCTCCCCAAAGAATTTGTACTTTTCATTTAGCCCGGTCAGATAACGGAAGTTTTCGCCTTCGCCAAGACACCATACGCGATCGCGTTCAACGTTCCATGAAAGCTGTTCTTTCAAACATTCAATCACAAACGGTTCAACGGCTGTCTTGAGCTCAGGAATGTCATAATAATTAAGATTCTTGCCGTCTTTCACAAACCCCAGCGGACTGAGGGCTGTTATAAAGTAATCACCATAGAACTTGTCGGGTCCACCGTATGCATTTATCATCATGTAGATAAACGTGGAGGAGAGTTCAGGTTTCTTCGGGAATTCGTTAGAGATTCCGCAATGTAGTTCGAGGTTGATTGGATCGGTAAATGGAACGCCTGTTATTCCACCGCCAAACCTTCCCGGATTAATTCCCAAGATGATCCTTCGCGGATTAGTATCGTTGTAATACTTCTGATAAAATTCACGGGTAACGCCGAAGGCTTCCGCATCGGTAAACGGATTCATATAGGAAACTCCGATTGGCAGTCTGCGTCTGAGTTTGAGACCTTTGTAGAAATCGAGAACAGAATCGGAGAATGAATTGGTGTGGATCATGAATTACTGAAGTTCGAAGGCACTCTTGTAAAACTCACGGCTCTGCACCCAGTTGAGCAACTCAAGATAGAACGGATGTGAACTAAGAGTTGCACTGTCGCCGACCAGAATGAGTTTCGTTTTAGCGCGTGTCATCGCCACGTTGGTGCGGCGGATGTCACCAAGAAAGCCGACCTCGCCTTCGTGATTGCTTCGCACAAAGGAGATCACGATGACGTCGCGTTCCTGCCCCTGGAAGGCGTCGACGGTATCAATGGTGATCGACTTGAACACGGGTTCGAGCACCGACGATGCTTCCGCCAGTTTGACAAGATGTTCTACCTGGGCTCGATACGGCGTTATTATTCCCATCTTGAGCTTCCGCGAGATCCATTCTGATTCCTGCAGTTCATTGATGACACTTTCTGCAAGGTGTATCGTAAGCTGCGCCTCCTCCGCGTTGAAGCGACTCAGCGTTTCGGGGTCCTGTTCTTCATTGAAACCACACCCTGCTGTGTCGATATATACGACGGGCGCGCTTCCAGGCGTAAGGCGGGTTTCCTTCACTGAGCTGTGCGCGACGAGTTCATCCTTGTAAAAATAGGCCGAAGAAAACGCCATGATATCTTCATGCATCCTGTATTGCACCTGCAGCATTGATGCATTTTCCGGGTGTCGCTTAATGCCTTTTTCAAAAAGCGTTTCTGACAGTCCCTGCCGTGCTGCTTCGAAAGACTTGATCGTTGGTGGCAGCTGGAAATGGTCACCCGCAAATATCACGCGTTCGCATCTCAGCAAGGGAATCCACGTCGCTGGTTCAAGCGCCTGGGCTGCTTCGTCGATGAAGGCAGTCTTGAACTTTTTGCCGCGCATCACCGGGTGAGAACTGCCTACCAGTGTGCAGCATATCGCTTCGCTTTTGTTCAGCAGGTCGTTGACGATGTAAAACTCGAGTGCGTCGGCGTCTGACTTAAGGAGCTTGGCTTCCTGCAGGAGCATTCGGCGCTGTTCCTTTTCATGGTAGCCGAATTTGCGTTTGAATTTGAACGCCGTGGTGCGGATTTGCTCCATCTTCCGGCGCAGTTCGCGCAGTTCCTGATAGTGGGGATGCATCGCGATACGGGCGTCGAGCGTTTTGCTCAGTGACTGATCCGTAACCCGCGCAGGGTGTCCGATCCGAAGTACTTCCACGCCGAGTTCAGTAAGCTTATCCGCGAGCAGGTCAACGGCTGCGTTACTGGGTGCGCAGACCAGCACCTGTCTCTCATGCCTAATCGTTTCAGCGATAGCGTGTACCAGTGTCGTTGTCTTTCCCGTGCCCGGCGGGCCATGGATGAAAGCAATGTCGCCACATTCGAATACCATCCGGAATGCGTGCTGCTGACTTTCGTTTAACTGAGGTGGATAGGGCGGGATATCGACGCCCACTCGCTTTTTCGGCTGGACACCATCGCCAAGAAGAAGTTCGCGAAACGTTGCAGCGCGGCTGTTATCCGCTTTGAGAACTTCGCGAAGTGCAAACTCCATCTCGCGGTAACTCATCTCATCGAACATCACATCAACACCAAGCAGGCCATCCTCAATCCAGTCCGGCAACTCGTCAGCGTTCAGGGTGAGAACCATGGTATTGTCGCGAACATAGTTGACCACGGCATTTGCATGTTCTTTCTCCGGATTCCCCGCCGCGTTTGAAAAGATGCTTACCGATTTGCCGCTTTGAAAGGAGTGGGGCTGCTCAAGGTGCGTCGTGCGTTCGATCTCAAGAATGATCCTTTCACCTGTGCCGATATAGTCGCGCTTAAGCTTCACCGGATACCACGTAGTGCCCTCCTGCGTGCGTTCGTGCAAAGAGCGCAGCAATACCTTCTGACGGTAATAATCCAGGTCCGCCTGTCGCTCCAGCTTTATCAGTTCCAGCGTCTTAAGTAGCTGTTCGTGTACATTCATCCGGGTAAAGATAGTCCGGAATATTAAACGTAACTAACCCAGTCTGTTATTGGTTGAGCACAACTTGCGGCTCGGCATGCAGGAGCTTTTGCAGCTTTTTGATCTGGCTTTGGTTTTCTGTTCCGTAAATGGCGTTTATCACACCCTGCTTCTCCCGCGTGGTGAGTCGCCAGCTCAGAGATGCACGCGCGTCGTTCTTGCGGAGGCTGTCCATTTTTTTCAAAATAGAACCATAATCTTCGGCCAGGTACTGAATATCAACGCGCTCAATGCTACCATCGAACCAGGAACGCGCATAGCTGATCGCCATGTCGCTGTTGATGTCCTGAAAGTTTTCGAAGTTGTTGTAAACCGAACTTATTGGTTGTGTCACCGCGTCGATCAGGCTTGGCGTAGCGGCGGGTGGTATCTTGTTCAGTTTCGGTGAGTCGCGTATGGAGACAAAAACAACACCCGAGGTATTGGCGGCAATCCATTCCTTGTATGCATACAAAAATCTCACGGCGTCACCCAGACCAAAGTTGTCGGAGATTCCTGCATCCATTATCGAGATTGCCGGCTCTGTAGGCAGCGTTGTGTTCGGTGTAATGTACGGGAAGGTGGCACTCATCCGCAGTGCCGACAGGAAACGCAAATTCGGCGCACCCTGATCTTTGAAGATCGACTGAAAGTCAACGCCACTGACTTTGAACAGCGGATACCCGGGGTAGTTGACCATGTCATAATTCATGAAGCGCACCGGTCGGGATGCGATATAAAGACGGCGACCATCGTTGACAATGGTGGGCGTAAAAATCATTGTAGGAATTGCGCCGGCGCGCTCAAGGCTGTCGTAGGCCGAAATGGGCTTGTCCATCAGGCCGTCGGTGATCTGGTTCAGCTGTTCCTCAAAGGTATAGCCGCGGTCTTTGTAGTAGAAGTCACCACCATATTCGAACTTCGTAAAGCCTACGAACAAGTCATTGGCAAGCAGACTGAAGATCAGTGGATTCAAGTTGTCGTTTGAAATCTTGAACCGGTGGTAAGCTGAGTATGGCTTCAGGTTCTCGCCAAGTTTTTCGCGCAGCTTGAGTTCCCGGAAGTAGCTCGCGCCGATCAGTCCGCCCGACGCACCTGTTACGAGGATGGTGTTTTCCCACAGTTTGCCCTGAGTGACGCTGTCGGCGTGCTGGAGCGCGCTGAAGGTCCAGAGGGCGGCACGCTTTCCTCCGCCACTGGCGCAGACGAAAACAAGTTTGGGAGGTGCATGAGCAGGAAACTTCTTACGCCAGTTTTCAAGTATGACCAGGTTTGACTCACGGTCTTCTTCAATTGCTTCGACATCGTTCAATTCCTTGATGGCCTCGACCGTATAGGGTGCGGGTTGCTGTTCGTAATCCAGGCCAAAAGCTTCATAGCGTTTGGTGAAGTAGTCGTGCCCGACAAAATGATTTACCGCGACGAGTAGTACCAGTGCAGCAGTAGCGGCCCAGCCGCCAAACCAATAAGTGAATGCGCCCGCCATCATGACAAAGAAGGTCAGGAAGATGATAAAGCTCGCGGCTGCTGGTAGCTGAAACAGCGGATAGTCTTTGAAGATCCCCAGTAAGATAACCAGCGCTATAATCAGCAGCTCGATAATCACCAGGTTGAAATGGTTTTGGTCAAAGACCTGAATGATGGTTTGTTTGTCGTAGAACGTCGTGTCCTCCACATTCTTAAAGCGAAAGTCGAGGTCGAGGTAGTTGTCCACGTGTTCCTGTTTCTTCCTGGCTATGTCAAGTTTTTTCATCGCGCTGGCCCGTGTGACCTTGACCTTCTGCTTGATCTGCTCGTCGATCCGGCATACGACGTATTTGAAAATATCTTTGTTGGTGAACCTGAAGTAGAGGAAAAATATAACCGTCATCAGGATGTAGCCGCCAATCAGCCCCGTCAGATTCAGGGCAAGTCCTGAAGCAGTGGTGTATTCGTTGTTTATCTGAAACCCGATGATCTGATAGACATACGTGATCATGAATGCGACCGGGATGACGCTGTTGTTGAGGGCGAATTTCGTAAAGGGGCGGGAGAGTGTGCCCACAAATGAAAACCTGTGGCCGTCGATGATATAGCAGCTGATATGAAAAGCTGTCGTGAAACCGGCAATGACGAGGCCGATGATGAAAAAGCTGCGAAAGTCAACTTTGTTGAGGTACTCTGGATCGAGAAACAGGTAAGGGATTCCCAGGTATTTGCCAAAACTTCCCGTGATCATGGCAAAAAGGATTCCCCAGCAGAAAATCAGAACGATATTTCGTTTCAGATTGTTCAGCAGGAGCTGTATCGGAAAAGAGAAAAAGACCTTTAGTAATCCGAATTTAATCCTGCTTAGCATAAGTCACTTGTTGTTCAAGTTAAGAAACTTTTCAAAATCGGCATGACGGCTTTGCAAGTTTGATTTTGCACTGTACTTTGACCCATCAACACAGCGAATTTCATTGAGCCAGACGTTTACCATTTATCGCAGTTCCGCAGGTTCGGGTAAAACCCGCACACTTGCAAAAGAATACCTACGACTGGCGTTGCGTTTACGTGCACAATATTTTAAGCATGTCCTCGCGGTAACCTTTACCAACAAGGCTACCCAGGAGATGAAGGATCGCATTCTCGCCTACCTTGATGAATTCGCGAAAGGCCGGCCAGGTGACCTGGCAAGTGAGCTAACAGATGAATTAAAACTTGATGCCCCTACGTTTCAGCAGCACGCACAGGAAGTGCAGGCAGCGATACTGCATGAATACTCTCATTTCTCAATCAGCACAATAGATGCTTTCTTTCAGAAAGTAATCCGTGCTTTCACCCGCGAAGCAGGCCTGACCGGCGACTATCGTCTTGAAATTGACCAGGATGCAGTACTGGAGGATGTTATTGCCAACCTTATCGAAGAGTTGGGGGATAATAAAGAACTTACCGATTGGGTCGTTGAGTTCGCCCGCGAAAATCTGGAAAATGAACGTCCCTGGGATATACGAACCAATTTGCTTGAATTCTCCCGGGAAATTTTCCGCGAAGAATTTAAGGCGATCGAAAGGGAAGTCGGGCAGAAGACATCGGAACCTGGCTATTTCAGGAACCTGCGCCAAAAGCTGCAGGCGATCCGATTCAGCGTTCTCTCACGGATAAACAAACTCGCAAAGGAAGCTCTTGACATCCTGAACGCTCAGGCGTGGGATCAGAGTGAATTGACGTATGGCAGATCGGGGGGAATTTTCAGCGCGCTGGCAGGCTTTGCAACGTGCCGGCAGGTTAACAAACTTCCCGAACTGAAGTCGCGCTTTCGCGAGTTCGCCGCCTCACCGGATAGATGGCCAAGTAACAAGACACGCTACGCTGCTGAAATCGCCAATACCGCCCGAAGAGTTGCGCCGCTGCTTCAACAAATTGTCGATCATTACGACCGCGGTCTCGTCGATGCGCTTAGCGCAGAAGTGGCGCTCCAGAACCTATATGTCTTTGGTCTCGTCTCCGATATCTCCCGAAAGCTCCGTGAATTCAAGGCCGAGAACAATCTTATGTTGCTGGCAGACGCGCCAAAATTTCTGAATGGCGTGATTCAGGACAGCGATACGCCTTTCGTCTACGAGAAGGTAGGCTCATTTTACAGAAACTTCCTGATTGACGAGTTTCAGGATACGTCCGGGCTCCAGTGGGATAATTTCCTGCCGCTTCTGCTGAATGGTCTCGACCAGGGGCATACGAGCCTCGTGGTCGGTGATGTAAAACAAGCTATCTACCGGTGGCGTGGCGGCGACCTCAGCCTGCTCCACCAAACCGTGGAACGCCACATCGGATCTGAGCGCGTTGCGATAAAGAATCTCAACCGAAATTTCAGAAGCGCACGTACCGTGGTTGAATTTAACAATGCGCTGTTCGAAACCGCTTCGGCAATGGTCAGCCTCGAAACAAACCATTCCCTGCCTTCGGCCGCGTATGCCGATATTAAACAGGAGGTATTCAAAGACCAGGAAGGCTATGTGCACGTGGCTTTCCTTATGAGTGATGAGGAAAAGAAATGGAAAGACATCGCACTGGAGCGAATTCCCTTATACCTTGAAGAACTTCAAGGTAAAGGTGTTCCGCTCAAGGACATTGCTATTCTGGTCAGGAAGAATGAAGAAGGGCAGGATGTAGTCAACTATCTGCTGCAATACAAGGCTGGCGAAAACGCGAAGTCTGGAATGCGTTATGACGTAGTTTCCGGTGAATCCCTCAGAATCGACACCGCTGCAACGGTAAGCCTGCTGGAAGGAGCGATGAAATACCTCCATAATCCGGACGACGCACTTGCCAGGGCGCAGCTTGCTTTTGAATTCGCCCGCATATTCGAACCCGCGCGATCGGTTACAGAGGTATTTGCTGTTTCAAATCAGGCGGTCTTTGAGAGTTTCCTGCCTGCGGAATTTGCCCAGCAAAAACTTCGCCTCCGGAAACTTCCATTGTTTGAACTTACCGAAACACTTATAGGTATATTCAAGCTTGGACGACACAAGGGCGAGTTGCCTTATCTGCAGGCGTTCCAGAACCTCGTCCTTGATTTCTTCACGCGTGAGCGCAATGACCTCGGTGCCTTCCTCGAGTGGTGGGAAAACAACAAGCACAAAAAGTCAATACCGATTTCCGGACAGGTCGACGCTGCGCAGATCATTACGATTCACAAGTCGAAAGGTCTTCAATTTAAATATGTATTGATGCCGTTTTGTTCGTGGGCCACAGACCACGATACATTTATGGCTCCGCAACTCTGGGTGAAATCCGATGCCCCTGCCTTCGCCGATGCAGGCTACATTCCTGTAAAGTACAGTTCCACATTGGATCGAACGCACTTTCAGCGTTACTATCAGGAAGAACGGATTCGCACGGCCCTGGATAACCTCAATGTGTTGTACGTAGCACTTACCCGCGCCGAGATGGGATTGACGGTATTTGCACCACATCCGGATAACAAGCGAAGTCAGAAATCAGTAGCGGTACTTCTATACGAAAGTATTCTGCGTTCGCAGGAATTGTTGAAGTATTATAACACCGCGCTGTCGGAACTCAGAATGGGCTCTTTCGAAATTGCAGGTGGCGCACCATCGGCTGTACCTACCCATACCGTTGCCCTCGAGGAGTATCAGGTCGACTCCTGGCGTGATAAACTCGTCATCAGGCATCGGGGGAAAGATTTTTTTGAAGACCCATCAGACTCACGTCGCGAGAAAATCAACTACGGCCTGCAGCTGCATCATGTGTTGTCGCAGATCAGGATGGAGTCGGATATAAAGTCAGTCCTGGAAAAGACTACCTCAGAAGGGATCATCTCACGCGACGAAATCGGCGACCTGGAAAAAAGGCTGAATGCTCTCATGCAACAACCTAAGGTGCGCGAGTGGTTTACCGGTGACTGGGAAATAAAGACGGAAATTCCAATCCTGCTTCCTGAAGGCAGCGAAAGCCGCATTGACCGGTTATTGATCAGGGGGCGTCGCGCAGTTGTGATCGACTTCAAGACTGGCGATCCCGTGAAAGCGGATCAAAATCAGGTTCTTCATTATCTCGATGTGCTCCGTCAGATGAATTACACCGAAACCGAAGGATACCTGTTATACTTGCGTACCGGTGAAGTTATTTCAGTTGCTCCGGCACGCACGCGCCTCAGCAGAAAGAAAATTGATAACCAGCTCGACCTTGGATTGTGATTACTGTATTTTGATGAGATACGATTTTGGCCAGAGCTTTCCCGTAACCAGAATAGCGCCGGAATTTTTATCGTAGGCAATTCCGTTGAGTACGTCTGCATTCGGATACTGAGCGCGTATCTCGTTGCCTATGCGCGTCAGGTCAAGCTTTCCAACTACCTTTCCGGTCTTAGGATCGATCTTTACGATCCAGTTTGTCTGCCACACGTTTGCAAAAATGTAACCATTGATATACTCGAGCTCATTGAGCTGCTTGATCCCCATGTTGCCATCGCGAACTGTAATGCTGCGGCTTACCTTCAGATCAATTGTATCGAGAAAGTGGATCTTATCTGTCCCATCGCTCAGAATGAGGTTCACACCATCATGAGTAAGGCCCCAGCCCTCCTTGATTTTCGGGTCGTATTCAAATTCCTTTATCTTTTCATACGTGGTTGCATTGTAAACGAAGCCCACCCTTTTTTTCCACGTCAGGTAATAAAGCTTGCTGTTCAGTACGGTAATACCTTCTCCGAAGTATTTATTATCGAGGATGATTTTCTTATCGTGAGCTCCCGACGCAGGGTTCACTTCGCCTACCCATGACCTGCCTTCCTGACCTGTGCTCTCCAGAAGTTTGTTGTTGTGAATGACCAGTCCCTGGGTGAATGCTTCTGCATTATGTGGCAGTACGCTAAGGACCGTATACGACAACAAAGTCGAATCTACGTCCGTATCCTTTTCGGACGAAGAAGACCCGCCACAGGAGGCCAGGAACAACACGATCGCTGCCAGTAGTGACGAAGCGATTGAAAATCTCACAAAACGTAAACTCATCTGCTCGTTAACAAGGCCCAAAAATCATAAAAAATAAACAAACAAAGTATAAAACCCGGAACAATCCGGTTATGTCTCTTCTAAAAGCTTATTCCAATCCGATTACCATAAATGCTCCCCAATAAATCGGGGCAGGGTATTCAGCGCGTAATTCTTTCTTAGCTTCCGTAAAACTGGCGCGGAGGTTGCCCGTATTTGACCATTTCTGGTAGAACATCAGCATAAGCTTTTGAGTGGCCTCATCATCTACTTTGAACATACTCATGATAAGAACTTTAGCTCCGGCCACCAGGAATGCGCGCTGCAGACCAAAGACGCCCTCGCCGGCCTGTAGTTCCCCTAATCCCGTCTCACAGGCGCTGAGCACCACGAGATCAGTTTTATCGAGGTTGAGGTTCATCGCCTCGTAGGCTGTCAGAATACCGTTTTCAATGTTGAAATTGTAAGATGTCTTTTCCATCAGATCACCAGCACCTTTGAGCAGCAACCCGGTACGCAGTAGGGGGTTTCGGGTAAGCACTACCTCATTTTCTTCCATGTCGCCGTCATCGGCTACTTCGTTCGAAGTTTTGTAAAACCCATGTGTGGCTATGTGGAAGATTTTTGGACTGTTCAGGCTTTTTACCGCTTCTTCAGTAGCTGCGGCCTCCACGTACTTTGCAGTCATCCAGCCCTTTTGCTCAAGCATAAACTGTACCTGATTGACCTCTTTCTCCGTTCCGGGAAGCTGGCTGATTGGTTTTCTGCCCTGAGCAGATGCATAAAAAGCAGGGTTGCCGAACATATAGGCGGTGTTCTCCGGGCTGCTGAGGCGTGACTTGATACGTCGCAGGTACAAATCCCGCGTGTTGCTTACCAGAACGATGTTTGTGTTGTCAAGGATGTATTTTCCGTCGGGCGCAGGAATTGCCTCCAGGTTTATCTGATTGTAAACGCCATCAGCCGACAGGTAAATGGTAGACGCCGGACCAATCACATCGTGTATTGGCTTCCAGAAAATACTGTAAGAATGTTCGTCATCGATCTTGCCGGTGATACAGTTGCGGTAGTACTTGAAGTACCGCGTCTCCATTTCCTTTCCGTTTTTAAATACGATGACTTTTGGTTTTGAAAGATCGCTGCGAATGTATATCGCCGCGTAAACCACTGAATCGGTCAGGCTATGGTTGAAATGTCTGTAACGCACCATTTCAATTGCCACCTCATTGGGCTTCAGTGATTTTTTGATCTCCTCAAAAGTGATACGCTTGTTGTCAAAGCTCTGGCCGAAGAGTTCCGACTTGGCGCTGAGTTCTTTTTCAAGGGCCTCAACGTCGTGTTGTAGTTTTACAGCATCAATTCCACTTTCCTGAAGTTGCGCCTCGCTCATCGACAAGGCAAGGGTAAGAACCTCCTTCTTTTCGATCCACGCACTGTATTTTTCCTTCAGCTCCTGGTCCGTGCTGTTCATGATGCGTTCCCGTATCTTGATAGACGAGTTCAGCAGCAGCGCCTTTGTCAGCAACTGGTAGTTGTAAACCTTTCCCGTAAGGTCCCTGAAGTCCTCAAGATTTGAAAAAGCCAGCGTGTTGTAAAATTCGAAGTCCCCGCGGATCGTATTCCAGTATTTTGCCTTCTCGGCCTCGCTAAGTGCGGGAAAATACTGCTGAATGAAAGTTTCGTAATTAGCCAGCGCTTCTTCAATATGCTTCTTCGATCGCTTGTACTCACGGCGCATGTAGTATACGCGGCTAAGCTTCGAAAGTATACGAACGTACTCCGGATGGTTTACGCTGAAGAATTTTTCGTACAGCGTTTTCGAACGAAGATAAAATTCTTCTGCCTTCGGATAGTTTTTCGACTGATAGTACACATCACCTGTAAGTGTATAAATGCCCGCGAGGTTGATATTGTTCTTCTTTCCGGTTCGCGAACTCCAGATTCCTTCCGCGATCGTCAGCGAATTGAATGCAATGTCAAAACGGCGTTCGGAAATGTAAAGCACGGCGATGTTCTTGAGAATTTCCGCGTTCTGAGGATTGTCTTTCCCCAGCTTGTCTTCCACGATCTTACGCGCTTCAAGCATAAGGCTCTCCACCTGTTTCTTATTATCTCCCTTGTAGAATTTGATGATCGCCAGCTGGGATAGTGACTTTGCTACTTCAACATGGTTCCGGCCGAATTGCTTTTCCTGGCTTGCCAGCGCTTTGAGAATTTGCTCCTCAGCTTTTTCAAAGTCACCGAGTTTGTAATAGATATCACTGAGCATCTTTTGCGTGGGCGCGGTTTTCGTTGAAATCTCCGAATAGGCCTGAATCGCAATCCTGTTTGCCCGCTGTGCATTGCGTTCAGCTTCCGTGTAGTCGCCCCGGGCCAGAAGTATTCTTGCGCGATTGATCAATGGATCGATGAGCCGGAGGCTTTGCGGACCATACAATTTCTCGTAGTGCGGGATCTGTTCCTGTATGAGTTTCTCGGCTTCCGAGTATTTTCCCAATAATATCAGCAGCGGCGCAAGTTCTTCACTTGCACTTTTGGATTCGGAAAGGTCTCCCTTGGATTTTTCAATCACCGATTTTGATTTTCCAAGATTTGCTTCAGCCTCATCAAACATGCCTTTGATACCATATAACTTCGCCTGTGTTTCCAGGAGCCCGATGTAAATCGGCTTCCACTCGGTTGTAGATTTCTGATCTTTAGCGTTGGTGATCTTGAACGCCTGTGCAAGGTTCTTTTCGGCTTCGTCGTATTCACCGAGTTTCAGCTGCAGTTGCGCGATGTAATTGAGTTCGCCGGCGTAGAGGATGTCCTGATTGTCGTACGTGTACCGCAATGTGCTTTCAGCCTCCTTAAGCGTTAGGGAGGCCTCAGCATACCGGTCCCGCAGTTCATTGCACGTCGCGATATGATTAAGGATGTCTAGCTTGTCCTTGTGCTGTTCACCTATCTCGCGATCTACTACACCGTAGTAGCTTTCGTCGTAGATCTTTCCCGCCTCTTCAATCTTGTTGGTGTAATCCAGGTAAAAATTTGCGAGCGCTATTCTGGCCAGGTGATACTTAGGTGAGCTGTCACCGCAAAGCTCTTTCTGAGCTTCTGCAATTTGCAGCAGGTAGTTTTCCGCCTCTGAGTATTTCTTTTCCGACAAGGCAACCTCGTACAAAAAATTCAGTATGAGGATTGACGTCTTGTAACTTTTGGGCAGCTGCTTCGTGACGAGGATTCCGACGGCCTGTTTTTCAAGTTCGCGGGTTTTCTCGCGCGACAACCTGGAGTTGAATTCGACAGCGTTGAGATTAACCCTGTGAATACTTGTCCTCGGGTAGTTCTTTTCGATCATGCGCTCATACTCGAGGCGTATGCCGGCGTACTTGCCATACGATTCTATTCGGAGGAGATCGCGAAGATAGCTGAGGTAGATTTCGTGAGCCAGTGCATTGGTGGGAGCAGTTCGTTTCTTGAGATCACTGAGGTTTTCTGCGAAGGTCAGTTCCTTGTCGCTGCTCTGTCTCCGGCCGATATCAACCAGGGTGCGCGTCCAGATGTATTTGTATCGGACTTCAGCGAGGCTTGTCTCGCCGAGGAACCTGTTCTTGCCCCGGAACCAGCTCTGGAGTTCCTGAAATACGACGTCCACGTCCGGGTTCTCGGGCGACGACCCCAGAACAGACACTCTTCCCATCTGGCCGTAGGCGCTGCCCAGTAATGTCTTGTAGGTAGCGTAGCTATTGTAGCGTTCGAAGATTTCACCTTCGGGAACGCGCCTGACTTTGATTGCGCCGTCTTCGACCACGCTTTCCTTGTCAACGGCGCGCGATAAAAAATACTTGTCGAACTCACTCAGCAGGGCAATAGCCTCGCGACAGAAGCCTTGGCCAATCATTGCTTCTGCTTTGATCAGGGCAAGCCGGGCACGCATAGGTTCTTCAATATCTGCTGTCTTTGAAAGAATCTGTTCGGCTTTGCTGATGTAATCGCGCGCAATGCGGAAGTTGCCATATTCATTGTACATCGCGGCAACTTCTATCAGCGTATTTGCATAGGAGTTGCTGTTTTCGCCAAAAGTGATGATGGCCTCATTCAGCGCCGCGCCCAGCGTCCTGTCGAATTCAGACAACATGCCGAGGCCGAGATTGATTCGCGCCTCGCGGAGGTTGATGCCAGGCATGTACGTGTTATTGGGGCCGAGCTTCGACACGACGGAAGGTTTAAGTTTCTTCAACGTCGACGAAGCCTTCATCAGGTCACCGGAAGCGTAATAGGAGTCAATCTTACGGAGTGTCTTGTCAAATTTTTTGTCCTGGGCGAACGTTGTTGCGGATAGAAGCAACAAAACATAGAGACATACCCTGAAGTGGTTCATGGCTTTGCGGTTGAGGGAAATGGTCTCTAAGGTAGCAAATCGCCCCAAAAAAATCGGGGTTTCCAGCTGGCTGTGCCGCTGAAAACCCCGCTTACGTGCTATTTATTCGATTTATTCCGATTTCAACATCTTGAGGAGAATCTCCTTCGCCGCCTGCGTGATCACCGTACCCGGCCCGAAGACGAAGCTAACCCCGGCATCATACAGATAATCGTAATCCTGGGGTGGGATGACACCTCCGGCGATCACCATGATATCGGGACGACCGATTTTCCTCAGTTCCTGGATCAGTTCCGGGATGAGCGTCTTATGTCCTCCGGCAAGGCTGGAGGCACCGACGAGATGGACATCGTTTTCAGCAGCCTGCAGAGCCACCTCCTCAGGGGTCTGGAACAACGGTCCGATGTCAACGTCAAAGCCCAGGTCGGCGAAGCTCGTCGCAATGACTTTGGCACCCCTGTCGTGGCCATCCTGGCCCATCTTCGCCACCAGGATACGCGGCCTTCTGCCATCGACCTGGGCAAACTTGTCGGAGAGTTTCCTCACCTCGCTGAAGTCGTTCTGATCTTTCATTTCAGCCGAATATACACCTGAGATAGATTTTATTGATGCTTTGAATCGTCCGAATACTTTCTCCATGGCTTCGGATATTTCACCCAGCGTTGCGCGTTTCCTCGCGGCGTCGACGGCAAGCTCCAGGAGGTTGCCAATACCCGACTCGGCGCAACGTGTGATGGCACGGAGGGCTGCCGCAGCTTCGTCATTGTTGCGTTCTCTGCGAATTTGTTCCAGTCTTTCGATCTGTTCCTTCCGCACTGCGGTGTTGTCGACTTCAAGAATGTCAAAGTCAGGCTTTTCATCAATGCGGAACTTGTTCACCCCTACGATTATGTCGCGTCCTGAGTCGATCCGGGCCTGCTTCGCAGCAGCAGCCTGTTCAATGCGCATCTTCGGAATTCCGCTTTCAATCGCTTTCGTCATCCCACCAAGCTTTTCAACTTCCTCGATCAACTCCCACGCTTTGTTGGCAAGTTCGGCCGTAAGTGTTTCTACGTAGTAAGATCCGCCCAGGGGATCGACTACTTTTGTGATACCCGTTTCTTTTTCGATAAAGAGCTGCGTGTTCCGAGCGATGCGCGCGGAGAAATCCGTCGGTAGTGCAATGGCTTCGTCAAGCGAGTTTGTGTGAAGCGACTGAGTTCCGCCAAGTACCGCAGCAAGTGCTTCAACACACGTGCGCGTTACGTTGTTATACGGATCCTGTTCGGTAAGGCTCCATCCTGAAGTCTGGCTGTGCGTACGCAGCGCCATCGACTTAGGATTGGTGGGATTGAACTGGTTGACGATCTTCGACCAGAGGAGCCTTCCAGCGCGCATCTTGGCAATCTCCATGAAGAAGTTCATGCCGATGCCCCAGAAGAATGACAGCCGCGGTGCAAAGTCGTCGATCTTGATACCCGCCGCAAGTCCGGTTCGAATGTATTCAAGTCCGTCGGCAAGCGTATACGCAAGCTCGATATGAGCAGGTGCACCCGCCTCATGCATGTGATATCCACTGATGCTGATGCTGTTGAATTTGGGCATAAGCCGCGACGTATACGCAAAGATATCCGCCACGATGCGCATCGACGGTGTCGGAGGATAAATGTATGTGTTGCGCACCATGAACTCCTTGAGGATGTCATTCTGGATTGTCCCGCTGAGTTGTGCCGGCTTCACCCCCTGTTCTTCCGCGGCCACGATATAGAACGCCATGATGGGGATCACAGCACCGTTCATAGTCATCGACACAGACATCTTATCGAGGGGAATCTGGTCGAAGAGAATTTTCATATCGAGGACCGAGTCGATGGCCACGCCTGCCTTGCCGACATCACCGGCAACCCGGGGGTGATCGCTGTCATATCCGCGGTGAGTTGCAAGGTCGAACGCCACTGACAAGCCACGTTGACCTTGTGCCAGGTTTCTCCGGTAGAAGGCATTCGATTCGCGTGCCGTTGAAAATCCAGCGTATTGCCGGATTGTCCATGGCTTCGTGGTATACATCGTCGCATAAGGACCACGAAGAAACGGTGGTATTCCCGACGCATAGCCAATGTGAGGCAGGTTCTCCGTGTCAATCGCGGTATAATATGGTTTTACCTCGATCGTTTCAGGACTCTTCCACGTTCCGGCGGCGCTGTCACCTCCGGGTTGTGGCGTGAATTGGTCGAACGCGATATTTTTAAAATCTGGTTTCATGATGGTTTGATTTAGCCTCAATAACATTACTGATTCGCCTGGAACTTCGCCCATGCATCGCGCACGATACGGTCCGTTATTACCTCCACGCCATACGCACCTGCAAAAGGATCGTTCACCTTTGCAAGCTGGGATTCCGCTTTCAGGATCACTGAAGTGTTACGCGCTATCCTCGACATCACTGCATGCTGATCGTCTTCAGGAATAATAGTCAGACCATCGGCACCTCCGGAGATGGCTGCAATGGCAGCAACTGTACCCTTCAGCATGTTTCCGTGGGGCTGGAACTGCTCATTGATCCATTTGTCGGAGTAGCCGTGGATATAAAGATCATCCGGAGAGTAGTCTTTCATGCCATAACTCTGTGCAACCTGGTACCAGAGGATACGCAATGCCCTGAGCTTGCTGACGTTCAGAAGGAGCTGTGCACTCAATGGCACGCAAAATGCGATATGTCTGATGGTTTCGCTGATCTTATGACCTGCACTGGCGAAATCTTCAATCGTCGATACCGCGCGGGTGAGTGCTTCGCTGATTTCTTCAACAGGAGTTGAAGGTGCTATTTTTATTCCTGCGAAGCGGAAACCATTGTGCGATGGCAACGCAGGAGGGGAGGTCACTTCATTCCGCCAAAAGAGGTTTCCCTGGAGGTTTTCATACTTATAGCTACGATCGCTGATGTAGTTAATTAAATCCGTCAGCGGGAACGCGGAATCAGCAATGAAAGAAACCGCGCAATGTTCCCATTCAATGGTCTTAAGGAGCTTTTGAAAGTTGAGCTTCTTCCCCTGCGTGGAAAATAGAATTCCCTCTGCTTCGAGGCGAAGGTGATGCAATGCAGTATTGTTGGCAACTTCTTCATCGAGAACCACAACCTCCGGCATGTTTGCCCATGACCGGGGATCCTGTGCATTGACCGGGGATTCTTTAATGCGGAATTCCCGAAGGTAGGTTAGTTTCGATAGGTCTTCTGCAGCGTAATAAGGCCCGAATTCCTGTTGATCGGGGGATGTCCACCGAAGCTTTTCAAAAGGATCAGCGCCGCTGATTTCGCCCGAAGCAGCCTTAACCCAGTCCGATGTTTTCGGTTTGGGAAAGGATTCGAATAGGTTATGCCCCTCTTTCATAGAAATATGTTAATTACTTTAAAAAACTAAGTAAAATCCCCGCAGCTACGGCCGATCCGATAACACCAGCTACGTTTGGTGCCATGGCGTGCATCAGCAAATGATTGGTCGAATCTTCCTTTAAACCTTCCATCTGCGAAACCCGTGCACTGTCCGGTACTGCTGAAACTCCTGCTGATCCGATCAACGGATTGATCTTGTCTCCTTCTTTCAGGAAGAGATTCATCACTTTGGCAAAGATGACACCGCCTGCAGTCGATACCGCGAAAGCACAAGCACCAAGCACAAATATGAGGATAGATTGGGAAGTAAGAAACACATCAGCCTGCGTTGATGCTCCAACCGTCAGTCCAAGGATAATCGTAACGATATCAATCATTGATGTTTTAGCAGTGTTTGCCAGGCGTGTCGTTACGCCTGATTCCTTGAGTATGTTTCCGAAGAAAAGCATTCCGAGCAGTGGCAGGGCACTTGGTGAAATGAAGGTAGTAAGTAGTAATCCCAGTATCGGAAACATAATCCTTTCGGTTCTCGAAACGGCACGTGGCGGCCGCATCCGTATGAGCCGTTCTTTCTTCGTGGTAAGTAAGCGCATGATAGGTGGCTGGATCACCGGAACCAGGGCCATATAGGAATACGCGGCGATGGCTATTGGTCCGATCAGGTTCTTAACCGTCGTACCATCCGGGAGTATATTGACACCGTTGGCGAGTTTCGATGAAAGGAATATTGCAGTAGGCCCGTCAGCTCCTCCTATAATGGCAATGGCACCTGCTTCCGGCGGAGCAAAGCCCAGATACAATGCACCCAGAAATGTGGCAAAGATGCCCACTTGAGCTGCAGCCCCCAGTAACATCAGTTTCGGATTGGAGATCAGCGACGAAAAGTCGGTCATCGCGCCAATGCCCAGGAAAATCAACGGAGGGTATATGCCTTTCAACACACCAAAGTACAGGTAATTCAAAACACTTCCCTGTTCGTAGATTCCGATCTGAAGACCCGCGTTGAGCATGAACGGAACATTTCCAATCAATATCCCGGTTCCAATAGGCACCAACAAAAGAGGTTCGTAGTCATATCGAATCGCCAGGAAGAGGAAAAACAGCCCCACAGCAATCATGATGAGGTGGCCCGTGGTGATATTCTGAAAGGCCGTATAGGTGAAGAAGGTTTTCAACCCTTCCGCGAGGCCAGATTTCTTGGCAGGTATCGGAGCTTCGACAGTGACGCTGCTCTTAAGCGAGACGTCCTCGGTCAGGTGCGTCTCAGTTGGATTTGCCGCGACTGTCGGAAACGTCGTCTTCAACATTGCCAGAAGGGCGATAACTCCGAAAATCAAAAATATCCTTTTCATAATTTTTCGACTACCGCCGGTTTTATCCTGCGGTAAATTTTAAGGTTGATCCATTATTCAATTTCCATCAATACATCACCCTGCATGACAGAGTCACCCTCTTTGATGGTAATGTTTCTGATTGTCCCTGCTTTCTCGGCCAGGATGTTGTTTTCCATTTTCATCGCCTCAAGGATCACCAGGTTGTCGCCGGTCTTAACAGCATCTCCTTCCTTCACAATCACCTTATGGATAATTCCCGGAAGGGGAGACGTTACCTTCCTGAGGGTGGTTGCGGGTGCAAGCGACTTCGGCGGCGTAGCTACTGCCTGGGCACGGACCAGCTTCGGAGTCTTCGTCGTCTTGACTTCCTGATGAAGCTTCACTTCATATTCCGAACCGTTCACCTCAACAGTCGCAACAGAATCTTCAAAGGATTTTATCTCAACGTTGTAGGTGTTGCCGCTTATTGTAAATTGGTACTTTTTCATAGTCAGAATCGTTTATTCAATCCGTTGGTCACGTTGTATATTTTCGAACTCCAAGGTGAGTATCGACGAGAGATTTTCTGAATGGTGAGAACGGTGTTCTCTTCGTCGTGGAGCCCACCCACGTACAGGAATAATGCGGCACTTATCGCTGCAGTTTCTTCGCCCGTGATAGATCCCCCTTTCGCTGTACCTGCTTCGGGATTCTGAGGCTTCGGCTCTGCAGGTTTTTTCTGAAACCACTTCGCGGGATTGAATGCTAGGATTACAGGAAGATTGTAGAACACTGCCCACAATATCGCAAGGGAAAGAAAGACAATCAGGTATCCGACCAGTACGATGATCAGCTGATCATTACCTATGTTGTTTATATCAAAGTTCATCTTTCAGCGCGTTTCGTTACAGAGGAAGATTCGAGTGTTTCTTCGGCGGATTGACGTCTTTCTTCGTCGCCAGCATCTGCAGGCCGCGAATGATTCGGAAGCGTGTATTCCTGGGTTCGATGATATCATCTATGAATCCATATTTTGCAGCCTGATAAGGGTTGGCAAACTTCTGTTCATACTCTTCTTCTTTCTCGGAAATGAAGCGCTGGCGTTCATCAGGATCCTTGATCTGACCGAGAGCTTTCGCTTCAAGAACCTCGACGGCCCCTTTAGCTCCCATAACTGCGATTTCTGCAGTGGGCCATGCATAGTTGAGATCACCACGGAGTTGTTTGCAACTCATCACATCGTGCGCGCCTCCATATGATTTTCTGAGTGTAATGGTGATCTTCGGCACGGTAGCTTCACCATAGGCAAACAGTAGTTTTGCTCCGTGAATGATGATTCCACCATATTCCTGTGTGCTGCCCGGAAGGAAACCTGGAACATCTACCAATGTGACCAGAGGAATGTTGAAGGCATCACAGAAGCGCACAAACCTTGCGGCCTTCCGCGATGCGTCAATGTCCAGTACACCCGCGAGGAAATTCGGCTGATTGGCGACGATACCCACCGAGTTTCCGTTAAATCGCGCAAAGCCGGTAATGATGTTTTTTGCATAGTTGCGCTGTACTTCGAGGAATTCGTTTTCATCTGTGATCGCGTGAATTACATCGAGTACATTGTAAGGCTTGTTCGGACTCTCAGGAATGATATCGTTTAGTGATTCTTCAAGACGATCTATCGGATCACTGCATTCGTGTACGGGCGGTTCTTCTAGGTTATTGGAAGGAAGATAGCTCATCAGCTTGCGGATCAGGATTATGCCTTCCTGTTCGTCTTCTGCCATGAAGTGCGCGACTCCGGATTTCGTTGCATGAACCTGCGCACCACCGAGGTCTTCTATCGATATATCTTCGCCGGTTACTGTCTTCACTACTTTAGGACCAGTGACAAACATGTAACTTGCTTTTTCCGACATGATGATGAAGTCTGTGAGTGCAGGAGAGTACACAGCGCCCCCTGCGCATGGTCCGAATACGGCGGATATCTGCGGTATCACGCCTGACGCGAGAATATTGCGCTGGAAGATTTCAGCATATCCTGCCAGGCTTCGAACACCTTCCTGAATACGTGCACCACCACTGTCGTTAAGACCTATCACCGGAGCGCCTACTTTCATGGCCTTATCCATGATCTTGCAGATCTTGTTGGCAAAAGTTTCCGATAGAGACCCGCCGAATACCGTGAAGTCTTGCGCAAATACAAAGACAAGTCTTCCATCAATCGTTCCATGTCCGGTGACAACACCGTCAGACAGATAGACTTCCTTATCCATGCCGAAAGACTTCGTACGATGTGTTACGAACATATCGTACTCTTCAAAGCTACCTTCGTCCAGCAGCAGGTCAATTCGTTCCCTGGCCGTTAGTTTTCCTTTTCCGTGTTGCGATTCTATTTTCTTTTCACCGCCGCCGAGACGGGCTTTGGCCCGCTTTTCAATCAGCTCTTGAATTCGTTCATGTGTTTTCATATTAAGCCAGGGAAGATGTTGTTTGAGGTTCGCATAATTCAGTTAATACACCGTGTGTGGACTTGGGATGCAGAAAGGCGATATTCAGCCCCTCGGCGCCTTTGCGAGGCGTTGTATCAATCAGCGATACGCCTTTTGCACTTAACTCATCCAGATTTTTTTGAATGCCTTCAACGGCCAGCGCGATATGGTGTAGCCCCGGGCCCTTTTTTTCGATGAACTTCGCAATAGGCCCGTCGGGTGATGTGGATTCGAGCAGCTCGATCTTCGTCTGACCAAGCTTAAAAAATGCTGTTCTTACTTTCTGGTCAGCTACTTCTTCTATAGCATAGCAGCTTAACCCGAGTATCTTTTCATAATAATGAATCGCTTCCTGTAAATTATTTACTGCGATACCGATGTGTTCAATATGTGTTGCGTTCATGGCGAAATATTTTTTCTCTGGGAACGACCGAAATTTCCGCCAGGAAACAATTGTAACTTATGATACTCGTCAAATTCGGCGAATCGATTGAATGATCCTTATCCATTATTGGGGGATTATTGTCATTGTGACCATCTTTGAAGGGTTTTTGAAAATGGCCTGGGGTATGCTCTTTTTTTTGAAAAAATCAAGGAGAGAAGCCCTTGTTTTCTTGACCTCTTTTTTCACATCTTTGTCTCCCTTTCCCCCCGTGGAAAAATGAATAATCCCGTAAAATCAATGGAAGTTAGCTGCGGAACCGTATGGAATGACTGCCTGGAGGTAATCCGGGAAAACGTGGGTGAAGAAAATTTCAATACGTGGTTCAAACCGATCGTTCCGCTGCGCGTAGAAGGCGATATTCTTACGATTCAGGTGCCTTCGCAATTCTTCTATGAATGGCTCGAAGATAATTATGTTCCTGTCCTTAAAAAGGCTATACATACTGTTCTGGGAGCAACAGGACGACTGGAATATTCCGTTGTTGTAGATAGTGGCGGAAAACAAGCACCCCCTGTCGCAGTTAGCTATCCTGCCAACAGCACAGGAAATCGTCGAAGCTCGGTTAACAACACGAACTTTGGCTCCGACGATTATTCTCCTTTTTCATTTAAGGCGCTGAATCCCCATACCGTCAATTCACGGTTGAATCCAGCGTATTCCTTCGATAACTTTGTAGAAGGCGATTGCAATCGCCTCGCCCGTTCTGCTGGCCTCGCTGTAGCGAAAAAGCCGGGAGTCACATCATTCAACCCACTCATGTTATATGGTGGCGTTGGCGTTGGAAAAACACACCTTGTTCAGGCTATCGGAAACGAGATCAAAAACAACATGCCCAACAAGGTTGTGCTGTACGTCGACCAAAACGACTTTACAACGCAGTTCCTAAACGCACTACAGAATCACAAGATCCAGGACTTCCAGAATTTCTATCTGCAGGTGGACCTGCTCATACTTGATGATGTTCAGTTCCTTGCAGGACGTGAGAAAACACAGGAGATGTTCTTCCACATCTTCAATCAACTGCATCAGTCAGGCAAACAGATTATTATGACGAGCGATTGTCCTCCCCGTGATCTTAAAGGATTCCAGGAGCGATTGCTGTCGCGTTTCAAGTGGGGACTTACGGCAGATCTTCAGGAGCCTGACTTTGAAACCAAGCTTGCGATCATCAACCGCAAGATGCAGGCAGATGGTATTCAGATTCCGACGGAAGTCGCTGAGTACCTCGCATATAGCGTGGATACCAACCTTCGCGACATGGAAGGCGTATTGAACTCGCTCATCTTCCATGCAACACTCCTTAAGAAGGAAATAGACCTCGAGCTCGCAAAGGACGTTCTGAAAAACATTATCAAGGAAATTCAATCCGACGTAAGCGTCGACTTTATCCAGAAGACTGTAGCTGACTACTTTAAGGTAGACCTTGAGGCTATGAAGGGTAAAGTAAAAAAGCGCGAAATCGTAATCCCACGTCAGGTGGCCATGTATTTCTGCAAACGCTACACCCAGCTCACTCTCGCGCTGATCGGAGAAAACTTTGGCGGCAGGGACCACAGTACGGTGATCCACGCGCTGGAGTCAGTGGAGGATATGATGAAAACCGATCCGAACTTCAAATCCTCCGTCGACGAACTGGGTAAAAAGCTCAAAATGCGGGTGAGCTGATCTTCACCCCCAACTCCCCAACTACTTCAAATTCAATATCATCAGTGCTACCTGATCGTGAAGGGTAGCTCCATCTGCTGGCGCGCCGCATTTATTCCATAGATGTATCCGCGGCCTTTGAATTTCTGGAAGAACTCGATAACCTCTTCTGGATCTTTTACTCGTACGCGGTTGATCGCAACAATCGTAAAGTTCTCAGGAACACCAATCTGCTTGAGTACGCTCTTGTCTTTCAGTCCAAAAACCTTTACGCCATACTGTGTGGCTTCCAGCCGTGCACCCAGCGTATTGTTTTCTACGACATTCCTGCGAATAATATCAGTGGTGCCGTTGCGGTTTACCAGGGTAAGTGCGGTCTTGTGCGTTTTGCCGTTTCGTAAATAGGTGAGTGAGATACGGTTACCGGGGCTGAAGAAACTCAGCTCTTCCTCGAATTCACTTTGCGAATTCACGGCCACGTCGTTGATATGCGTAAGGATGTCACCCGGTTTGAGACCTGCCTCTGCAGCCGGCCCCGTGCGATCCACACTTTCAAGCAGCACACCTGAAAAGCGTTTTACGTCGGTGCTGAGGTCGTATTTTGCCGCATTCTCATAGTTGTATTCGACCACCGTGCCGCCCATCACTGCCTTCTGAACAACGCCAAACTTAACAAGGTCGTTGAAAACCTTCTTGACGATATCTGAAGGAATGGCAAAGGCATATCCGGTATACGAGCCGGTACGTGACAAAATTGCCGAATTGATGCCGACCAGCTCACCATTCTTGTTGACCAGCGCGCCGCCCGAGTTTCCGGGGTTAATGGCAGCATCTGTCTGGATAAATGACTCAATCGGGAATTTATCCTCAAGAATTCCAATACGGCGGCCTTTTGCACTTACGATTCCGGCGGTCACCGTTGACGCCAGCGTATATGGGTTTCCAACGGCTATGACCCATTCGCCAACCTGCACATCCTTCGAGCTGGCAAGTGTTACGGCAGGCAGATCCTTTTCGTTGATTTTGATTACAGCCAGATCCGTCGACGGATCTGTTCCAATTAGTTCTGCCGGATATGTCCTTTTATTCCAGTTTACTTCAATCCTTTCAGCTGAGGCGATAACGTGGTTGTTGGTGACGATATATCCTTCAGTGCTGAAGATCACGCCTGAACCGGTGCTCACCTGCGTGCGGCTGTTGGAACCACCTTCGCCAAAAAACCAGTCCCAATAAGAATACGATACGCCTCGCGATATACTATTAATAAAGACGACACTTGGAATAGCGCGGCGGGCTGCCTCACTGAAGTCAACCGGGGCTGCTGCCGACACGTTGGAGGGTAGGTAGTTCGGATATGTCGCTACCGGACTGTCAAAATGTACCTGGCTGAATGCTTCGTGCTCGTTTTGCTCCTTAAGCTCGGGCTTTATCTTCCATTGGTAAAATGAATAGGCGCCGCCAAAGCCGGCGACAAAGGCAAAAAAGAGAATGCGAATAGTCTGTTTCATAAGCTGCTCACTGGGGAAAAGACGGTAAGTCCCGGGAAAAAGTTCTGCCAAAGGGATGCCAAATATAGAAACGACGACGTAAAAATTGCAGGTGCGGCAATTTCAAGTCAATCCTAAACTGACCGTAACGGGATTTGGATGACTTCTGTTATCTTGCAGCCCTTATATGGGATTGCGATCTGTACTGGCTAAACCTCTTGCCGCATTCATTGCCGCAGACACACGAAAATGGTCGCTCCAGCCGGCGAAGTTTCAGCATGCAACCCTCTCGCGGCTGATCGGCGACGCATCCAATACTGTCTTTGGAAAGGATCACGATTTTTCAGCCATCAAGAATCACGCGGATTTCAAGAAACAGGTTCCTATCCGCGATTACGAAGCACTGAAACCGTACATCGACCAGATGGTTGAAGGTAAGCCCGATGTGCTCTGGAAGGGCAAGCCTGTTTATCTGGCAAAAACATCCGGTACAACCTCCGGCACGAAGTATATACCCATCACAAAAGACTCGATCCCTAATCACATCAACAGCGCCCGAAACGCTATCCTTAGCTATGTCCACGAAACCGGCAAAGCAGCGTTTCTGGATGGTGGGCTGATATTCCTGTCGGGAAGCCCGGAGCTGTCGGAAAAGAATGGTATCAAAACAGGCCGGCTGTCGGGAATTGTCAATCATCACGTCCCCGGATACCTGCGCACCAACCAGAAACCCAGCTACAAGACAAATTGTATTTCCGACTGGGAGGAAAAGCTCGAAAAGATCATTGATGAAACGATAAACGAGCGGATGACGCTGATATCGGGGATTCCGCCCTGGGTTCAGATGTACTTTGACCGGATTCAGGCGCGCACCGGTAAAAAGATCAAAGACGTTTTCCCTCATTTCTCCATGTTCATTTATGGCGGAGTGAACTTCGAACCCTACCGCGGCCGACTGGAAGAGTCAATTGGAAAACGGGTTGACTCCATAGAGACCTATCCCGCGTCCGAGGGCTTTATAGCCTATCAGGATTCACAATATGAACCTGGATTACTGCTCCTGCTGAATTCGGGGATATTTTTTGAGTTCATCCCCGTGGACGAGTATTTCAATGAGAATCCGTCACGGCTGAATATCGAAGAGGTAGAGCTCGGCAAGAACTACGCGGTAATTCTGAACAGCAACGCCGGACTATGGGGCTATTCCATCGGCGATACCGTGAAGTTTGTGTCTAAGCATCCGTATCGTATTGTTGTCACTGGTCGGATCAAGCACTTTATTTCCGCCTTCGGTGAGCATGTGATCGGGGAAGAAGTGGAGAAAGCCATGCAATATGCGTGCAGCCGCTTCCCTGAGACCGAACTGATCGAATTCACTGTCGCCCCGCAGGTAACGCCGGCCGAAGGATTGCCACACCATGAGTGGCTGATCGAATTTTCAAAGAAACCGGCGGATCCGGAGGCTTTTGCGCTCGAACTGGACAACCAGCTCCGGAAACTGAATGTCTATTACGATGACCTGATCACAGGCAGCATTCTGCGGCCGCTTCGGATTACTTCGCTGAGAAAGAACAGCTTCATCGACTACATGAAATCGCTGGGCAAGCTTGGCGGACAAAACAAGGTGCCCCGGCTTTCGAACGATCGGCGCATTGCAGACGCGCTCGCGCAATTCGCCGAATAGCACTCATGATCAGAAACCAGACGTCATACTTGAATAAAAAGAAACACATCGCAATTCTTGGCTCTACCGGTTCGATTGGAACGCAGGCCCTGGATGTCATCAGCAAACATCGCGACCGGTTTGAGGTTGAGGTGCTGACCGCTCAAAACAATGCACAGCTGCTGGTTGAGCAGGCCCGCCAGTTTCTGCCTAATGTTGTCGTGATCGTCAATGAAGAACATTACCACTTTGTCAAAACCGAACTTGCCGATACGCCCATTAAGGTATACACCGGAGAGAAGGCGCTGTCGTCAGTGGTACAGATGGATACAGTGGATTTGGTGCTAACCGCTGTAGTCGGATACTGCGGCTTACTTCCTACCATCAGGGCCATCGAAGCCGGTAAACCCATTGCATTGGCAAACAAGGAGACCCTCGTCGTTGCCGGCGCGCTGATCACTGAACTTGCCCGCGAAAAGGGCGTCAATATTTACCCCATTGATTCGGAGCATTCGGCCATATTTCAGTGCATGGTCGGGGAGTTTCACAATAAAATTGAAAAAATCATCCTGACGGCTTCAGGAGGCCCTTTCCGGGGAAAGAAACGTGATGAACTGGAGAAGGTGACTCGCGAGCAGGCGCTTAAGCATCCCAACTGGAATATGGGAGCCAAAATAACCATCGACTCGGCCTCCCTTATGAACAAGGGACTCGAAGTTATTGAGGCAAAATGGCTGTTTGGTTTAAGCCCCGAACAGGTGGATGTTGTCGTACATCCACAATCAATAATCCATTCCCTGGTACAATTTTCCGATGGATCGGTCAAGGCCCAATTGGGTTTGCCGGACATGCGGATTCCCATTCAGTTTGCCATCGGCTTTCCTGACCGGCTGGATTCTGATTTTCCACGATTTGATTTCGCGGCTTACCCGGCTCTGACATTTGAAAAACCGGATACGGAAACTTTTCGTAATCTTGCATTGGCTTATCATGCCATGGAAAGAGGGGGGAACATGCCCTGTGTGCTGAATGCTGCCAACGAAGTCGCGGTGGACCAATTTTTGCAGCAGAAGGTAGGATTCCTTGAAATGTCTGACATCGTGGAACGTTGCCTCAGCAAAATGGATTATATAAAAACGCCTTCCTATGACGATTACGTGGAAACGGATCTCAAGACACGAGCTCTGGCGTTGGAGTTGATGAAATTAGCTTGAAGTAGAGAAAATAAAGAAAAAACGAATTATCTTTTAGAATGGATGCAATGATCATGATCGCTCAGCTTTTGCTGAGTCTTTCAATTCTGGTGGCTGTGCATGAAATGGGGCACTTGCTGGCGGCAAAATATTTCGGAATGCGTGTAGAGCAGTTTTCCATAGGATTTCCGCCAAAGATCTGGTCATTCCGCAAGGGTGAAACCGAGTACGCGCTGAGCGCTATACCGCTGGGCGGATACGTCAAAATCTCCGGCATGATCGACGAATCGCTCGATACCGAAACCATGAGCAAAGAACCCCAACCATGGGAATTCCGCAGCAAACCAGCCTGGCAACGCCTCATCGTAATGCTCGGCGGAATCTTCGTCAACGTAATTGTAGGTATCCTCATCTTTATCGGAATCACCTATTTCATCGGCGATTCAAACCTGCTGAAAGATGCCATCAACCAGAACGGAGGATTTCATGTCGGTCCGGTCGGTGAATCTATTGGTTTGAAAACCGGTGACAAGATCGTTGCCATCAATGGCCAGGATTATGACTACTTCCAGGATCTGCTGAAGGCGCAAACACTCCTCAGCACAAATGGATACCTTACCGTTGAGCGCGACGGACAACGTATGGATATTGCCATTCCCGCTGACTTCATCCAAAATTTCAACCGCAAGGAGAACGCAGGTGCTTTTCTATGGTATCGCTTTGAACCAGTGGTCGACGACGTTGCTGAAGGCTCCATCGCGGAGCAGGTTGGCCTCAAACGCGGTGACAAGATCGTGGAGGTGAACGGAAACCCGGTGACATACTTCGACGAGGTTTACGATCACGTGAAAGGGACCCAGGGGCCATCGATAAGTTTCAAGATCGAGCGCGACGGACAGATTCTTGCGTTCGATAACCAGGCATTTGCAAATCCTGATAAAAAGGAAATTGGTTTCCGCCCTGCTAAGCCGGAAGCGTTCCTTGAGGCGGCAAGTGAAAACATCACCTACAGCCTGGCGCAGTCCATCCCGCTCGGAACGGAACGCGCCTTCTCAACTTTATTTGTTCAGATTAAGGCTTTTGGTAAAGTTATATCCGGTGTGCTGAAGCCTACGGAATCTATCTCAGGACCTATTGGTATAGCACAGGCATTTGGTGGCGAATGGGACTGGGCGCGTTTCTGGTCGCTGACCGGCGTTCTTTCACTCGTTCTTGCCTTCATGAACCTGTTGCCAATCCCTGCTCTCGACGGCGGACACGTAATGTTCCTTTCTTATGAAATGATCTCACGCCGTAAGCCCAGCGATAAGTTTCTCGAGGCGGCGCAAAAGGTTGGTATGGTCTTCCTGCTTGCGCTGATGGTCTTCATTTTCGCGAACGATATTATAAAAGTCGTATTCTAAATCAGATACGACTCACGACAATAGCCCTGCATGCGATGCGGGGCTTTTTTGTTTTAGGCTCGTCTTGCGAACGGATGTGTATGCTGTGAGGGACGGTTATGGCTCTACAGCCGTAGTAACCAAGAGGCTACCGGCTATCGTGTAATCTCAAACTCCACGCGGCGGTTCAGCTTTCGGTCTTCGTCAGTTTGTTCATCGACGATAGGACGCGTACTTCCGAAACCACGTGCTTCGATACGCGCGGGATCAATCTTGAACTGATAAACGAGATAAGCTTTAATGGCATCAGCGCGCGCCTGCGATAACAACAGGTTGGCTTCCGCGTTACCAGCGGAATCGGTATGCCCGGAGATGCTGAGTTTTACCTTGGGATTGTCAAGCAGGAAGTTCGCAAGCATGTCGAGGTCGGCATGCATAGATGGCAATATGTCTGCCTTCCCGTTTTCAAATTCCAGCGACTTAAAGGCGATCTTAGGTTCAAATGGTTCTGTTTCCAGATTTATTTCATGGTCGCCGTCGAGGAAGAAAATCTCTTCTATCCGAAAGAAGTCCTCACCCTGAATAATCAACAGATAGTTTCGCTTGTTGATAAGCTGAAAGTCGAACGTGCCGTCGTCGCGCAAAAACTTTGGAGCGACTTCAACACCCTTGTCGAGGTCGATGATGCTCACGATCCCTGACATGGGTTTCTTTGTTTGAGCGTTCACCAGCGATCCCCTCAGGTTAACGACGGCCTCGGGCTGCGCTTCCATGGGAACGGGAAACGAGAACAGGTCAAGGTTGTCGATGTTGTCTTCAGTGGAACGCGCGTAGTACAGCGTATTCGACTGTGAGTCGATGGTGAAATAATATTCGCTGCCGCTGCCATTAACCAACGGACCGATGTTCTTTGGCTCACCCCATACATTGCCCATCCGATAAGATTTATAGATATCGAAGTCGCCGAAGTTAAGCGGATGCCCTGTGGAGCTGAAGTACAAAACATTAAACTTGTGATGAAAGAACGGGCTTACTTCAAAGCCTCGCGTGTTGATGATTGGTCCTGCATTCTGAGCTTTCTGCCAGTTGCCTTTTGAGTCTTTAACCGAAAAGTAGATGTCGGAGAATCCAAATCCGCCGATCCTGTCTGATGCAAAGAACAGCGTGTCACCTGAATGGGACAGCGAGGGCTGCGAATCCCACGAAATGGAATTGATATTCGGACCGAGGTTTTTGACATTTCCCCACGTGCTGTCGGCCTTGAGTTCGGCAACGTAGATGTCGCAGTTACCCATTCCGTCGGGCGCGTTGCAGCGCGCGAAGAAGAGCAGCTTACCATCCTTGCTCAGTGAAGCCGAACCTTCGTTATACTGGGTGTTTATCGTTTTGAATTCTTCAGACAAACCCCACAGTGAGTCGTTTTTGATGGTGTAAAACAAGTCTTCGTTGAAAACCTTGCCTTCACTGGTCAGGTGAGAGTTTCGTTTGGAGGTGAAGAGCAACACATTGTCGGCATTGCCGATCGTAGGGCCGTAGTCTTCCTTTTCAGAATTTACGCCATAACCCATATTGAGGAGTACACCCTGAGGCGGTCGCAACGTGTCGATCTCTTTTCGGAATTCAACAAGTTCATAGTACTGCGCAATAGGAACGTATAAGTCGGCGGTACTCTTGTTCAGAGTATCGTATTCACTCCGGATTTTGCGGGGATCAGTATCGGCCGGATAGTGTTTCAGAAGCAGTTTGTATAGCAGGATCGCTTCGCCCGGAGGGCCATGCGTACGGCTCAGCCGCGCAAGGTCCAGCAGCAAGCCTAAGTCGCGGGAGAAGTTGTGTATTCCGAACTGGCTGACGTACGTTTTAAGCGCCTCATAACGCTCCGCGTCCTTTCCCTGCGCTGCAAGTTGTTTGATCTTTTGAAGGGAAGGTTCGTGAATAAAGCGCTGAACCTTGTTTACGTTGGGAAAGTTAAAAATGTCAGATTGGCTATACAATGTCAGGCTATCATCCAGCCGGATGACGTCTGCTTTCTTGTATCTGGATTTGGTCTTTTGCGCGGAGAGGGAAGTGGGACCCAGTAACAAAAAGGCTGCAATTACGATGAAAAAGTACGTTTTCACGGAAATGGCAGTGGGTTAAAAAATCAGCCAACGGCTTAAAGTTGCCATAAATTTGCTTCTTTTACAACTGTATTGGCATTAGTATTGTCCTATAGGATCGCCAGCTGAAAAAATGCGTATGGTACGGCGGTCGTGCCATATTGACACTGTCGCTAAACATGTTTAAAGCACTACCTATACAACTTGTTCAGGAAGATTCAGATGATCTGATTCAACTGATTAATCCTGAACAGGAATCGGACCTCAAACCCGAAGATATCCCCGAAGAACTATCGATCCTCCCTATCAAGAACACGGTCCTCTTTCCCGGAGTCGTGATTCCAATCACCGTAGGGCGGCAAAAATCCATAAAGCTTGTAAAGAAGGCATACCAGGGTAACCGAATCGTCGGTGTCCTGGCGCAAAAGAATTCTCAGGCGGAAGAACCCGCTGTTGAAGATCTGTACCGTACCGGTACCGTTGCACGGATTATCAAGATGCTCGTATTGCCCGATGGAAATACAACGATCATCATTCAGGGCAAGAACCGCTTTGCAATCCGTGAGTTCATTCAGGAGGAACCTTTTCTCACCGCGCGCATCGACATTCAACCAGAGGTGCTGCCAAGCCCCAACGGAAGAGAAACGAAAGCGCTGATTCAGTCCCTCAAAGACGCGGCATCAAAGATCCTGCGCCTCAATCCCGAAATTCCTCAGGAAGCACAGGTGGCGTTGGATAACATCGCGAGCATGTCGTTCCTGGTGCACTTCCTTTCGTCGAACCTGAACGTAGAAGTGTCGGAAAAACAAAAGATCCTCGAAACGCAGGATCTCAAAGACCGCGCGACGCTTCTCCTTCAGTATATGATGAAGGATATACAGATGCTGGAAATCAAACACGAAATCCAGAAAAAGGTACATACCGATATCGATCAGCAGCAACGGGATTATTTCCTGCGACAGCAGATTAAAGTTCTGCAGGACGAACTTGGTTATGACGGTCCCGACAAAGAAGTCGAGAAACTTCGGAAGAGGGCGGAAGCCAAGAACTGGCCGAAGGCTGCAAAGGAACATTTCAACAAGGAACTGGATAAGCTGCTTCGCATCAACCCGATGGCAGCGGAATACCCCGTGGCAATGAACTATGTCGAGTTTATGCTCGACTTGCCATGGAATGATTTTACCAACGACGACTTTGACCTTAAACGCGCCAAGAAAATTCTCGATGAAGATCACTTCGGACTGGAGAAGGTCAAGACGCGTATCCTGGAATACCTCGCTGTGCTTAAGCTGAAGCAGGATATGAAGGGACCCATTTTGTGTCTGTACGGACCACCAGGTGTCGGTAAAACGTCTCTTGGCCGGTCAATAGCCAAAGCGTTGAAGCGTAAGTACATCCGTATGTCGCTGGGGGGCGTGCACGATGAAGCTGAAATCCGCGGCCACCGCAAGACGTATGTCGGTGCGATGCCCGGAAAGATATTGCAGAACATCAAAAAAGCGCAATCGTCAAACCCGGTCTTCATCCTTGATGAGATCGATAAAGTAAAATCTGATTTCCGGGGTGACCCGTCTTCGGCTCTGCTTGAAGTTCTCGATCCTGAACAGAACAATTCATTTGGCGATAACTACCTTGAGGTGGAATACGACCTGTCGAAGGTGTTGTTCATTGCTACGGCCAATGCCCTGGATACGATACACCCAGCGCTGCGCGACCGGATGGAAATCATCGAGATAACAGGCTATACGCAGGAAGAGAAAATTGAAATCGCTGTTCAGCACCTTATCCCTAAGCAGCTGAAGGAACACGGCCTGAAGTCTTCGCAAGTGAAGTTTCCGAAGGCCTCGATAGCCAAGGTGATCAATCACTATACCCGTGAATCAGGTGTGCGTAACCTCGAGCGGAAAATTGCCACGCTTGTACGAAACGTCGCCAAGTCCGTCGCGATGGAGGAGGAATACGACAAGATCGTTACGGAAGACACAGTCCGCAAAGTGCTCGGCGCGGAGATCTTCGATGAAGAGTTGTACCAAAGCAACGACGTAGCAGGTATTGTCACAGGGCTTGCATGGACGCAGGTGGGTGGTGAGATTCTGTTTGTAGAATCAAGTCTCAGTCGTGGAAAAGGAGCGCTGACACTCTCGGGGCAACTCGGCGACGTGATGAAGGAATCTGCGATGGCAGCACTGTCGTATCTGAAATCCAACGCAGAGCGCTTCATGATCGACCATCGCGTCTTTCAGCAATACGACCTTCATATCCACGTACCCGCAGGTGCCGTTCCAAAAGACGGTCCGTCGGCAGGGATAACTATTTTTACTTCTCTTGCTTCCATCTACACGCAACGCAAAGTAAAAGCGCGGCTGGCAATGACGGGAGAAATTACCTTGCGTGGAAAGGTTCTGCCTGTCGGCGGAATCAAAGAGAAAATACTTGCCGCCAAACGCAGCGGTATTCGTGAGATAATACTCAGCGCCAAAAACAAACGCGACGTCGATGAAATCGAGAAGCACTACCTCAAAGGACTTGCTTTCCATTTCGTTGAAACAGTCGACGAAGTTGTTAACCTTGCGTTGCTGAAGGAAAAAGTTAAGACGCCGATGCAATTCGTCCTGACGGATCAGAAGCCGGCACAACAATAACTCAACAAAACCCAGCAGCGTGTTCCCGGGATTGGCTGAATTGAAATTCAATTTGCGGATTGTACGGTTTATGCCCTGGGTTCTCCTGCTTATTTCGGGACCTGTACACGCGCAGCTTAACAGGGGGGCGTTCACCTTTCTGGATGTCCCTTCCAGTGCGCGTCAGGCTGCCCTCGGCGGAGTCAATGTTTCGCTCGCTGACAGAGATCCCGCAGCCTTTATTTCAAATCCTGCACTTGCAGGAGATACGCTCTCCGGCTTTGCAGCCGCTACCTATCAATTTTACGTGGGCGATATCGGCCACGCGAACTTCTCATGGCTTCCCCGCATCGGAAAATTCGGCACAGTAGCCTTTGGCGTTCAACACTTCCGCTATGGGTCGATACCAGCATACGATGCATCGGGAAACGAGTTAGGGGAGTTTCATGCAAATGAAACTGCCTTGTATGTCAGCAAACAACGTCAGGTGCGGAACTTTCGGTTCGGAGCTTCTCTTAAACTTGTTTCATCTTCGCTCGCCGGGTTTCGCTCCGAGGCGATCGGTGTTGATCTGGGCGGATTGTTTGTGCATCCGGAACATGAGTTTACCATTGGCCTCGTGGTAAAAAACGCGGGCTTTGTTTTACGCGATTATTCGCCCGCAAGCAATTCCGTTCTTCCTTTCGACGTACAGGCGGGCATGACCTTTAAACCGGAGCATATGCCGGTGCGCTTCTCGGTGGCGGTACATCGCCTTGCCCAGGCTGGTGAGAGCACTGCCAATGATTCCGGCGGGTTGGATAAGGTCTTCAGGCACTTTAATTTTGGCGCCGAAGTATTGCTCCACCGAAATGTGAACGTCCTCGTTGGTTACAACTATGGGCTGCATCGGGAACTTCAGCTCGAAAGTGCGGGCGGCAGCGCAGGACTGAGTTACGGCTTCTCAGCACAGATCAGAACAGTGAACTTTGCTTTCGCCAGGAGCACTTATGTAGCAGGAAGTGCCGCATATACCATGACGTTGGCAGTCGACCTTCAAAGCATCTTACGATAAAAATATAACGTGGCTCGGCCACACTAAAGAAAATGATGAACGAACAATATCTTACTCCAAAACAGATTGTTGAAGAACTTGATAAATACATCATCGGACAATATGAAGCAAAGCGCAATGTAGCCATTGCCCTTCGGAACCGCTGGCGACGCATGAATGTAAGCGATGATATCCAGGGAGAAATTGTGCCCAACAACATCCTTATGATCGGAGCAACAGGTGTAGGTAAAACCGAAATCGCACGCAGGCTTGCGCGTATTGCCGATGCTCCCTTCGTAAAGGTGGAAGCATCGAAGTTCACTGAAGTAGGTTACGTCGGCCGCGATGTGGAAAGCATGGTCCGTGACCTCGTTGAGCAGTCGGTGAATCTTGTCAAGAACAGAAAGAAAGAAGATGTCAAGGAAAAGGCCGCAGCTGCCGTCGAAGATATCATACTGGATGCGTTGATACCGCCTATGCGCCAGTCGTCATCACGCGCAGCGTACCCTGCTGAATACGATGCAACGTCATCGGCCACGCCTGACTCTGATGTGGAACTTAACGAACGTACACGCCAGCACTTCCGTGAGAAGATCAGAAACGGTGAACTGGAAGACCGCAAGATTGAAATAAACATCAAAGGCACTGGTGGTTCCAACGTCGGAATGATCGGCGCGGGAATGATGGATGAGGTGTCGATGATGAACCTGCAGGAGATGTTGAACGGCATGATGCCCAAAAAGTCGCGCAAACGCAAGGTAACTGTTGCCGAAGCGCGGCGACTTCTCCTTGAGGAGGAAGCCGCAAAACTCATCGATATGGATGAGGTTAAAGAAGAGGCTATCCGCAAGGCCGAGAACTCCGGCATCATCTTCATTGATGAAATTGATAAGATCGCATCCGGCGGAAAGAAGGGTGGAGGCGGCCCTGATGTAAGCCGTGAAGGTGTTCAGCGCGACCTGCTGCCCATCGTCGAAGGAAGTACTGTGAACACAAAGTACGGGGTCATCAAGACCGACCACGTGCTGTTCATCGCAGCAGGAGCATTTCACATTTCGAAACCCAGTGACCTTATTCCCGAGTTGCAGGGACGTTTCCCGATTCGTGTGGAACTTGAGAACCTTACGAAGGAAGACTTCATACGAATACTTCGCGAACCGAAGAACGCACTGACAAAACAATATGAAGCGCTTTTCAGGGCGGAAGGGGTTCACGTTTCCTTCCTGGACGATGCTATTGAAGAAATTGCAAACAATGCGTTTCTGATCAACACAGAGATTGAGAACATCGGAGCAAGACGTCTTCATACCGTGATGAGCAAACTGCTCAATGAGTTTCTTTTCGATGTGCCCGATAAAATTGGTCCGAATGCACGAATAGAAATCAGCGCTGAGATGGTGAAGTCGAAACTCAGTGGCCTCATGAAGAATAAGGACCTCAGCGAATATATCCTCTGACGTGAAGTTTCTTTTGATCTTCTTTGCGCTCTGTTCGTCACTGGTCGTATGCGGTCAGGATGATGTGGAGGTTCCCATGCCTTCACAAGGGTCGCGATCAAGTTATATCAAAGGATATCCGGATCATTTTTTTGTATGGCCTGTGTTGAAGCAGCGCCGTCAGGATTTTGACTTCAGGCAGAAGTCGGGCGACAAAACAAGATTGTCATACCGCAGTAATAAGCCGTATAGCCTTGGCGTTGGCGCGTACGTTTTTGAGCTCGCTGTCGAGTTTGCGTTTGCCATTCCCCTGGCTGAACAGAACAAGCGCATCTATGGTGAATCGCGCGCACGCGACCTGCAGTTAAATGTCATTGGGCGCCGATGGGGCTTTGATGTTTTCTATCAGCGTTACGCGGGCTTTTATATTACGGATTCAGAAAACCCGGTAGCGCACAATATGCCGTACCCTCAGCGCCCCGACATAGGTACGCGAAATACGGGTGCTTCCGTGAGTTATATATTCGACAAGAACAGGTTTTCATTTCGGTCACCCTACAACTTCAGTGAACGCCAGCTGAGAAGTGGTGGATCGTTTGTCGCCTTTGGCACGCTGCGGAGTTTTCGGATATCGGGCGACTCGGCGCTGGCCGACCCATGGTATTCCAGGATATTTCCCGACCTCGTCGCTGTGCAAGACTTACGTGTGCTGACTGCCGGGGTGGCGCCGGGCTACACGTATAATCTGGTCTACAACGGCTTCTTCCTCAATGGAACACTGGGCGTTGGCCCGGGTGTTAACCTGCTTCGTTATGAGTATGAAAATGGTGCTAGCAATAATCATGGCAACTTCAGCACGTTGGTGACAGCACGACTGGCACTTGGATACAACGGCGATCGTATCTTCGGCGGAATGACATTCATCAACCAGGGTGGAAGAGCAGGTCTTGAGGATGTTGAACTGAACAGTTCAAACAGCACATTCAAGGTTATGGTCGGCTATCGGTTTAACGAAACCGGTATTCTAAAAAAGCGCGTCTGGGATTTACCGGAATCGCTGTTGAATTAGTCGTCTTTGCTTTTCGGATAATCAAAGAACAACAATTTTCCCTTTCGCCACTGCACGTCGGCCCAGTCGTCGACGTCGAACGAAAAGGCTGCAATACCACACGTGGGAACGTTGTTGATAATGATGGCATTTTCCTCCGGTATCAGGAGATTTGCGAAATCGGTGATGCCTGGATTGTGGCCAAAGATGAATACTGTGTTGTATTTGTTTTTGATTCCGTGAACAACAGAAAGCAGCGTTTCTTCCGACGCGTGGTAGAGCTTGCGGTCGGTTTTGATGTTTTCCTTTTCGAATCCAAGAATTTTGCAGATACGCTTTGCTGTTGACAGCGCACGCCGTGCGGGACTTGATATCACACAATCAGGTGTGATCTCTTTTTCTTTGAGGCGTTTGCCCATACGCGGGGCGTCGCGTTTTCCCCTTGCATTCAGCGGCCGCTCAAAGTCGCCCACATCCGGATCATCCCAGCTCGATTTTGCATGCCTCACCACGTATAGCGTCTTCATACTTGCTTCGGTTGTCGGTGTTCGCCGGTAAAATGCAAAAAATCTCCGAACTGTTTTACGATTTCGCTTTCTTTCCTGTTTCGCGAGGCCGGAGCAGGGAAAACAATCTGTTATGTTATCTTCGCAACCATGTTCGGAATAAGCAAAAAAACGCGCAGGAAGATCCGGTACGCCGTGGTCTACCGGTTTGTGCGTTTTCTTATCTGGCTCTCAGCCGTGATGCCACGTGTAGCATGGCTGAAGTACTGCGGTTTTCTCGGAAGGCTTGCCTATTACTTTGCGAAGGAAACCCGCAAGCTCGCCTTGCAGCACCTTACCGTCGCTTTTGGAAAAGAGAAGTCCCGCGAGGAAATCAAAAGCCTGTCAAAGCGCTTTTTCGAATACCTCGGAAAGAATGCGGGTGAAATGCTGCGCGCAACGCGGGTTGAGAACCTGCAGCAACTCGAGGAGTTCATGGATGTTTCGGGATACGAAAACTTTGAGCGTGCTTATGCCAAAGGCAAGGGCGTGATATTTCTGACGTGCCACCTCGGCGCGTTCGACTTACAGGTGAGCGTGATGGCATTGAAAGGTCTGAATCCAAACATTATAGGAACACCGCTCAAGGACGAGCGGCTGAATGAGCTCCTTTGGAATTACAGGAACAAGTTCGGCGCTGTAGCCATCGAGCGTGGGCGTGAGACGTTCCGCCTGATTAAGGTGCTGAAGTCCGGCGGATCGGTGGCCCTGCTTATCGATCAGGATACTAAGGTCAAGAGTACATTCGTTGAATTCTTTGGCAGGCTGGCGTCAACGCCCGTAGGAGCGACCGTGCTGGCCCTAAAGACAGGGGCTGCAATAGTCCCTACCTACGTCCACTTAAGAAAAGACTGGAAGCAGCATATGCAAATCCTGCCGGAAGTACCGCTGTCTGTTACAGGCAACGAAGACCTGGACGTACAGGAGAATACGCAGATGCTCACCAACCTGATAGAAGCCATCATCAGGCAGCATCCCGAACAATGGGTCTGGAACCACGAGCGGTGGAAAACGAGGCCGGGTTCTGATTTCTGATCTCCTGAGTGGTCCGGTTAATTACGCTCCTGTTCGTGGGACAAGGGGTTTTTGGAGACTGCTGTAGACAAAGACAGTAACAGGAACCTCCGCATTTCCGTCCCGTAGGGGCGACATGTTAGCAGCTACCCTATTCGGGTCACAAAGACCGCAAACCGGCGACTGGTAACAACAAAATCTACTTACCGAAAGAGCCTTAACGGCCGCCGACTTCCGAAGGACCTCGGGGTGCCTTCGGGATATCTTCGACGTGTCGTTAAACGCGCGGCAGTGTTAAGGCAAACATATAGCAAACATATAGCATACATGACTCATACTGGAGGTCCTTTTATGCTATATGTTTGCTATATGTATGCTTTATCTATGCTTTACGCCTGCTATAAGTAGCAGGACCTGCCGAAGATGCTTCGGGGAAGTCGGGAGGTCTTGACGAGTTTAAAACGAGTTTAAAAAGGGGAGTGGAACCGGGCGGTGGGAGGTGTGGTAGCGGTTGCTGGTAACCTGTTACCGGTTTGGTTACCTGTTACCTGCTGCAGGTCGCCGGTTTTAAGACTTCTATTTTTTAAGATACTACTTTTTGAAGATAAAGTAAACGGCCAGGATTAGGAAGAAGAATCCGATGAGGTGGTTTACGCGGAAGGTTTCGTTCTTGAAGAAGACGAGGGAGAAGACTACGAATACCGTAAGGGTGATCACTTCCTGGATGACCTTGAGTTCCACCAGCGAGAACGGGCCGCCGTAGTCTTTATAGCCGAGGCGGTTTGCCGGCACCTGTAGCATGTACTCGAATAGCGCAATACCCCAGCTGATGAGGATAATGCCAACCAGGGGCAAGTGCTGGCTCCATTTCATGTCCTTGAAACGAAGGTGACCATACCATGCAAACGTCATAAAGGCGTTCGACAGAACCAGAAGCAGGATGGAGTAAAGTCCGCGCATAAGAGGAAGTGTAAAAGTGCGGCAAATGTAAATTATGTAAGTCGCAGTTTTTCAGGCGAGGGGCGCAAAAAAAAACAACCGCATTAAATGCGGTTGTTATTGTCATTATTTTACCAGCTTCTTGTATTTGATCCGGTGAGGCTGATCGTCGCCGAGACGTTTTTTCTTGTTCTCCTCATACTCGCTGAACGTACCCTCGAACCAGAATACCTGCGAGTCGCCTTCGAAAGCCAGGATGTGCGTACATACCCGGTCGAGGAACCAGCGGTCGTGGGAAATGATGACGGCGCATCCGGCGAAGTTCTCAAGGGCTTCCTCCAGTGCACGGAGCGTGTTCACGTCAAGGTCGTTGGTGGGCTCGTCAAGAAGAAGCAGGTTCCCACCTTGCTTCAGGGCAATAGCCAGGTGAACGCGGTTTCGCATACCCCCGGATAATTCCTTGATCTTCTTCTGCTGGTCCGTGCCGTTGAAGTTGAATTTGCCAACGTAAGCGCGGGAGTTTATCGTGCGGCCGCCAAGGTCTATCAGTTCATTTCCGCCGGTGATACTCTGCCATACCGTATCATCGGGTTTCAGGTCATCGTGCTCCTGATCGACATAAGCGATCTTCACCGTCTCACCTACGGAGAAAGTACCGGCATCGGGTGTCTCCTTGCCGATGATCATCTTGAACAGCGTGGTTTTACCCGCGCCGTTGGGACCGATAATTCCGACGATGCCCGCAGGCGGAAGCGAGAATGTCAGGTTTTCATATAGCAACTTGTCGCCAAAAGCTTTAGCGACACCATTGGCTTCAATCACTTTGTTGCCAAGACGCGGTCCGTTAGGAATAAACAGCTCCAGCTTTTCTTCCTTCTCTTTAGCCTCCTGACTGAGTAGTTTTTCGTAAGCACTGAGACGGGCTTTTCCTTTGGCCTGACGCCCCTTGGGATTCATCCGTACCCATTCAAGCTCGCGCTCGAGAGCCTTCTGGCGCTTGGACTCACCTTTTTCCTCCTGGGCAAGGCGCTTCTGCTTCTGGTCAAGCCACGACGAGTAATTTCCTTTCCAGGGAATTCCTTCACCGCGATCAAGCTCGAGGATCCACCCTGCAACGTTGTCGAGGAAGTAACGATCGTGGGTCACGGCTATGACCGTACCCTTGTATTGCTTGAGGTGTTGTTCGAGCCAATGCACAGACTCAGCATCGAGGTGGTTGGTCGGTTCGTCGAGCAGCAGTACATCAGGTTCCTGAAGTAAGAGACGACACAGGGCTACGCGGCGCTTTTCTCCTCCTGAAAGGTGTTCCACTTTAGCTTCAGGCGGAGGGCATCGCAGCGCATCCATAGCGCGCTCGAGTTTGTGATCAAGTTCCCATGCGCCGGAGGCATCCAGTTTCTCCTGTATCTCACCCTGCTTGGTGATAAGCTTATCCATGGCGTCAGGATCTTCCATGATCGCAGGGTCGGCGAACTTCTCATTAATCGCATCAAACTCCTTCAGAAGTGCTACTGTTTCGTGAACGCCTTCTTCGACAATCTCCTTTACCGTTTTGGTCTTGTCGAGTTGAGGTTCCTGTTCAAGAAGGCCGACTGAAAAACTCAGGTCAGAGACTACTTCGCCCTGGAACTCCTTGTCGATGCCGGCGATGATGCGCAGCAATGACGACTTACCTGAACCGTTAAGACCAAGTACGCCGATCTTGGCGCCGTAGAAGAAGGAGAGGTAAATATTTTTCAGTACTTGTTTGTTGGGCGGGTAAATCTTGTTTACCCCGGCCATCGAGAAGATGATTTTTTCGTCTGCCATGCGAATTGGGCTTGTATTTGCGTTTGACTTGTTACTCAGCGATCAGGGCGCAAATATGGGAAAAAAAGACAGGTTGGAACAATCTGCAAACGATTTGATCGTGCGCTGTCGAAAACCCGGGGAGACGATGAACTTTTTGTCCAGTCGATGACCTCTTCAGATTGGATGGTTTTTTGCCGTGAACGGAAAAGGAAAGGTGGTGAGATAGAAAAATGGCATTTTGAATAAAAAAAAACGCCTTATTTGATTATACCAATTAAATTTTATTTTTGCGAAAAATTAACGGAGGAAAAACGCTATGTATTGGACCCTTGAACTTGCCTCTTATCTGGAGGACGCTCCGTGGCCAGCCACGAAAGATGAGCTGATTGACTATTCTATTCGGTCGGGTGCGCCCTTGGAAGTGGTCGAAAACCTCCAGGAACTCGAAGATGACGGTCAGCCTTACGAAAGTATTGAAGAGATCTGGCCTGATTATCCAACCAAAGAAGATTTCTTTTTCAACGAAGACGAATACTGATCGCAGATAACTAAGCCGGCTTTTGCTGGCTTTTTTGTTTGTATTCGCGTTCGCAGATCAACGCTTCCGCGATAATCAGATCTTCCGGAGTCGTGATCTTGATGTTTTCATAACTCCCCTCGAACAGGGAGATTGTATGTCCTGCCTTTTCGGCGACGCTGGCGTCATCTGTCAGACTCGGTTCTTCCCGAGTCTGGTAAGCCTCTTTGATCAAGGCCACATCAAAAGTCTGCGGTGTCTGGATCAGGCGGAACTTTGAACGATCTGCGGCGCGCGTGGTGTCCTGGTCGGTAATACGAATAGACTCCTTGAGGCGCACCGCTGCCACGGCACTTTTGTGTACCGCAGCAAGTCTGAAAGATGCTGCAATGATATCCTCGCTGACCAGCGGTCTTACGCCGTCGTGAATTGCCACTAACCCGTCGCCATCAATGAGTTCAAGCCCGTTGCGAACGGATTGAAAACGGGTGTCACCACCTTTTTGCAACTGATAGGGGCGCTTATAATCGTACTGCGAACAAAGCACCTCCCACGTATCAAAATCATCTTCAGGCAATACGAGTACTATGCGGATGTTGTTCGAATAACGGTAAAATGCATCAAGGGTGTGCATCAGGATGGGGCGGCCCTGAAGGTCAATAAATTGCTTCGGTAAGACACTGGGGATTCGGGTACCACGGCCACCGGCAACGATTATGGCGTATTCCTGCTGATTCATTGGACTTAACATTGTAGTCAAGTTACGTTATTCCCCTAAATTGGGTGCCGGTATTATACTTCTTTTTTTATGATTCTGCTCCGCTTCCTGGTCCTTCTTTTTAATGTTGCTGTTGTTACCTTCCTGGTTTATGAGCTGATCCGGATCGGGCGCGAACCCATGGAACGCTGGCGGAAGCGGCTGATCATCGGCGGAGGTGTGTTGCTGCTGATTTCTCCGGTGGCCATGTTCCTGGGGTTGATTCCGGCAACTCCCCAGTACTTCCTGATTTATCCGGTTGCGATATCGCTTTTTATCTACCTGATCCGAAAGCTGTGATAGCAGAAATGCCTTGAAATGAAAAACCCCGTTGTCCGGGGTTTTGTTTTCGTTAGATGATAAGCATCGCGTCGCCGTAAGTGAGAAACTTGTATTTCTCTTTTTTAGCAACCCTGTATGCTTCCATGATCAGATCGTAGCCACCAAATGCCGCCGCCATCATAAGGAGGGTAGACTCGGGCATATGGAAGTTTGTAATCATTGCATTGCAGATCTTGAAGTCGTAAGGCGGGAAGATGAATTTATCCGTCCATCCTTCGCGTGCCTTCAACCGGTTCGTTGCCGAAACGGCGGATTCCAGTGCGCGCATGGTGGTCGTACCAATTGCACACACACGGTTTTTGTTGTCGAGGGCTTTATTAACTGTAGCCACGGCTTCGGGACTGACAATAAAGTTCTCCGAATCCATTTTGTGTTTCGTAAGATCTTCCACATCTACGGGGCGGAAGGTGCCGAGCCCGATGTGCAGGGTAATGAACGTTGACTCCACGCCCTTCAGCTGAAGGCGTTTCATCAGTTGACGGGTGAAGTGCAGACCTGCCGTCGGAGCGGAAACCGCGCCTTTGTTTTTCGCAAAGATGGTCTGGAAACGCTCTTTGTCTTCAGGTTTTACTTTGCGCTTGATGTATTTCGGGAGCGGAGTTTCGCCCAGTGTTTCCACGACTTTGTCGAAAGCGGCGGAGTCGCCGTCGAACAGGAACCGGATAGTTCTTCCGCGTGAAGTGGTGTTGTCGATAACTTCTGCTACGAGGTCGCCGTTTCCGAAGTAGAGCTTGTTGCCTACGCGGATTTTGCGTGCAGGGTCTACCAGAACGTCCCACAAATGCATATCAGCATTGAGTTCCCTGAGCAGGAAGACTTCTATTTTGGCGCCCGTTTTCTCTTTGCGGCCATATAAGCGGGCAGGGAAAACCATCGTATCATTGCCCACCATGACGTCGCCTTCATCGAAGTAATCCACAATATCCTTGAAGACCTTGTGTTCAATTTTGCCGGAATCTTTATGCACCACCATCAGGCGGGATTCATCGCGATTTTCGGCAGGATCAAGGGCTATAAGATTGGGGGGAAGTTCAAATTTGAATTCGGATAACTTCATATTAGTATGTGCAAAGGACGCCCAATGAAGGGAAATTTTTATTTTTGGGAGGCAAAAATAAGTCAATATTTAGCTTTTTCGACAAAAGGGGCCATGTTTTTCCTTTCTGTAACAAAAAACCGTTTTTTTAGTCTTTGAAGGGTAATTTCCTGAAAATAGTATCGACAAACAGGTAAAATCTCCCTCGGGGGAAATTCTGTCGTCCAACAATTAACTGCAACCATCCCTTGAAAACAGTTGGTCAGATTTATGAAAGTTTTCGGTTCGCCTGGCGGGCTCTGAGGTCCAACCTGATGCGTACCGTCCTGTCGCTGCTCAGCGTAACAGTGGGTATCTTCCTGGTAATCGCGGTATTGACGTTTGTGGATTCCCTTGAAAAGAACATCAAGGACAGTCTGAACTTCATCGGAACAGGGGTGATCTACGTTGAAAAGTGGCCGTGGCTTGCCGATAATGATGGCGAGTACCGCTGGTGGGATTTCTGGATGCGCCCGAATCCTTCTTATAATGAGTACAAGTTTCTTGCAGCTAACCTGAAGACTGCCAGTGCCATGGCCATCTTCGCCGACACGGAAGGGGCAAATGTCAAGAGAGGCAACAACAGTGTTGGGCAGGTCAGGCTGGTGGGTGGAAGTGAAGGGTATGAGAACATCTTTACTGTCGACGTCGAAACAGGTCGCTACCTTACCGCGGACGAACTTTCCGCGGGCCGCAATGTCGCGGTTATCGGGTTTGAGATAGCCAAGGCGCTGTTCCCCAATGGCGAAGATCCACTGGGTGAGTCGATCAAGGTAAAAAACATGAAGTATACCGTGGTGGGCGTCGTTAAGCGTGAAGGCGAAAGCTTCATGGGAACGCCCAGCAACGACTACGTGGTCATCATACCCTATAACTCTTTCCGGCGCTTATATCAAACCGGCACCGGCCGCTGGAATGAGCTTGGCTCCGCTATCGGAATCAAAGGCTACGATACCGATATAGGCTTAGTTGAACTGGAAAACGAAGCCCGCGGCTTGTTGCGTGGTCGTAGAGGGGCACGTCCTTCCGATAAGGATAACTTTGCCATAAACCGTCCGGAAGCGCTTACTGCGATCATTGGAAATCTCTTCGATGGCGTAAGCCTCGCGGGTTGGTTTATCGGCGGTCTCGCCATGCTGGTGGGAGGCTTTGGTATTGCAAACATCATGTTTGTCTCCGTGAAGGAAAGAACCAGTATCATAGGTTTGCAGAAATCGCTGGGAGCCAAGAATTACTTTATTCTCTTTCAGTTCCTCTTTGAATCAGTGTTCCTGTGTCTTATCGGAGGGCTTACAGGCTTGTTCCTTGTCTTCCTTGTAACCTTTATACCTGTGGGTTCGATGACAATAGCGCTTTCCATGGAAAACATTATTCTCGGGTTAGGTGTGTCGACGACCATTGGTGTAGTCAGCGGAATTGTTCCCGCTTTGATTGCTGCGCGACTTGATCCTGTGGCAGCGATCCGTTCATAAACGACAATAAACGAAAAGGCGGAAGATCACTCTTCCGCCAATTCTCATTGTTTAACAATAATAGCTGTAGATCTATACTTTTTCCTCCAGCACCTTTGCGCCTTCGCCCACGAGTTTCTCTTTGATTTTCTTTTCCAGTTCGTCCATCAGTTCAGGATTGTCTTCAATCAGTTGTTTCACTGAATCGCGTCCCTGACCGAGTTTGTTTCCGCCATAGGAGAACCATGAGCCGGATTTCTGTATCACATTGAGTTCGACGCCGAGGTCGATAATTTCGCCTGACTTTGAAATTCCGCGTCCGTACATGATATCGAACTCGACGACTTTAAACGGAGGTGCGACCTTGTTCTTCACAACCTTAACCTTCACGCGGTTTCCGGTGATGTCGTCAGCAGCTTCCTTGATCTGGCCGATGCGGCGGATATCAAGGCGAACAGAAGCGTAGAATTTAAGGGCATTACCACCGGTAGTTGTTTCGGGGTTTCCGAACATCACACCGATTTTTTCGCGGAGCTGGTTGATGAAAATACAGCAGCATCCTGTTTTGGAAATGGTACCGGTAAGTTTACGAAGCGCCTGAGACATAAGTCTCGCTTGTAACCCCATCTTGCTTTCGCCCATCTCGCCTTCAAGTTCGCCTTTAGGAACGAGTGCAGCTACCGAGTCGATAACGATAATATCGATGGCGCCTGAGCGGATCAGGTGGTCGGCGATTTCAAGGGCCTGTTCCCCATTGTCGGGCTGAGAGATGAGCAGGTTTTCGGTGTCGATGCCGAGCTTTTCTGCATAAGCTTTATCAAATGCGTGTTCTGCATCTATGAATGCTGCCAGGCCGCCGCGCTTTTGTGCTTCGGCGATACAGTGCATGGTTAAGGTCGTCTTACCTGAAGATTCAGGGCCGTATATTTCAACAATCCGGCCGCGAGGTATACCGCCAATACCCAATGCAATGTCAAGACCCAGCGACCCTGTGGAAATGGCAGGTATGTCCACAACCTTTTCATCACTGAGTTTCATTACCGTACCCTTGCCGTACGTCTTTTCAAGTTTGTCGATTGTTAACTGAAGCGCCTTCAGTTTTTCTTTTGCATCGCTCATTTTAATAGTTTTTTACTTTTTGATGGGTGATTTTAGCAGTTGGTCCAAGCAATGAACCCCGGCAAATGCATTAGGTGTACATTTACAGTCTGGTAAATCATTTCTTTAACACAACGGTGATTCGAAATTAGCAACATCATTGAAGAAAATGAAACGGGTAGAGAGCCTCCGCCGGTTTGTTTTTGTATGTTTTCCTTTAATCATTATACCCTAATTAAATTAGTTACAGCAAGTTGACGTCGAAAAAAATATTCTGACATCTAGTGTCAATGCTATAAATTTGAGCTTTCAAGTTACTAAAAATATTAGTGTGGCATCAAAAACGGTCCGATTTATTAAGCGGTTTTTTCTAATTCTTTTGGTGTTGACCGGTGTGCTCGTCCTGATCTACCACGATCTCGTCATCTACGGCATCCGTCAGGCAAAAGGTCAACTCCACATCATTTGGAATGCCAGACCGGTTGAAGAATTTCTTACCGATTCGAACTTTCCCGATTCGCTCAAAGCAAAACTGAAACTCATTGACGAAGTGCGGCGGTTCGCGATCGACAGTCTGGGACTAAAGGATACGGAGAATTATCGCACGATGTACGACCAGAAAGGTGAGGAGGTAATGTGGGTGGTGATGGCCGCCAAACCTTTTAAGCTCGAGCCATATGAATGGAAGTTCCCTGTCATTGGATCGGTGCCTTACAAAGGATTTTTTAACGAGAAGCTGGCACTCGGGCTCAAAGACGACCTCGAACGGGAAGGCTGGGATGTAATTGTGCGGAATCCCGGCGGGTGGTCAACGCTGGGGTGGTTTACGGATCCCATTCTAAGCAAGATGCTGGAAAGAAGCGACGGTGACCTGGCCAACCTGATCATCCATGAAATGTCACATGCCACCATCTTTGTCAAGGATAGCGTGGATTTTAACGAGAACCTGGCCACCTTCATTGGCGACCGCGGAGCGGAGCAATTTCTGATTGCGCGTTATGGTATCGATTCTCCCGAGTATCGCGAATATATCGGCGAAGACGAAGATTATATTAAGTACGTTGAGCACATGCTTCGCGGGGGAAAGTTGCTTGACAGTCTTTACGCTCAAATGAAGGAAGAACAACCCGTTGAAGAGAAGCGCCATCTTAAGGAAGCGGCGATTCAGAGCATCGTTACGGCTATGGATACCCTCAACCTTCAGGTTATGCGAAATCCCGCGAAGCGTTTCAAAAACAACCTGCCCAACAATGCTACCTTCATCAACTTCAGGCAGTACCAGGCCTCGCAGGATGTGTTTTTTGATGAGTGGGAAAAGGCGTTTAACAAGGATCTCAGGGCGTATATCAGGCACCTTGCACAAAGGTATCCCTTTCTTTAGGAACGGACGGGGCCTTGTATGTTACTTTAAGGAATTGTTAAGAAAGTCGTTATGCCTTTTTATGATGGCTTTTGTCCATAATTTTGAGGTAAAGCAAACAGTATGGTAAATCCGGCAATGCAGAAGATACTTGTGGTTGACGATGAGGAGTCGATTGTTGAATTATTAAAGTATAACCTTGAGAAAGGCGGTTATGAAGTGCGAACCGCGCTCGACGGGGTACAGGCATTGGAAATTGCAAAGAAGTTTATCCCGGACCTTGTTTTACTCGACATCATGATGCCCAAGATGGACGGTGTTGAAACCTGTCGCCACCTTCGCAGCAATGCTGAACTTCAAAAGACATTTGTGATATTTTTGACAGCGCGCGCCGAAGAATACTCTGAAGTTGCAGCTTTTGATGTCGGCGCCGATGACTACATCACCAAGCCGATTAAACCGCGCGCCCTGATGAGTCGTATCAATGCACTCTTCCGAAGAGATACCAAGAAGTCATCACAGCTGAGTACGATAACAGCAGGTGATCTTGTTATCGACAGGTCTAGTTATACCATTAAACTCAGCAACCGCGAAATCAACCTGCCGAAAAAGGAATTTGAGCTGTTGTATTTTCTCGCGCTTAATCCCAATACCGTTTACAGCAGGGAAGACTTGCTCCAGAATATCTGGGGTAGTGATGTATATGTGCTTGCACGAACGGTTGACGTTCACATACGGAAGGTGCGGGAGAAAATTGGTGATGATTATATCACCACTGTGAAAGGGGTAGGCTACAAGTTCAATGTTATTTAACAGAGAACGTTTCCACTCAGAAAATCCCCTTATTTTTAGGATATGGTTTACAGCTCCCGGGGATTAGCGCTCTTGCTCGCGATTTGCATTGCTGTTATTACTTCGCTGTTTCTTTCACTCTTCGACAGCGTAAACACAAACGCCAGGATCGTCACAGCTATTATCAGTTTCTCCGTATCATATCTGTCGATATTCGTCGTTCTGGAGTTTCTTATTTTTCGTGAGGTAAACGCCCTGCGCAAGGTGATGGATAAACTCAGAAAGCGTGAGCTGCACACCATTGAAAAGGCGGCATCTACGTCGTTGAACCCGTTGAAATCCATCAATGAAGAGATATATCATTTTGCTGAGCTGAAGCAGCGGGAGATAGAAGAGCTCAGGAAGATGGAGGCGTTTCGGCGTGAGTTCATTGCCGATGTGTCCCACGAATTAAAGACGCCGATATTCGCTGCACAAGGTTTCGTGCACACGTTGCTGGATGGGGCTGTCAATGACCGGGCCGTGCGGATGAAATTTCTGAGCAAGGCTGCCAGGAGCCTCGATGGACTGGACATGCTGGTGCAGGATCTGCTAACGCTTTCGCACATAGAGACAGGGCAGATCAAAATGCAGTTCGGGAACGTCGATATGGTCAGGCTTACCGGGGAAGTTTTCGAGCAGTTCGAAGGGGAGGCGGAAACGCGCGGGGTGACACTTTCCATTGAGGCACCTTCGGCCGTTACGGCTTATGCGGATTATCAGCGGATCAGCCAGGTGATGACGAACCTGGTTTCCAATGCGATTAAGCATTCCTATGAAGGGGGGCGTGTTCAAGTCGTGCTGGAGCAGACGAAGAAGAATGTGGTTGTCCGCGTGAAAGATAACGGCGAAGGTATTCCTGCGGAACATCTCAGCAGGATATTTGAGCGGTTTTACCGTGTTGACAAGAGCCGGAGCCGCGAGAAGGGAGGGACCGGACTGGGGCTTGCCATAGTAAAGCATATTCTCGACGGCCACAGTACGCGGGCTGAAGTTGAGAGCTCGCCTGGAAAGGGTTCAACATTTAGTTTTAAATTGCCGCGGTTTAAGCCGGGCGTGGATCATTCCGCATAGAAATCCGGCTTTTTCGGTATAGTTGAAAAAAGGAAAACTCAATTTTCAGGACCTTATATTATATGAGGATGAGAACTACGTCCTCATTAGCAAGCCGCCGTTCATTTCGACGCTCGAAGACCGTCATGAGCCGGTGAATATTCTGAAGCTGGCGCGCGGTTATGTTGCCGACGCCCAGGTATGTCACAGGCTGGACAAAGACACCTCGGGGGTGCTGGCGATTGCCAAGAATCCGGAAGCTTACCGCCACATGAGCCTGCAGTTCGAGAAGCGGCAGGTGACCAAAATTTATCACGCGGTGGCTGACGGCATTCATCAGTTTAATGAGACGCTGGTAGATCAGCCGATTTTGAAGCTGGATGATGGAGTAGTAAAAATCAGCAAGCGGGACGGGAAGTCGGCGCAGACTTATTTTACGTCGATCACCTCGTATCGGCGCCATACGCTGCTCGAATGCCGCCCTGTGACGGGGAGGATGCACCAGATCCGCATTCATTTAGCCACGTTGAACGCCCCGATTACGGGGGATGAGACCTACGGCGGAAAGCCCTTTTTCTTGTCGGAGGTTAAACGGGGGTTTAATTTGAAAAAAGCGACGGACGAGCAGCCCATTATGAAGCGAATGGCTCTTCATGCGCGTGGTTTGCGGTTCAACGATCTTCAGGACATTCCCCGGTGGGTGGAGGCTCCGTATCCAAAGGATTTCGCGGCGCTTATCCGGCAGCTCGAAGCGAATAAGTAGGATATGGGTAGAGTTTTTTCGTGTTTCGGAAACTTTCAGGCCTGTTTTCGGCTTATCGCAATTCGGGGTACTGAGAAAATCGCGGTTATTTGATGTGGGAGGAAATCGGAAATCGCTGATAATGAGGCTTTTTACTAATTCAAAACAGTAAAGTTGGTTCACGCTTGCAATTACGAAACAGGAAATTTACCTTTGTGTCCCTTTTTACAGGGGGTATTGTTTTCAATTAGTTTCTAACAACAAAAATGGATCATAATAGCTACAAAACCACACACCCGAACAAAGCTACAGTTGAGAAAGGCTGGGTAGTGGTAGATGCGGAGGCTCAGGTACTGGGTCGCGTGGCAAGTGAAGTTGCACGTATTATCAGGGGTAAACACAAGCCAAGTTATTCCCCCCATGTTGATTGCGGCGACAACGTGATCGTGATCAACGCTGAAAAAGTGAGAATGACCGGCAAGAAGTGGACTGACCGCGTGATCTTTACCCACTCAGGCTATCCTGGAGGTCAGCGCGAGCACACGCCTACGATGATCCGGAAAAAGCACCCTGAGCGTCTGATCGAACATGCGGTACGCGGTATGCTTCCCAAGAACAGACTGGGACGCGAACTCTTCAGAAGCCTTCACGTTTACGCCGGCGCTGAACATCCCCACCAAGCTCAACAACCCAAAGAAATAAAGTTCTGATAAATGCAGATCGTAAATAAAATCGGTAGAAGAAAAACCTCCATTGCCCGGGTGTATGTAAAACCAGGGAAAGGTGAAATCAAAGTGAATGATCGCGACCTGAAGGAATATTTCCTTTCCGAAATTCACCAGACTACGGTTAAGCAACCCTTGACTATTGGTAAACTCGACGGTCAGTACGATGTTACCGTAAATGTCGAAGGCGGTGGAATCAAAGGTCAGGCTGAGGCAGTTCGTTTAGGTATTGCCCGTGCGCTTGTTGAGTTCAACGAAGAAGTTAAGTCAAGCCTCAGAAAAGAAGGCCTTCTTACCCGTGACTCACGCATGGTTGAACGTAAGAAGCCCGGTAGAAGAAAGGCAAGAAGAAGATTCCAGTTTAGCAAGCGTTAATATTATCGAGAATGGCTGAAAAATTAACATATCAGGATTTATTGGATGCAGGTGTACACTTTGGACACCTTACCCGTAAGTGGAACCCGAAGATGGCTGAGTACATCTTCATGGAAAACAATGGCATCCATATCATCGACTTGAATAAGACGCTGGCATGCCTGGACGAGGCATCTTATGCCCTGAAGAATATCGTGCGCTCCGGCCGTAAAATTATGTTCGTAGCCACCAAGAAGCAGGCTAAGGACATCGTTACCGAGGAAGCTAAGCGCCTTAACATGCCTTACGTTACTGAACGCTGGCTGGGTGGTATGCTCACCAACTTCGCTACAATCCGCAAGTCTCTCAAGAAACTTGCTCAGATTGAGAAGCTTATGAAAGACGAAGCGTTCACCAACCTGGCAAAACGCGAGCGCCTCATGGTAACCCGTGAGAAAGCTAAGCTTGAAAAACTGTTGGGCGGTATCGTTGACCTGAACAGACTTCCTGCTGCACTTTTCGTTATCGACGTGAAGCGTGAACATATCGCTGTAACTGAAGCGCATAAACTCAATATCCCGGTTTTCGCGCTCGTGGATACCAACTCTGATCCTTCAGGTGTTGATTTCCCGATCCCTGCCAATGATGATGCTTTCAAGTCGGTTTCTATCCTGACCCGTTATATCGGTAAAGTGATCGAAGAAGGCCTGATGGAGCGCAAGAAAGACAAGGAAGATGCAGCTCACAAGAAGGAAGAGGATGAGAAAAGAAGAGTTGACGAAACTGTCGAAGAAGCCAACTCTTAAGCAATAGAACTACGAATCTTTTTGTCGTCCTGCCGTTTTGTAACACAAAAGCCGGTGGGACGATTTTTTTAATGGCATACTGGATCAGAATGCCGAAAGAAAATTCATAAGCACTTTAACACTTAATAAAATGTCAGCAATTACCGCACAAGATGTGAACAAGCTGCGCCAAATGACCGGTGCAGGAATGATGGATTGTAAAAAAGCCCTCACGGAAGCCGAAGGTGATTTCGAGAAAGCGATTGAAATACTGAGAAAGAAAGGCCAGAAGGTTTCTGCTTCCCGCTCCGATAAAGAAGCCAAGGAAGGATCTGTTTTTGTTAAGGTAAGCGACGATAAAAAAGAAGCTGTTCTTATCGCACTGAATTGCGAAACCGACTTCGTAGCTAAAAACGAAGAATTTCAGGCTCTCGGCAAACTGATCGCAGAAACTGCGTTCAATCAAAAGCCGGAGTCTAAAGAAGCTCTGCTTGCACTCTCTGCAGGCGACCTTTCCATCAACGACAAGATCGTTGAACTCGTAGGCAAAATTGGTGAGAAAATCGAAGTAAGCGAGTTCGTTCACATGAAAGGTGAAGCGGTTGTTCCTTATATCCACGCTGGTTCAAAACTCGGCGTTCTCGTTTCTCTGAAAGGTGTAAACGGAAAAGACGTAACCGATGCCGGTAAGGACGTAGGTATGCAAATCGCTGCCATGAATCCTGTAGCCGTTGACGAAAAGAACGTCGACAAAACAGTGATCGAAAAAGAACTTGAAATTGCCAAAGCACAAATCCTTGCAGAAGGCAAGCCTGAAAATATGGTGGAAAAAATTGCGCAGGGTAAACTTCAGAAGTTCTTCAAAGAGAACACGCTGTTGCACCAGGCCTTCGTAAAAGACAATTCAAAAACGGTTGCTCAATACCTTGATACAGTGACAAAAGGACTTACCGTCGCTGAATTCAAACGCGTTTCTATTGGGTAATTCTTACCTTTTATCTTAATAAAAAAGCCAGGTTCAAATGCCTGGCTTTTTTATTTTTACCCGGTGAAAGTATGATTAAGTCCATCAACCCATTTGATCAATCCCTGCTGGCAGAGTATCCTCTCATGAGTGAAAAGGACATTGATGCCAGACTGGCCAACGCAGACCTTACCTTCAGGTCGTGGCGCCATACGTCATTCGGTGAACGCAGTAAACTGATGCTTCACGCAGCCGGTGTACTTGAAAAGAATAGGGATCAATATGCGCGGACCATTGCTTTGGAAATGGGCAAAGTGCTGCCAGAAGCTTTGGCGGAGGTACAGAAGTGCGCAGACGCCTGCCGTTACTTTGCAGAGCATGCAGAAGAATTCCTGAAGACGGAGCAGATTAAGACCGAGGCAGCCAGGAGTTATGTCGGCTACTTTCCGACAGGAGTAATCCTCGCCGTTATGCCATGGAACTTTCCGTTCTGGCAGGTATTCCGGTTTGCTGTTCCTGCATTGATGGCGGGAAACGTGGGCGTACTGAAGCACTCTTCAAACGTGCCTCAATGTGCGTTGCAGATTGAAGGCATCTTTCGCGAAGCAGGATTCCCGGACGGGGCCTTTCAAACCTTTCTTACGGAAAACAAACAGGTGGAACGCATTCTCACCTCCGACTGTGTGCAGGGTGTTGCGTTGACCGGAAGTGAGAAAGCAGGAGGGAAGGTCGCTGCAATTGCGTCCAGCCAAATCAAGAAGTCGGTTCTGGAACTGGGAGGAAGCGATCCCTTCATCGTACTGCCTGACGCCGACCTCGAGAAAACCATAAAGACTGCTGTGCGATCACGCATGCAGAACGCCGGGCAGTCGTGTATTGCGGCAAAGCGGTTCCTTGTTTTTAAGGAAATCAAAAATGCCTTTCTGGATGCTTTCCGCGACGCGATTGACGCGATTAAACAGGGTGATCCGCTGCAGGATGGTATCGCCATGGGGCCTATGGCACGGGTAGATCTCGCCGAAGAACTCGAAGACCAGTTGAAGCGGTCTGTCGAGGCCGGCGCGGTGCTGATCACGGGAGGTGAGCGCAATGGTGCCAACTTTAAGCCCGCAATCCTCGATAATGTGTGTCCGGGAATGCCGGCTTTCGACGAGGAAACGTTCGGCCCGCTGGCAGCCATTACAACCGTGGAGTCAGAGGAAGAGGCTGTCAGGCTGGCCAACCAAAGCCGGTTTGGACTTGGTGCCTCGGTATGGACCCGTGACTTTGAACGCGGTGAACGAATTGCACGCGAAATTGAATCGGGAACGGTCTATGTGAACAGTCTGATGCGGTCAGATGTGCGTATGCCTTTTGGAGGTATTAAAAAGTCGGGCTATGGACGTGAACTCGCTGCGGCCGGTATCCGCGAATTCACCAATATGAAATCATTAGTTATCTACGAATAAAAAAAATCAAACCGGATAGGGGGAAATCCGTATTGTGTTGTCTAAGACGAAAACGACACAGTAATGAAACTTTCACTATCTTTTCTTTCGACATTTTTCTTAGTCGGAGTTCTTTGTTTATCCTGCGCTGACGTTGAGGATCCAGGTCCACTTCAGGAAGCAACACGCGAATTTTCAGTATTGGATTTTGATCAACTTGAAATGGGAAGCGGTTTCCATATTGAAGTTGAGCAGAGCACCATATTCTCAGTGAAAGCGAAAGGAGATCGGCGTAACCTTGATGACCTCAGCGTCCGGACGGTGGGCAATACGCTGGTTGTAGAATACGACGAACATGAAAATCGCCGTCACGACACCCATATCATCATTCGGATGCCTGAGCTAAAGGGTATTCATTTCTCAGGAGGAAGCAAATCAAAGATCCGTGGCTTCGAAAGTGATGGATCGTTCAGCTGCTATCTGTCGGGTGGATCAGTGGCACAGATTGATGCAGGTTACAGGTCTGCACACGTGGTCATCTCAGGGGGTTCGACGCTTAGAATGCGTGGACTTGGTGACGAGATTGCGGGGGAGATCTCTGGCGCGTCTGAATTAAGTGCTTTCGACTATCCGGTGCGATCTGCTGATCTGAACCTTTCGGGGGCGAGCCGCGCACGGGTAACGGTATCTGATGAACTTGAGGTAACTGCTTCCGGCGCAAGTAATCTCGTTTACCGCGGTAATCCTGTTGTTGCCAAAGATGTTTCAGGCGCAAGTTCAGTAAGGCGAGATTGATCCGTTCAGGAAAAAAGAATTTGAAGGATCGGTTTACCACCGATCCTTTTTTATGTTTTTTTACAACCTTTGCCGGCGGCATACGTAATGCCATAACGAACATATTTGAACCATGAAGCTGACCTTCTAGCGCCGGTTATTCCGGTTTATTCTTTTCTCATCTGACCATCCGGTCATTTAGGTATCATTCATTATGTTACTCGATTTACTATGTCAGTCTTCAAAAAGCTCAGGATATTATTTTCTCTCATTTGGCGTGGCGTAAAAGGCGACCACGGTGATTTCACTTCAGGAAGTATCAATCACGCGATTATTCTATTGTCTGTTCCGATGATTCTCGAGATGGGCATGGAATCCATCTTCGCGGTAGTGGATGTTTATTTTGTCAGCCGGCTCAACGACAATGATGCGCTTGCTGCTGTGGGCCTGACGGAGTCAGTGCTTTCATTGATTTACTCATTGGCATTCGGACTCAGCATGGGGGCCACCGCGTTGGTTGCGCGCCGCGTCGGTGAAAAGGATGAACGTGGTGCGGAAGATGCAGCAGTTCAGGCACTCTTTCTCGGTTTGTTCGTGACGGCGGTCCTTACTATCGCAGGATTGCTATACGCCGATGATGTACTCCGTTTTATGGGTGGCAGCGAAGAGTTGATCGCCAACAATGGTAGTTATGCCCGCATCATGTTTGGCGGGAATATCACCATCATCATGCTTTTCATGATCAATGCTGTTTTCCGCGGAGCCGGCGATGCATCTCTGGCGATGAAAGCACTGCTCATTGGGAATGGTCTCAACATCATACTTGACCCGTTGCTTATTCTGGGATTGGGCCCGATACCTGCAATGGGCGTGAAAGGCGCTGCGATCGCAACGAACATCGGGCGCGGGGTTGCCGTATGTTTTCAATTATATCACCTGATAAAAGGATCAAGTGTGGTGAGGCTCCGGCTTGCCCATCTTAGGATCAAGAGTGCGATAATCTTGAATATGGTAAAAGTTTCCATTGGAGGCATTGCACAGATGTTGATCGGATCGGCGAGCTGGATCTTCCTGATGCGGCTGATGTCTGACTTCGGCAGTGCACCTCTTGCAGGATACTTCATTGCCATTCGAATCATCGTCTTCGCAATTCTGCCGGCGTGGGGTATGGCCAACGCTTCAGCTACACTTGTGGGGCAGAACCTGGGGGCGGGTATGCCTGATCGCGCGGAGACATCAGTATGGCGTGCGGGATTCCTGAACATGGTCTTCCTCGGCCTTATTACCGTTGTGTTCTTTTCGATGGCGGAGTTCATTTTAGGCTTCTTCAGTACCGATGTTGAAGTGCTGCATCACGGTGTGCAGTGCCTGAAGATCGTTTCGCTTGGATATGTGTTTTACGCCTATGGAATGGTGATCGGACAATCGTTCAACGGGGCTGGAGATACCCGCACACCGACAATCATCAGCCTGGTAGGCTTTTGGGTTTTTCAGATCCCCTTAGCCTATGCGTTGTCAGCTTATTTTCACACCGGGCCTGTCGGTGTTTATGTGGCCATTTCGCTTGCCGAGTCACTGATGGCTGTGGCCAGCATCTATATCTTCCGGAAAGGTAACTGGAAACTGGTGAAGGTATAAACATGTGCAGAAAGATGCTTCGGCACTTTCTGCACATATCATTTTGTCAGGCATCGCGTTTCCGGAATGCAGCGCGGAAGGCGTTGGAGACTTCATCGCCTGCTTTGCGCAGGTTGTCTTCAACCTCTTTCCAGCGTTCCTTGTTTTCCATCTCTTTCTTGACGCGGTCAGCAGCTACTTTCAATTCTTCGAACTTCTGCCGGAATTCGACTTCCAGTTTTTCAGCGGCTTCCTGGAATTCATTAATAAAACCGTCTACCTGCTTTCCGAAATTCTGAAAGTTCTTTTCAGCTCTGCCTTCTTCTTTTTCTTCCATATGATTGGCTTTATTTTTTAATCTTGTTACGTTAAATCAAAGATCCGCCCATGAATTCACAGCAAGCTGATGAACACGGTAAGAAACCTATTGATCCTCAAATAGAACAAAATGATCCCGGGATTCATTCCGGTGTTTCGGAAACGCCGGAGAAGGAGGAGGATCCTATTGAATATATCAAGTTCATGCTTGAAAGTAAATCTACGGCCAAGCAAACTACTTTCAAACATCTGGGAGAGGCATTTTCGGTGCTGTGTCATGAATCGAAATGGGTCATCAGTGAGCTGAACAAGCACACAAATCCGGTGGACGAAGATGTCACGTTGCATTTCAGTAAGATCAATAAGCATGAATTTCAGCTGAAGTTGGCCGGCGACGTGGTGATTTTCGTTATGCACACCAATATCGTAACATTTGACGACGAGCATCCTGTCATCAAGTCGCCTTATGTCCAGGAGAGTGAAGTCAACCGCTATTTCGGACAGATCAATATTTACAACTTCATGTACGACTCGCTGCGCTACAACCGTGGGCATGACCCCGGGTATCTGATAGGCCGTTTGATGATCAACCACGAGAACCGGTTCTTCATGGAAGGGGAGCCGCCGTTTGTCAGACATTTTGGTGAGATTTCGGAAGGTGCGATCACAGGCGCGGATCTTCAGCTTATTGTCAAGTTGTCGCTGAAGACAGCCATCCGGAACGACCTGATCGCTCCTCCTTATAATAAAGTCCGTTCTATTACGCTGAACCAGAAGATGGAGTTTGCGCCGCAACTGGGGGGTGGTCAGAAAATCGGATTCCGGATGAGTTATGAGAATCCGTTTGATTGAGAGTAGGCGTCAGGAATTTTGACGATTGTTCTGCTTTCGACAAACTGTTTTTCTATTTTTACCTGCGTATGGAAAAACGCAAAAGATTCCGTTCTGCAACGCTGGTATTTCTGTTATGCGTAGTGTGTATGCTGGCTGATGGCTGTGCTTCTTCACGGTCGAATAATCACAAGAAGCTCAAACCTGGTAAACCCATCCCTTGTCCACAAAAGGACTGCTAATGAATTTCAAGAAAATAGTCATAGCTATCGACGGGTATTCTGCCTGTGGGAAGAGTACGACTGCCAAACAGGTCGCAAACGTTTTAGGCTACCGGTATATTGATTCCGGGGCGATGTACCGGGCAGTGACGCTTCAGTTTCTCGATCGCCACGTTGCATTGACCAACCCGCGGGAAGTCAGCCGCGTGCTTGAGGAAACGAATATCACGTTTAACCTGAACAGCCAGAAGGAGTCGGAGACATTCCTCAATGGGCTGAATGTGGAGAAGAAAATCCGTTCGATGCGCGTGTCGGAGATGGTGAGTCAGGTTAGCACGCTGAAGGAAGTGAGAGATGCGATGGTTGACTTGCAACGTAAGATGGGGCGGGAAAAAGGTGTAGTTATGGACGGTCGCGACATAGGCACCACGGTATTTCCGCACGCTGAACTGAAAATCTTTATGACGGCCGACATGCTGGTGCGCGCGTTCCGCCGGCAGCGCGAGCTTCTGGAGAAAAAGCAACTTGTTGACCTTGACGAGGTGATGGAGAACCTTGTTCAACGCGACAGGATTGATACAACCCGCAGCGAAAGTCCGCTTCGGCAGGCGCCCGATGCTACCGTAATTGACACGACATACATCACCCTTGACGAACAGGTTGACGAGGTAGTTCGGCTTGCTTTGTCACGTATGATTTAGAGCGATTTAGAACATTCCTGAGAGCGCATTAACAATCCTTGTGAAAAGCTGTTTTTTATCAGGTGAAGGGCACTTCAATAAAATAATAATACCTTATTGGATGTTCGAAAAAATGCTAATTTTGCCCCCGTTCGTAAACTTGAACCGCCATCTTCATGGGCAAAACCATTCGATTAAAAAAAGGCTTTGACATCAATCTTTCGGGCAAAGCCGCACCAAAAATCGCTTCGACGAGCTCCCTCGAATCCGGAGAAACATTCGCGATAAAGCCAACTGATTTTCACGGAATCTATCTGCCGAAAGTCGTAGTAAAGGAAGGCGACACAGTAAAGGCAGGCGCAACGCTGTTTCACGACAAGAGAAACGAAAAGATCGCGTTTACGGCGCCGGTCAGTGGTGAAATTATTGAAATCAAGAGAGGAGAGAAACGCAAGCTTCTGGAAGTAAAGATACTCGCCGACAGTAATGTCGAATATCAGGAATTCCGCAAGTATTCAGAGTCTGAAATCCAATCACTATCCCGCGAGACCGCACAAGAGCAAATGCTCGCCAGCGGTGTGTGGGTAAACATTATTCAACGTCCATTCGGTATTGTCGCAAATCCGGAGGAAACGCCAAAGGCGATCTTTGTTTCGGCATTTGATACGCATCCACTCGCACCTGACTTCAACATGTTGTTTCAGGGGCAGGAAAAGGCGTTTCAGACTGGTATCAATATCCTCAAGAAATTCACTTCTGGTGCTGTTCACGTTAACGTTCCCGTCGACAACCAGGCTTCACCAGTATTTACGTCGGCTCAGGGCGTCGAGCTGAACAAATTTTCAGGCCCGCACCCCAGCGGTTGCGTTGGCGTACAAATCCATCACCTCGATCCAATCGGCAAATCAGATGTTGTTTGGACAATCGGCCCTTATGGTGTAATTCAGATTGGTAAACTTTTCCTCAACGGTATCTATGATGCTTCGCGCGTAATCGCCGTAGCAGGATCCGAGCTGAAGGAACCTCAATACTATTCAACCTACACCGGTGCATGTGTTAAGAAATTCCTTGCTAACAATTTGAAGCAGGAACATGTCCGGGTAATCTCCGGCAACGTGCTTACCGGAACCCGCATTGCCAACGATGGCTATGTAGGCTTCTTCGATAATCTTGTTTCTGTTATTCCGGAAGGTGATTATTACGAATTCATGGGATGGATTGCACCGTCTGCAAAGAAACTCAGCGTGCAACCTGGCCTTGGGCTGTTCTCTTTCCTGAACTACAAGAAAGAATACACCCTCGACAGCAACCTGCACGGCGAGCCAAGAGCGTTTGTGCAGACCGGCGTATTTGAGAAGGTTACTCCCATGGATATTCTTCCCACGTTCCTGTTGAAAGCCATTATTGCGGAAGACTTCGATGAAATGGAAGCCCTTGGCATCTACGAAGTGATTGAGGAAGACCTCGCGCTTTGTGAGTTCGCTGACGTCTCCAAGCATAATGTACAGGAATTACTAAGAGAAGGAATTGACTTAATACTGAATAGTTAAACTATGAAGTTCTTACGGAATACATTAGATAAGTATAAACACAACTTCGAGAAAGGCGGGAAGTGGGAGCGGTTCTACTATGCGTTCGAAGCCATCGACACCTTTGCGTTCGCTCCGAACCTGACCGCCCAGCCTAAGGGAGCCCATATCCGTGATGCAATGGATATGAAGCGGTTGATGATTACGGTAATCATCTCCATGGTGCCGGCCCTGCTTTTCGGAATGTTCAATGTTGGCCACCAGCATTTCATTGCGATTGGCGAGCAGGCCGACTGGGTGGCGAAATTCCTGATTGGCCTGCAGCAGGTAGTACCCGTGATCATCGTTTCCTATGCAGTAGGTCTTGGTATAGAATTTCTTTTTTCAATTCTGCGCCGCCACCCTGTAAATGAAGGGTACCTTGTAACAGGGATGTTGATTCCCCTGGTAATGCCTCCGGATATTCCGCTTTGGCAGGTTGCCGTAGCCACAGCTTTTGCCGTGGTAATTGGTAAGGAAGCCTTTGGTGGAACCGGGATGAACATTCTCAACGTTGCATTGACGGCACGTGCCTTCCTCTACTTCGCATATCCGCTGCAGATGTCAGGTGACGTCTGGACGTATGTTGGCGAAGGGCAGAAGACTGTTGAAGGATACTCTGGTGCAACTCCGCTCGCTATCGGAACGGAAGTAGCAACCACAGGACAAAATGCTGTGGAAGCACTGAACGCATTTGGCGCAGGATGGGCACCGGAAGGATTTTACAGCCTTCAGAACTTGTTCCTTGGTTTTATGCCGGGTAGTGTAGGTGAAACGTCAACGCTGATGTGTCTGATTGGTGCGCTTATTCTTATTGTAACCGGAACCGGAAGCTGGAAGATTATCGTCAGCACATTTGCCGGCGCTTATGCAATGGGCTTATTGCTGAACGCGATAGGAGGTAACGCCTACGTTATGCTTCCTGCACATTACCACCTGGTGATTGGTGGTCTGGCCTTCGGAGCAGTGTGGATGGCAACAGACCCGGTAACGGCTGCACAGACCGAGACAGGAAAGTGGTTTTACGGTTTCTTTATCGGTATACTAACTGTGCTGATTAGAATATTCAACCCTGCCTATCCGGAGGGTATCATGCTTGCGATACTTCTTATGAACGTATTCGCGCCGCTGATTGATTATTTTGTAGTAAATGCCAACAAAAAACGGAGATTAAAACGTGCGACAGTCTAACGGTTATATCATTTTCTTCGCGACCATGCTCGCGGTAATTTGTGCGGGTATGCTTGTAGGAGCGAACCTCCTGCTCAAAGACCGCCAAACGGCAAACGTGCAACTCGAGCAGAAGAAGAATATCCTTTCTACGGTTATTGAGCTTGACGATAATGCAGACATCGAGAAGCTTTATAGAGAGAAAGTAAAGGAATATGTGGTAAATTATGAAGGTGAACTCCAGTCGGGTGTGACGCCGAAGGATATCGTAATTGCCTCAGAGTTCAGAAAGCCTGTAGAACAGCGGTTGCTACCTGTTTACGCGTTCACAAATCCGCAGGACACCACCAAAATTGAGTATGCGGTGTTTCCCGTTTTCGGTAGAGGTCTCTGGGATGCCATCTGGGGATTCATTGCCCTTGAATCGGATATGAACACGGTAAAAGGTGTGAAGTTCGAACACAAGGGTGAAACGCCTGGTCTGGGTGCCCGGATTGTTGAGGACGAGATTCAGAATCGCTATCGTGGCAAGCAGATTTACGAAGGTGATGAGATCGTCGCTGTCAGAATGATGAAAGGCGAAGGCAACGACTGGTCAAACGACAAACATCGGGTTGACGGTATGTCGGGTGCGACACTTACAGCAAATGGTGTCAACGACATGCTGAAAGAATACCTGGTTGCGTACGAAGGTTATATGAATAAAAATAAAGCAAAATAGGATGAGTACAGAAGCAGCCCCAGTAAAGGAGAAGCAAAGCGAGCCCTTGTTCTCTAAGAAAAACAAGAAACTCGTTACTAATCCACTTGATATAGATAACCCGATCACAGTTCAGGTTCTTGGAATTTGTTCTGCGCTCGCGGTAACGACTCAAATGAAACCGGCGTTCGTAATGTCTCTCGCCGTGGTTGTGGTCGTTATGAGTTCCAATGTGATTATTTCTATGATCCGGAATCTGGTTCCCGGTCGAATCCGGATTATCGTTCAGCTTGCGGTCGTTTCCCTCTGGGTAACGCTCGTTAACGAAGTGCTGAAAGCTTATATGTACGACGTTTCCAAACAGCTTTCTGTATTCGTTGGTCTGATTATCACAAACTGTATTGTGATGGGCCGCCTGGAAGCTTTCGCTATGGGTAACAAGCCCGGTCCTTCTCTCCTTGACGGGATGGGTAACGGCCTCGGCTACGGCCTCATTCTGATGCTTGTTGCATTCTTCCGCGAACTCCTCGGTTCAGGCGCTCTGTTTGGATTTAAAGTGTTCGATTCTGTAGGGTTTCCGTATCAAGGTAACGGCTTGATGCTCCTTCCTGCAGGAGCCTGTATCATCGTAGGTATAATCATTTGGGTTCAGCGCTCCCTGAACGGTTATCGCGAAACCCACTAAACAGTAGAATAACATGGAGAACCTGATAAGCATATTTGTCCGTTCCATTTTTATCGATAACATGATCTTTGCATACTTCCTTGGAATGTGTTCATTCCTGGCGGTATCCAAAAAGGTTAATACGGCGTTTGGTCTTGGAATGGCTGTCGTATTCGTTCTGGGTGTTACGATTCCAATTAACTGGATCATCCAAAATAAAGTGTTGAATGAAGGCGCACTTGCATGGCTTGGGCCTGACTTCGCCGGTATGGACCTCACCTTCCTGCAATTCATCGTATTCATCTGTGTAATTGCGGCAATGGTTCAGCTTACCGAGATGGTCGTTGAGAAACTTTCTCCCGCACTTTATGGATCACTGGGTATCTTCCTGCCTCTTATTGCTGTAAACTGTGCTATCCTCGGTGGAGCGCTCTTCATGGTTCAGAGACCTTATAACCTCGTCGAGGCTACTACCTACGGGCTTGGTTCTGGTGTAGGTTGGATGCTCGCAATCGTCGCCCTCGCAGGTGTTCGCGAAAAAATGAAGTATTCAAATGTCCCCGGACCGCTCCGTGGACTTGGAATTACATTTATTCTCGTGGGATTGATGTCATTCGGTTTCCTGAGCTTCCTCGGGTTCAGCCTGTAAGAAATATGCAGCACTATGAAGAAGGCTTCCTGATCAGGGGAGCCTTTTTTTATTTTATGTCCCTTCGAATTGGGTTACCTTTCTTTGATTTTTTGATTATTGGCATTACCCCTCAGTAATGGAAAGCACCTTTCGCCGAATCCTCCGGTACTTCTTCAGCGGAACGTTATTCATTGTTCCGCTCGTCGCAACAGCATACTTCATCTATGTTTCCTTCGCATGGCTCGATAACCTGCTGATGCTTCCCTATCCGGGGTTGGGCTTTGCCATCATTTTTATAGCAATCACGGCATTTGGTTATCTGACAACAAACTTCGCCTTCAAAGCGGCTACCGAATGGTTTGACCGCGGCATGAACAGGATCCCGTTTGTGAAGCTTATCTATTCGGCCGTAAAAGATCTGCTCGGTGCGTTTGTTGGCGATAAGAAGAAGTTCACCCGGCCAGTCCTCGTACGGATCAATGAACAGAACAATCTGTATCAAATCGGATTTGTGACGCAACCCGATCTCACCAACCTTGGTTTAACAGATATGGTGGTTGTGTATTTCCCTCATTCGTATGCCTTTTCGGGATTCCATTACCTGGTACCGAAAGAGAGCATAAGGCCACTTAATATCCCTGGAGACGACGCGATGAAGTTTATCGTTTCGGGAGGTGTGTCCGGCTTTGATATACGAGGCTGACAACCCCTGGAGGCCCGGAGTTTATTCGATAGTGCCTGATCCAATCAGTTCCTCTCCGTCGTACCACGCTGCAAATTGCCCCGGAGTAATGCTTTTCATGGGTTTGTCGAAGATGACATAAAGCCCTTCTTCCCGTTTGTAGAGCGTACATTTTTCCAGGCGCTGGCGATACCTGATGCGCGCAAGGTAAGTTTGAGATTCGCCGGGTGCGAGCTTGCGATCTTCACGAATCCAATGTTCTTCTGTATTTGAGATAAAAAGCCCGCGCCGGTAGAGTCCGGGATGGTCTTCACCCATACCCATGTAGATTACATTGTCAGCCGTGTTGGTTCCGATTACAAAGAGCGGTTTTGAATAGCCACCGATATTCAGCCCTCTGCGCTGGCCAATAGTATAGTAATGTGCGCCATTGTGTTCACCAATCTCCTTGCCTTCGTCGGGAGAATATACGTACGGTTTGGTGATCAACTGAAGGTCGTCACTTTCGGCGACAGCCGATGAATAAACGGGGGCATTACTTCCGATCTCAATCACCTTTCCTTTTTTGGGGAGTAATCGCTGCTGCAGAAAATCGGGTAGATGTACTTTTCCGACAAAGCATAATCCCTGAGAGTCTTTCTTGTCAGCAGTGACCAGTCCAATTTTCTTGGCAATTGCACGTACCTCCGGCTTTAGCAATTCACCAATCGGGAAAAGTGATTTTGCAAGCTGGTCTTGTGTGAGCTGGCAGAGAAAGTAGCTCTGATCCTTATTTGGATCTTTGCCGCTCAACAGCTGATAAATCGTTTTACCGTTTTCGACAATGGTTCCTTTCCGGACATAATGGCCCGTTGCCACGAAGTCGGCGCCGAGTTTCATCGCTTCTTTGAGGAATATGTCGAATTTGATCTCGCGATTGCACAGTACGTCCGGATTGGGAGTTCGGCCCTGCTGGTATTCGGCAAACATGTAATCGACAATGCGGCGTTTGTATTCAACGCTGAGGTCGATAGCCTGAAAAGGAATACCGAGGTGCTGCGCAACGATCATGGCGTCATTGCTGTCGTCGAGCCATGGACATTCATCGCTGATTGTGACCGAATCATCGTGCCAGTTCTTCATGAACATACCGATAACTTCGTATCCTTCTTCTTTCAGAAGATACGCTGCGACACTCGAATCGACGCCTCCGGATAATCCTACAACAACCCGTTTCATTGCTGGTTTACGTGACTTGAACTTACAAGCGAAAAGTGAAAACAAAAGTTCGCCATATGCGGCTATTGAAGGAGATTGTTCACGGTTTCGTTGAATTCTTCAATGTATTGGTCATAATATTCGCCCGTTCCGGGCCCCGAAAATCCGGTGTGAATTTTTTTCACTTTGCCGTCCTTCCCGATAAAGATGGTAGTAGGGAATGAAACCACTGCGTTCAGCATGGGGAGGCTTTCGGAAGCTTTTTGCTTGTCGGCGGTTCCTGCGATTACGAAGTCATACTTGACGTCAAGTTTATCAATCATGCGTTTTACACGTTCACTCGCATAGTTGAAATCGTCCTTTCGCTCATAGGCAAGCCCAATTACTTCGACGCCACGGTTTTTGTTTTGGTCGTACCATGGTGCAAGGAATCGGGTTTCATCCATACAGTTAGGGCACCACGTTCCGAATATCTGAAGGATGACAACCTTGCTGCGGTACTTTTCATCTTTAAGGGAAACTGTGTCTCCATTCAATGCAGGAAATTTGAAATCAATGGTTTCATAACCGGGCTTCAGATACGTCATCTTGTACGCATCCGGCAGAGCAGCGGCGTCATCTTTAACTCCGCTCCAGCTTTTCTTTTGCGTTCGTCCCGAATAGAAGATGCCATCTATTTTGTCTGGGCTTGTCATAAACGCTTTGAAAAGGTAAGCGTGATTACCATCAAATGCGCTCAGGTGCAGTGTGTCGTTGATGACATTTCCCTGGAGGTAGCGGTAGTCGCCGGTAGCGGTGAGGAATGTTCCGGTGACGCTGTCCTTGCGTTGCAGAAAAACGCCTATCGCATCCGTTGTGTCTTTCACATTGAAAAACTGAACCCGATACTTTCCTGAAAAGTCTACTGTTGGTGTGGAGTTGCCAGCAGTCTCAAATCTGTATTGTTGACCTGGTACGGCTTCAAAGGGAATTGGATTCGAAGGATCGAGATGTTTCACGAATTGTCCGCTCAGCTTGCCGTCCTTCCACACCGTGCGAAACGAAGCTTCGAAGATGTGCATCGGGATGGTAACGGAATCACCTTTGATGAAGACTTCGTCGAGCAGCAGGCGTTCGCGTGCGTTGATGATGTATATTTTGTAGGAGCCCGAGGGATCCTGCGTGAGTTCAAAGTTGAATGGGAGGTACTCTTCCTGAAATTCCAGGGTGGCACGCCACATTCCGGCTGGTAGTGAAATGTTTTTACTTTCTTGACTCGGAGAGCAATTGATGAAGACGATGGCTATTAGCCATAACCAGAGGGAACGTGACATGAGAAACACTTTTAGTGTGAAAAACACAAAAATGCGAGAAATGATTTAGATTTTTGGGTTTCGTTGAACAAATCAGCGCTACATGCTTAGGGATCTTAAGGTAATTGAGCTTGCATCGGTTCTTGCAGGCCCCAGTGTCGGGCAGTTTTTCGCAGAGCTTGGAGCCGACGTAATCAAAGTTGAAAACCTAAGAACCGGTGGGGATGTGACCCGCACCTGGAAGAGCAGTGGCGAGCAAACCGATGACCGCAGTGCATATTTTTCGGCTGTCAACTGGGGAAAGCGATCGCTTGCCCTTGACCTAACGCAGCCTGAGGGCCGCGAAATCGTTTACAAACTGGTTCGCCGGTCGGATATTGTGATTGCCAGCTACAAACCTGGAGATGCGGAGAAGTTGGCGATGGATTATGCGACACTCAGGAAGCTCAATCCGAGGATCATCTATGGACAGATCACGGGATACGGTTCTGACGATGAGCGTGTGGGCTATGATGCCGTGATACAGGCCGAGGCCGGATTTATGTCAATGAACGGTGAGCCTGGAGGTAAATCCCTGCGCATGCCGGTGGCTTTGATTGATATTCTGGCCTCTCATCAGCTTAAGGAGGGGATTCTGTTGTCTCTGATTCGGCGAATGCAGACCGGCGAGGGCGGTTATGTAGAGGTTTCGCTCATTCAGGCTGCAATTTCGTCGCTGGCCAATCAGGCTACAAACTGGTTGATGGCCGGACATCTTCCGGGGAAGGAGGGTTCATCACACCCCAACATTGCTCCTTATGGCGACTCGTTCACAACTTCTGATGGCGGCGAGATACTTCTCGCGGTGGGTAACGACAAGCAGTTTCAGGATTTATGCAGCATCCTGGGCCTGAGCGAAATCGCCAGCGCCCCGGGGTTTATCAATAACCAGGCGCGCGTTCATAACCGTCAGCAGCTCAATGAGCTTATTCAGGGTAAGATAATGCGCTGGTCTTCAGACGAGTTAATTCGATTACTCCGGTTGAAAAAAATTCCCGCAGGGTTGATATACAATCTCCGGCAAGTTTTTGAACAGAAGGAGGCTCTGCCGCTCATTCTGGAAGCGGGTGCTGTTTCGGGCGTTCGCAATTATGTCGGAAACGCGGATAGGCCGCTGAACCTCACGCCGCCACCGCATTTTGGCGAGCACACGATGTCAATAATCCGAAGTCTGGATTAGATCCCATTTTATTCAGTCTGAAAAGCCTTTCGGCTAGCAGCAGCTGCTAGTCAAGGTGGTGTATTTGTGCCTTCGCCGGGAAGGGCCCTGGGGTTGGGTGGTATTTCCGGAGGTTTTTTTGGTAGGAAATGGAACATTTTGGTAGGTTTTGTCTGAAAATGTTAAAAAAATGGTAGAAAGTGGTGGAAAGTGGAATGAATTTCTATATGTTTGCTTAGGAGAAAAAGACAACCACTACGTCTAATGACTTTCTTCACCAGCGAATTTGAAAGCAAGCTTGATGCAAAGGGGCGGCTGGTTTTGCCGGCCCGGATCAAGGCTCAGTTGCCCGAAGGGGACAACGAGCTTGTGGTCCGTCGTGGCTTTGAGCAATGCATCGTCATCTATCCCATGGTGGAGTTCAAGAAAGTCTTCTCGAAAATTTCAGCCTTAAGTGAATTCAATGAGGAATACCGCAAACTCCAGCGGAATTTCCTTGCAGGTACAGCGATCGTGGAGATGGATAGTATTGGACGATTCATGATCCCGAAAAATATGCTCGCCTATGCGCAGCTTGACAAAGAGGTTATCCTCGTCGGTACCGGGAATAAGATTGAGGTATGGAATCCTTCTATTTACGAGAAGCATAGCATTCAGGATCAGGGTGAATTGTCGAAGCTCGCGGAAAAGTATTTGAACGATTAAGTCGCGCAGAATGATCAGTCAGGCTGCTACGTTCGCCTGACACGTTTCAGTAGGAATCGGTTGCGACTGCATTGTTGAAAAGCTCCGGTCGATAAAAAAACTTATCAATAGAGTCGGATGGACGAGGCAGCCAGTGGTCAGGAATCGCATACCCATAGTTATCACAAACCGGTGATGCTGCGCGAATGCCTGGAGGGGTTGAACATCAGGCCCGATGGTATTTACGTCGACGCGACGTTTGGCGGCGGCGGTCATGCAAAAGCAATTCTCGAACAATTGAACGGAGGAAAGCTCGTTGCATTCGATCAGGACGCAGAGGCAAAGGCTGAAGCTGATAAGATCAAAAGTAGTTCTCTGATTTTTTGTGAAGCCAATTTCAGATATCTGAAACGGTATTTGAAGTTGAACGGTATTTCGAAGGTCGACGGCGTACTTGCTGATCTCGGTGTGAGTTCACATCAGATCGACTCGCCGGAGCGGGGATTCTCCACCCGGTTTGATGGTCCGCTGGATATGCGGATGGGAAAAGCCGGTGGTGTTACGGCGGCGACAGTCCTTAATGACTACAGCGAGGCCGATTTGCATAAAATCTTTGGGATGTGGGGAGAACTGAGAAACGCCAAGACAGTCGCGGGACTTATTGCGCGGGAGAGAGTAACAAAACCTTTCGAGCGGACGGGAGATTTAAAGCGAGCCCTGGCGGGTGTCGCTCCCCGGGGAAAGGAAAACAAATATTTCGCCCAGGTGTTTCAGGCGCTGCGGATAGAGGTAAACCAGGAGATGAAAGCGCTCGAAGATTTTTTGCACCAATGTGGCGAAGTCGTCGGGAAGGGTGGACGATTGGTAGTTATGTCGTATCACTCTCTCGAAGACCGGATGGTGAAGAATTACATAAACAAAGGAAAGGTGTTTGGTGAAGTGGAAAAGGATTTTTATGGTAATGAAATCAAGGCATTCGAAGCGGTGAACCGAAAACCAATCGAAGCCTCAGAAGAAGAAGTGAAAAGTAACAGCAGGGCACGAAGCGCAAAGTTGCGTATAGCAGAGAAGTTGTAAGATGGCAAAAGTGAACAAAATTTCCGCGAACAGAATCAAGCCAGAGGCAAAAGCTCCTGGAAAGGGATTCTTTTCGCGAATCGAGAACAGTATCAAAATCGAATCGTATTTCGCTGAAGGGTTTCCGGTACACTACCTGCCGAAGATCCTTTTTCTGATGTTGCTGGGTATTCTTTACATCAGTAACACGCATTACGGGGAGAAAACGATTCGAAAAATCAACGCCATTCAGGCTGAAGTGGAAGACCTCAGGGCGGATTACACTACGTTAAAATCCGATCTGATGTATGCAAGCAAGCAATCCGAGGTAGCGCGGAAAGTAAAAGACCTCGGTCTCAGAGAAAGCCTTACACCACCTTTTAAAGTGACGGTTGACGAAAGTGAATATTAAGACGTCCATATTACTACGTGTACGGGTTGCCTTTTTGTTTGTAGCCTTCTTCGCAGTGGCGGTCATTGCGCGGATAGGTCACATTCAGTTTATCGAAGGGGAGAAGTGGTCGAAAATGGGCGAGCGTATTTCATTCGACTACCGTCGTGTGAAGGCAACACGCGGGAACATCTATTCGGATAACGGCAGTCTTCTCGCTACATCACTGCCATTCTACAAGGTTGCTTTCGACGCGACCCTTCCCAAAGATGAGATATTCAACAAGGGGATTGACTCACTGTCATACCACCTTTCACGTTTCTTCAAAGACAAGTCGGCGCTCGAATACAAACGCATGCTGAAAGATGCGCGTGCTGCAGGTAAGCAGTATGTGGTGCTCAGCCGGAAGCAAGTTGACTATCAGGATAAAAAAGTGATGATGACGTGGCCTATCTTCCGGGAAGGACGCCTTCGCGGCGGGGCTATCTTTGAGAAGGTGGATGTGCGGTACCGGCCCTTTTCAAATCTCAGCCGCCGGACTATCGGCTATGTCAACGAAAATGACAAGGGTGTAGGGCTTGAATACTCCTTCAACGACATGCTCGCGGGGCAGGATGGATATGCCTATTATCAGAAAATTGCCGGCGGATTGTGGAAGCCGGTTTTTGCAGCAAATAATGTGAAGGCTGAAAACGGTTTGGATATTCAAACTACCATTGATATCAATCTTCAGGACGTAGCCGAGACTGCGCTGTATAATGCCATGCTTGCGCACAACGCCGACGACGGACTCGTAGTTGTGATGGAAGTTGAAACTGGTCACGTGAAAGCCATTTCAAATCTTAGTTCAAACGGCGACGGAACATTCTCAGAAAAGTACAACTATGCTACGGCGGGACTTTTCGAACCAGGGTCTACGTTCAAGCTTGCTACCATGATCGCGTTGCTGGAAGATTCGCCGGTAGAACTCAGTGACAGCATCGACACCGGTAACGGGCAGTACACCTTCTACAACAAAGTGGTCAGAGACCATGTGGAGAAAGGTCTCGGGACGATCTCCATTCAGCAGTCGTTTGAGCTGTCATCCAATGTGGCGATGGCGAAACTCGTCGACAAGCACTTTGGTTTACGCCCGCACAAGTTTCTTGAGTATGTAGACAAACTGCAGCTGTCAAAACCGCTCGGCATTCAGTTGACGGGTGAACCCGCACCTAAGATCAAACGTCCCGGAGAGAAAGGATGGAGCGGAATAAGCCTGCCCTGGATGTCATACGGTTATGGGTTTGAAATGACACCACTTCATACGCTCGCGCTGTTCAACGCAGTCGCGAACGACGGAAAGATGATCAAACCATTATTTGTAAAATCGATACGCAAAGCTGATGAAGTCGAGCATGTGTTCGATACCGAAGTGCTGAACAGCAAGATCTGCTCGAAGAAAACACTGAAGAAACTTAAAGTATTACTTGAAGGTGTAGTGGAGAATGGGACAGCGAAAAACATCCGCGGAACGCACTACAAGATTGCCGGAAAAACAGGGACTGCACAGATCCTTGAAAACGGCCGATATACACGCAAGTACATTACGTCGTTCGCGGGATATTTTCCTGCGCATCAACCGAAGTACAGTGCAATCGTGATGATCAAGAATCCACGTGGATGGCATCAATACGGTTCAAGCGTGGCGGCACCAGTTTTTAAAGAAATTGCGGATAACATCTATGCCCGTGACATTAATCTTCACGAGCCTATGCAACAGGCCAACTTTGTTACCACTGATGCGCTACCTGTCATCCGGGCAGGTAATCAACAGGAGCTCTCCCTGCTGTGCGAAGAACTTGGAATACCGAACGAAACAAAAACCGAAGAAGAGTGGGTAAGAAGCACCCGCAACGGAAATGCTATTGCCTGGAAGAAAGCGGTAGCCGGACAGGACATCGTTCCCGATGTGAACGGCATGACTTTTCGCGACGCACTTTTCCTGCTTGAGAAGGCAGGCTTGCGGGTATTCTTCGAAGGAAAAGGACGTGTTAAAAATCAATCACTCAAGCCTGGTGAGCGAATCAGAAAAGGTGATGCAATCTATGTAAGACTAGGCTGATAAAAAGATATGATGGAATTGAAAGACATACTTTACAAAGTCTCGCTGACATCGACCTATGGCGTCATGAACGTCCGCGTGGCCGGTATTGCTTTTGATTCCCGGAAGGTCGCGCCGGGGTATCTGTTTGTAGCTGTGAAGGGAACGGTAACCGATGGACATGACTATATCGGAAAAGCCATTCAGCTCGGTGCCAGTGTCGTCGTTTGTGAAACGCTCCCGGATACTGTAAATGATGAAGTAACCTTTGTAACGGTTCGCAACAGTGCACACGCACTTGGTATTATGGCTTCCAATTTCTATGGAAACCCTTCCCGGAAATTGAAGCTCACCGGTGTTACCGGAACAAACGGTAAGACGACAACAGTGACGTTGTTGTATCAGTTGTTCACAAACCTGGGATATAAAGCCGGCATGATCAGCACGGTGGAAAACCGGATTGCGTCGGAAGTTGTGCCTGCTACTCATACAACGCCGGATCCGATTCAGCTCAATCAGCTGCTTGATCGGATGGTGGAAGCAGGATGCAGCTACGCCTTTATGGAAGTGAGTTCGCATGCCGTAGAGCAGGAGCGTATCGCAGGCGTGAAGTTCTCCGGAGCAATATTTACGAACATCACACACGACCATCTCGATTACCACAAGACTTTTGAGAATTATATAAAAGCCAAGAAGAAGTTCTTCGATGAGCTTTCTGGTGAAGCGTTCGCTCTTGTCAACGCCGACGACAAACGCGGAATGGTGATGCTTCAAAACACCAAGGCAGCCAAACATACATTTGGCATCAAGAAGATGACTGACTTCAAGGCCAAGGTCATTACCAATTCGATTGAGGGGCTGGAACTCGATATCGATGGTAAGAATGTGTGGTTTAAGATGATCGGTGACTTCAACGCGTATAACCTTCTCGGGGTATACGGTACGGCGGTACTCCTTGGTCAGGATCCTGATGAAGTACTCACACAGCTTTCATCGCTTCATGGGGCGCCGGGGCGTTTTGAATTGGTAAATCCGGGAGCAAAGGTGATCGCCATTGTCGACTACGCGCATACACCGGACGCGCTTCAGAACGTACTCGATACAATTGCGCAGTTTAGAACTGGAAACGAACAGGTAATCACTGTAGTGGGATGTGGTGGCAACCGCGATAAAACGAAACGACCACTGATGGCATCCATCGCATGCCGGTTGAGTGACAAGGTTGTCCTCACTTCGGATAATCCGCGTGATGAAGATCCGATGGCAATCATTCAGGACATGCAAACCGGAATAATGCCTACGGAAGCAAGGAAGACACTGGTCATACCTGACCGGGAAGAAGCTATCAAAACAGCATGTATGATGGCTAAAGAGAAAGACATTGTACTGGTAGCAGGCAAAGGACACGAGAACTATCAGGAAATAAAAGGCGTGAAACACCCTTTTGATGACCGTGAGGTCGTAGCCCGAATGCTGAAGATGTTTTTAAGTTGACCAAGGTTGAACCGTTCGAACCCATAAAGAATGTTATACTACCTGTTTGATTATCTGAACACACTTGACCTGCCCGGTGCCGGTCTATTTCAGTATATATCTTTCCGTGCAGGTTTGGCGGCAACCGTCTCGTTGTTGATTACGATAACGTTTGGTAAAAACCTGATCTCCTTCCTCCGCCGCAAGCAGGTTGGCGAAGATATCCGCGATCTTGGGCTCGAAGGACAAATTCAGAAGAAGGGTACGCCCACCATGGGAGGATTGATAATCATCGCTGCCATCCTCGTTCCGACCCTGTTGCTGGCAAAGCTTGATAACATCTACGTGATTCTGCTCGTGGTATCCACCTGCTGGCTCGGGCTCATCGGGTTTCTCGACGACTACATCAAAGTGTTCCGCAAGAACAAAGAGGGACTCGCGGGCAGATTTAAGATCGTTGGACAGGTGGGGCTCGGTATCATTGTTGGACTTACACTTTACTTCCACGACGACGTTGTGATCCGTGAAGTTGCATCAGGGCAGCTTCCCAACTTCAAGATTGAGGACTTCAGTGAGGGTATCGATGAGAAGGTGGTGTACACCGATGTGAAGTCGATGCGCACCACGGTGCCTTTCGTGAAAGACAATGAACTCGACTACAGCAAAATTCTTCCCTTCATTCCAGAGGACTATACCTGGATCATCTATGTTGGCGTGGTGATCCTTATCATTACCGCAGTTTCGAATGGCGCCAACATCACCGACGGAATAGATGGCCTCGCTGCAGGGACGTCGGGCATTATAGCACTCACGCTTGCGGTATTCGCGTACGTGTCGGGTCGTATCGACTTCAGTAATTACTTGAATATAATGTACATACCGAACCTTGGCGAGCTCGTAATCTTTGTGACTGCCTTTGTTGGAGCGTGTACCGGATTCCTGTGGTACAATGCTTATCCGGCGCAGGTGTTCATGGGAGATACCGGTAGTCTTACGCTGGGTGGAGTAATTGCAGTACTTGCTCTCGCGGTACGGAAAGAACTTCTCATTCCTGTGTTGTGCGGGATCTTCCTGATCGAAAACCTTTCGGTCATGATTCAGGTGTCGTACTTCAAGTATACGAAGAAGAAATATGGTGAAGGCAGGCGCATATTTCTGATGTCGCCCCTGCATCATCACTATCAGAAAAAGAATATCCACGAAGCCAAAATCGTAACGCGGTTCTGGATTATAGGAATATTACTGGCAATGGCAACCCTGGCATTTTTGAAAATCAGATGAGTAAGAGGATCGTCATATTGGGTGCAGGTGAAAGCGGAACCGGAGCAGCGTTGCTCGCGGCGAAGAAAGGTTTTGACGTCTTTGTTTCAGAAAGTGGTACGATCAGGGACAAGTACCGCGACGAACTTCGTCAAAGCGGTATTGCCTTTGAACAAGGAAAGCATTCCGATGATCTGATCCTCAACGCCGATGTTATTATTAAAAGCCCCGGAATTCCCGAGAAGGCGGAGATAATCAAGAAAGTTCGGGCTGCAGGGATTGAGGTTATTGACGAGCTGGAGTTCGCATATCAATACCTCGCTGGTAAAATCATCGCCATTACCGGTACCAACGGAAAGACTACAACAACGCTGCTGACGTATCATTTGTTGAAGAGCGCCGGCGTGAAAGTCGCGCTGGCCGGAAATGTCGGCCAGAGCCTTGCACGGCAAATCATTGACCATGATTTCGACTGGTACGTAATTGAAGTGAGCAGTTTCCAGCTTGATGGCTGGAAGAGGCTGCGCCCGGAGATCGGCATTCTGTTGAATATCACACCAGATCACCTGGATCGGTATAATTATGAAATGAAGAATTATGTCGATTCCAAGTTCAGGCTGGTGCAATCCATGACCGAGGATCAATATTTCATTTATTATGCTGACGATGCCGTGATCGCCCGTGAACTGCAGTCAATAGCATTAGCTCCCCGTGAGCTGAAGATTTCGCTGCGGCCGGATTCGGATGCGCCGGTGAAGTACGATGGCACTCGTATGGCTTTTGCGCTTAACCAAGCCTTTGACATTACACAGGAAGAGACGACGTTGAAGGGGCCTCATAACCTGATCAACACGATGGCGGCCGTGTCGGCAGCCTTCCTAGCAGGGGTTAACCTCGCAGCTATCCGGGAAGGGCTGAAGACTTTTCGCAATGCGCCCCATCGCCTTGAGTCTGTCGCGATCATCAACGGCGTCGAATTTGTCAATGATTCCAAAGCGACAAACGTTGACTCAGTGGTATACGCATTAGGTAGTTACGAGGGACCGCTGGTCTGGATCGCAGGTGGTGTCGATAAAGGAAACGATTACTCTATAATAATGGAGGCAGTGCGGCAAAAAGTAAAAGCCCTTATCTGCCTGGGAAAGGAGAATGATAAACTCCGCAACGCATTTTCGGGTGCTGTACCGAAAATCGAGGAGACGCAAAGTGTAAAAGAACTTGTGCGTATAGCGTTGAAGCTGGCAAGCCCTGGCGATATAGTACTGCTAAGTCCGGCGTGTGCAAGTTTCGATTTATTTAAGAATTATGAAGACCGCGGTGATCAGTTCAGAGCCGCCGCGCTGGAGCTGAAGAAAGAGGTGGAAAGTGCTAACTAATTAATGAAGGGAACGATGTTGCTTAAAGTAAAAACATGGGCCGATAAAAACCTGCACGGAGACAAGGTGATCTGGGCAGTGGTGTTTGCCCTTTCGCTGATCAGTATTCTGGTGGTATACAGTTCAATAGGTACGCTCGCGTTTAAGAGATCAGCGAGCCCTGAGCAATTGCTTATCAAACATACGTTCCATGTTCTGATCGGATTGACGGCCATGTGGTTTGCTCATCGCCTCGATTATCGGTACTATTCACGTCTGTCGAGGATCGGCCTCTGGGTCAGCATTCCCCTGCTGATCTACACATTTACCAATGGAACTACCGTCAACGATGCGGCGCGCTGGATTCAAGTTCCGATCGTTGGATCGTTCCAGCCTTCGGATTTTGCGAGTCTTTGCCTTATTGTGAACCTCGCCAGCATGCTATCCAAAAGACAGCAGAACATTCACGACATTAAAGAGTCGCTGATTCCCATTCTGTTTTGGTGCGGAATGATATGTGGACTGATTGCGCTTACCAACATGTCGACGGCGATCCTTCTGCTTGCGACCTGTTTACTGATCATGTTCATTGGGCGCGTACCGATGAAATACCTTGTGATGCTGGTTTTTGTTGGCTTGCTTTTCGGGGCACTTGCGTTCAAGTTCGGGATGCGCGGAGGTACGATGGTGTCGCGCGTAAATGATTACATCGAATTTGTTCAGGGCGACAAAGAACCTCAGTTCCAGGCAAAACACGGTCTGATCGCAATAGCAACGGGCGGTGTATTCGGTAAGGGACCTGGAAACAGTGACCAACGAAACATCCTGCCGAACCCATTCGCGGATTTCATTTTTGCAATTCTTATTGAAGAATACGGCCTCGTTGGCGGCGTCATCGTGCTGATGTTGTACCTGACGTTGCTCCATCGGGGAATGAAAGCTGCATATAACAGTGAAAGAGCGTTTGGCGGACTACTTTCCGCAGGATTGTGCTTCGACATCGTCTGTCAGGCCATGATCAATATGGGGGTAGTCGTAGGGTTGGGCCCGGTGACGGGGCAGCCACTTCCGTTAATATCTATGGGTGGTACTTCGATGGTGTTTACCGGACTTGCACTTGGCATCGTGCTTAGCGTAAGCCGTGGTGAACAGGATCAGACATGGGGTGAGAAGACTGGTTACGAAGGCAGGAACAAAACAATGACAACGGCGAAAGCCGCAGCCTGATTGGAAACTAAGAAAACATATCGCCTTATCATCAGTGGTGGTGGAACGGGAGGTCACATCTTTCCGGCTATAGCCATTGCCAATGAGTTCAGAGAACGCCATCCCGCTGCGGATATCCTGTTCGTTGGAGCTGAAGGTCGTATGGAGATGACTCGCGTACCTGATGCCGGATATAAAATTGTGGGTCTGTGGATCAGTGGACTTCAACGCAGGCTTACCTTTTCAAACCTGCTTTTTCCATTGAAGGTGCTGGTTAGTTTTTTCAAGGCCCGGAAGATTGTTCGTGAATTCAAACCCGATGCAGTGATCGGAACCGGTGGCTATGCAAGTGGACCTATCATGATGGCGGCTACATCGGCAGGTGTTCCGACACTCATTCAGGAACAAAATTCATTCGCCGGCCTGACGAACAAGCAAGTTGCAGGAAAAGTCAGTCGCATATGCGTGGCCTATGAAGGGATGGAACGATACTTCCCTAAAGACAAGATTGTGATCACGGGCAATCCGGTGAGGAAGGATATTCTCAGTACGCGTGAAAAGCGGGACAGGGCGCTGGCGCATTTCGGGTTTTCTGCCGACGCACGTACGCTGCTCATTGTAGGCGGAAGCCTTGGAGCAAGGACGATAAATGAAAGTATTATCAATGGCATCGAAAAACTTCAGGATGCTCAGATTCAGGTAATCTGGCAAACGGGAAAGGGTTACTTCGAAGCCTACAAAGCTCGTCTCGCGCGGGTGGATCTGACCAGGATCCGTGTGCAGGATTTTGTGAAGGAGATGGATCTCGCATACGCCGCAGCAGATGTGGCGATTTCCCGCTCCGGCGCAATTGCGGTTTCCGAACTGTGTATCGCCGGGAAACCATGCATTCTGGTTCCGTCGCCGAATGTAGCTGAAGACCATCAGACAAAAAATGCAATGGCCCTGGTCTCAAAGAACGCAGCCATCATGGTAAAGGATGTCGAAGCGGAAGAAAAACTGGTCGACGAAGCATTGAAGCTGATTTTCGATGAGGTGCGCTGCAGCCAACTTGAGGCGAACATTTTGGCACTGGCCCGCCCGGAGGCGACGAAAGACATTGTTAATGAAATTGAGAAACTTATCAGGTGAGTATAGAACAATACGATAACGTTTATTTTCTCGGCATCGGAGGTATTGGCATGAGTGCTCTTGCCCGGTGGTTCAGGAAGAAGGGATTGCGCGTCTCAGGTTACGACAAAACAGAGACGGCATTGACGAAGGACCTGAGTCGCGAGGGAATTGATGTGCACTTTGCTGACTCAGTGGAGAGCATTCCGTCATACGTGCTTGAAGATGTTGCCAGGACACTCGTTGTCTATACGCCTGCGATCCCGCCGAATCATCAGGAATATCGTCATCTGAAAGAGAAGGGTTATACTATCCTGAAACGGTCTCAGGTTTTGGGATTGATCACCGAGGGATTCCGGACAATAGCGGTTGCCGGTACTCACGGCAAAACCACCACCTCATCGATGGTGGCGCATATCCTGTTCACCGCAGGCAAAGACATGGTTGCATTCCTGGGAGGGTTGACGTCCAACTATGGTTCTAACCTGGTGATGCAAGGCGAGGTAGACGAAAATACACTGGTTGTAGTTGAGGCCGATGAGTTTGACCGGTCGTTCCTTACGCTGCATCCTTCGGTTGCCATCGTCACGTCCGCCGATGCGGATCACCTCGATATCTACGGAGATCATTCCAATGTATTGAATTCATTCCGTGATTTTATCGGGCAGATCAATGATGGTGGGGCATTGGTAATTCACGAATCAGTTGCCGACCTCGGATCGGAGGCCGGTCATATAACACAATATCATTACAGCATGAGCCGGGGACAATTTTTTGCCGGCAACATTACCGCAAGGAGCGGATTTTTTGAGTTCGACCTCCACGGTTTCGGAGAGGCTGAACATATCAGGCTCGGCGTCCCTGGATTTCATAACATTGAGAACGCAGTGGCAGCTTCGGTAGCCACTTCGTTGTGTGGCGTATCACTTCGTGACATCAAGCGCGCACTCGAAACTTTTTCTGGTGTAAAAAGACGATTTGAGTTTGTTCTTAAAGGGGAACATGTGATTTTTGTAGACGATTACGCACACCACCCCAAAGAGATCGAAGCGTTTTTGAAATCCATGAAGTCGATGTATCCGAGAAGAAAGGTAACTGCTATCTTCCAGCCGCACCTTTATTCCCGCACGCGCGATTTCGCCGACGGTTTTGCCGAAAGCCTCAGCCTCGCTGATGAAGTAGTACTCCTCGATATCTATCCTGCAAGGGAACTTCCTATTCCTGGTGTTGATTCAAATATGGTATTCCGGAACATTACTAGTGCCTCGAAAATGATGTGCACAAAAAATGGTCTGATGGAAACGCTTGAAGGAATTGATGTAGATGTCCTCGTGACGATCGGAGCTGGTGATATCGATACCTTTGTTGAACCTATTAAACAAATGCTGATCAGGCGCTATGAAGCTTAAGTTTAATGTAAAACGTGAGCTCAAAATTGTTGCCGCCCTTTTGGTGGTGCTGGTCTTCATTGCCTTTACGGAACGCAAGCACGAAGAATTTGCGATCAGGGATGTTGTCGTGAAAATTGAAAACGGAGTTGATAACCATTTTCTGGACGAGTCGGACGTACTGGGCCTGATGCGGGTCGATGTCGAAAACATCCGTGGTGCAAAAACATCCGACATAAACCTCAAGGCGATAGAGGCGAAGATTAAAAAGGATCCTTTTATCAAACAGGCAGACCTGTACACGGATCTCAAAGGGAATCTTATCGCCAGCATTGCATTGCGGCGGCCCATAGCCAGAATCATCCGCGCCGATGGTCCTGACGGGTACATCGCCGAAGACGGAACCGTTATGCCGGTATCCGAAAAGTTTACGGCACGCGTTCTCCTGATCAGCGGGGCGTACACCAGGAAGATTCTGGAGCAGTCGAATATCAATTCTACCGAGGAGGGCGCCGAATTACTGAAACTGATCAGGGTGTTGAAGGAGGATGACTTCTGGAGTGCCCAGATCGCGCAAATGGATATTGACGCGAAGGGCAGACTGACATTGTTCCCTCAGGTCGGTGACGAGCGCATCGAGTTTGGGCGGACTGATAACCAGTCGGCCAAGCTGAAGAAGCTTAAAATATATTATAAGGAAATTGTTCCGAAGGCAGGATGGAATAAATACAAGCGCGTGAGCCTGCAGTACGACGGACAAATAGTAGCCGAATAGTAATTAATCAGCGAACCCGGAAATTAACAACCACTCAAATTATCATACAACCATGGAACAGGAGAAAATAGTAGTAGGTCTTGACATTGGTACAACAAAGATCTGTGCCATTGTTGGACGTAAGAACGAGTTCGGCAAACTTGAAGTCCTCGGGATGGGCAAGGCGGAATCGGAAGGGGTCGTTAAAGGAATCGTTTTTAATATAGACAAGACCGTATATGCAATCGAAAAGGCAATCAGAGAAGCCGGCGATCAGGCGGGTATCGATATCGGAGTGGTAAACGTAGGTATCGCAGGACAGCATATCCGGAGTTTCATCCAACATGGTGGTATTACACGGTCTTCAAAAGAAGACGAAATCACGGTAGACGACGTGGAGCGTCTGACGCAGGACATGTATCGCATGGTGGTTCCTCCTGGCAGCCAGATCATTCACGTGATGCCGCAGGACTACATGGTTGACTATGAAGACGGCATCAAAGAACCCGTGGGGATGTCGGGCGTAAGACTTGAAGCTGATTTCCATATTATCACCGCCCAGACCAACGCGATCAACAACGTTAACAAATGTATCCGTCGTGCGGGACTGGAGATTCAGGATCTGATTCTTGAACCGCTGGCGTCCAGCCTGGCCGTGTTGAATGACGAAGAAAAGGAAGCCGGAATCTGCCTTATCGACATCGGTGGGGGTACAACAGATATTGCTATTTTCTATGATAACATCATCCGCCATACAGCGGTGATCCCATTTGGTGGTAACATTGTAACCAATGATATCAAGCAGGGTCTTATGGTGCTGCCTCAGCAGGCTGAACAACTGAAGACCCGGTTTGGAAAGGCTATTTCGGAAGAGGCTAGTCCGAATGAAATCGTTTCTATCCCCGGTATCAGAAACCGGTCTGCGAAGGAGATTAGTGTCAAGAATCTTTCCAATATCATCCAGGCGCGGATGGAAGAAATTATTGAAATGGCGCACGCTGAAATTATTGCCTCCGGTTTTGAAAACCGTCTGGCAGGTGGGATCGTGATCACCGGTGGTGGTGCCCAGCTTAGCTGTCTCAAACAACTGGTCGAATACATGACCGGAATGGATACTCGTATAGGCTTCCCGAACGAGCACCTCGGGAAGAGTAAGATAGAACAGGTGAAGAGCCCTATGTATGCAACAGCAGTGGGACTTGTATTGGCAGGATTCAAGTCTCTCGATGAACGCGAAGACCGTTACCGTGAAGCCCGTGAAATCGCGCGACCGGTTGCCAAGGTTAAGAAACCCAGCATCTCGTCGAAGAATTTCTTCCATGACATTCTCACCAAGACGAAAAATTTGCTGAAAGAAGATCTTGAAGGAAGGAACGAATATTAAGCTTGCCCATTAAACCCAATCGGAGGATCAGTCGAAGATGAACAGAACATGTCTATTGTCTTGAGTCGAGCATCTTGATCAAAATTGTAAACAACCACTAAATTAAATATCTATGTTTGAAACCGGATCTTACAAATTCGAAGTCCCCAAACACAGCCAGCACAAATCGATCATTAAGGTAATTGGTGTTGGTGGAGGCGGAAGCAACGCAGTCAACCACATGTACAAGCAAGGCATTAAAGATGTCGAGTTTGTGGTCTGTAATACCGATAATCAGGCGCTCAACGGAAGCCCTATTCCCAACAAGCTTCAGATTGGAGCCAACCTGACGGAAGGGTTAGGCTGCGGAGCGAATCCTGAAGTAGGCAAGAACGCCGCTCTTGAAAGTAAAGAGCAGATCCGGGAAATGCTCACAGGTACAAAAATGGTTTTTGTTACCGCCGGAATGGGTGGGGGTACAGGAACTGGTGCTGCACCTGTAATTGCAAAGATTGCCAAAGATATGGATATCCTCACCGTGGGTATCGTAACGGCGCCCTTCGCTTTTGAAGGAAAGAAAAAGATGGCGCAAGCCGAACTGGGGATCGATGCCCTTCGCGCCAACTGCGATACGGTGATCGTTATCCTCAACGACAAGCTGCGCGAAATCTTCGGCAACCTGTCTATTCACCAGGCATTCGCACAGGCTGACAATATACTCACGACGGCGGCAAAAGGAATTGCTGAAATCATCACCCTTGCCGGATATGTGAACGTCGACTTCCAGGATGTCAGGACCGTGATGCTCAACGCAGGTGCTGCAGTGATGGGATCAGCTGAAACAAGAGGGGAGAACCGTGCGAAGAAGGCTGCGGAAGGTGCGTTAGCTTCTCCGTTGCTCGACAACCGCGATATCATGGGTGCGAAGAAGATCCTTCTTTCGATCATCAGCGGTGTCGAAGCCGAACTTCAGATGGACGAACTCACAGAGATAACAGAATACATCCAGGAACAGGCCGGCGACGAAGCCGAAATGATCTTCGGTCACGGTGTTGATCCGGATCTCGGCGACCGCATCCGCGTAACTGTTATTGCGACAGGATTCAACAACAGTGAACTCAAGGCAGCAAGCATAGCTGAGAAGAAAGTTGAAGAGAAGAAGGTGCACAACCTTGAGCGTTCTCAGGGATGGTTGTTCCAACCTGATGTTCACGCGGTGAACAATTCGGTAAATGAATTCACTCCGCGTGAAGTGGAACTGAAAAAACCTGAGCCCAAACCTGAAATCAAAGAAGAAACCTCTGCACCGAGAGAGATTCATTTCTCAGGACCATTTACGCGGGTTGAACCGGTTAAGGCCGAGAATGACGAGGATGAAGGCGATGAAAGTCTCTTTAATGAAGACGACTTCGACTCTACCGGAGAGCGCTATGGTGATCAGGTGATCAACGAAGACGGCATGATGGAGCTTCGCTCAACAAAACAACGCCTCCAGCAACAGGCTGAAGAACGCAAAGAAAAGATAAAGCAGGCGCGCAAAAGTGAAATGACGAAGGAGGAGTTCAATGAGAAGTGGTCACTTCCTGCTTACCTCCGCAGAGGAGTGAAGATGCAGGACGTTCCGCATTCATCTGAAACATTTATTTCAAAGTATAATCTGAACGATGATAACAATATCCTGGGGAACAACAAGTTTCTCCATGATAATGTAGACTGATGATTTGAAATCATGCCGATGAATTTCGCATGATAAAGATATGGTAGCTCCGGCGCGACTGGCCATTTACTCCATTCGTAGTGGTTGTTGGTTGTAAATACTTTTTGCCGGTGCCGGAGTACCAATTTTTTTAGGAAAAGTGGCCGCGCAATTTTTTGCTCTTTATTATAAAGAGTGCGCATGGTAAATACCGGGTGTTGACCACATCCGGTATTTTTTATTTTATCCTTCGAAAAGCGCGCGTTTTTCCCGGTTTTTCCTGTCTCCGAAACCCGTATTAAATTCTGGCCCTTTTCTTGTTTTAGATGGTATACTAATCCGTCGAACTATGAAAAAACTGGCTTTTTTCCTGATTCTTGCGGCTACACTTAGTTCCTGCTACATATACGAGGAGGACGTTAGACCGCGGTACGACCACAGAGATCGTTTTACAGGGTATTTTGAGGTGGAAGAATACAGTAAGACATATCGCGAAGTTGTCTATTATAATATGTATATCTCGAGAAGTGGATATGACGGCGACGAAGTGACCCTGCGCGACTTCTACGCCGAAGGCACTCACTTCGTCGCATATATCAGCGGCGACAGGATCGATATCCCCCGGCAGGTGTCCAACGGCTACGAAGTTCAGGGATCGGGATATGTCAGCGCAGGCAAATTATACCTCAACTACCGCGCTTTTGACCTTTATGGCGACTCCTTTGTAAACTACTGCGAAGCCACGGCTTTCCGTTGATTCAATTTAGGGAGGATGACGAGTCCTCCCTTTTTATTTCCCCTTCCCCAGCGTAACTCCTTTTTTATTAACTTGATAGCCGGTATAATTACGATTGATCCACCGCAAAATCTGTTAATTCTCCGGAATGGTACGCAGGGTAATTTTTTGGTTAGTAGGAGTATTTATAGTATCCGGTAACGTACACGCCCAGCCAGACCGTTACAGATTCTCGCGTTTGGATGCAGACAATGGTCTGTCGCATAATCAGGTCAAATCCTTCTTCAAAGACCGCCAGGGCTTTCTTTGGATCGGCACAATCTCAGGCCTGAACCGTTTCGATGGTTATCAGTTTAAGGTATTTCGAAACGATCCCCGCGATCCCGCAAGCCTCATAAACGACGACATTAACCGCATGTTTGAGGACCCCGATGGGAAGCTTTGGATTTCAACCTGGAGTGGACTCGACATCTATGACCCGGTAACCGAACAGTTTCGTTACAATCCAGCTGACATGATTCGGCGGTTGGGCCTGCCCGATGGAAGCTTTACCGACATCGTAAAAGGACGTAACGGAGATTTCTGGTTTATTCATCAAACCCTCGGCTTGTATCACTATGGCCCGGCAGATGGTTCAGCTATACCGTTGCGCCACAATCCGTCGGATAGCACGTCGATAGGTTCTGATATTGTGGCCGGGATACAGGAAGCCAAAGATGGGAATTGGTGGATTGTACACCGCGATGGAACGATTGAGTTGCTCGATAAAACGACACTCAAAGTTATCTACCGGAATCGCGCCCTGAGTGCCCGGTATCAGGGACAATTTCTCGATTACAGGTTTGTTGCAGACGATGATGATCATTTGTGGATCTATATCGCCGATACCAACAGGGGAATTTTTCATTTGAATCCCACAAGCGGTGAGATATCTCATATCACGCGGTCGTCGGGCGAACTTCGGCTGAGCTCCGATATTGTCCGTGGTGCTGTTGTTGACAACAATGGGCTTGTATGGGTTGCGACGGATCACGGTGGAATAAACGTCATCCACAAGAAAAAAAGATCTGTTGAGCAGCTGCTCAATTCTCCGGAAGATGAACGCAGCCTTGTACAAAACAGCATCAATACAATTTACCGCGACAATGAAGGAATAATCTGGGCGGGGACGTTCAAGCGGGGCGTGAGCTACTATCACGAAAAGATCATCCGCTTCCCGTTGTTCCGGTACAGTTCAATAGATGACAAAAGCCTCCCTTTTAATGATATCAACGCGTTTGCTGAGGACGAGAAGGGCAATTTATGGATTGGAACAAATGGCGGCGGCCTGATCTATTACAACCGCGCGAACCATTCATTCCGCCAATATCGTCATGATCCGAAAAACCCGAATAGCATTAGTACTAATGTTATTGTCAGCCTCTGCTATGACAAGGATCATCGGTTATGGATCGGAACTTATTTCGGCGGACTGAATGTGTTTGATGGGAAAAATTTTACAAGACTCCGTCACGATCCGGATGATCCTAACAGTGTTTCCGATGATAGTATATGGGAGATATTCCAGGATTCAAGAGGTAACATATGGGTAGGTACGCTTACGCGTGGCATAGATCTCTATGGCTCCGACCTGAAGAAAATAACCACGTTTCGCGTGGACACGAGTGTTCCTATTCACGCGAGCTATGTGCCGGCATTTTGCGAAGACAAAGAAGGAAACATTTGGATCGGCACAGGTTATGGCATTGAAGTATTCAATCCCAGCACCAACTCTTTTACACATTACCTCAGTGAGCCCAACAACACAAACAGTCTGAGTAATAACAGTATTCTTTCTATACAACAAGACAGCCGCGGGCTTATCTGGGTTGGTACACATGGTGGATTGAATCTGTTTAACCCAAAAACAAATTCATTCCGCGTGCTTACGGAGGATGACGGGTTACCGCATAACTCGATACTTACGATCACGGAAGATGCGAATAAAAATCTCTGGCTCAGTACACCGAATGGTATCTCCAACTTTGTTATCCGGCATGCTTCTGTAGATTCTATCAATGGAGTATTCAGAAACTACGACGAGTTTGACGGGCTCCAGGGCAAGCAGTTTAATGAAAACGCCGCCCTTAAGACCTGGAAGGGAGAAATTGTGATCGGCGGGCCAAACGGTTTTAATATTTTCTCACCTGATGATATCATCGATGCCGTACCCGATGCGCCGGTTGTGTTGACGGATGTGCAGGTGCTGAACCGAAGTCTGGCGATAGGAGAGGAACAATTCGGCAGGGTGGTATTGGACAAGGCCGTCCCGCTGGTCCGCGATATTACACTGAAGCATCGCGCCAATGTATTCTCACTCGAGTTTTCCGCGTTGAGTTTTTATCATCCTGAAAAGATGAAGTATCGCTACAAGCTCGAAGGATTCGACCGCGACTGGATAACGACCACAGCAGCGCAACGGCGTGTCACGTATACGAACCTCGACCCCGGCACGTATGTGTTCAAGGTTCGCGCCTCTGAAGTGACTGACGATTGGAGTTCGCCGGGCCTGGAGGTGAAACTCACTGTACTTCCTCCATTCTGGCGAACAGGATATGCGATGACAATTTATGTCCTTCTTATTCTAGGCGCCCTGCTCCTGATCCGCAGAATCATCCAGCAACGCGAACGCATGAAATTTGCGATTGAGCAGGAACGCCAGGAGGCGCTGCGAATGCACGAGCTCGATATGATGAAGATGAAGTTCTTCACCAATGTAAGCCATGAGTTTAGGACGCCGCTGACGCTCATCCTAACGCCCATCGAAAAGCTGCTTCGCATAGGAGGCGATTCGACGCACCATAAGCAGTATGAACTGATCTACCGGAATGCAAAGCGTCTCCTCAACCTTGTCAATCAGCTTCTTGATTTCAGGAAACTTGAAGTTCAGGAGGTGAGGTTCAACCCTTCAGAGGGTGATATCATCGCATTCATTAAAGAAACCGTCTATTCCTTCTCCGACCTTTCGGAAAAGAAGGATATCAAACTTACTTTCCATACGAACCTTGAACACTTCGAAACTTTCTTCGACAAGGATAAGCTTGAAAAAATCCTCTTCAATTTGTTGTCAAATGCATTCAAGTTTACTCCTGATCACGGCGAGGTAACGGTAAACCTTGAGATGCAGCACGATTCTCATTTAATGATTCGCGTCGCTGATACGGGCATTGGTATCCCAGCCGATAAACTTGGGCGTATTTTCGAACGTTTCTTTCAAAGCGATCTCCCCATGAACGTCATCAATCAGGGCAGTGGCATTGGTCTCAGCATCACGAAGGAGTTTGTTAAAGTCCATGGTGGAACGATACAGGCGGAGAGTGAAGTCGGCAAGGGGAGCGTGTTTACCGTTGTGCTTCCGTTGAAGGAACTTCATAAAATGCCTGCGATTCCAGAACTGGCTTCCCAGGCGGAGAATGAGGCGGCGGATGCAGATGTCACGAACGGTCACGTCAGGATGCCAAGCCTCCTGTTGGTAGACGACAATGAAGATTTCCGTTTCTATCTCAAGGATAACCTGCGCCTGCACTACAACATACTTGAAGCGAAGGATGGAAAAGAAGGCTGGGCGAAGGTACAGTCATCACTGCCCGACCTTGTTGTCAGCGATATCATGATGCCTGAAATGAATGGTCTGGAGTTGTGCAAGAAGATCAAAGATGATGTGCGCGTCAGTCATACACCTGTCATTCTGCTTACGGCACGTACTGCTGAGGAGCAAAAGCTTGAAGGATTCGAATGCGGAGCCGATGACTACATCACGAAGCCGTTCAATTTTGAGATCCTTCAGTCAAGGATACGCAACCTGATACATCAACGCGAATTGTATCAAAAGGAAATGCGCCACAAGATCGATGTGCGTGCAAGTCATGTAGAGGTTACCTCTATGGATGAGAAGCTGGTGAACAGGGCGCTGAAGATCGTCGAAGAAAAAATATCAGATGCAGATTTTTCAGTTGAAGACCTCAGTCACGAGCTGGGTATGAGCCGGGTACATCTGTACAAGAAACTTCAGGCACTAACGGGAAAATCTCCCCTGGAATTTATCCGCAGTATCCGCTTGCAGCATGCGGCTCAGCTTCTGGAGAAGAGCCAGCTTACGGTCTCAGAAGTTGCCTATAAGGTGGGCTTTAACAATCCGAAGTACTTCGCCAAGTACTTCCGTGAGGAGTTTCAGGTCCTGCCGTCGGCATATGCGGCAGCGAAGAGGAAAGGAAAATGAACCTTACTTCTGATTTCTGGTTTCTGATTGGGGCAAGCAGGGGCTTCGGTTGCAGTGCTCCGTAGAGAGAAGGTTCAAGTTTCAAATAAGGGTGACGGTCCCGGTAACTGTGTGATCTGTGTAGTCTGCCAGAGACTGTTTGATTTCTCATTCCAGATTTCTGGTTTTTGATTGACCACGTTTTGTTAGCCGTTAACGTTTGTTGCTTTGATGGCAGCAGGTTGAAGTCTCGCATTTCAAGGCTTAAAAATTCCATGTTCTCTTCTGTGCGATGTGTGTAATCTTCGAGAGTCCTTATTGTCTGCACACAATACTTCGGCTGGTCCTTTATTCGCCTCACTGTCACCTCACGCATGTATTCCCGCACGGCCGCGGTATATGCATTTGGCAAAGCCTGTGCCTTCGCGATATCCGCATAGTATTGTTTCTTAACAGGGTCCATCAAAATGCGAATTGCCCATGCGGAAGCATCCCTGAACGTACTCCGTGTCAGCCGTTGCGCAGCACTTTGCTTTCGCGGATCCGGTTTCTTCGGAGCATGACTTGCAATAGTCTTCCCGCGCACCATCCGAAAAACCAACCATTTACCAACCCGGCCGCGAAGTCCTCGCGTAAGATCGTTGTTTGCAACAATAGCCATAGATAGATGTTTATTATTGCTATACGAAGCGTCTATATACCCCGGGTTTCACAATTCCACATATTTTTTCAAAAAAATCTTTCAGGCAGACACACGATTTCTCCTCATTTCGCCCAGCCCATCCGAGGTCATTTCTCCGTGGTTTGTCCACTCTTTGTCCACTCTTTCTATTAGATTTCCGGTTTTTGATTTCAGAATTCTGATTGGCAGATTCTGAGGGGCAGCCCTCCCGGAGAAGTTCAAGGTTCAAGTTTCCTTTCATGGTTCACGGATGACAATGTCTGGTAGCTGTCAGGTTTGCTGCTTCAAATAACAGGTCTCAAGGCTGACTATGGCGGCAATCGTCCTCCGAATTCCCTGTGTCGCAAATAGCCTAAGAGGTAACGTGCCCTCAATCCTGCCGTAAAATGGGGGATTGGGGCGAATGGTCAGATTGAGGAATAACCGCTCGTCATGCAAATCCGGCCTTTGGCCTAAAAAAATCGACCACGTGAAATAGCTTCCCCGTTTCTACTACTTATTTTCCTGTATGCTTAGAAACTTTCTGAAGACTGCGATCCGGAATCTGCTTAAGTACAAAGTTTACGCCGGAATCAATTTCATTGGCCTGACTGCAGGCATTTCGCTGGCACTTCTGATCATTACCTACGTCAGGCATGAAACCAGTTATGACAAGTTTCACGAAAAAAGCGACAGACTCTATCGTCTCGCATATACCGTCCCAAACGGACTGAACCTCGCCACCAGTCCGCCGCCCATAGCGCCTTCCATGAAAGAATTCTTTCCGGAAGTTGAAGACGCGGCGCGTATGTACGACAGGAATGTGACTATTTCGGTCCCGGGCGAGGACCGCGTGTTTGAGGAAACCCACGTCTTCTTCGCCGACTCAGCCCTCATGAATATGTTCACGTTCGAATATGTGCAGGGGAGTTCACGAAAGCCGTTGGTGGAGCCATTCACGGTTATTATCACCGAGGAGATGGCGAAGAAATACTTTGGTGATCGCAATCCCATAGGAGAGTCCCTCATGTTCAGTGGTCGCCATCTGTTCAAAATAACAGCCGTAGTCAAAGAATTTCCCGAGAATTCCCATTTGCGATTCAATATGCTTGTGCCGTATCACAACATGTTTGACATGGAAGCAGAGCCTGGTGCTACGGTACTGAAAAACAATCTTGCCGTCAATTTTATCATCAGCCATTCGTATACATACGTGTTATTGAAGCCGGGTGCATCGGCCAAGGCTGTGGACAACAACATGGAGGCGTTTCTGAAAAAGTACGCGAACCCCCAGTTTCTCATAGGCCAGGTCTTTACGCTTATGCCGGTGGAAGACATTCACCTGAAAAGCGAACTTCTCGCGGAACCTACACCCACAAATACTACCAGCAACCTTATCATTTTCGTCGCGGTTGGTTTTCTTACACTGGTTATTGCTTGTATCAACTATGTAAACCTGAGTACGGCGCAATCATTCTCAAGACTTAAAGAAATCGGTGTTCGGAAAATACTCGGATCGCAAAAAACGCAGCTGATCTTTCAGTTCATTTCCGAAAGCTTCGTCTTCTGCCTTGGGGCGATGATTCTCTCCTTTGCGGTTTTCTATTATGCACTACCGTTCATGAATCAGTTGCTGAACAAACAACTGACCTTCGCCGAAGCCGTTGACGGTCCACTGATTGCCGGGGCGCTGGGATTGCTCCTGTTGGTAACGGCACTGGCAGGCGGATACCCCGCGTACTTCGTGACCCAGTTCGAGTCGGTCAATGTGCTGAAAGGTTCCGGAATGAACCAACGCGGCGGATCATTTCTGAGAAATGCACTGGTTGTATTTCAGCTTACCATCGCGTGTATGCTTCTGAGTGGTGCCTTGCTCATTGTCAAGCAGCTCCGGTTCCTTGAAGACCGGCCACTTGGTTTTCAGAAGGAAATGGTCGTCAACATACCGCTCTTCAGCAATAATCTGAATGGGATCTTCCGCCAAAACGATTCGACCTTCCGCAGCAAGCTTGAATACCTGCGCAATACGATTGAAACGCGCAACGGCGTAAAGAGCACTGCACTTTCGTCAAATGCCCCGGGACTCGGATCGGTATATCGCGGAACTATCCCTGAAGGTTTCACCGCCGAAGACCACCTGTTTATTGCAAACCTCGCCGTGGATTTTGACTTCGTGGAAACCTATGGCATGGAGCTCGTGGCAGGGCGCACCTTCGACAAGTCCTTCGGCACGGATCCCGCACAAGCCTTTATCGTGAACGAATCTGCCGTACGGGAATTTAACTGGGAGACACCGGAGAAGGCACTGGGCAAGACGATAAACCTGGAGGGCAAGGAAGGCAAAGTTATTGGCGTAGTGAAGGACTTCAACTTCTCTTCACTCACTACCCCTATATCGGCGCTGCTCATGGACATCGAACCCAACCAATACAGTACGCTGTCAGTGCGCTTTGAAAACACTGATATCCGGAGTTCAATTCCTGAAATTGAAACGATATGGAACGAAACATTCCCTGAGAAGGCATTCGAATACACGTTCCTCGATGAACAGCTGGCGAGCCAGTACGACAACTTCCAGAATTTCGGTGCTATCGTTCAGGTCTTTACTCTCATCGCGATCCTGATCTCCTGTCTGGGAGTTTACGGGCTGGTTCTGTTCGTCGTTCAGCGCAAAGTGAAGGAGATTGGCGTCAGAAAAGTGCTGGGAGCCCGCGAAATTCACATCCTGCGCCTGATTTGCGTTGACTTCCTCTGGCTGACAGTTGCGGGCTTTGTGATTGCGATACCCCTCTCGTATTACTTCCTTTCAAACTGGCTGAAAAACTTCACCTATCGGACTTCTATCGATCCCATAAGCTATCTGATAAGCCTCGCTATCGTGTTAGTTGTCGTTGGACTCACGATCGGCTACAAAGCGTTGCGGGCTTCGCTGGCAAATCCTGTGGAGTCACTTCGCAGTGAGTAATGGAAACAAAGCGTAGGGTATCGTTTGTTTCAGAACCCCGCGAGATAACAAAATCTACCGCAATAATATCGTTTTAGTGAACCTCAAAGTCGTAGGCGGGGCTTACTTTTGCTCCGGTCTGAATTACTTGTTATGGAGAATCTGAAGCGAAAAAACCGTTTAATGCTCTTCCTTGAGATAGCAATCTATCTGATTATCGCGGTTTCTGTTGCTTTACTGATTATTCTCTGATCCATTTCCCATGAGATCCCCTTCGTACCGGGAATCCTGATTTTCCGGGTCCTTTAACATGCGGTCAATTTTCACCGGATAGCGGTAGTTAACAATATCGGCCCTAGTATGAAACAAATGGCTACCCCCAGTTAACCACATGACACCCTATCCTGAACAATTTTATACCCTCCGGCGGTACCCTATAGGCTAAATTTATGCAACCGATTTCGAAAAACCATCTTCGACATCCGGTTGCGAAATGAAGCTGAACCTTAACCTCAACCTCAATCTTTCCAGTTTTCTTGTTCTAGCTCTTTTAAGCGGAGGAATGCTGTCCTCCTGCTCTGAGAAGAACGCCCGGTATGACCTTGTTGACAATGGCGTGGTCGTCAATATCGACCACAACGGAGCGCGTAAAATCCGGCTTCTGGCCGTTTCCGACGACATCATCAGGGTCTCCGCAACACCTGGCGAGTTCGCCTCAGCCGAAAGCCTCATTACCATTCCGGTGGATGGCAAGCCCAATGTCCGTGTTGAAGAATCCGAGGGGGCTGTCGTACTGAAGACGACCACCCTACAGGCGCGGGTAGACAACAAAACGGGGGAAGTAACCTTTCTGGATAAGTCGGGTGCGACCATCCTCCGCGAAAAACAAGGCGGCGGAAAGGAATTCAAGCCTTCCTCTGAAGTTCCCGGGCGTTACCAGATCCGGCAGATTTTCGAATCTCCGGCGGATGAAGCCTTCTACGGACTGGGAGGTCATCAAAACGGTCAGATGAACTACAAGAACGACGACGTCGACCTCGTTCAGCACAACATCGTCGACATAGTACCTTTTGTATACTCCAGCCGGAACTACGGAATCCTTTGGGACAACTACTCCATTTCAAAGTTCGGCGACCCCCGGGAATATCTGCCCCTGTCAGGTCTGCAACTCTTTAATAAGGAAGGGCAGGAAGGTGGGCTTACCGCTACTTATTTCGTCCGTGAGAAGGTTGTAAAAACCGCCACAGAAGACAGAATCGAATACGAATACCTTGAAACGCCGCAGGTGGATCAATTCCCAAAGGATATTGCCAACGAGGGAAAGATCACCTGGGAAGGAACGTTCGCCTCTGAAGTGGAGGGCGATCACAAGTTTCTGTTTTATTCCTCCGGTTATCTGAAGGTGTGGATTGACGGCAAACTGATTCTTGACAACTGGCGTCAGAACTGGAATCCGTGGACTAATAAGTTCCGCGTGCCGCTCCGCAAAGGTGAAAAGAAACCGATTCGCATTGAGTGGATACCTCAGGGAGGATATCTCGCCGTTAAACACCTCGACCCGATTTCAGCAGAGGAACAAAGCCGGCTTTCCCTGCAGTCAGACGTGGCAAGTCAGATTGATTACTACTTTATAAAAGGAGAAAACGCTGATCAGGTAATCAGCGGGTATCGCACCGTCACTGGCAAGGCACCCATCGTTCCCAAGTGGGCAATGGGCTTCTGGCAAAGCCGTGAACGCTACCGCAATCAGGCTGAATTGATCGATGTGGTTAAAGAATACCGGAAGCGCCGAATTCCGCTTGATAACATCGTACTCGACTGGCAATACTGGAAGGATCCGGAATGGGGATCACATGAGTTTGATGAGACGCGTTTCCCTGATCCCAGGGGCATGATCGACCAGCTTCACAAGGAGCTGCATACCAATCTGATGATTTCCGTATGGCCCAAGTTCAACGTCGGTACAGAACATTACAATGAGCTGGATGCAAATGGATTTCTCTTCAAGCGAAATGTGGAGAAGAAACGCAAAGACTGGGTGGGCGTTGGATACGAGTCGACGTTCTACGATCCTTTTAATCCTGAAGCCGGAAAAATGTTCTGGTCGCAGCTTGATGAACACCTCAACAGCATTGGTGTCGACGCATGGTGGCTGGATGCCACGGAACCCGACATGCATTCCAATCTTTCGCTCGAAGAAAGAAAGCTCAACATGAGCCCGACAGCCCTGGGGCCAGGCGCAGAATATTTCAATGCCTATTCACTTATGAATGCTAAGGGCGTTTATGAAGGACAACGGCGGTCCAGCCCCGATAAACGAGTGTTCATTCTAACGCGGTCGGCATACGCAGGACAGCAACGCTATGGTGCTGTGACCTGGAGTGGTGACATCGTTTCACGGTGGAGCGACTTCAAGGACCAGATTGCCACAGGCATTAACTTCTCCCTTTCAGGAATACCATACTGGACAATGGACATTGGAGGTTTCGCTGTTGAGAGACGGTATGAAAATCCCAACGAAAAAGATCTGAAAGAATGGCGCGAGCTCAATACACGGTGGTTCCAGTTTGGAGCGTTCTGTCCCATCTTCCGCTCACACGGCCAGTATCCGTTCCGAGAGATTTTCAACATTGCGCCAGCTGAACATCCTGCCTACAAGAGCATGGTCTATTACACAAATCTGCGGTACAGGCTGATGCCATATCTCTACTCGCTGGCGGGAAGCAGCTATCACGACGACTACACGATTATGCGTGGTTTGATCATGGATTTTGCCGACGACCCGCGTGTAAAAAATATCGCAGATCAATACATGCTCGGACCTTCCATAATGGTGAATCCTGTTTATCAGTATGGAGCGACATCGCGGAGTGTGTATCTGCCTGCGTCGTCGGCATGGTTCGATTTCTATACAGGTGAGTTTTTCAAAGGCGGGCAAACGCTGGATGCAAAGGCACCCTATGAGCGAATTCCCTTGTACGTAAAAGCAGGCTCAATACTCCCGATGGGGCCCGAGTTGCAATACACTGACGAAAAGCCCGCGGATCCCGTTACGCTCTATGTATTCACAGGTTCGGACGCAACGTTTACGCTGTATGAAGATGAGGGCACAAACTACAACTACGAAAACGGAATGTTCTCGAAGATACGGATGGATTATGAAGACGAAACAAAAGTCTTGACTATCAATCAGCGCGAGGGCAACTATAAAGGCATGCCGGGGGAACGGACCTTCCGGATAGTTTGGGTTAAGACAGATCATCCTGCGGGAGGCAGCCTTGAAAGCTTGCCTTCCCAGGAGATCCGTTATCGTGGAGAAATGATAGCCATAAACCTGAAATAAGACATTAACCTCTCACCGGGGTTGATCAAAACCATAAACTAAAAACTCAAACAAAAACAATGAAGATGAAAAAAATCTACAGAGGCATTCTTCGAATCGCTTCCGTGTTTTTGTTGCTGCTGTGGGTGAGTACGGTGTACTCCCAATCACGGGCGGTGACAGGAACCGTGACAGACGAGTCGAATTCCCCAATGCCAGGGGTCAACGTGATCATCAAGGGCACGACTGTGGGAACAACCACAGACGTGAACGGAAACTTCACACTTCAAGCCAACAGTGGTGATGTGATTGTTGTTTCATTCATAGGGTACACACCTCAGGAGGTGGTTGTTGGAAATCAGACACGCATCGACTTCAGACTACAGGAAGACGTCGCCACGCTGCAGGAAGTTGTAGTTGTCGGGTATGGTGTTCAGAAGCGAAGTGACCTTACGGGTGCGATATCCTCCGTTAGTGGGGAAGACGTAAGGCAGTCGATTTCTACGAGCTTTGACCAGGCTCTCCAGGGACGTGTAGCCGGTGTTCAGATCACGCAAAACACAGGTCAGCCCGGTGGCGCGGTGTCAATGCGTATCCGCGGTACTACCTCTCTTACCGGTAGCAGTGAACCTCTCTACGTAATCGATGGTATCCAGGTCGGCGGTAATGCGCAAGGCATTGCAGGTTTCGACTGGCAGGGTGGTGCAGGTGGGCAGCAGACCGGAGCGGTTAACCCTCTGGCTTCCGTGAACCCGAATGATATCGAAAGCATCGAAGTTCTCAAGGATGCATCGGCGACAGCGATCTACGGATCACGTGCTGCCAATGGTGTTGTGATTATTACGACAAAACGCGGTAAAAAAGGAACATCGCAGCTTAGCTACAATGGCTATTATGCGATCCAGGATGTCTATAAGACATTTGATATGATGACGCTGCCTGAATATGCAGCGTATAACAATGAGGTTGCCCAGGAGGTTGAATCTATAACTGCAAACCCTCGTTTCGCAGATCCAAGTTTGCTTGGCCGCGGAACAGACTGGCAGGCCGCGATCTTCCAGCCTGCACCGATGCAGAGTCATAACCTTACCCTTACCGGTGGATTGGAAAATATCCGCTACATGATCTCGGGCGGATTTATGCAGCAGGATGGTATTGTGATCGGATCGGATTTCGAAAGATATAACACGCGTATCAACGTGGAAAGTACCGTCCGCAAAGGTCTGGATGTCGGAATGAACCTGGCAGTTTCGAGACGTAATGAAACCATCACCCTGAATGACGGTGGTGACGGTGTTATTTCTCAGGCGGCTCAGATGCCTCCTCATATTCCTGTCAGAGATTTCAACGGAAACTTTGCAGGTCCTGATCAGCAAAACGCTTCTGCACAAATCAGCTCGAACCCTGTGGGGTTAGCATTGCTTCGGAACAACACGGTGCTGAATAACCGCGTAATGGCAAACCTTTATGGTGATGTCCAAATTATTGAGGGACTTAAATTCAGATCGGAAGTTTCGGCAGACTTCGGTTCGACCAAAAACAATGCTTTCCAGCCGAGTTATAACTGGGGTCGCGGTATCAGCAACCCGATCAGCCGTCTCGCGGTTCGGAACGACGAGAACTTCTTCTGGCTTTGGAAGAACTACGCAACATACACGAAGCAGTTTGGCGGACATGATCTGACAGCGATGGCAGGTATGGAAGCGCAGAAGAGCACATACGAAGGTGTTACTGCGTTTAAATTCAATGTGCCAAACGACATCCCTACAATGAACCAGGGTGACGCTGCAAGTATGCAGAACACAGGTTATAAAGCATGGAACTCGCTGGCGTCATACTTCGCCCGTGTCAACTATTCGTTCAACGATCGCTATCTGCTGACAGCAACAATCCGCCGCGACGGTTCATCAAGATTCGGTTCTGAGAGACGCTGGGGATGGTTTCCTTCAGCATCCCTTGGATGGAAACTCAACCAGGAAGATTTCCTTGCTTCAGTTAATGCCATCAGCAACCTGAAACTCCGCGCAGGCTGGGGTATGACAGGTAACGAGAATATCGGTAACTACGGCTTCGGTTCGAGCCTTGTTACGGAGCTATCTGCTTTCGGAAACGCTGTTCGAAATTCACAATACTCCAACCCGATGCTTCAGTGGGAAGCAACGACTCAATATAACATTGGTATAGATCTCGGTTTGCTTGACGATCGGATTACGATGTCGGTAGATGCATATCTTAAGGATACCGACAACCTTCTGTTGCGCATGGTTCTGCCCGCAACCTTCGGTAACATGGTGGCTGGTCCATACGCAAACGTAGGCCGGATGGAAAACAAAGGTATTGAATTGGTTGTCAGTTCAGTTAACATCGACAAAGGTAAACTGAGATGGTCGACCAACGCCAACGTAACGATCAACAGAAACACAGTTAAAGAACTCGCCGGAGCAGCACTTCGGGAAAATATCTACTGGTATACCGGTTTCCAGAATGCAACAATGACCGATGTGGGTTATCCCGTAGGTCAGTTCTATGGCTATGTAGCTGAAGGTATCTTCACGTCAAAAGAGGAAATCCAGAACCATGCCGTTCAGATCGCCGGACCTGATGGACGTAACCTCATCGAAAGAACTACAGGCGTGTGGCTTGGTGATATGAAGTGGAAGGATATCAATGGCGACGGTGTTATCAACAGTGACGACCGGACCGTAATCGGTGATCCTAACCCCGACTGGACATTTGGTCTCAACAACACGTTCAGGTACGGACCGTTCACCCTTGATGTATTTGTTATGGGAACCATTGGTGGTGATATCTTGAACTACTCACGTGCACGTAACGAACAAATGGTTACCATCTTCGACAACCAGGCACGTTCAGTGGTTAACAGAGCGCAGACAAGACTCAAGCCGGGTGGCACAGATGTCAACAATATTGATCACGTCGAACTGATCAATCCCAATACCAATATGCCGCGTTTCGATAATGGTGGAGAAAACTCCAACCACCATATGTCTACACGCTGGATAGAAGACGGAACCTTTGTACGGATTCAGAACCTTCGTCTGGGCTACGACGTGCCGTCATCGCTTCTTTCGAAGGTTGGCATTTCACGGGTACAGGTATATGGAAACATTCAGAACCTGGCAACATTCACCAACTATTCAGGACTTGACCCTCAGATTGGTGCGTTCAATCAAAGCCCGTTGATGCAGAATGTCGATCTGGGTCGCTACCCTGCACCCCGTGTGTATACACTTGGATTAAACATCGATTTCTAATTTGATAACATTGAATTCAATGAAAAGATATATTAAACATATTCTGGCAACGGTGCTCATATTCTCTATGAGTGCATGTTCCGAGGATTTCCTTGAGTTCGCGCCCCAGGATCAGGCTGCTGTGAACAACTGGTACCGTACGCGCGGGGAAATCCGACAAGCTACTGCGTCCCTTTATGGACGTCCCTGGTGGGGTTATACCGACGTGTTTCAGTGGGTGGCAGGCGATCTTCTTCCTGGTGATGTGTTGCACGACTGGGATGAAGAGGGTGCATTCTTTATGGTTTCGCACAACGAGTCCAACAGACACCTCCTCGACGGATGGAGATCCCTTTACGATGTTATCTCTTATGCAAACCTGATCATCGATGACATGCCAAATATTGCTTCTGGTTATGGCGTTGCCCCGGAAGCTATCAACGCTGGCCTCGGTGAAGCGCGATTCTTCCGCGCTATTGCATACTTTCAGCTGGCTGAGTACTTCGGCGACGTTCCTATCGTGGAGAACCCTGCTGCACTTGTAAGTGCGAACAACCTGCAACTTCCGAGACACCTGGTTAGCGACATATATGAATTTATTCGCAGAGATCTCGTTTTTGCAGCGGAAAACCTGCCTGCATCTGATGATCCCGGTCGCGTAACATCGTGGGCTGCCAAAGGTATGCTGGCAAAACTGCACGTAACGATCGGTCAGCGGAAAGTTGGAAATTCTTCGTTCCCTTCTGCTACTGCCGATGATTTTGCTGCTGCAGCTTCGTATGCCGCTGATGTGATCAACAACAGCGGACTTTCGCTGTTCAGTGATTACGAAGCAATGTTCCAGGTTAAGAATGAACACAACCCTGAGATTCTGTTTGCGATTGAATGTATCAACGGTGGTTGGGGTTTTGGAAGCAGCAGACAAGCGCGCTTTGCCCGTCACGTTGAAATCACCGGCGACGGCACTGCCTGGGGCGGTGGTAAATGCATGACTGTAGATTACATCAAAACTCTTGAAACAAATGCCGAGGGTAATAACGATCTTCGTCAGCGCGCAATCTATTCTAAAAACGGTGACTACTACGATTACATCGCAACGGAAAACGGTGGTTATACCTATGAGATTGTAGTGCGTGACGCTGAAGAAAATCAGCTCAACGGCGCGACTCCTTCACTTACCAGTCTGAAGAAGTACATCGTAGGTAACGACAAGGATCACGGCTTCGCGATCACCAACCAGGATTCCCCCATGAACATCTACATGCTTCGTCTCGCCGATGTATATCTGCTTTATGCAGAAGCATTGCTGGGCGCAAACGCTGAGCTTTCATCAGGCCCTGGATATGATGCCTATCTCGCAGTGCGGCAGCGTGCGGGTCTCGCTGCTCCCGCAGACGGATCAATGAGTTTCGCTGACCTTATGAATGAACGCCGTGTGGAGTTCGGTCTTGAATCACAAAGCTGGCTTGACATCAAACGCCGCTACTACAGAAACCCGGACGAGACACTTGCATATCTCAATTCCCGTGGACGGGCTGCACAATATCGCAAGATCACAAACAACACTACTGGTGAGAATGATCCTTCTGCCTATGAGTTGGTGTATTCGTCTGAGGACAAAACGACTCCGGTATCTATTCCGCCTGATGCTTACGTGGGCGTGGGTAGCCGTTCTGAGAACACGAATACACTTAGTGTAAATGCGTTCTCGCATAACACGATGGTACTGCCCGTTCCTGTGACCGAGATTGTTGCCAATCCAAAGCTCAGAGAAGAACCAGTATCGTTTGAGTTTAACTAATAAAGGGTTTATGACGATGAAATCATTAAAGTATATATATCACGTACTTCTCGCCATTATGGTGACGAGTACCTTTCTGATGTCGTGTGAAGACGACGACGGGGTTTTCAGTGAAAAACCTAAGGGAACGCCGAACATCAGGTACATTCGGGTTACCAATCCTGAGTCGGCTGATTCTTTGCTCGTAGCCGCCGAACTTGGAGCGACTATCGCCATTGTCGGCGAAAATCTGGGTGGTACCAGAGAAGTTCGTTTCAACGACAGGGCAGCTACGCTTCAACCTACCTGGGTGACGAACCGGGTGGTTATCGTATCTGTTCCATTGCTCGCACCTGATGAAGTAACCAATACGCTTTATCTCGTAGACGCGAACGGGAACACTATTGAGCATCCGTTCGAAGTGACCATTCCGCCACCAGCAGTAGACGCTGCGCGCAATGAATGGCCGCAGGTTGAAAAGGGTGAAAACCTTGTGATCATCGGTGACTACTTCTTTGAACCTGTTACCGTCACCTTCAGCGGTGGCGTGCAGGGCGAAGTTGTGTCAGTAGGACAGCAAGAGGTGGTAGTGGCTATTCCTGACGGCGCAACCGAAGGACCTGTCACGGTACAAACCAATTTCGGTACAACTGAATCTACATTCCATCTTTGGGATAGCCGGAACATTGTTCTCAACTTCGACGATCTGGTAGCCAACGGATGGCGTATCGGTATGACAGAAGGTGATCCTGATCATTCTATCGATGGCAATTATCTCGTTGTTCGCGGAAATATTGATGCAAACCAACGGGATGAAGGCCCCGGAGCTCCGGCTCAGTCGCCTTTCACTATGGAGTATTGGGGTGGAAGTGATCCCAGCAGAACGGAGAACTTCTATCCGCTATACCCCGGATCATACCGTGAGTATGCACTTAAGTTTGAAGCAAAGATTATCAAATGGTTCGGAGGACATCTCAACTTGTGTCTCTCAACTCCCGACCATACAGGTAATAACCAGGAGATCTGGGGCAACGACCTGAATGCGCGGGCGATCTGGGCTCCGTGGGCAGAGAATAACCAGGAAGTGAGTACCGAAACCTGGATTACCGTTGTAGTGCCGATGACCGAGTTCCAGTATCATATGGGCCAGAGTGATGCACGTGGAGTGTACTATGACGGTGGACAAAAATTCATCGAGACGGCGGCAGGTAGCTTTAGCACCTGGTTCCTCGGATCGCCTGAAAACGATGGCAACGCTGTCGAGTTCTACATCGACAATATCAGATTTGTACCACTCCAATAGAATCAAGAACATGAGAACATTTGCAAATAAATTAACGTGGTTCACACCCGTGCTATTGCTGGGGTGCATGCTGTTCCTCAGCTCGTGCGAGGATGAAGATGATAAGAAATCGTCCGCCATCGTGCTGGAAAGCTTCGGACCTTCGGGCGTTCACCATGGCGATGAAATAAGTTTCATTGGGATGAACCTCGACCGGGTAACGTCTATCGTACTTCGTCCGGCAGTCGAAATCCCAAGCTCGGCGTTTAAGAGCCGCTCCAGTGACAGAATCGTAATAACAGTCCCTGAGGAAGCAGAAGCCGGCAAGGTGATTCTGAAGACACCGTCAGGAGACATTGAATCAAAAACGATCCTGAACTTCGAAGTTCCTGTTGTCATTACCAGTATCACGGAAGAAGTGAAACCAGGATCGATCCTTACCATTACCGGTGATAAGATCAACTGGATCGAACGCGTAGTGTTTGCCGGTGACATTGAAGTTGTTCAGGACGACTTCGTCAGCCAGACGCAAACGCAGCTTCAGATAACGGTGCCTTATGAGGCCCAGACCGGTTACCTCATCTTCTATACTGGTGGCACTAAGCCGCTGAGTTTTGGATCGGAAGAACAACTTATTGTTACAGTTCCCAAAGTAACCGAGATCAGTCCAGCGGAAATTATTCACACCAATAACCTGACCATCAAAGGTAGCGACCTTGATCTCATCACGTTGGTAGTGTTTGGAGGTGGTGCGGAAGTGGCAAGCGAAGACTTCGTAAGTCACTCAGCTGAGGAAATCGTCGTTGCAGTTCCTGCTACGGCTACCAAGGGAATGGTGACGCTGAAACAGTCTTCACCGATCGATGTTGAAGCAGGTGAGTTGACCATTATTCTGCCCGCAGGTACATCGGTGTCTCCTTCTCCTGCTGTTCCCGGGACCGATGACATCACCATCACCGGTACCAATCTCTTGCTTGTGAAGACACTCTTGCTTCCTGGTAACGTTGAAGTCGCAGCGGAGAACTTCATCGCGCATAGCGATACCGAGATTAAACTTGCTTTCCCTGCGGGTGCAGGTCAGGGTGCTGTTGAGTTCATTACGATTCACGATTTCAGAGCACCTCTCGGCGTAGTTGTAAGGGTACCTTCTACCGGATCTTTCCCTGTGCTTGATTACTATATCTACAAGGATGGATTGCAAGCAGGATGGCAGCAATACGGTGGTTGGGGACACGTGAGCCAGGATTATGAAAATGAGGAGAATCCTGCAAATGGTTCCATGGCGATCAAGACTGTGTTCAACGATCCATGGGGGGCAGTACAGATCAACAATCAGAATGGACCGAATGTTTTTGCGGGCTACAACTACCTCGTATTCTATGTACACACCAATATGGATTCCGAAATTATTGTCCAGATAGGCGAAAATGGCGATTACTATCCGCCTGCGTTTACAGGAAATAAGTACCACCAGATTGTGGTTCCTCTGGCAGACCTTCAGGGTGCAAATAATGTGACTGAACTGCGGATCAAGAACAATAACACAGACGCTCCGACGAACAACACCATCGTTTATATCGATGAAATCGGACTTACGATTGATCCTCCGATGGGATTGTTGCCGGAACTCGTAACGGTGTTCTATGACGATGAAATGAAGAGTCCGTTTGGTCTCGGTGGAGGCTGGGGCGGTTCATCTACCGATACCGAAAACATTGAGCAACAACGTCAGGGCGAGAAATCCATCAAGGCGGTGTTCGCAGGAGGTTTCAGCGGTGCGGCTCAGTTTGGTGCATGGGGCGGCCCGGCTCCGACAACCGCGGGCATGCAGTATTTTGCTTTCTCAATTTATGGGGGCGCTGGTACTGGCGGAAAAACGATTAATGTGAACATCAAACCTACTACTGACGGCGATGCTACTACGGTAGAAGTAACTGTTGAGGAGGGCAAATGGAAAGATGTTCAGATTCCGCTGTCTGAGTTTGGAAGTCCTGCATCGATTGGAGAAATCCAGTTCCAGGACACTGACTGGACGGGAGCTGTTTATATCGACCACGTCGGATTAATGTAGCTTTTGTTTGGGTTTTTCATAGAGGCCGTCCCGCGATTTGCGGGGCGGCTTTTTTTATGGGTAGTTCGTGAACGCACTGCCGAAAGTCATGGTATCAACAGCCCTCCGTGTCCCAGCCTGCTGCCTCGGATTTAACTCATTCCGGATAGTGTTCCGATTTTCATCCTCCGTTCATCCTCCGTTCATCCTCCGTTCATTGTATAGTCTTGTATGCCGTGAAATTGATCGGGAAACGAATGCCCCGCGTCTCCCGGAAGGGTGGATAATGCAGTCAGCTTGACGGATCAGTCAGGTGGTCAGATTTGCCAGCCTGACGCCTGACCACTACCTCATTCCAAAACAAAAATTTTGGCCGGTCATGGTCATGACATGAATTCCCAATGCCCTGTCCGGGTATTACCCATATATAAGCCGTACCTTATAGGTACAGCTTATATACGGGATATATACAGCTTATATACAGCTTATATACAGGTTATATACAGGACTAAATTAATGTTTTAACATGCAATACAGACGCGAATGAAGTTGCCGTGAGGATGCACAACGATCCACGAATGCTAAGCGGTCTTATCGGCTAATGCTACGGCATAGACTTGCGTCGACACCTCATGTAAAACAAATCAGCCCCACTTTTGAAACATTTGATGACCATCATGGAACAGTCAGTGTCTTTGATGCATTGCTTCCATCCCTAATTTTGTGATGCTGTCGATATGAAGCTCTCTTCTTGAATCGGCGCTTTATCAAAACAAAGTTCAAACGCCCAATACAGCCTGACACATGAAATTTATCGATGAGCGTGATCTCCGGAAATCCGATCAAAAGTCACGCGCATTTTATGACAAGTGTCTGTACAATTCCGGAAATGACTTCGTAACTCAGCGTTTGTTTGCCGCCACCGGTGATTCCCGGTTTTCCGGTGTGACCAGTAATGCCATCTGACGACCCATTCAAAACAACCAGAACAATAATTTTCAACCTATGATCAAAAGCCTGACAAAACTGATTCCGGTAATTGCCGCGATCGTTTTTTATTCCTGCTCAACGCCAGAGAAGGCAGCGACGTCCAACGCGGTCGAGAACCGTATCGATTCGCTAATCGCCCTGATGACTATTGAAGAAAAAGTTGCCATGATTCACGCGGAGTCATCGTTTACTTCCGGTGGAGTGGAACGCCTCGGTATTCCTTCGTGGAAGATGTCCGATGGACCTCACGGCGTCCGCAAAGAACACGGTACTGACTACATCCCCGATGAAGGCGTTGCTGACTCGGTAACATACCTGCCGGTAGGCGTTACACTGGCATCGACGTGGAATCCCGACCTGGGCTATGCCTACGGTAAAGTACTTGGTGCGGAGGCAAATGCACGGGGTAAAGACGTGATCCTCGGCCCCGGAGTGAACATCATTCGCACACCTCTCAATGGCCGGAACTTCGAATACCTTAGCGAAGACCCGTTCCTTGCCAGCAAGATGGTGGTAGGATACGTTAAGGGTGTGCAGGACCAGGGAGTGTCGACAAGTGTGAAACACTATGCAGCGAATAACCAGGAAATTGAACGCAATTCCATCAATGTTGAAATGAGTGAGCGTGCCCTGCGTGAAATTTATCTTCCCGCATTTCGCGCTGCCGTTCAGGAGGGCGATGCGAACACCGTAATGGGCTCGTACAACAAGTTTCGCGGACAATTTGCTACGCACAACGATTACCTGGTCAACACTATCCTCAAAGGCGAATGGGGATTCAAAGGAGTTCTCATGAGCGACTGGGGCGCAGTCCACAATACGATGGAAGCCATTAACAATGGCACGGACCTCGAAATGGGTACTGACCTGGCATTGGGGCCGAACCCTGACTATGGCAAGTTCTTCCTTGGTGATACCGTAATAAGCCTTGTCAAGGGCGGTCAGGTCGATGAGAAGATCATCGACGACAAAGTGCGCCGCATTCTGCGCATCATGTTCAAGACACACATGTTCGGAAAACGCCCTGCAGGATCATTGAATACCTCAGAGCACCAGTCCACCGCGCTTAAGGTTGCTGAAGAAGGTATTGTCCTGTTGAAGAATGACAACGTACTGCCATTGTCAGGCGTACGAAGTATTGCCGTGATAGGTGCAAATGCAGATCAGAAACATGCCGGCGCAGGCGGAAGCTCGCAGGTGAATGCAAAATACGAAGTGACTGCGCTGGAGGGGATACGCAAGCTTGCAGACGAAAACATCAAAGTGTCATATGCGCCGGGATATGTGATCTCGAAAGACGGCAAAGCAGATCCCAAATTAATACAGGAAGCTTCGCGTCTGGCTGCAATGTCGGATATGGTAGTTTATGTCGGAGGTTGGATCCATGGATTTTCTGATGCTTGGAATGATAACGCGTTCGATTCGGAAAGTGTAGACAAACCATCGATGAAGCTGCCCTTTGAACAGGATCGCCTGATTGCTGAAATCCAGAAAGCCAATCCCAATAACGTAGTCGTGTTGTATGGTGGTGCTGCCACAGACATGACACCGTGGAATACAAATGCAAAGGCCGTTATTCAGGCATGGTATCCCGGTATGGAAGGAGGTACAGCCCTGGCGAATATTATCTTCGGTAAGACAAATCCTTCGGGGAAATTGCCCATGACATTCCCTAAAAAGCTTGAGGATTCGCCGGCCCATGCCATTGGTGAATACCCGGGAAAAGGCGGCGTTGTTAATTACAACGAAGGATTGCTGGTTGGATATCGCTACTTCGATACGAAGAATGTTGAACCGCTATATGCCTTTGGCCATGGACTGTCGTACACGACCTTTGAGATGGAGAACCTGAGAGTGACCACGGGTGAGCGAAGGGCGACTGTTCGTGTTACAGTGAAAAATACCGGCAAGATTGCGGGAGCGGAAGTGGTGCAGGTGTATGTGAAAGACAACGAGGCTTCGCTGGAACGTCCTGAAAAGGAACTTAAGGGATTCTCCAAACTGTTCCTGCAGCCCGGTGAATCCAAAGAAGTTGAAATCGAGTTGCCGGAATCCGCCTTCCAGTTTTTCGATGACAAAAAAATGCAATGGGTACTTGAACCTGGCACGTTCACCATCAAGGTTGGAAACTCGTCTGCAAATATTTTACTTGAGGAACAAATATCGTTGTAGGAAATCCCATACCAAACAAGGGAGGCCGCCTGAATAGGGTGGCCTTTTTTTTGAATAAAGGTGTACCGGATGGGGCAACTTGCATAAGCCCCGTTAATTGATAAACTTGTAGTGAATAAATACACCTAATGGAAGTACTTAAAGACCTTCGACTTGCCGTTCTCATCGACGCAGATAACGTACCCTATTCCCAGGTTCAGGCCATGCTTCAGGAAATCGCGAAGTACGGGACGCCGACGTTCAAGCGCATCTATGCGGACTGGACTAAGCCGACGGTCTCCGGATGGAAGACCAAACTTCTGGAGCATGCGATTACTCCGGTGCAACAGTACAGCTATACGACGGGCAAGAACTCTTCGGATTCTGCGCTTATCATCGACGCTATGGATATCCTTTATACAGGCAGGGTCGATGGCTTCTGCATTGTTTCCAGCGACAGCGATTTCACGCGGTTGGCGACACGTCTTCGTGAGGCCGGGATGAAAGTCTTTGGCATTGGCGAGAAGAAAACACCTCTCGCATTCATATCCGCCTGTGACAAATTCATTTATATAGAGATCCTCAAGGGCAACGGCGAGAACAAGAAGAAACCGCAGGCGTCGACTGCGCGGAAGAAAAGCCCGCAGAAACGCGCCAAGGAGGAACCTGTTGAGACAGCAAATGCCGCCGATACGATGGACAACATCAACTGGGAACTGGTAAATCTCATCGAAACATCTATCAATGACCTCGCTGACGAAAGTGGTTGGGTTTTCCTGGGTGACCTTGGCAACCTCCTGTTAAAGAAAAAGCCCGACTTTGACCCTCGTAATTTCGGTTTCAAGAAGCTGGTATCGCTGATCGAAAGTTTAAATCAGTTCGAGGTGAACAAAGAAAGCTCGGGGAAGGGAAATATCTCGCACGTCTATGTGCGCAATAAACAGCTGGCAAGCTGACCGCCGGTAACAAAGCCCTTAATTATCTGGTGATAATCATCTAAATTCGGGACGTCGCCGATAATTAAAACCTTTTTCTTCCATGAATACAACCAACACAACGACGTCATCCAGAAGGGATGTTCTGAAGAAACTGGCAGGTTCAGCTGCCGTTACCATGGCAGGCTTATCCCTGTCGGAACGAGTTGCCGCCGCAGAGGCAGTACTGGAGAACAACCTGAAGGGGAAGATCAACCATTCCGTATGCCGCTGGTGCTATCAGGATATACCTTTTGAGGATTTATGTAAAGCTGCCAAAAATATTGGGATTGCTTCAATCGAACTGGTCGGGCCCGAGGAATGGCCTGTCATGCAGAAGTATGGGTTGACGGCCGCATTGCCCTGGGGCGCGGGAAAAGGTATCACGGAAGGATTCAACAACCCTGCCTTCCATTCGGAATTGATTGAAAGTTACGAAGCGATGATTCCGAAAGTTGCCGCGGCAGGTTACAGCCAGATCATTTGTTTCTCAGGTAATCGCAATGGCCTTGATGATGAGAAGGGTATCGAAAACTGCGCCATCGGCTTGAAGAAGCTTATGCCCATTGCAGAAAAACACAAGGTCACCCTGGTCATGGAGCTGCTGAACAGCAAGGTGGATCACCACGATTATCAATGCGATCATACCGAATGGGGCGTTGCGCTCTGTGAAAAGATCGGCTCTGAACGTTTCAAGTTGCTATACGATATTTATCATATGCAGATCATGGAAGGTGACGTGATCGCCACGATCCGCAAGTACCACAAATATATCTCGCATTATCATACGGGCGGAGTACCCGGGCGGAACGAGATTGATGACACGCAGGAGTTAAATTATCCCGCGATCATGAAAGCAATCCTCGAAACAGGGTTCAAGGGATTTGTCGCGCAGGAATTTATTCCTAAACGCGAAGACAAAATTGCGTCGCTGAAGCAAGGCGTTCAGATCTGCGATGTGGCATAACTATCGCTGATTGAATTAATTAAGATGGGAGACCCCGCGAGGAGGTTTCCCATTTTGTTTTATGCGACTTCACTTGGTTTCTTCTGGAACCGCTCCCGTATACGGAGCACGATGTTCTTTTTGTCGCGTCCGTTGGAGTCGCCGATGATATATCCCAGCGGTTTCAGACTTTCAACGTGGTCGAATATAATTTTCAGAATTCCCATTATCGGTAGAAACAGGATCATCCCGGCCACACCCCAGATTATTCCACCGATGATAATACTTACGATGCTTGCAAACGCGCTAAGGTTTACCTCTCCGCCTACGACATTGGGTTCAATGAAATAGTTGTCAATAGTTTGAATAAGGATGATGGAGCCGCCTACCATCAAAGCAGGATGGATGGTAGGCTCGGTAGTTAAGGCCACCAGGAATGGGAAGAGCCCGCCGAGGGTAGTGCCCACATACGGAATTATCGTAAGCAATGCCGCAATCCCGGCAAGGATAACCGCATTTTCGAGTCCGATAAAGGCTAGCGCAATGGAATACAGTGTCGTAAGAATGATAACTGAAATGGCACGTCCCGTAAGATACTTTTGTCCGACGAGGGCAACCTTACCGACAATGTTTTTCACCTTATCCGGATCCTCATCATGAAAGATGCGGACAAAAAATGTTTCATACTTTTCCTTATTGTAAATGAACAGGAATGTGTAGACGAGCATTAGCACCATCGTCCCCAGCGTTGAGGTGAAGCTGGTAAGTATCGTTCTGGCCAGGCCACCGTTTTCTTCCCCTTGCACTTGTTCCTTCGCGATAGTCTCCTGAGCCTTTCGCGGAATGTTGAACTTGTCTTCAATGAATGACTGAAGTTCCCACAGAAGGTCCCGTGTTTTCACCTTTATGGCGGCAAGGTCCTCCATAAAAGAATTGATCTGGGCGATGATGACGGAAAAGATAGCTACAATGGCAACAACGAGTATCAGGATGCAGATCGCTGTCGAGACTGCGCGATGCAAACCTTTGTCATCCAGTCGCTGGCAAACAGGCGCCATTAGCATCGCAAGCATTGCGCCCAGCATGAGGGGCACCAGCACGGGCTTTCCGAAGTACAGAGTAACAACGATGAGTACAAAGAACAGAAGCTGTTGGTTAACTCTTGAAAGAATATCGTTCATTAAAAGTCTTTTCTCGTCGTAAATACAAATTAAGAACCCGTCATCCGGCTCATAACTTTAACAAAAGGAGCAGCTAAACAAAGATTTTGTGGATGAACGTTAAGTATTATCTTAACGGGGATGTGTACAATTATACACAAGTGCAGGGCGTTTTTCCGATCCTGAAATCCGGAAGATGGCATTACTTTATTACTATGAAGGTTTCTGAAAATGGAAGGAAATAAAGCGAAAAAGGCGGGGCTGAAGATTCTCAGGATCATGGGGTGGATTGTGCTGTCGGTAATCGCCTTGCTGCTTATTGTTATCGGCGCGGTTCAGATACCGTGGGTTCAGAACAAAATCAAACAGGAGGCAGTTGGATTTCTTCAGGATAAGATTGGTACGCCGGTATCCCTTGAACATTTCAGCCTGTCGTTTCCGAAGAAGATCGTTATTGAAGGACTTTACCTGGAGGACCAGCAGCGCGATACGTTATTGTATGCAGGTCGTGTAGGCGTAGATACCGATCTCTGGGGGCTCATGGATAATACCATTGAGCTGAACACGATCGAACTGGAGAACATTGTAGGCACCATCAAGAGGTCAGCGACAGATAGTGCATTTAATTTTGACTATATCATCGCTGCCTTCGATTCCGGGGAACCTACACCTGCCGACACATCTGCAACCCCCTGGACGTTCAGGTTGGGCGATGTTGAAATCGACGGTATCCGGTTGCACCTGAACGACTCAGTTTCAGGTAATCAACTTGACCTTGCGCTTTCGAAATTTGATCTGAGTACTGATGTGTTCGACCTGGACGCGGGGGAGATCTTGTTTGATGAAATTGCCGTGCAGGGACTTCGCACCAATCTTGTTCAGTTCAGGATGTCCGAGTCGCTTCCGGATTCAACGGAGATCGTGCCTGAGGATAGCACCGCAGTGGCGCTCAACATCGGTTTTCGCCGGCTTGCTCTTCGCGACATTCGCGCAGACTGGAACCAGAAAATATTGGGGCAGGTGCTCCGCCTGGATTTGCCTGAGGCAGTCGTGAAGGCCGACACGATTGACATAAAGAAACAGCAGATCAATCTGACCAGTATCGAGATCAGCGAACCATTTATTTCTTTTCAACAGTTTGAATCAGCCATGCCGGCACCTGAGCCAACACCTGTGACGTCGCCTCAGGAGAAAGCTAAGGATCAGGAACCCTGGAACATCACCCTTCAGACGTTTGATATTACCGGAGCAAGAATCCACTATTTCGATGAAAATGGGGTTCAACAGGGCGACGGAATTGATTTCGCCGACTTGATGTTTTCCAATTTCAACGTCGGGATTAGAAATGTGCTGTACAATGGTTCGGAAGCATACGCAGACGTAAGCCGCTTTTCCTTTCGCGAAAAAAGCGGGTTTGCCATTCGTTCTTTTGAAACAACGGTCGCCCTGCTGCGGGATTCAATGGCGGTCAAGGGATTTGCCCTTGAAACAACTAATAGCAGGATCCGAATGAATGCCTCTGCCACCTATCCGTCACTCACGGCAGCTACAGAAGACTTAGGCTCGGTAAACGGTGTATTCCGGATAGCTTCGACTTCGATCTCACTTAAGGACGTTTTGTTTCTCGCTCCAACGCTTCTCGATAGCCTTCCGCTTACATTGCCACAAACAACTACCATTGGGGTAGACGCCCTTGCGCATGGAAGCGTGAAGAAGGTTTTTCTGGACCATCTTCAACTACATACGCTCGAAAGCACAAGTCTGTTTGCAAACGGAAGTATAACCAGTGTGATGGATTCAATAAACAGGCTTATTGATTTCAAGGTGGATCGGTTATACACGACGCGCTCAGATATTCGCACCGTGCTTGCGGATTCGCTTATCCCTGCTTCAATTGAAATTCCAAAATGGATAAGGGTCGACATGGCGTATCACGGAACACTTCAGACGCCAAATGTTAAAGCAAATCTCGAGACTGATCTGGGTAGTGTTCAACTTGATGCAGAGGCGAACCTGGCTGCGAACATCAAGGAAAACTATCGCGGAGAGGTGCGCATTCTTGATTTTAACATGGGTGAACTGCTCAAACAACCGCAGCAGATGGGGAACCTCGACATGGTTGCGGCGGTTAACGGCAGAGGGCTGACCATTGAGGAACTCGACGCATTGGTCAAGGTCCGCGTGAACAAATTTCAATACAACGGATATACTTACCGCGATTTTCGCATCGATGGCGCGATGAAGGAGTACTTCTTTGAAGGCAAGGCTGGCCTCGCCGACGAGAACCTTAACTTCACCTTGACGGCTGACCTCGACTACAAGAATGACGTTCCGTCCTATGCACTTCTGCTGGATCTGAAAAATGCGGATTTTAATCAGCTCAAGTTTACTCCCAGACCGCTCCGCGCTCGTGGTAAGCTGGAGGTTGATTTGGCAACTGCTGATTTTCAACGTATCAACGGCGACATTGGAATCCGGGACTTTGCTATATACAACGGCGACGCTCTTTATGCCGTCGATTCGCTATTGTTTGCTTCGATCGATCAGGAAGGACGAAGCGAAATATCCATCCGGTCAGATATCGTCTCCGGCGACTTCAAAGGGACCATTAACATATTTGAACTACCCGACTTGTTATCGCGACACTTCAATCAATACTTCTCGCTACGCGATACCGTGTACGCCAAGCCGGTTGAAGAACAGCGCTTCAGGTTCGATCTTGTGATTAAGAATACCGATCTGCTCACGGAAGTGCTTTTGCCGGATCTGGAACCCTTTGTTCCTGGAGAAATAAGTGGTGAGTTTGACAGCGCCTTAGATAAGCTCGTGTTGAATATCAATCTTTCCGAGATTAAATATGGGGGTGTCGCTTTCGATTCGGTCTATCTGAAGGCGTTATCCGACGCCAAATCGTTTGACTTCACATTCGCACTGCAGAATATTTTCTTCGATACGCTTAATATTAAGAGCCTCCGCTTAGCTGGAAACGTAATGCACGATTCCATTCGGACCAACCTTTCTATCCTCGATTCGCTTAATAGGGAGAAGTATTATCTCGGGGGAGTGTTTCACAGTTTTGAAGACGCGTTCCAGTTTTCCTTCCTGAAAAACCAGCTGACACTCAACTATGAAGAATGGCAGACGCCGCTGTACAATACCCTTAGGTTTACTGACTCGGGACTGGATCCTAATAACTTCTACATTGCCCGCGAACAACAGCGTATTCTTCTTTACAAAAAGAACAATGCTGACTCAACCCTGTCGATAGCGTTTCGCGAAGTTGAGTTGAGTAACGTCACAAGCCTGGTAGAGGGGACGACCCCGTTGAGCGGAATCATAGACGGCGAGCTCACACTGGCGTCATCTGCTGAAAGTTCGTTCGAAACGGACTTGCGAATCAGCAAGCTTGCTATTCTGGAAAGATTGTGGGGCGACCTTGTATTAAACGTCAACAAGAAAGGTAACGCCCCTACGAACTTCAAGTTGAATATCGATGGTGACGACGCGGAGCTACGGGCGGATGGATTTCTGACCAGCGACGAAGATCCCAGGATATCAGTTCGTGCAAACATCCCGAGATTGAATCTCGCAATAGTCGAGCCCTTTACTATGGGACAACTCCGCGAAATGAAGGGAATGCTGACAGGACAATTCCGTATGGAGGGCCGGACTGCGGATCCGGACATGTCGGGCAGCGTCAACTTCAAAGACGCGAGCTTTATTTCGACATTTGCCAACAGTGCGTTCTCCCTGCCGAATGAAACCATCTATCTCAGAGACGATCAGCTCGTGTTCGATCGGTTCAACATCTTCGATAATCGCAAAAACAAGGCAACCATAGATGGTATGGTTTCTTCGTGCGAAGCAGGAGGTTTTGATCTGAAGCTTAACCTTACGGCCAATCAGTTTCAGCTCCTGAATACCACCGAAAAAGACAATGAGTTGTTTTATGGAGATATCCGGTTGAATACGCGTACGGCGATTACCGGTACTTCGTCCGCGCCGGTTGTGAACATGAACGTAAGCCTTGCAGAGAACAGTCACCTCACGTACGTTATCCCGCAGTCGGAAGCCGCCATCCTTGAACAAAAAGGTGTTGTGGTGTTTGTCGACAGAGACCAGGTTAACGATCCGTTTATGAAAGGTATTGATCCGAGAGATTCGCTTGTCTCCGGGTTCACAGGTATTGATTTGACGGCTAATATTGAGCTGGATGGAACGGAAACTTTCAACGTTGTTATTGATCCGGTCACGGGGGACCGGCTTTCCGTTCAGGGGACTTCAAACCTGACATTGCATATGGATCCCACGGGTGACATGCAACTGACGGGACGGTATGAGATACGCAGCGGGACCTATGATCTTTCGTTTGCGCGATTTGTGAAACGCAACTTTCAGATCGCCCGAGGTAGTACCATGACGTGGTCTGGCGACATCATGAACGCTGATATGGATATTAGGGCGATTTATGAAGTAGAGACTTCACCGGTAGATCTTGTGGCCAACCAGGTGCTGGAAGAAGAGCTTCCCATGTATAAGAAGCTCGCGCCATTCCAGGTATTCCTTATTCTGAAAGGAGAATTGCTTTCACCGGAGATTTCATTCCAATTGAGCATGCCCGAACGACAACGCGGCGAATATGGCGGAGCTGTTTATGCGAAACTTCAGGATCTCAATACCCGGGAGGCCGACTTGAATAAACAGGTCTTCGCGCTGCTCGTGCTCAAGCGTTTCATTTCCGATAATCCTTTCGACAGTCAGGGAGGAGGCGGTTTCGAAAGCACAGCCCGCAAAAGCGTCAGCCGGATTCTGTCTGATCAACTGAACAAGCTTTCGTCAAACATCGAGGGCGTGGAACTAAGTTTTGATGTGAAATCGTACGAGGATTATTCCGGCGGAGCAGGATCCAATCAGACCGATCTTGAGCTCGGCGTTTCCAAAAGCCTGATGAATGACCGGTTAGTCGTGAAGGTGTCAGGGAATGTTAACATTGAAGGCGAGAACTCCCAGCAGAACAGTTTCACTGATTTCATCGGAGACCTTGCACTTGAATACAAGCTTACTGAAGACGGCAGAATCCGCGTTACAGGGTTCCGCAATAATAACTATGATATGATCAATGGCGAGGTGATTGAAACCGGTGCTGGCGTCATATACATCAAAGACTACGATAGTCTGAGGGAATTGTTCAAGGCTAATGAAACTAAACGCGAATGAGCATGAACCGACTTTTGCTGGCGATCGTTGCCTATGGATGTTTTCTGATGCTGTCGGGCTGTACTGCAACGAAGTATCTCAAGGAAGGAGAAAGCTTTTATACGGGTGCGGAAATCAAGTTCGACCCGCAAGGAAAAGTAGGGCCTAAAGGTCAGTTGGAAACCCATTTGGAAGGGCTTATTTCTCCGAAGCCAAACACTGAGATTCTTGGGATGCGTCCAGGGGTGTGGTTATATTACCGGCAAAAAGACAACGAAAAGACGAAAGGGCTTAAAGCGTTCATACGTCGGAAGTTCGGACAGGCACCTGTGTTGATGGCGGACGTAAAACCAAACAAGGTCGCCGAACTTCTTACAGGGCAGCTTCAGAACGAAGGTTACTTCAAGTCGGAAGTCCGGCACGAGGTGAAAGAACGCAAGCGGAAGAAGGAGAGTAAAGTGATCTACCGGGTTCAGCTTCATCCTCCATATCGCTTCAGGGAAATAGAGTATCCTTCGCCTAAAGACAGCACTTACGCGAGGATCATCAGGGAGGTTCAGAAGAACTCTTATCTGAAGCCGGGCCAGCGGTATGAGCTGGCGCGCCTGCAGGCTGAGCAAAAGCGCATCGAAACTGAAGTGGAAGACTTTGGAATGTATTATTTCGATGACCGCTATCTTATTCATGAAGCCGATAGCACGGTTGGTAAAAAACAGGTTGATCTTCGTCTGCGCCTTGAACCTGGACTGCCGGATCGCGCACGCCGGATTTACAGGATCGATGAGGTAAACATATATCCCAACTTCACACTTGAGCGCGACACTGCCCAGCTTCGGCGCGGCCATGTTGTCGTTGACAGTATGAATTACTTTGATGCTAGTGAAACGTTCCGCCCCCGGGTGATCACACGTGTAATCAATCAACGCGTAAACCGTATTTATGCCCGCACTAACCATGCGCTGACCCTGTCCCACCTGATGGACCTTGGGGTCTTCAAATTTGTGAATGTGCAGTACCAGGAGGTGCATCCCGATTCAAGCCTGCTCCGAACGAATATCTTCCTAACTCCCTTCAAGCAGCATTCCCTGCGCGCTGAATTTCAACTCGTCTCCAAGTCAAACAGTTTTGTAGGTCCCGGAATCAGAGGTACTTATACTAACCGGAATTTTTTGGGCGGGGCGGAATTGCTTGAAGTGAGGGTCAACACCTCCTATGAGGTGCAGATCAGTAAGCGGATATCCGGTCCGTTGAACTCTTTTGAATTAGGCCTGGAGTCGTCCCTGATGGTGCCCCGGTTTATCTCGCCGATAAGGATTGATTACTCGTCAAAGAAATTCCTTCCGAAAACCGAGTTCCGATTAAGTTACAATCTTCAGAACAGGGTAAACTACTTCCGGTTGAATTCCTTCAATGCTGCGGCAGGTTACAACTGGCGCGAAACCGAAGCCAAATCCCATGAGCTGTTCCCAATTGATATCCTCTTCGTGAAGACAGGGAAGTCGGAAGAGTTTGAAGAGATACTCCGCCGCAACCCATTCCTGAGAAACTCTTTCGATGATCAGTTTATCATTGGCTCACGGTATTCGTACACAGTTAACAATCAGCTTAAACCTGATATCCTGAATGAGTTTCGGGAAAGAAGGTTTCGGCCCCACAGCATCTACTTCAATGGCAATATCCAGCTTGCGGGCAATTTGATTCACGCGGTTCAGGAGTTGGTTCAGGATGAGTCGAAGGATCTGAAGCTTTTTGGTGCTGCGTATTCGCAGTTTGTCAGAGGTGATATAGATTTTCGGCATTACTGGCAGTTTGACGAGCATAACAAGCTGGCTAGCCGGCTTATCCTTGGCGTTGGTTATCCGTTGGGCAACAGTAGTGTAATGCCCTATATCCGGCAGTTTTCAATAGGGGGATCTAACAGTATCCGGGCATTTCCGGCGAGGTCGCTGGGACCGGGTAGCTACAACGTTGTGACGGCGACAGATACCGTGTCATCAGAGGACGGAAGGCCGAATGTTCCATTGTTCATTGATCAACGCGCTGACGTCAAACTGGAAGGCAATGTCGAATTTCGGTTCGATATCATCAAAATATTTAAGGGAGCCCTTTTTTTGGATGCGGGGAACATCTGGCTGCTGAGCGAGGATGAGAGCCGGCAAGAAGGGAAGTTCGAATGGAATAAGTTCACCGACGAACTAGCCGTGGGAACCGGACTGGGATTCAGGTTTGATTTAAGTTTCTTTGTGCTGAGGCTGGACATCGCCTTTCCTTTGCGCAAACCATGGTACGACCCCGGAGACCGGTGGGTATTCGACGAAATCGACTTTGGAAGCAAGACGTGGCGCGGAGAAAATCTCATCTACAACCTCGCCATCGGATATCCTTTCTGACAAGGGTATAGAATTTTAGCTACACCCATCAATGGAAACACGCATTGAGACAGGGTTTGGAAATCTTTCACATAAAGAAGTGCTGGAGTTAAGCCGGGATTACATTCAGTCTGCGAAGACTGCGAGGCTGCGTTATGTGACTGATAAACTTGAAGGCATAGAGCGGGTGAAGAAAGGTGCGGGTTTCGCCTATTACTTCAGGGGCGATCTCGTAAAGAACGAAAATGAGCTCGAGCGTATAAAAAAGCTTGCGATACCACCGGCATGGACCAGGGTCTGGATTTGTCCTTTTGAAAACGGTCATATTCAGGCGACCGGTTACGATCTGCGAAACCGGAAACAGTATCGTTACCACACGCACTGGGGAGCAGTCAGGAGTGAGACGAAATTTCACAAGCTGTATGAGTTCGGCAAGGCGTTGCCATCATTGAGAATGCGCCTGGAGGAAGACATGCAGGAGAAGAGCCTGAATCAACAGAAAGTTGTCGCGACCATTATAAGTCTGATGGAACGGACCTATATCCGTATTGGCAACGAGGATTACAATAAGTTATACGGATCTCATGGTATAACAACCCTCAGAGACAACCACGTAAAGATCAGTGGCAGCGAACTGCGATTCTCCTTCGTCGGAAAGAAAGGTATAAATCAAACTGTGTCGTTGAAGAACAGGAGGCTTGCAAGAGCGGTGAAGGAGTGTCGCGATATTCCGGGTAAGGTATTATTTCAATACTTTGATGAAGAGGGGCAACGACAACCCGTAGAGTCAGGGATGGTGAATGACTATATCCGTGAAGCAACATCGGGGGATTTCACTGCGAAAGATTTCAGAACATGGGCGGGTTCACTGAACCTGCTGCGATCGTTGTGTTTGATTGGTGATTCCGAAAGCAAGAGCGACTGTAAGAAAAACATATTGCTGGCGCTTGACGAAGTAAGCCGGAAGCTTGGGAATACGCGGGCTGTGTGCCGAAAGTATTATGTTCACCCCGGGCTGATAGAGTTATACGAAAACCAGTCCTTGTCACGGTATCTCAAAGAACTCGATGTGATCGAGAAACCTGATATGAAAACTGATCTCACCTCTGACGAGAAGGTGCTGATGAAGATTCTGAAAACACTCCACTGAAGATTGTGAAAATGCTCCACTAGAATTCTCTTTCCTTTTATTGTGCGCTGTTACATGTTGTCGTTGATAGACTGAAACTGTTATTCGCTTCGTTGCGGCAATGCGCGGGGCCAGGGAAGAAACAGCCCTCATTGTAGGCAGCAACTGTAGAATTATATACTCAATGCCGCTTACGAAATAAAATAAGTCTTTTTAATGGTCTGGCACAGCTTTTCTCTAAGGTAGGTTATGTTTTACTTAAATATATAAGTTATGCTTCGCTGGACTATAATCTTCCTTGTTGTTGCAATAATTGCAGCAATCTTTGGATTTGGTGGAATTGCAGCGGGTGCTGCCGGAATTGCAAAAGTTTTGTTCTTCCTGTTTTTGATACTATTCGTAATATCGCTAATAACAGGAATGGCCCGACGCCCGTAACACATTTCACCTCGTAATTTTGGAAGTCCGCCTAAATGGTGGACTTCTCTTTTTTTAGCCATCTGTGTTTGTGGCCAGTGGCATTACATTTTGAATTTATCTCATGATGGAAAAGGCTACATTACTACGGGCTGGTCTTGCACTTGTCTTCAAAGCATTGCTGTTTTTGAGTTGTACGAATACATCAGACAAGGCTAACGTCGAAAAACAAAACAAGGATAAGTTTTCATCGCGTGACGATCGGAAAGAAGCGCAATTCCTTGTGGACGCGGTTGATAAGTCTTATGCGCTGCTGGAAGTGGCACAACTCGGTGAAGAAAAAATTGAAGATCCGGTGGATAAGGGAAAAGCTAAGATAATCGTAGAACAGCAGTCCCGCGTGGCGATGCGCCTTAAGACATTCGCAGAAGAATACGATGTGAGCATTCCGCTTTCGGGTCCTGAGAATACAAAACGACGTGTGGAAAACTTATACGATAAGAATGGCGATGAATTCAAGGAGTCATGGGTAAGGCAAATGTCAAAACTGAACAGTGACCTTCGAAGTGATCTCGAAAAGTATCATGAAAACGCCAGTGAACCATTGAAGATCATGCTTGATAGTACTACGGAACTCATGAGCAAAAGTCAGCAGCTAATAACAGAACTCGAATCAAAATATCAATAAAAAAGAAGTATATGAATAATCCATCTAACCCCAACATTAAGATCCCCTATATGCGAGACCTCGCGCAGAGTCACAACAGACTTTTGCAGGAAGGATACGAAAGCAATTTCAAGGCTACGGAAGAAGGGCTTTGTTGTCTCGAAACGTCGAAGGTCTATAAGCCTTCTGAAATAAACGTTGTCAATTTCTACAGGTTCGAGGGAATCTCGGATCCTTCGGATAATTCCATCCTCTACGCAATTGAAACTACTGATGGTGTGAAAGGTACGCTGATCGACGCTTACGGAGCTTACTCTGACGCGAACGTTGAGAAATTCATGAAGCAGGTAAAGATCGAAGAAAGAGAATAATTCTGGATGTTTAGGTACTGGCGGGTTTTCAAAAGAGCAGGCTTAGACTTTATCGATGACAATGGAATGAAACTCAGTGCTTCCTTGTCATATTATACAATTTTTGCTGTTGGTCCTGTTCTTATCATTATCATCTCCCTCGCCGGTTTGTTTTATGGAAAAGAAGCTGTTCAGGGAAAAATATATTATCAGCTCAATGGCTTGATAGGTAGTAGTGCGGCCCTTCAGATCCAGGATATAATCAAGAATATTGAAAAGTCGCAGTTCAGCGCATCCGGAGCCATCCTGGGATTCGTCGTTTTGTTGGTAGGGGCCACAGGTGTCTTCACGGAAATGCAGGACTCGATAAACTATATCTGGTCGGTAAAAGCAAAACCTCAAAAAGGCTGGCTGAAATTGCTGATCAATCGTGTGGTCTCGTTTTCCCTGATCATAAGTTTCGGTTTTATCCTGTTGGTTTCGCTGATCATTCACGCATTGGTCGATCTGTTGCATGACCGTTTCATCGTTTTATTTGACGATGCTACGGTATACATCTTCCAGATAATAAACTATCTGTTGCTCCTGGCAATCATTACAACGCTGTTTGCAATCATATTCAAGGTATTACCGGATGCAAAGATCAGATGGAAGGACGCCTTTGTAGGTGCAGCGGTTACTGCGGGGCTCTTTATCATTGGGAAGTTCCTTATTGGCCTCTATATAGCCAACTCAACGATAGGAGTGACATTTGGCGCAGCTGCATCGATCGTGCTGATTTTGATATGGGTGTATTACTCGTCCATCATTCTCTATTTCGGCGCTGAGTTTACGAAGGTATACGCATTAAGTTACGGATCTGGAATAGAGCCCGACAAGACTGCTGTTTTTATAGTAAAACAGGAGGTGAAGGAAATTGATTATGATAAATTAAACTAAGGTTGAATGAATAAAAAGAAACTCGTTGATCAGAAATTTCTCGCGATACGCGATAATTATAAGAGCAGTTGGCGGCTTGAAGGAAAGGTGGCCCTCATTACCGGTGGTGACAGTGGTATTGGCAGGGCTGTCGCAGTTCACTTTGCGGCCGAGGGAGCGGACGTTGGAATAGTGTATCATAAGAGCGACCAGGATGCGAAAGAAACTTGTGAAATGGTGGAATCTTATGGCAAAACATGTCTCATATTTAAGGGAGATATCAGTGATGAGAAGTTTTGCCGTGATGTGGTGAAGGATGTTGTGAAGAAGTTCAAGGGTATTGATATTCTGGTTAACAATGCGGGCACCCATGAGGAGTCTGATGATGTGAAGGAAATAACATCGAAACAACTGAAGCGAACCTTCGACGTGAACATGTTTTCGTTTTTTTATTTTACAAAGGAAGTTTTGAAGAAGATCAACGCGGGCGGAAGCATTATCAATACGACGTCGGTTACGGCATACCGGGGAAGCGATCATCTCATTGACTATTCGGCGACGAAGGGTGCCATAGTTTCTTTCACGCGATCGTTGGCGAAGAATCTCGCCGCGGATGGCATCCGTGTGAATGCCGTTGCGCCTGGGCCAGTATGGACGCCGTTGATTACGGCTACGTTTGACAATGAACACTTGAAAAAGTTTGGCAAGCAAACTCCGATGGGGCGCGCAGGCTATCCTTATGAGCTTGCTCCTGCGTACGTTTTTCTCGCATCGGAGGATGCCTCCTATATCACCGGGCAGGTAATCCACGTAAATGGTGGCGAAGTCGTCGGAGGATAAAGCGAACAACTATTGTTGTGTAGAAATCACCGCATACTGTGCAGTAGTCTCATCGCTCGAAAAAAAGTCGCGCAAAAATCGTCAACGGCATTTATTTTTTTCGTTCTATAGAGAAATCTTTTTCTATGACGGCAATGATCCTTCTTGCATTCGTGCTCGGTTACCCCCTGATAATGGTGTTTGGATACTTCCTGGCAAAAGTTCTTTTTACTCCGCTCGATAAAATCGAACAGGAGCAAAAACAGGAGAAAGTCTTGTTAATGCAGCGCGCGCGACGCGTGAAAAAGAAAAGGGTGGCGAAACGTGTGGTTTCAGGAGACAGGAATTCAAGTGTGTTTGGGTTACCTGAACTGAAGCCTTCTCACAGTTAATTGCATATAATGAAAACGAATCTTTTTATTCTGTTCATTCTCGTTGTTCACTTTGCCACCGCACAAGACGGGCGGAGTGAGCTTGCGATTGATACGTTATCAATAGGGGGAAAGGAGCAGGATATGAAGACGACCCAGCTGGAAGGATTTAGTGACCTTCTTGAAGATCTCACCGCCGTGCGCGATTCGTTAAGCGCGGTTGATATCAAAAATACTCAGGCAACGCGTGAGGAAAGCCGTAATGGACAAACTAACCATATTCCTACCTACGTCGAACAATTGGATCGCCTCATCCGGGACATGAAAAAAACAGAATTCGACGCGGATCTGATGAAGCAGGGTTACGATCTTTTGGACAAGGTCCGCCGCCCTCAGGACTGATTTCAGAGCGACGCCCTCGTCGCATTGGCGCGATTTCACGCGTTTTCGATCAAATTCTCGTGAAAATTTCCTCGCTTCATTTCCCCAAAATGAGTAATTTGTGCTACACCGCCCCATAGTGAGTGAGGCTGGTTGCCTGGCAGAGTTTCTTTAACATGGTGATAATCAACCGCTTGGTAAAGTTGAAAAATTTGGATCCAAGGTTGTTATAGATATGATCTCGTTTAACCAAAGACCACACTCTATGCTATATCAACATATAACCCAGAAACAGCAACTCAAGATCCATCCGCAGCAGCTGCAGATGTTGCACTTGTTTCACCTGAACACGATTGAATTAGAACAACGGATACAGAACGAACTTGAGGAAAATCCACTGATCGAGCAGAACGCAGATCCCGATCTTCAAACTGAAAAGAATGATAAGGACGAACCTCAGGAATATCAGGATTGGGATGAATATGCTTACGATGATACTCCCGATTATCACACCAACAACAATCCTCAGTTTTCGAATCAGGAAATACTGCCCAGCAAGACACTGGTAACCGTTTCTGATTTTCGTGAGGAGGCAATCAACCAATTGAACCTTTCGCAATTGAATGAGGAGGAGAAGCTGCTTGGAGCATTTATTATCAACTGCCTGAGCGATGAAGGCTTTTTGGAAAACGATGCGGAAAGTATTGCGGATGATTACTCACTGAAGAACCTTCAGTTGATTGATCCTGCTCAGGTTCAGAAAGTCATACACCACATTCAGACTTTTGAACCCGTGGGGTTGGGTGCAAGTTGTATCCGCGAATGCATGTTGATCCAGCTTCGCCGGATGAACACGAAGGAACCCGATGTAAAGCTGGCTATTAATATCCTTGAAAATTATTACAACGAGCTGAAGGGACGCAATTTCAACCGAATTCTCGACGCCCTTGATATCGACGAAGAAGATTTCAACCTTGTACTTGATCTTCTCGCTACACTGAAGCTTAAGCCTGTGCCTAAAGGAGACAGCGCCCCCATCCAGCAGGATACTATCATACCAGATTTTATTGTTACGCAGCAGGATAATACGCTGCATGTTACCTTGTACAAGGAAAAAGCTCCCTCCCTGAAGATAAATTCTTCCTGGAAGGCAAAGGTGCAGGATATTGAAAAAGGCAATGGCGATCAGGCCACTGCACGTTATCTCACGAATAAGCTAAGTGCCGCAGAATGGTTTGTGAATGCAATTAAGCAACGCGAGTCTACGATGCTAAAGGTTATGAAGGCGATTGTGAAATTGCAGTATGACTATTTCACGACAGGTGATGAGCTGCTGCTTAAGCCGATGATTCTAAAGAATGTTGCCGATATGGTAGGAGTTGATATTTCAACCGTATCGCGTATCACGTGTAATAAATATGTTCAGACTCCTTCGGGAAACATTTTGATCAAGAACTTGTTTAATGAAGGAATTACCAATCAGGAAGGTGTTGCTGTGAGTGTTCGCAAGGTGCAGGAGGCGATACAGCAGGTAATTATGTCCGAAGACAAGAACAGTCCCTATTCGGATCAGCAGATTGCAACACTATTAGCTAAGCGCGGTTTGAAGATTGCGCGCAGAACAGTGGCTAAATACCGTGACGAATTAAGAATCCCGGCTGCACAACTAAGATGGAATACCATTCACCATCGAACAGCGGCTGCATAACCCTAACAATAAAAAATGGCGAAAATTCTAATTATTGATGACGAAAAGGACTTATGTCTTGTACTAAGTCGATTCCTTTCTAAACACGGTTACGAGGTGATGGAGGCGCACAAGGGCAAGAAAGCCCTTGAAATCGTCAACGAAGCTAATCCCGACCTCATATTGTGTGACTTCATGCTTGAAGACATGGACGGCACCACCGTGCTGAAAGCGATTAAAGAGATCAATCCGGCGACTCCGGTGATCATTATTACAGGCTTTAGTAACATCAAGACTGCGGTCGAGGTGATGCGTCTCGGAGCCGTCGACTATGTAATCAAACCTCTTATTCCGGAAGAAATTCTTCTTACGATCCGTAAGGCGCTTGATCGCGCCCTTCTTCCGATTCCAGGAGCTATTGGAAGCTCTCAATCTGCGCCTGCACAGCGCGAGGAGAAGAACGGTTCTACAAGACGCTCTTCTTCCATCACCACCAAAACGGACTACATCTTCGGCGACAGTCCGTACTTCAAGAATATCCTTAAACAAATTGACTTGGTGGCGCCGACGAACTACAGCGTCATCATCTATGGTGAAAGTGGAAGTGGAAAAGAAGCGATTGCTCAGGAAATTCATAAGCGCAGTAAGCGTGCAAATAAGCCATTCGTAGCTATCGACTGCGGTGTGCTTTCGAAAGAACTGGCAGGAAGCGAGCTCTTTGGTCACGAAAAGGGTTCATTTACCGGTGCGCTAAACCAAAAAATAGGAAGCTTTGAACTCGCGAATGAAGGAACAATCTTCCTCGACGAGATCGCCAACCTTTCTTATGATGTTCAGATTTCACTGCTTCGCGTAGTGCAGGAAAGAAAAATGAGACGCGTCGGAGGTACCAAGGATATAGATCTTGATGTCAGGATCATCGTAGCAAGTAACGAGAAATTATGGGATGCTGCTGGTTCAGGTAAGTTGCGTGAAGACTTGTACCACCGTTTCAACGAATTCGCGATTCAGGTGGCGCCGCTGCGTGAACGTGTAAGTGATATAATGGTCTTTGCAAATCACTTCCTCGGAATAGCCAATGAAGAGCTCAATAAGGATATCAAAGGATTCCACCCTGAAGTTGAGAGGTTATTCAAATCGTATGTGTGGTACGGAAACCTGCGTGAACTCAAGAACGTAGTAAAACGTGCAACACTGCTATGTGATGAAGAATACATTGACGTGAAGAGTATACCGTTCGAGCTGACCAACTTCTCCAAGTTGCAGTTTGAAGGCTCGTCATCCAGCGAACCGGCTCAGCCAGTCCAACAGTCACCAGGTGTGGTTACTTTCCCGCAGCAGAATGCGCCTGTGGCAACCTATCCGCCTGTGAAGAAAGCGCTGCCAAAGGAGCAAAGCCTCAAGAGCGCCGGTATTGACGCTGAATACGAGCTGATCCTCGAAGCTCTGAAAAAGGTGAACTTCAATAAGAGCAAGGCAGCTAAAGTTCTGCAGATCGACAGGAAAACGCTGTACAATAAAATAAGACAATATCAGGAACTGCGGGGCGAGAAGTTTGAGTCGGAGGTATGAGCCAACCTATTCAGCCGTTTACCTCATCTGGCGTGTCAAAAGACAAAGACCAAACCTTTGTGGATAACTGCATAAACTTCTTTCCGGCCATGGTCTTCACTATGGACCTTGGTCGGGGAGAGGTTATTTCTGTAAATGATAAGCTTAGAGAGTATCTGGATTTTCATCCCGCCGACTTTGGAGATCACAAAGGAGATCTTTCGGCGCTGATCTGTGACGAAGATCAACCCATCTTCGCGGATGCTTTGCGTGAATTCCGGGCGCTTCAACCCGGAGGCTCATATACCTTTACTGCTCGGTTTAACAAGAAGGGAGGCGGATGGCGCCATTTGAAGACGACGGGTCACCGCGTTGAAAATCCTATTGATCTTCCGGCGCAGGTCTTCTGCATAAGCCAGGACGTCACCGAACTTGTCAAGAAGGACGAAGAAGCCCGTACGATAAGACAACTCTTCGACGAGACAGAGAATCTTATTTTGTTCGGAACGTGGAGTTGGATTCCTTCAAAAGACATGCTTGAGTGGACAGACGGAATGTATCAGTTGCTCGAGTATTCAAAGGAAGAACTTTCCGAAGTTTCCACGAAGCTTTTTATGGAGCACGTCCTTCCTGAGCATGCGGAGGAATTGAGAAAAGCTGTCAATGACGCTGTGGCTACAGGTACAGGCCTGGATCAGGAGTTCATGATTCGTACGAAGAATGGCAATATCAAATACGTCCATACGAAAGGTAAGGTCTTGTCCGACAGCTCCGGGAAACCGGCTCGCGTGTTGGGTATTACCCGCGATGTGACGCTGAAGAAGAACTTCGAAAAGGAGCTCGACCGGTATATCCGCGATTTGAATCGATCCAACAAGGAGCTTGAGGAATTCGCCTATGTAGCGTCGCATGATATGCATGAACCTTTGCGCAAAATCCTGACGTTCTCCGAACGGCTGAAGACTAAATATTCGGAGGCACTCGGAGAAGAGGGTAAGATCTATCTTGAGCGAATCGGCGTATCGGCCGGAAACATGCGCAATCTTATTGACAACCTGCTGGAGTTTTCGCGGGTTTCACGCGGTGCCCGGTCTTTCGAATCGTGTGATCTGAAGAAGGTTGTTTCGGACGTTCTTGCAGATCAGGAGTTGCGCATAGAAGAAACGTCGACACAGATAATTCTCGATGCTCTTCCCGTCGTGGAAGCTGTTCCTACTGAAATGAGGCAGCTCTTCAATAATTTGATCAGCAATGCCTTGAAGTTCCGAAACGTGCAGGTGACTCCATCAATTAAGATATCCGCCCGGAAATTAACCCTTCAGGAGAAGTCTGAACGATTTCTCCCCTTCAACAAACCTTTTTATCGGATAGATGTCGCCGACAATGGTATTGGCTTCGACCCGGTTTATGCGGAGAAAATATTTGAAATTTTTCAGCGCCTGCATGGCAAGAGTGAATACAGTGGTTCAGGCATAGGTCTGTCTATTTGCAAAAAGATTGTAGAAAACCATGGAGGACTGATTTTCGCTACTGGTAATCCAGGAAGCGGTTCCACGTTCTCGGTTATCCTCCCGGAGAAACAAACTCATTAAGATGTCTCAACGTAACGACCTGGTTCGGATTCTCATCATTGACGATGATCACGATGACTTTCTCATCATAAGCGACTATCTCAGATCCATCGATCCCCATCGCTTCGAAATCAATTGGTGCTACCAGTATCAGGAGGCCGTCCGGGAAATAGCCCGTCAGGCGCATAATGTATATTTTGTCGATTACAGACTAGGTGCGAAAACGGGGCTTGATCTGCTTCGCGACGCAGAAGCACTTAAGTGCGAGGAGCCAATCATCCTCCTTACCGGGTACGGCAACCCACAGGTTGATAAGGAGGCGATGCGTATTGGTGCGACGGATTATCTTGTTAAGTCTGAGCTCACTTCTGAGAAACTCGAACGGTGTATCAGGTATTCTCTGGAAAGATCGGCGGCGATAAAGGCACTTCGTGCCAATGAAGAGAAATACAGGAATATTTTCGAACGGTCAAAGGATGCGGTATTCATTACCGACACAGAGCTGAGGTTCAAAGACGTGAACCTTGCCACTCAGCAACTTCTTGAAATCGATTCGCAGACGTTGTTCGAGAAAAGCCTCTACGATCTGATAGAAGATGAGGCAATACGTGCAAAGATCCGTGAAGGGCTGGCGTCTGCCGGTGAGGTCGTAGATCTCGAACTCGTTCTTACCGACGAAAGCCAGGAGAAGAAGTATTTCGTATTAACGGCATCCACGCAGGAGGGAACGAATGGCGATGCGTATGTTCAGGGAATACTTCATGATATTACGAATCTGAAGAAGGCTGAGCGCGCTACGTTATACGCTGAAAAGCTTGCAGCAGCAGGACGACTTGTGCGAACACTGGCTCATGAGGTCCGAAACCCGCTGAACAACGTTCAGATGGCGATTGAACAACTTGATTCAAGTCACGTTCCGGAAGACGACAAGATATTTCTTGAGATCATCCAGCGAAACGCCAAGCGGATTGATAACCTGATAGGAGAGCTCCTTGATAGTTATCGGCCCTATGAGAAAACCTTCCGGGTTACGAACCTTAGAAACGTGCTGGAGGATACTCTTCAGCTTGCCCTCGACAGGGTTCGCCTAAAGGGAATTAAGATCTCCGCAAAGTACCCTTCCGAGCCCTGTATTATTCAGGCTGATGAAGAAAAGCTCAAGATCGCGTTTCTGAATATTGTGGTCAACGCTACAGAGGCAATCCCGAACGGCAATGGTGAGGTTGATATCGTACTGTCGGAAAAGCCGGAACATTACATCGTTGAAATTGCTGACAACGGCACCGGTATACCTCCTGAAATCCTCGCGAAGCTGTTCGAACCATATTTTACGTCCAAACGAAATGGAATGGGGCTTGGCCTCGCGTCAACGCTTAATATTGTTCAGGCGCATGGTGGAACTATCGATGTGGAATCCGAAGTAAACAATGGATCGAAATTCATTGTCAGCGTTCCAAAGATCAAAGATACACAAGACTAAAAAAGGCCCGCATTTGCGGGCCTTTTTCGTCGTTAGCTATTAGCGTTGTTTCTTCTTAGAATCCAAATCCGATATAAATTGTAGCTACACTGTTTTTTGAGTCGTTGAGCAGTACACCGGACAAGTTGCCGGATTTCCCAACTTCTTTAAGACCATAGTTGTATCGGGCACCGACTACGAATCCGTTGAAATCCAGACCTACGCCAGCAGCGACACCGTAATCAAGTCGGTTGAAGTTGTCTTCTTTAAGATCAGTCACGCCTTGTATGGTAAGGTCTTCATCCATGTTCTTGATGTTTGCCGATGTCAGATAAGAGATATAGGGACCCACCTGAACATTGAATACATCTCCGATATGGAAGACACCCATTACAGGTAGTTCAAGATAATTCATGTTGAACCGATACTCTCCCTTGCCCTGGATGATGTTATCATACTTAAGTTTCGAACCTTTGCTGCTGTAAAGCAGTTCCGGTTGAATGGCAACCACGTCGGAAATGGGGAGTTTCATAAACAATCCCAGGTTTAAGCCTGCTTTAAGATTGTTGTCTTCAACGTCGTCGATGCGGAAGTTGGAGAAGTTCACCCCGCCTTTAACACCAAACCGCGTTACATTTGATTCCTGTGAAAACGCCGGTAGAGCCATAAGCGCCATCATCGACGCGATAATTGCAAGTTTTATTTTTTTCATTTTGATTTTAAGTTTGATTTGATTGTAGTTTGATTTAGTGAGGGCAGGAACATGTTGTGTTTATTGTGTTCATGCCTCCACAATGTTTAATTGTTAGACGCCTGTTCCTGTGCCTTCTCTTTCATTTGTTCGTTTGCATAGATTGCGAATTCAACACGTCTGTTTTTGGCCATGTTTTCCGGTGTATCATTCGGAAATTTAGGTTGATCCTCGCCATACCATTTCGTGCGGATCCGGGAATTGTCGATGCTCACAGTTTCCAGATAATCACTTACTGAATTAGCTCTTCGTTTTGACAGCTTGTTGTTGTAAGCGTCAGAGCCGGATGCGTCGGTATGTCCTTCGATGAGGATATAGGTATCCGGATATTTATTCAGGATAGTTGCGAGCTGATCGAGCTTCTGACGGGAGTCAGCACTCAATTGGTCGCTGTCAAGGGCGAAAAGTACGCCTGAGTCGAATGTTACGTTGATCCCTTCACCCACTCTCGTTACTTCGGCTCCTGGAATCTGTTCTATTTCCTCAGCTTGTTTGTCCATTTGGCGTCCGATAATTCCACCGGCAACCCCGCCGACAGTTGCGCCTATGATTGCTCCAAGGGCTGTATTTCCTGCGGCTTTTCCAACACCGGCTCCAACTGCGCCTCCTGCGCCAGCTCCTATCATTGCACCTTTTTGCGATTTGTTTAACGTTTTGCAACTGAAGATGGAAGCGCTAAAGAATACAGCCATCACAATCGCCACTATTTTTCTCATATTCACTTTTATTTGGTTCAACATTGCACTGTCTTTGTACAGCGCTTTCTCGATCCGTCTAAAGAAAAAGCGGTGCCATATTGCATTTCAAAGCGCTATGGCTGTTTTTCCGTTGTGGCGTACATGCGCGGGGTTGTTGGTTGGATAAGTTGAGGAAGAATTCAGCATAAAAAGAAATAGCCACACCGTGGTATGGCTATTGTTTTAAGTCAGATGCGGTAAATGGTTATAAAGGGACGTTATTTAAAGCCGGTTTTGTCTCGCGTACCACCGTTCTTTCAACCACAGTCTTTTTGAAACGCGGCTTTCGTAGCGATGGGGGTGCATCGGGTAGCAGGTGCGAAGACACGTTCTTGAGAATAGCAGGTAAAACCAATTTTACCAGGAAGTTGGATTTCGAAAAGAATTTGGCAACGAGAATGTCGATGCCGATGTTTGTGCCCGCTGCATACAACGGATCTTTTCCATCTTCCCGTGACAGCAGTTTAGATACATTTTCAGAAAGGCTGACTACAGGTTTAAATTCGTCTTTAAGTTCCTCGATGTCGCGTTGAATTTGCGCCCGTTGACTTTTCAGCAACTGAGTCAGGCGTTCTTTTTCTTTGCAAAGGTCCTCGTAGGATGAAATAGGGCTATTCATATGCGCTCTTGATTAACAGGTTTTTTAGAAAAGGTAAAATGACCGACTTGCGAAGGGCAATCATTAGAATTGCGAGTAATGCATAAAAGCCGGCAATAATTGCAAAGCCGGCTAGCATGTTGTCCATGACCCGACCCAGCCAATGCCCCACGCCGATACTCACCAGCATCAGAAAGAAAAAGACAAACACGCCGATGAGTACAGCCGTAATGCTTGACGATGCTGCGCCGGCTGCTTTGTCAGTGGCTTTGAGTACGTTTAACGCGAAGTATGTTTCAATGTATTCTGTTACGTGATCGGTAAGGTTCTCCGCTTTATGTTTGAGATCTTTCATAAAGTATTTTTTAGTTTAAGGCAAACAATCATCGGATTTTGGAAAAAAACTTGTGCCGTGTGCGCATTTTTCCCGACTAATCGATGTGAATTTCTTTCTACATGAAAATTCTTCAGAAATTGCAGTAACTTTTGAATCTTAATTTAGTCGCGGAATGGCCCTTGCAGATAAAGTATTGATTATAGACGATGAACCGGACTCCTGTATGTTGTGGAAGACATTTCTGACTCGCCTCAAATACACGGTCTTTACTGCCCTTACGTTGCGGCAGGGCCTTGAGCTGGTGGATTCTGTGAAGCCTGATATTATCTTCCTTGATAATAACCTTCCCGATGGACTGGGGTGGGAACAGGTGGATTCTATTCAGCAGAAAATTCCCGACTGCCAGATCAACCTGGTTAGCGCTTATGATTTCGATCCGGCGAAGTATCAGCGCCCTAATGTAAACGTCTTGCGTAAGCCCATAACGCTGTCCCGGATCAAATCACTTCTGAAATAAGCGGGCGGATTCTGGCATTATCTTTTTAAACCCTTACATTTTATTAAAGGGTTAGATGGAAAGATTCTTGATCGAACTTGCCAGGATCGGAAAATTTATTGGCAAGACTATCCGCCACTTCTTCACGTCGTTTGAGCCAAGAGAAACATTAAATCAGTGTTTTGTGATCGGATATCGGTCGTTATTTCTAATTGGTTTTACGGCGTTTATTGCGGGAATTGTATTTACGAAACAATCCCGTCCTTCTCTGGCTTCATTTGGCGCTGAGTCGTGGTTGCCGTCTCTTGTGTCTCAGGCGGTGGTCAGGTCTCTCGGACCATTGATCACTGGCTTGATATGCGCCGGTAAACTTGGTTCAAATATAGGTGCCGAACTTGGAAGCATGAAAGTGTCAGAGCAGATCGACGCGATGGAGGTTTCGGGAACGCGACCCTTCGGATACCTTGTGGTTACACGAGTTCTTGCAACTACCCTGATGTTACCCGTCCTTGTCGTTTTTGCCGATGTGATCGCTTTAATGGGATCATATATGATGGTAAATATGATCAACAACTCAAGCTTTCTGCTCTACTTTAATGAGGTGTCAGTTTCGATTACGTACCTGGATATTTTTTCGTCACTGATTAAGTCGGCATTCTTCGGCTTTGCGATAGGGGTAATAAGTTGTTACGCCGGGTATCACACTTCCGGAGGAACATCCGGTGTTGGAAAGGCCGCGAACACGTCTGTCGTTGTGTCCATGATATTCATATTTGTAATTGACCTGGTTTCCATTCAATTTCTAAATCTTTTCCGCTGATGTTGCATCGTGAGGCCCATAAGGATTCTGCAATCCCACATTCGGAAGATAAGCGTGTGGTAAAAGTTCGCAATCTTCAAAAGTCGTTCAATGAGAAGTTGGTACTCAAAGATGTAAGTTTCGACCTGTATGAAGGCGAGAATCTCGTCGTGCTCGGGCGTTCAGGTACCGGCAAATCGGTTACTATAAAATGTCTGGTAGGGTTAATCCGCGCAGATGCCGGGGAAATCAACGTGCTTGGTTATGACGTGCCCCGCCTTGGGGTAACAGACCTGAATGAATTGAGGAAGCAAGTAGGATTCTCCTTTCAGGGAAGTGCCCTTTATGATTCCATGACCGTCAGGGAGAATCTTGAGTTTCCGCTAAAGCGGAATCTGGGTATCAATAGTCAGGGTGAGCTGGACGATCGCATAATGACTGCTCTGGAAGATGTCGGTCTGACGCATGCCGTGGATCAAATGCCTGCTGAACTTTCCGGCGGAATGAAGAAACGTATCGGCATAGCGCGGACGCTTATCCTCCAGCCTAAGATCATGCTGTATGATGAGCCGACATCCGGGCTGGACCCTATTACTTCACAGGAGATCAATGATTTGATTGTGGGGGTGAGAGATAAGTACAATACGGCGTCAATCATAATCACACACGACATTGCATCGGCCCGTGAGACTGGCGACAGAATTGTAGTGTTGATTGATGGTGTGAGTGCGCTTGAGGGAACATTTGAAGAGCTGCGCCACACGAAGAATCCAGAGCTGGAAGCTTTTTTCAGCTATAACTTTTGCTAATCCGAAAGAGGTTATGAAATCAAAGGAAGTACAACAACATATCAAACTGGGAATATTCGTTCTTGCCGGCCTCGTTCTGTTCGCCGCAGCTGTGGTTATGGTAGGGCGCGAGAACAATGTGTTCAGCAGCACTTTTACAACACATGCAATCTTTAAAAACGTTGAAGGTCTTAAGGAAGGCGACAACGTTTGGCTGTCAGGAGTTAAAATCGGAACAGTCAAACAAGTGCGAATCGTTAAAGAAGGACGCGTTGTGGTTACGCTGAATCTCAAGGAAAATCAAAACCGGTTCATCAAAAAAGATGCAACAGCATCCATCGGTTCTGACGGACTTGTAGGTAGTAAGATTGTCGTCATCAGGCCAGGTACATCGAATCAGGTCATTCAACATACCGATACCATAGGTGCACTTTCACCTACCGACACACAAGAACTGATCAATATCGCTAAAGACGTAGGTGATAATACCAGAAGCCTTACCGATAATCTTAAGGTATTATCGGAAAACCTGGCGAAGGGTCAGGGTATTGTGGGTGAATTGCTTCACGATGGCAAATTTGCACAAGACCTGCGGATGGCGGCGGAGAGAATCAGAGAGACAACCACCCAGACTTCCCTGGCCTCGCAGGAACTTCACGCCATGCTTGTCAAACTTAACAGTGGCGAGGGACTCGTACATAAGCTCGCCACCGATACCATGCTGAATTATGTTTTTGATCAGACGCTGGACAACATCAGGGAGGTCAGCAAGAATTCCGCGGAAATGTCGCGAGGGATTGAATCACTTGTTGACAAAATGAACCAGGGCAATAACGCGATTGGAGTTTTACTTGCTGATACGGTGTTTGCGGAGCGTTTGAAAGAAACACTTGACAATGCGGAATCTGCTTCGGCAAAGCTCGACGAAAATATGGAGGCCATGCAGCATAACTTTTTATTCAGAGGATACTTCCGCAAGAAAGAGCGTCAGGAAGCCCGGGGAAATAAGTAATGCAGGCGGGTGGCACAAATTTTACGAACAAACACTTTAGTAAAAATTAAATACACACAAGTAATAATTAAATACACACAACAAAACACACCACTATTATGAGAAGTATCCTTTATATAATTGCCGTCATCCTCATCATCGGATGGCTCCTCGGCGTTTTCGTCTACAGCGTTTCGGGGTTGATTCATATCCTCCTGGTTATCGCTGTCATCGCCCTGTTGCTTGGTATCATTCGAAGAGCGTGACGACATATATCCCAACTGTTGGCTGCACAAAGATGTATGCATGTAGATAAGCGTCTACAACACATCATTGTTTCACCCGGTGGCTTTGGGTATCATATTTTTAAAGATCAGAGTGTAAATATTAACAACAACTAAACAGTTGATAAGGCTATGCAAACAACAAAAGTTCTTGTAGGAATACTAGGCGCAGCGGCAGCTGGTCTGGTGATAGGTATGCTGATAGCACCCGAGAAAGGATCAGATATGCGTAAAAATTTGAAACGTACCGCCGATGATTGGGTCGACGAGCTGTCAAATCTGGTTGGAAAAGGTAAGGAGTATCTTGACGAAGTGCGGAGCCGTGCTTCAGACGAGTTAAACTCCCTTGAGGCGGATGCAGAAGAAGGAATTGATTCATTGAAGGACGATCTCGCACGAAGAAGAGGATAAGATGACAACGACGGAAAATTCGGATCCGGATAAAAGGATCACCAATACAGATGAACAGGAGGTGGCGGTAAATCAGAGCACCCGTGCAGAGGGAGGTTATGACGAGCCTGCTTCTGAGCGTGAGGCTGGTGAGAATCCCACTTCAGGTAAGAGCAATGAAAAGAGTTCATCATCTGAAAGTAGTGAATCTGAAGAATCCAACAAACGTAAACCGGAAGCAACAAATAGTTCCGATCTACGAAGAAGGACCGAGTGATGCGCGAAATGTCATTACACAAAAAAAAAGGGGCTTAACAGCCCTTTTTTTATTGAATTGAAGCAACGGTAGAGGTATACGCTTGAGTAGAATGTTCTACGTGATTCCCCAATCCAAACACTTTGAAACTGAAATGGTTTGGCATAAGAATGCATTGATGGTTATCAAAACCCCACACTAAATGAATGGCTATCCCGGAAAGAAGGTAAGAGACCTTGTATGTTTCTCGCACCTTCGATGGAACTTCGTGTATCAGCGGCCGCAGCACCTGATTTCGAGGTTTGCAAAATCGTTTCGCGTATTTTTTATCGAAGAACCGATTTTGAATGCAGCAACTGATAAACTAGAGACATATGTGTCGGACGAAAACGTTAAAGTTGTCGTGCCGCACTTGTTGGGTGATCATACCCGACCTGATATTCCGTTTCGCTTACAGGAACTCGTCGAGAACATGTTTCACGACGAGGAAATTACCAACTATATCTTTTGGTATTACACGCCGATGGCGTTGAAGTTTTCCCGTGAATTTGAACCCCGTTTTGTGGTCTACGACTGTATGGATGAACTGTCGGCTTTCAAGGCCGCATCACCTGAGTTAAAGACGATGGAGCAGGAGCTGATGGAGAGAGCTGATGTTGTCTTTGCAGGCGGTCAGAGTCTTTTTGAATCCAAAAAGAAGCATCACAACCGAACATATCTTTTTCCGAGCAGTATTGACCGCGAGCACTTTGGTCGTACAAGATCAATTGAGAAAGATGTGGCTGAACAGGAACATCTTCCGCGGCCGCGGCTGGGTTACTTTGGCGTAATTGATGAAAGACTCGATATTGAACTCCTCGAAACGGTGGCCCGAATGCGGCCGGGCTGGCAGTTTATAATGATCGGTCCGGTGGTTAAGATTGACCCATTGTCATTACCCAGTTTTCCCAATATTCATTATCTGGGAGGAAAATCATATAAAGAGCTTCCCGATTATATCGCAGGGTGGGATGTGGCGCTGATTCCATTTGCCCACAATGAGGCAACCCGGTATATCAGTCCGACAAAGACGCCGGAATATCTCGCTGCCGGTAAACCTGTTGTATCAACCCCTATAATTGATGTCATCCGCCCCTATGGGAACAAAGGGCTCGTGCGTATAGCAGGCACAGCCGAGGAATTTGTGAAGGTGGCGGAAGAAGAGTTAAATCACCAGGATCGGTCGGAGTGGTTGGAAAAGGTCGATGATTTCCTTCGACTTTCATCGTGGGACAATACCTACCAGGATATGTTGAATATCATTGAATCGACCATGCGGGAAAGATCAGCAGAAATTATAGACGACGTTAAAGGACAGCAATATGTTTGATTATCTGATTGTAGGAGCGGGGTTTGCGGGAAGTGTTCTTGCTGAACGACTGGCATCTGTTGCCAATAAAAAGGTTTTGGTCATCGATCAACGGAATCATGTGGGGGGTAATGCCTACGACTATTATGATGAGCATGGGTTACTGATCCATAAGTATGGTCCGCATATCTTTCACACGAATTCGAAGGTGATTGTAGATTACCTCTCGCAATTCACCGCGTGGCGCCCATACGAACACCGGGTGCTTGCCAGTGTCGATGGACAATTGCTGCCAATACCAATTAACCTGAACACGATTAATCAGCTTTACGGGTTAAATCTTTCGTCGGAGGAACTTCTGAATTTCTATGATACGAAAGCGGAGCGCATAGAATCCGTACGTACATCAGAGGATGTTGTGGTGGCTAAGGTGGGCAGGGAACTTTACGAAAAGTTTTTCCGGAATTATACGAAGAAGCAGTGGGATCTGGATCCGTCTGAATTAGATGCTTCGGTAGCAGCACGTGTCCCTGTGAGGGTAAATCGCGATGACCGGTATTTTACTGATTCGTATCAGCTCATGCCTCTGCATGGCTATTCGCGGATGTTTGAGAATATGCTCAATCATCCCAATATAAAGACGATGCTTAATACAGATTATCGGGAGATCGCCGATGTCATTCCGCACAAGAATTTGATCTATACAGGTCCGGTGGATGAATACTTCAACTACTGCTATGGAAAGTTGCCGTACAGATCGATTAACTTTCGTTTCGAAACGTATGACATGGAGCGGTATCAGGCAACAGGGACGATCAATTATCCTAATGATTATGCATACACCCGCATTACGGAATTCAAATATCTGACGGGTCAGCAACATCGCAAGACGACAGTTGTCTATGAGTATCCCACGGCCGAAGGCGACCCTTACTATCCGATTCCACGTCAGGAGAACGCGGAGATATATCGAAAGTATGAAGCCCTCGCTGCGAACATGCGGAACACCTGGTTTACCGGAAGGTTGGCAACCTATAAGTACTACAATATGGACCAGGTTGTCGCCCAGTCGCTGACGTTGTTCAAGAAATTAATGACGAAACCCGTCGAGGTAAATGGGAATGGGAAAGCGCAACCAACCATCAGTGTTTGAAATCTGGGGCGGGGTTGAATGCACGATAAACCGTGTCGGCGACGAGTTTCACGATCAGTTTGATCTGACAGGACACTATGCCCGTCAGGACGACATCGAACGAATTGCGTCCTTAGGCATTACTAAGCTGAGGTATCCTGTGCTTTGGGAAAAACATCAGCGCGATCCGAACGATTCTATTGACTGGACGTGGTCTGCGAATCAGCTTGGAAGGTTACAACAGGTAGGGATCGATCCAATTGTAGGTCTGTTGCATCACGGCAGTGGTCCTGCTTATACTGATCTTCTTGATAAGTCATTTGCAGAAAAACTTGCTGCGTATGCCGGTCAGGTTGCACGAGCGTTTCCCTGGGTTAGCCATTATACTCCGGTAAACGAACCACTCACCACTGCGCGGTTTAGCGGCCTTTATGGTTTTTGGTATCCGCATAAGCAATCGGATTTAGACTTTCTTAAGATGGTATTAAACCAGGTCAGGGGAGTTGTCTTGTCCATGCAGGCGATCCGGCAGATCAATTCTGATGCGAAGTTGGTTCAAACGGAAGATCTGGGCAAAACTTATACACCACCGTCTTTGCGTTATCAGGGAGATTTTGAAAATGAACGTCGCTGGCTAACGTTCGATTTGCTTGCCGGAAAAGTGAACCAATCACACGCGCTATGGGACTATCTGATCTGGGCCGGCTTGACCGAGCGCGAGCTGAGATTCTTCGAAGAGAATACCTGTATCCCTGATATCTGTGGTTTCAATTACTATCTCACTTCAGAGAGATATCTCGACCCGGAAACGGAGTATTATCCGAGACATCTTCACGGAGGTAACGGGCGCGACGCCTATGTGGATACAGAGGCAATCCGGATACCACACGGTGAGCCTTTCGGGCTTCAGGTCTTGCTTATGGAGGCGTGGGATCGACTAAAAATCCCCTTGGCAGTCACCGAAGCCTATTTGAGCTGCAGTGAGGATGAGCAAGTGAGGTGGTTGAACCAGGTCTTGAGTGACGTGGAGACAGCCTGCATCAATGGTGTGGATATTCGTGCGATAACGTTCTGGGCGTTGCTTGGCGAATTCGGTTGGAACAAGTTGGTTACATCATTGGCTGACGGTGAATATGAGGCCGGCGCATTTGACGTGAGTAGACATCCGATACGTGAAACGTTAACCGCAAATTTTGTTAGAGAAGTCTGTCGGGGAAAAAGGAAGAATGAACCATGGCTTAACCAACCAGGATGGTGGCAGCGTGAAGATCGCTTCTATGTCAAGAGTTCATTGCAAACTACTTGAAGTGGCATAACATTTTTGCAATCGATATAAACAAATAACCTTTGATAATATGGCAAAGTCAACAACACGTAAGTCCGGTGCTGGAAAAAGTTCCAGCTCTCAACTTGAAGAATATTTTTTTAACGAACTGAAAGATGTTTACGGTGCGGAGAAGCAACTTGTAAAAGCTCTTCCGAAAATGAGAAAAGCTGCAACAACAGAAGAACTCAAGGAAGCGCTTGACGAGCATCTCGCAATCACTCAGGAGCAAATTGCACGCCTTGAAGAAGTTTTTGAATTGCTGGATAAGAAGCCGCAATCCAAGAAGTGCGAGGCGATGGAAGGAATCACAAAAGAAGGCGAAAGCGTAATCGAAGAGACCGAGTCAGGGTCGATGACCCGAGATGCCGCGATTATTATGGCTGCCCAAAAGGTGGAACATTACGAAATCGCTGCGTATGGCGGATTGGTTACACTCGCGAAGACGATGGGTAAGAATGACGTCGCTGAACTTCTTGCTCAGACGCTGGAAGAAGAAAAAGAAGCCGATCAGCTTTTGACAGAGATCGCAGAGAGCAGCATCAATGAAGGTGCAGATATGGAGAGCTGATAATTCACATTCAGTATATGTGGAAAGGGACTGTATAGTCCCTTTTTTTTGTCCGTTCTCATCCATACGTAGAAGTTGCTACTCACCAGCGGACGTGACGCTGCCTCAAACAATGTTTTGAAGTCACCCGCGGGAAGGCATTTGATTTTTTTATCATCAGGAAATTAATGTCGAATTAAATTTTATTACCATGATTTCAGGAAAAGGAATATTATATACGGTGCTCGTGGCCTCAGGTGCAGCACTTCTCGTGGGGACTATGATCACCGGTGGCAAACGTCGTGAACCGCTCAGACGCGCAGGTGAAAAGATTCAGGATTTTATCGGTTCAGTGAAACGTGCATTGCCGGAAGGTCGTCACGCTTCGCCTGCCAGCGATATTGACCAGGTGAGTCCGGTCGGATAACGCATTTCGGAATCGTCCTGAAACCAGGACCATTCCTGTTTTTTACGACAAACATTGTGAAGAATTGTGGAGCCTTACGGCGCATAGGGGGAAGAATGATGAATGTCAAAATAGTCTGTCAGTTAACAAGGATGTACAATCTTGTTTATAGATCGAGATTGATGACATCGCAAAATTTGCGGTTCCGCACGGTTGTCAGGAGATACACGCCCGTACAGGCCAGGAAATCATATTACGTATAAGATCAATCACCAAACCAAAGTATGGATTCAATCAATAACACCCCCGGAAAGACATCAGGATTTCATGAAAGTTTCTGGACTGATTCTGCCCGTGCCGAGAGTTTCCCAGCACTCGACAGAGACATAAATACTGAAATTGTTGTAGTGGGTGCAGGTATAGCGGGGCTTTCAGTTGCCTATACATTAGCAAAGGCGGGTAGGAAAGTAATCGTTCTGGAGGACGGAGAAGTAGGTAGTGGAGAATCCGGGAGGACTACAGCACACTTGTCTAACGCTCTTGATGACCGATACTTTGAGATTGAAAAGACATTCGGCCTGGAGCAGGCCCGAATAGCTGCGGAAAGCCACACGGCAGCGATTGATTTCATCGAAAAAATAGTGCACGAGGAAGATATCGACTGTGATTTTATTCGTCTTGAGGGGTATCTGTTTCCACATCCATCGGATGAACCCGATACAATTCAGAACGAATTTGACGCTACGCGACGCATCGGGCTGGCAACGGAGATTATTTCGGAGGTACCCCATATAGCAAACCAGCCAGGCCCTTGCCTTCGTTTTCCCAATCAAGGGCAGTTCCATCCAATGAAGTATATGGCGGGTCTCTGTCGCGCTATTCTGAAATACGGTGGCGAGATATTTTGCCATTCTCACGTGGATGAAATTAGGAAGGAAGGAGTGATGGCAAACGGATTCCGTGTGAGTGCTCAGGAGGTTGTGGTGGCGACCAATTCGCCGGTGAATGACCGCGTAACTATGCACACGAAGCAACACCCTTACAGGAGTTATGTTGTGGCCGCGGAGATTCCGAAGGGCTCAATACCTCCGGCACTGTGGTGGGATTCAGGTGACATGGATTCGAAGTGGGTCGCTAAGCCCTATCACTATGCGCGGATTCAGCCTTTTAATGATGTTGCCGATCTCCTGATTGTCGGAGGTGCCGATCACAAAACGGGTCAGGCCGGTAATGAAGGTATTCCTGAAGAGGATCGCTACATCTACCTTGAGCAATGGGCAAGGTTACATTTTCCCATGCTTACCAATATTGCATACACCTGGTCGGGCCAGGTAATGGAGCCTGTTGATATGATGGGATATATTGGTCTCAATCCCGGCGACGAGAACATCTATATCGTCACGGGCGATTCAGGAAATGGTATGACACACGGTACAATTGCGGGCATGCTTATTCCTGACATAATTCTGGGAAAGAAGAACCCATGGCGGGAGCTTTATGATCCTGCGCGTATAACCCTCTCATTATCAGTGGCGCCCGATTTCCTGCGGGAAGTTCTGAACATGGCGGGTCAGTTTCGCGATTTTTTCACGCCGGGCGATATTGATACGCTTCAAAGCTTGCGGGCAGACGATGGCGCCATCATTCGCTCAGGCGCCGCGAAGGTCGCTGTATATAAAGATGCGCAGTCAAACATTCACGCATATTCTGCCGTATGTCCTCACCTGGGCTGTTATGTGCGATGGAACAGCGACGAAAAATCGTTTGACTGCCCCTGTCATGGATCACGCTTTTCGTGTAAGGGCGAGGTTGTCAATGGACCTGCTCTGTCGGATCTTAAACCTTTTGATCCCTCAATGATCCGTGATCGTGAAGCTGAAAAAAGGAGCGAGGAATAAGACGCATTCTATTTATCGCGTGTCTTACTCTTGCGATTTTCGTTGCGTTTGAAAATTCGGCGGATCAAGCCTTTCTTTTTCTTATCTTCTGCAGAGACCCTGGATGCTTTGATGTCCTGTTTTGCCGGCGTGGGTGAAGTTTGTTTATCCCTTTTTACGGAATCTTCAAGCATGGCCACGAGTGCCTCAATAAAGGCATTATGCAACGTGGCCCCTACTGCATTCCATATGTTTGCGCGTCCTGCAGGCAGGGTTGCTTCAAATCGAATTTCCTCAAGATTATTCGCCAGGCTAGTTACAAGCCAGACGTCACCATTGGTTCGCTGCATCGAAGGTCGGACAAGGTGGTGGTTCCCTGATGTTTCGCCCTGACGCAAGGACGCGATGGTCACATCCCTTACCATAGGCTTTACAAATCCGACCACCCGGTTGTTTCTTGAACCTGCCTGTGTATACAAACTGAAAAGCCCTTGCTGGACGTCGACCTGCCCATAGGCCCGGAGGAAATCGCGTACGTCGACCAGATTAAGATCAGTGAGTTCTGCATTCAGTTCAAACGTCGGTTCAGCGAAGAATGGATTCATTTGAACGTCGATATTTACCATAGCGTTGCCAACACCTGCCGAGCCTGTAGCTGTTCCTGGAAGAACCTTTTCGTCCCCATTGGCATTTTGCAGGTTTGATACCATCAGTGTGATATCCGTCATTTTTAAAATTACTTTAGGAATCGAATGAAGATCGTGATAAAGAATTTCGCCATTGTTAATCTCAATTTCGTTTACCGGGAGTACGACCATCCGTTGGATAACGCCTGTCAGGTCACTGGCAACGTAGCGCCGCGTCGAATCGACATCAGGAGTTTTCAGGAAGTTTATTCGAGGCTCGTCAATCGAGATTTTAGATACCCAAAAGCCTTGCGTCAGCGCCTTCCAGTCAAGTTTCGCTGTTAACCGATCTGCCTCGAAGAAGGGATAAGGCCCGTCATTGGACTCAGGCAAAATGCTGACATCCTTAAGCGATACTGAAGTCGTGAGAACGGATATGGAATAGTCCCGGTAAGTAATGGATTCATGCAGCATCTCAAGCTGACGATCAATATGGCGCGAAATCAACTGAGGAAGATAAAAGAAACGGATTACCCCACCAGCTACTATCAGGCTGATGAGGATTACCACCAGCGGTCTAACTTTTCTCTTTCGCATAAAACATCCCCCTTTCTGTTCTTACTCTGTAAAAGATTATACCGCTGCGTTCACGCGGAATATCGGCTGAAAATACCGGAAGATGCAGGGATGTATCAGCAAGCCGATGCCGACCGGAAGGGCGTTGTAGAACAGGTTCTTCAATCGGTAACTTCGTGAAATGGCCAGGTCCGCTGGTGGCCGTTGGCTGAATGATTTTCGCTAATTAGCCTTACATTAGCGGTCAACAACGTTAGGTTTGCAGGCCATCCTGCCGACCAGACACACTTAACCTTAAACTCATGAACCGACTTCTTATCGCCGGCCTTTGCCTGCTTTTCCTGCTTTCCTGCGACCGGTCTAAACGTCCTCAACGGCCACGAGAGGCTTGGGTAATACGATCTGTCCTTGATCAGCAGCCACGTATGTTGAGTATTGCACTCAATGATAAACTGTGGGTTGCCTACAGCACACAATTCGGAGCACTTTTCAAGGCATGGAGCGGAGGGATCAAATTCGACGGACCGGTGTATACCAGCGCTCACGGTCCGCAACCTACCACGCAGGGTATCACCTATCTGGCTGAAGCAGTTACAAACCCATGGAGAATCGAAGGCTCCAATGGTTCAGCAACCCCTGAAGTGATTTTTAAAGGACACAGCATCAAAGACAATACCGTTTCGCTCCGGTATGTTCTCAAATCAGGGGCAGCTGAGATCGAAGTCATTGAAACACCTGAGTTCGTAAGCAAGAACAACAAAGTAGGATTTGAAAGGCTATTCAGGGTTACCGGTATTCCGGATGGCCAGGCCCTTCTGCTGAAAATGCAGATCGGGTCGATCCTTTCTGAGGAGGATATTTTATCCGATGGCGAAATGCGCGTAAATTCAAGTGCGCCTGAAAATATAGACGGTAAATCATATCAGCGCATAGATGCAGCCTTACTCCTGAAGAACGGAGAAAACGCGATAACCATTCTGCTTACACCAAAGCCGCAAACTGCGGAGACGCAGGAGCTTGTTGCTGGTGAAAAAGCGGTAGAGGCGATTATGGCCCGCAGCGATTGCAATACATGTCACAACCGGGATGCGCGAACGGTGGGACCATCCTACATCGAAATTGCCAGAAGATACGATTCGTCGCCGCAGCGAAAGGAGGCATTGATCAAAAAAATCATCGACGGCGGGGCTGGCAACTGGGGCGATGTTCCGATGACGCCGCACCCCGATTTGTCATTGGATGATGCCTCGTTCATGGTAGAATATATCCTTGCGCTAGATGCATCCGAAGAGGCTGAAGCGGCATCAAACAAGCTTATGCCGAAGCCATCGTACGAGGTTAAGTTTCAGCAGCTGGATCTTGCGAACATTGAAGCGGATAAGGAGCATCCGGGAATCGCAGTAAATGTTTACAAATTTGACGACCTGGTTAGCGACTTCATTGAAATCAACGATGAGATGCTTCCTCTCGCGTCGGGATCAATCAATGCACTTCACCTCAATGAGGGCGACTTCGGACCATTAAATGAAAATTTTATAATCCACGCCTCAGGGTTTATTACAGTCAAAAGTAATACGAACCTGGTGTTTCGTCTCGTCAGCGATGATGGTTCACGCCTTTTTGTTGATGATAAACTTGTTGTCGACAACGGCGGAAATCACGGACTTGATCCCCGCGATGGCGAATTGATTCTGAAGGCCGGCAAACATCCTTTCAGAGTTGAATACTTCCAGGGAGGTGGAGGTAAAGGCCTTTCACTGCAATGGCGCATCCACGGTTCAGAAGATTTTGTAGTAGTCCCTCCTGAAGTGTTTACCTTCTCCGGAAACGACATTCGCAAAACGCAGGACGCCCCCATGGTGGTTAAGCGGGATCTTGATCCCGGTAATGGTTCAGCTCTTGTCGATGTTCATCCAAGTTTTGACCTCGCACAGGCACGGCCGGAGGATTTCCAGCCAAAGGTAGGCGGGCTTGATTTCCTTTCGGATGGAAGACTGGTCGTAACTACGTGGGATTCGCTGGGGTCTGTGTTCATCCTTGAGAACGTTGCCAAAGGGGGTAGTGCTGTTAAGGTGAAGCGAATCGCATTTGGCCTTGCTGAGCCTCTCGGAGTAAAGGTTGTGGATGATGAGATATACGTGCTGCAAAAGCAGGAGCTGACCAGACTAATAGATCACGACGGTGACGACGTCATCGATGAATATGAAACGATTTGCAACGGATGGCGCGTATCTGCGAACTTCCATGAATTTGCATTCGGGTTACTTTACAAAGATGGATTTTTTTACGGCACACTGGCTACGGCGATCGAACCAGGTGGCGCGAGTACTAATCCACAGATTCCGGATAGGGGCAAGGTTGTGAAGATCGCACGTGACAACGGATCATTTTCGTTCATAGCCAGCGGGCTCCGTACACCAAATGGGATTGGCTTCGGCGTAGACAATGAGATCTTTATTGCCGATAACCAGGGCGACTGGCTTCCGGCAAGCAAAATAATTCATCTTCAGGAAGGCGCATGGTATGGATCCCGGTCTGTAGATTTCGAGGGGACCGCTAACGCGATTGAAACGCTTCCCGTGGTCTGGCTCCCGCAAGACGAGATTGGAAATTCTCCGAGTCAACCTGCTCCGCTCAACGTTGGTCCATACCAAAATCAGATGATTCACGGGGAAGTTACACATGGCGGAATTAAACGCGTTTTCGCAGAGAAGGTCAATGGCCAATATCAGGGAGCTGTCTTTCGTTTTACGCAAGGCCTTGAGGCCGGAATCAACAGACTTGTCTGGGGCCCTGATGGAAGTCTGTATGCCGGCGGCGTCGGCTCCACTGGAAACTGGGGACATTATGGCAAGAAGAGTTATGGTTTGCAGAAGCTTACGTTCAATGGGAAAACGACATTTGAGATGCTGGCGGTGCGTGCCCGCCCTACCGGCGTCGAGATTGAATTTACTGAACCGCTCAAGGAAGGTACCGGGACAAATCCTGGCGACTACTTCGTAAGCCAGTGGCGTTATGTGCCTACGGAAAACTACGGTGGACCTAAGGTTGACGAGGAAACTCTGAAGGTTTCAGGTGTAACCATTTCGCCAGATAGAAAGCGTGTCACGTTGAAACTTCAGAATATGAGGCCGAAGCATGTCGTTTACTTCAAACTTGATAAATCTGCAATTCGGAGTGAAAATGATAACACCTTATGGTCAACGGAATGCTGGTATACGATGAACAACATTCCGGGAAGTCAGTTGCCCTAGCGTCGACTGTCCGTTTATAGGAGCTCTTCCTTTGACATGCTCAGGTAGTTTTTATGTCACTCGATAGAGAAGATGATTTGATTAATTATCATGCAAATGATTCGCCGGGCATGATCGTGGCATGAGTATCCTTTCTTGTGCACTACCGGGGATACAAGGCTTGATCATGAACTTGATGAAATCATTTATCCGATCATCAGGAGAAAAATTAGTATTCATAAAATACGCTGTCTTATGCATTCACGGATTTACCTTCTTGCTGTAGTAATCTTTGTTTCTTCTAACGTTCTGGGACAGTCGGAGTGGAAACCGGTGTCCGGCAAAATCAGGACGCCCTGGTCAGAGCAGGTCACACCTGGCAACGTATTGCCTGAATATCCAAGGCCGCAAATGGTTCGCGAAAACTGGATTAACCTTAATGGGCTTTGGGACTATGCCGTTGTTTCCCTGGCGACCAACACACCCAACGCGTATCAGGGAAAAATACTCGTGCCCTTTCCCATAGAGTCCGCGTTGTCAGGTGTTGGAAAAAAGGTGGGGAAGGATAATCGTCTATGGTATAGACGTACCGTTAAGGTGCCCGCAGCCATGCGGAAAGGTAAGTTGCTGCTCCACTTCGGCGCGGTGGACTGGCAATGCGAAGTGTTTGTGAATGGCAGCTCCGCCGGGAAACACGAGGGCGGGTATGATCCATTTTCCTTTGATATCACAAGGCTGATAAAGGGTTCTGGCGAACAGGAGATTATTGTGGCTGTTTCCGATCCTACGGATGATGGTCCGCAACCCCGGGGAAAACAGGTCAACCAACCCAATAGTATCTGGTATACGCCTGTAACCGGGATCTGGCAAACGGTGTGGTTGGAATCTGTTCCTCAGACGTACATACGTTCGACGAAGCAAACACCTGATTTTGACAATAATGCTCTTCTAGTGCGCGTAGACATTGCTGAGTTTCAGTCGGGTGATAAAATCCGCGTGAGCGCAAAAGATGGCGATAAGAAAATCGGTGAACAGGAATCTTCTACGCCTGAGATTCGTGTGCCCCTCTCGAATGTCAAACCCTGGACGCCGGATTCACCAACGTTGTACGATCTTGAAGTAACTATCATTCGCAAAGGCAAAGTGGTCGATCGTATCCAAAGTTACTTTGCAATGCGGAAAATCTCAATGCGCCCCGATAGGGATGGTATCCAGCGCATGTTGTTGAATGACGAGTTTTTGTTTCAGTATGGTCCGCTCGACCAGGGGTGGTGGCCTGATGGACTGTATACCGCGCCAACAGATGAGGCATTGAAGTTTGATGTTGTCAAAACGAAGGAGATGGGCTTTAATATGATTCGCAAACATGTGAAGGTTGAGCCAGCGCGTTGGTATTACCATTGCGATCAGGTGGGATTGCTGGTATGGCAGGACATGCCGAGTGGCGACATGGGCAACCATTGGGATAGCAGGCCCGGTATCATTGGTGTCGCAACGGAACAAAAACGCAGCGCAGAATCGGAACAGATCTTTCGCAGGGAGTGGGCTGCCATCGTGAATGCGACGTATAACTTTCCGAGCATCGTGGTCTGGGTTCCATTCAATGAAGCCTGGGGACAGTTCAAAACAAAGGAGATTGTGGACTATACGATGACACTTGATTCGACCCGCCTTGTTAACGAAGCCAGTGGAGGCAATTTTATGGGATCGGGCCATATAATCGACTTGCATAATTATCCTGCACCTGCGATGCCCGACCCTGAGATATTCGGGAGAAATCAGATCATCGTATTGGGCGAATTTGGCGGTCTTGGTTTGCCAGTTGAGAACCATACGTGGCAGGATAAAGATAACTGGGGATACCAAAGCTTCTCCACGAAGGAGGATTTACTTCAGAAGTACGGCGCATTCATGCAAACACTCAAGGGCCTGATACACCAAGGTTTGTCAGCCGCAGTATATACTCAGACGACTGATGTTGAAATTGAAACCAACGGGTTAATGACTTACGACCGGAAGGTTGTCAAAATGCCTGAGTCCGAATTGAGGTCGCTGCACGAAGGGCTGTATCAGGAGCGCGTTTCATTTGAATAGCGCTCAGCTACATGCGGCTTTAGTCGGCGTCATCCCAGAGCTGGTGATATCGCAAGTGCATAAATGGCCCCGCTTATTGGAACGGCTGCCATCGGGAAGGATATACCCGGGTGTTTCTATTTATTTGAATATAAACTATTTATACAGAGTGCAAGCGGTTCGCTTACCAGCATATTTTTCCCGGTCAGGAGCGAGGCGACTGGCTTGATGGAGTATCTACAGGACAAAAATCATTGAAAACGGATTTTGAGAATTTTATTCTTTATCATTGAGAAAAAATGATCATCCCTCCGCGTGAGGGGAAATCCTGTAGTATGAGCGCGAGCTTAAAGGAAGTAAAAACCAGATTTACACAGTTATTTTCAGCTGATCCGGTTATTGTCAGAGCACCGGGTAGAATTAACTTGATTGGCGAACACACGGATTATAACGGTGGCTTCGTCATGCCTGCTGCTATAAATTACGATACTGTATTTGCTATAGGCGATGCCGGGGATGGAGTGTCGGAAGTGTTTTCAGTAAAATATAACGAGTCTTTTGTTTTCGATATAGAGAATCCTCAGCCTGTGTCCTCACCCGCGTGGGCCAATTATTTGTTAGGTGTGCTCAAGCAGGTGAAGATGAAGGGACTTGAAGTTAAACCTTTCAAGTGCTCTTTTGGCGGCGATGTACCGCTGGGGGCGGGCCTTTCATCGTCGGCTTCGGTTGAATGTGGGTTTGCGTTCGCACTGAACGAGTTCAATAATCTCGGCCTCTCAAAGGAAACTATGGTCCACATGGCCCAATGGGCCGAACATAATTTCGCAGGTGTGAAGTGCGGAATTATGGATCAGTTTGCTTCCATGATGGGAAAGAAGGGCCATGTAATTGTCCTCGATTGCCGTTCCTTGGAATACCGCTATTCACCGCTTGATCTTCCTAACCATGATGTTGTTCTCTGCGATACGCGGGTGAAACATTCGCTGGTGGATTCTGAATACAACACCCGTCGACAGGAATGCGAAGAGGCTGTGGCGGTCCTCCGGAAGCACTTTTCAAAAGTAGCTTCGCTCAGGGATGTGAGCGAGGAAATGCTACAAGCACATAAAAACGATTTGCCCGGCAAGGTGTTTGACCGTGCGCTTTACGTAGTGCAGGAGATTAAGCGCGTTCAGGAAGCCAGTGAGGATCTGAAGGCCAATCGCCTGGAAGATTTTGGAAAGAAGATGTATGAAACTCATGAGGGCCTTTCAAAACTTTATCAGGTGAGTTGCCCGGAGCTTGACTTCCTTGTTGAGCAGGCACACAAGCATTCGGTCGTGGGTGCCCGAATGATGGGTGGCGGATTCGGAGGGTGTACAATCAACATCGTTGAAAAAAATAAAACAACTGCCTTTATAAATTCAGTAGCTGATGCATATCAAAAACAGTTTGATCTCGAAATGCATACCTATGTGGTGAGTATTGAGGATGGCACCGGATTGATTGGCGATAGATAAAATATCATTCAAAATTTCTAATTTTATTTTTGTGAAAATACTTGTTACAGGAGGTACTGGCTATATCGGATCCCATACTGTGGTCGAACTGATAAATGACGGCTTTGAGGTCGTGATTATTGATGACCTTTCTAACTCGCAGATAGAAGTGCTCGACGGCATTGAGAAGATAACTGGAAAGCGCCCCGAGTTTCATCAGTTCGATTTATGCGATAGGGAAAAAGTGTATGCCTTTTTTGATAGCAATAAGGATATTGGTGGTGTTATCCATTTTGCAGCAAGCAAAGCTGTCGGTGAATCGGTCGAGAAACCCCTGTTATACTACCGCAATAATCTTTTTTCCCTGGTTTTTCTCCTTGAAAACCTGAAGCGCCATGGGATTTCAAATTTGGTGTTCTCGTCGTCTTGTACCGTATATGGTCAGCCCGACGCCCTGCCGGTGACGGAGCAAACTCCTTTCAAGCCCGCCGAGTCCCCTTATGGAAATACGAAACAGATTTGTGAAGAAATACTCCGCGATACGTGCAAAGTGGAGTCGGGTTTGAAAGCCATTTCACTTCGATACTTCAACCCCGTTGGAGCACATGAATCCGCCCTTATCGGCGAACTTCCCATAGGAGTTCCAAATAACCTTGTACCCTTCATTACCCAGACCGCTGCGGGAATTCGGAAAGAACTGCTCGTGTTTGGCGATGATTACGACACGCCGGACGGGTCAGCCGTTCGCGACTATATCCATGTAGTCGACCTGGCAATTGCGCACGTGAAGGCAGTACGCAGGATGGTTGAGGGAAAACAGAAGAAAAATTACGAATACTTCAACCTCGGAACGGGAAGAGGTATGACGGTGCTCGAACTTGTGCGTACATTCGAGCGCGTCAATAGCATTAAACTGAACTACCGCATCGTTGACCGGCGCCCCGGCGATGTGGTAAAAATCTATGCGGATACGAGTCTTGCCAATGAAGAACTTGGATGGAGGGCTGAGCGCGATGCTGACGATATGATGCGTTCTTCGTGGAAATGGCAACAGTACGTCATGAATTCCGGAACCTTTAAAACTACCTAACAATAATCTGACAATCCATGTTTAAAAATCTGAAAAACCTAATTGTCTTTGCTCTCATTGTGTCGATGCTTAATGCTTGCGCATCAGGATCAAAAACAGGAGAGGCGGAAACTGGGACAATCGAAAATGAAACAGCTATGCAAAAAGAATTCTTTGGAATGACCCCCGACGGAAAAGAAGTACACCGTTATGTTATGAAGAACGCCAATGGTGTTGAAGTACACGTAATCAACTATGGCGCCATCATCACGCATCTTAAAACCCCTGATAAAAATGGAAAACTTGAGGATATCGTTCTTGGTTATGATAATCTTGACGGATACCTGGCCGAGTCACCGTATTTTGGTGCGATAGTAGGGCGCTTCGGTAACCGGATTGCCAATGGCAAGTTTACCATTGACGGAACCGAATACACCCTTGCAAAAAATAATAATGGTCAGCACCTGCACGGCGGATTGAAAGGCTTTGACAAAGTATTCTGGAACATCGAACCTGTCTCGAACCAGAAACTCGAGCTTACCTATCGCAGCGTGGATATGGAAGAAGGCTATCCCGGTAACCTTGACGTTAAGGTGATCTACAACCTCACCGACGACAATGCTTTGGAAATTGACTATTCTGCCGTGACAGACAAGAAGACTGTTGTAAACCTTACGCAGCATACTTATTTCAATCTTACAGGTGATGGCAAACGTGATATTCTTGATCACGTGCTGACTATCTACGCAGATCGCTACGTTCCGGTGAGCAGAGTTCTGATTCCGGAAGAAAACCTTGAGCCGGTAAAGGATACTCCGTTTGATTTTACGCAGCCGACACCTGTTGGTCAGCGCGTGAATGAAGACCATCGTCAGCTAAAGATTGCAGGTGGCTATGATCATTGCTGGGTATTGAATGGCCAGGAAGATCTTAAGACTGCAGCTTCTCTTTACGAACCCACATCAGGTCGCTATGTTGAAGTTCTCACCACAGAGCCCGGTATTCAATTCTATTCAGGCAACTTCCTGACAGGATCGATCACTGGTAAAGGTGGCGTGAAATATGGTCATCGTTTCGGGCTGTGCCTGGAAACTGAGCATTTTCCTGACTCTCCAAACCGGCCAGATTTTCCAAGTGTACTGTTAAGTCCTGGTGAAACGTATCAAACTAAGACGATTTACCGCTTCGGAACTCGTTAATCATCAAAGGGCTCCCCAGGGAGCCTTTTTTTTTCGTACTAAATTCGGTGAAGATCACCGCGAGAAGCGTTTTGAGTTGGGAAGGGGCCTTTCACGTTTGCGCACTGGTCAGTGCAAGAAATGAATTCAATTACTATATTTCGTCAGTTAACGAATACCTACCTATAACACAAACAGCATGGGTTTAGAATTAATGGATATCATCGTCTTTGTGGCGTATTGTGCGCTCATACTAGGCGTCGGTCTTTGGGTTTCCAGAGACAAAAAGGGGCATGAAAAAAGCGCTGAGGATTACTTTCTGGCTGGGAAATCTCTCCCCTGGTGGGCGATTGGAGCGTCCCTCATAGCGGCAAATATTTCGGCGGAACAATTCATCGGTATGTCGGGATCCGGCTTTGCCATAGGGCTTGCGATCGCATCTTATGAATGGATGGCGGCCATTACCCTTCTCGTTGTAGGAAAATATTTCCTGCCTATATTCATCAACAAAGGGATATATACTATTCCTGAATTCGTTGAGAAGAGATTCAGCACAAACCTGAAGACTATCCTTGCCGTGTTCTGGCTGGCGCTGTTTGTTTTTGTAAACCTGACTTCGGTCCTTTATCTGGGCGCACGCGCACTTGATACGATTATTGGAACTGGTGATAATAGTCTGATGCTTACGTCGATCGTCGCACTCGGATTGTTTGCTGCAGCTTATTCATTGTACGGTGGACTATCCGCTGTTGCATGGACTGATGTTGTTCAGGTAGTTCTCCTGATTGTCGGTGGATTAGTGACAACATATCTGGCGTTGTCACACGTTTCCCCGTCAGGAAATGTCTTCGACGGATTTGCGAAAATCGTTGAAGTTGTGCCGCAGAAGTTTTCCATGATACTCGACAAAGGAGAGATCATAGATCCCAACGGCAAGGATGCGTGGTGGGATCTTCCTGGGCTTGCCGTTCTGATTGGCGGAATGTGGGTGGCAAACCTTTACTACTGGGGATTCAACCAGTACATTATTCAGCGTACCCTGGCAGCCAAAAGCCTTGAAGAATCGCAGAAAGGAATTGTATTCGCAGCATTCCTGAAGCTGCTCCTTCCGCTGATCGTTGTAATACCCGGTATCGTGGCCTACGTGCTCAACGCAGATGCGTCAGGTAACCTTACACCGGAGACCCTGGACCCAAGTTTTGTTTCTGGTAACGGTACCATTGTCAATGACAATGCATGGCCCTGGCTCATTCAAAAGTTCGTTCCCGCGGGCCTGAAGGGCCTCGTACTGGCAGCCCTCGCCGCCGCTATCGTCTCATCCCTTGCTTCGATGCTGAACTCTACCGCGACAATATTTACAATGGACATCTATCGGCCTTATATCAACAAAGGCGCTTCAGATAGCCAGACCGTTAGAGTGGGTCGACTTACGGCTGGTGTGGCGTTGGTGGTTGCAATGATTATTGCACCACGCCTCGGAAATCTTGGACAAGCATTTCAGTTTATTCAGGAGTATACGGGGGTTTTTTCGCCCGGCATCCTTGCCGTATTTCTCGCAGGTCTCTTCTATAAGCGCGCGACGAACAAGGCTGCTATCTGGGGTGTTGTCGCGTCTATTGCTATTGCCATGTACTTCAAGGTAGGACCAAAAGAATGGGTTCCGGATTCTTCAATTTCTTCCCTGTTTGTCACATTGCCGTTCCTCCACCAAATGATGATCACGGCAATTCTCTCCTTCCTGATTATCGTTCTTCTGAGTAATATTCAGGGTAAGGGTAAACCTGATCCAAAAGGCATTGATCTTGTCCCGCAGCTCTTCAAAACTCCGCCAGCTTTCAATATTGGAGCAGTTATTATCATTTTGATCTGCGTAGTCCTTTACAGCGTCTTCTGGTGATTCAGCCGCGGAAGACCAAAACGGAAAGGATTCCTGATTCCAGGGATCCTTTTTGTTTATAAATCCAGGACTCCTTACGTCAGCTGGAGAAATTATTCGAAATACGGTACATTTACTAATACCCTAACCATCAGGCAATGTTGCTGTTAAGACTTTCGGTTCTTATACCTTTGCTGTACCTTTTGCTTCAGCTTACAGGTTATGCGCAAATTCCCCGGATTGTTATCGATTCGAAAGGACATAACGCACGCATCAACAATATCCATTTCACCGCAGACGGATCCCGAATCGTAACAGTGTCTGAGGACAAAACAATCAAGATATGGGAGCTTGAATCGGGAAGGATGCTTCGCAAGTTTGAATCTCAAATAGGTCAGGGGCCTGAAGGGATGTTCTACGCGTCGGCGCTTGCACCTGATGGAAACACACTCGCGGTAGCCGGTTATAAAGTTAATTCCGAAAAGGAGAACTACATCTTGTTGATCGACCTTGAGAAGGGCGAGCAGATAGCGACGGCCCTCGGACATACTGATGTCGTTAATGCACTCGCATTTACCGGTGATGGCCGGCATCTGGCCAGTGGATCAGCCGATCAGACAATCAAGGTTTGGAAACTCTCTGGTCAGCAGATCTCGGTCCTATCAAACGTTCCTGTAAATGGCATTGTGAGTAGTTTGTCATTCAATCCAAAAACTCACGACCTCGCCGTCGCGTTCGGAAACAGAGACGTGCTCGTGTATCCGCTTGCAACGCTGGTACAAGGCACAAAAAAAACAACCCCCCGCGTTTTTAGAAATCACCGCGGTCCTGTTGAAAAAGTCTTGTACTCACCTGACGGAAGTTACCTCGCAAGCGCTAGCCTTGATAATGAGCTGTTACTATGGAAGTCGGATGGTGCGTTGCTGAAGGACTTTGGTCCCCTCACTGATGCCGTGTATGCGATGGCTTTCTCCTCCGATTCGAAAATTCTCGTGGGATTGAATGTTC
>JAEZGH010000213.1 GCA_023417065.1 Bacteroidota bacterium
GATCAACACAGGCATTACATTGGTCGGCAAAGGCAGTATGGTGCCAGAAGGCTATATGCTGGGGCGCAATGTCGTTGTCCATGCCCGCACCACTGAGGAAGCCTTTGGCAAGCGCAAAAAGGTTGCCAGTGGCAGTGATGTGGGGGCTGCGCGGCGGTAAGTGTAAATACGCGCCCGCGGATGCCGGGGTAGAGAGATCGAGAGACCCGCTTCTTGCACGGCGGCTATGGGGTGACAGAGTATGCCACTTTGTCATGCCGCAGGCATCTCTCTCCACGTCGCCAGGTGTGATCCGCCAGCACCTTCAGCCGCCGGCACGTTTGGCCTGATAGCCAAGTTCTTTGAGAATGGCAACAATAGCGTCACGGTGGTCGCCTTGAATTTCAATGTCGCCATCTTTGAGCGTGCCGCCCGTGCCGAGGCGCGTCTTCAGCAATTTGAGCAACGCTTCTTTGCCCGCTGGGTGGCTCATGACTTGTTTAATTACGGATACTGTTTTCCCTCCACGCCCTTTGCGGTCGAGCCAGACCAAAACGGGCGTGTTTTGTTGGCGGGTGCGCATGGGCGCGGCAGGATTCGCCGGTAATTGTGCTTCTGGGGTAGGTGTCACGGGTTCGGGATCCGTGGAAAAAACGGTGCGGCGATTGTTTACATTGGCTGCGTTGCCGCTCGGTTGCTCGCCGCGATTCTTGCCCCCACTTGATTTGGGCTTGCTCACATCTTTGTCCTACTCTAACAAAATGCTATAACCAAAGTTTGCTATTCTTCTTCAATCGCGGCAATGGCGTCTTCGGCAGATTTACCGCCAAAGATCACCGAGAGGACGCCTGGCAGATAGCGATCCATCGTCTGCACCGCCGGATAGATGGTGTTGCGGATCAGGCTAGGCGTAAGCTCCATATCCTCAAAGTCAATGCTGCTCTTATAGCGCACTTCACCGTCGTCAAAGTCCATTTCAAAATTGCCGATGCGTAAGCCATAGTTGGCACGGGTAATGTATTCTGCAACGGCAACGCGCATGTTGACCGGAGCACGTACGGGCATCACCACATAGAAGATGAATTGCTCCAGGTCGCCGCGTACCTGGGCAAAGCAGGTTACTTCGCCATTGTGACCAACAAAGTAGGCACGATAGACGAGATTGTCTTCCATCGCTTGTGGATGCCAGCCATCATCTTCCATGAATTTACCGACGGCACGAAAGGCGCGCAAGCCCGCTTCGGAAACCATGCTCAAGTCCATCGCGTTGTTCTCCATGCTGCCATCTAGTTCGCCGCCTGTATTGTTTTCCATGTGTTCTCCTGAGTAACTCTCCTGGGGTGCGGCTGGCTCACCTTGCCGCCTGTTGATATCGCTGTCGGTTGCCTGCTGCGTTGGATTGCTGGCTAAAGTGTAACGTCCACCCGCAGCACTGGCAAATCATTGCTAGGGAGGTGGGATGTGCGCCTAAACACGGGGATCTACCGCGGCGCGCGCGTTGGAATATTCCTCAAAGTCGGCGCGGCTGTGACAGACACAGATCACCTGCTCTAGCGTGGTGTTGTTGTCGAGAATGCCCAAAATGGCACGCAGGGCAATGCGCGCCGCGCGCTTGATCGGAAAGCCGTAGACTCCGGTGCTAATCGACGGAAAGGCAATTGAGCGCAAATTATGTGCCACGGCCAACGCCAGTGAATTGCGATAGCATTGGGCCAGCGTCTCCAACTCCCCTTGTCCCCCGCCGCGCCACACCGGGCCCACCGTGTGAATGACATGGCGCGCAGGCAGGTTGTACCCCCCTGTAATGCGTGCTTCGCCTGGTGGACAGCCGCCCAATGTGCGACATTCTGCCAGCAACTCCGGCCCTGCGGCGCGATGAATTGCGCCATCCACACCCCCGCCGCCGAGCAGCGACGTGTTGGCCGCGTTGACAATGGCATCGACGCCCAGGGTTGTAATATCCCCTTCAATAATTTGCAGGCGCATATCGCGCATAATAATCCCTCAATCCAACTTTGCTTTTGTCGGCTACTCTTTATGAACTAAGTAATTGATGATATGCCGGATTAACTAGAATCTGTCATGCCGTAGGCATCTCTCCCCTAGACAGGGGTAGAGAGACCCAGACCCTTACAGGGCAAGCGGGGTGACAAAGCATAGTTAATTTTTCTACTACAACTTACTTGCTCTTTAAGAACTGCTTTTTGTCAACTAATCATGATGAACCAACTTGGCCCCCATCCACCACCAGCGTTGCGCCGGTGGTAAACGAGGAAGCCCCACTGGCAAGATACAAGGCCATGCCCACCAATTCGCTGCTTGCTGCCACGCGCCCCTGGGGAATCGCTTGCACCAATTCGGCATAGGCCGCGGGATCGTCCCACACCGCTTGACTAAAGCGTGTGCGTACATAACCCGGGGCCAGGGCATTGACTTGGATATTATCAGGGGCAAGTTCGCCCGCCAAGATTTGCGTGAGCATGATCACTGCGGCTTTGCTGACGCTGTAGATGCCCATATTCGCCTGCCCGCGTATCCCAGCAATCGAGGCGACGTTGATAATTTTGCCGCCACCTGCGGTGCGCATGGCTGGCACACACGCTTGTGCCATGCGCCAATAGCCCAGCACGTTGACATCAAAGGTCTTTTGCCAATGGCTGGTCTCGGCTTCGAGGATGGGGCCAAAGTGGGGATTGGTCGCTGCATTGTTCACCAGAATATGAATTGCACCAAAGTGTTCGAGGGTGTGCGTCACCAACGTTTGAATGGCCTCTTCGTCACCTGTATGGACGCGTTCGGCATGGGCTGTGCCGCCTGCTGCACGAATCGTGGTGGCAATGGCTTCCACGCCTTCAAGCTTGCGGCTTGCCAGTACTACCGTGGCCCCCACTGCGGCATAACTTTGGGCAATGGCCGCACCGATGCCCCGCGACGCACCGGTAATGAGCGCGATCTTGCCATCCAGACGAAATTGCGCGAGCGGATCGGTAAGTGGATCCGCAATCAGATCAGTCACGTTTATTTCCTACACTAGCCTAGTGGCGAGGTTGTGGTGGTTGCGCGCTGCTTGCTCTTGCTCTGGGGCTATGGTAGGGTACGCTATCGTGTGCCCCTACCCTGAGCTAATTCTACCATTAGTATAGCATTGCTTTTGAGCCATGCCGCAGTTGGTAAAGTTTGCCAGAAATCCTGTGCAAAGAATACTCTGCAAGAGATGAGATCGCCAGATGATATCACCTGATAAGCAATCACTCGATTTACAATCACCTGATTCCGAAACGCCTGACTCTAAATCGCCTGACCTACCACCCGCAACGTCAGATGCGGTGGCAACTGCCCAAGTCATGCTCCCCATTGATGTTGCGCCCTATCGAGTGGAAGTCGGCGCGCCTGTGCAACTCGCCCAGATCGATACGCGCGCCACGGGCAGCTTAC
>JAEZGH010000225.1 GCA_023417065.1 Bacteroidota bacterium
GCTTTATCGGCTATGTTCATAACAAACTGGAAAATGAAAATGCCCGTTATGGCATTGGTGGATATGATGAACACAGGTTGGTGTACAGGCGCAGTGAATTGTTTGGTGCAGGAAATGAAGAACCAAGACGATTACATCTTGGTGTTGATATCTGGGGTAAAACGCATACGGCTGTAATTGCACCGATGGATGGTGTAGTACACAGCATTGGATTTAATAACCAGTTAGGCGATTATGGCGCTACTATTATTCTAAGTCATAAGCTTGATGATGTTTCCTTTCATACTTTATACGGACATTTAAGTTTGAATTCGATAAAGAACATGCAGCCAGGACAAACCATTTTAAAAGGCGATCTCTTTGCCGAATTTGGTGGTCCGGAAGAGAATGGCCAGTGGCCTCCCCATCTTCATTTCCAAATAATAATTGATATGGAAGGATGGGAAGGAAATTATCCGGGCGTTTGTAAATATTCCGACAGGCAAAGGTATTTAGCCAATTGCCCCGACGGTGAATTGATATTGAATTTGAAAAATTGGGGAAGATAATTTTGACTGAATTAAATACAAATTATCATGTATTTCAAGGACAACGCATGCGTTGTACAAACAAACATACCAACCTCCAACAGCCAGGCAACTAAACACCTAAACGACTAAACACCTAAACACTCAACTCTAAACTCTAAACAAAAAAATGAATATCGGCGTACTAGGAACAGGACAAGTAGGCGAATCTATTGCCACTGCATTAACATTAAAAGGACATAATGTAAGAATGGGCAGTCGCACTGCAGATAATGAAAAAGCAGTTGCATGGATGAAGAATGCAAATGACCATGCATCCATAGGAAATTTTGCAGATGCCGCATCTTTTGGAGACCTGTTTTTTATCTGCCTGAATGGAACAGGTGCACTTGATGCCATTCGCACACTGGATATGGAAGATACAAAAGGTAAGATCGTAATAGATGTCACTAATCCCCTCGACTTCACCCATGGTATGCCACCGCGACTGCTGGAAGGATTATCAAATTCAAATTCCCTGGGCGAAGAAATTCAAAGGGCATTACCCGATGCGCATGTTGTAAAAACATTGAACACCATTAACTATAAATTGATGGTTGATGCCACTAAAGTGAACAAGGGTGAACACCATTTATTTTTCTGCGGGAACAATGCAGATGCAAAAAATAAAGTGAAACATTTTCTGGTGGATAATTTTTACTGGAAGGCCGATCACCTCATTGACCTTGGCGGCATCGAATCTTCCCGCGCCGTGGAAGCCATCGTTCCCTTTTGGGTTTTGGTTCACCAGGCCATGGGAACGCCGCTGTTTAATTTTAAGGTGGTTGTTTAGGGGGTTAGGGGTTAGAGGTTTTTCTCTGTGTTCCTTCGTGCCTTGGTGTCTTCGTGGTTCAAATTAATTAGCTTTATCCTAAATTATGTCAAACCCCAACCTCAGTTCAGCAAAAGAAAATCTTACCGCCGCCGAAAAGGAGTTTGAGAACAATATCAGGCCCCGCCAGATCGACGAGTTTGCGGGACAAAGCCAGGCAATTGAAAATCTTGTCATTTTTATCAAAGCCGCCAAAATCAGGGGCGAAGCGCTCGATCACGTGCTGTTTCACGGTCCACCGGGACTTGGAAAAACAACCTTATCGCGCATCGTTGCCAATGAACTGGGTGTAAGTATCAAGGAAACATCAGGACCCGTTATTGAAAAACCCGCCGACCTTGCAGGATTACTTACCAGCCTGGAACCCAACGATGTTTTGTTTATAGATGAGATCCATCGTTTAAGTACAGTTGTTGAAGAATACCTCTACTCGGCCATGGAAGATTATAAGATCGACATCATGATCGATAGTGGTCCCAATACACGCAGCATACAGATCAACCTTAATCCGTTTACACTTATTGGCGCTACAACAAGAAGTGGCTTGCTTACCGCACCGTTGCTTTCGCGTTTTGCCATTAAGTCGCGGCTTGAGTATTATAATTTTGAAACGCTTAAAAAGATCATCCTGCGTTCAGCAGCCATTCTCGATGTAAAAATTTCTCATGAAGCTGCCGCAGAAATTGCAGGAAGAAGCAGGGGAACGCCAAGAATTGCCAATGGATTGCTGCGCAGGGTAAGAGATTTTGCCCAGGTTTTGAACGATGGAATTATTGATATTGGCATTACCAGGCATGCATTGAAATCGCTGAACGTTGATACACATGGTTTAGATGAAATGGATAACCGCATCCTGCTCACCATCATAGAAAAATTCAAAGGCGGCCCGGTTGGACTCAGCACCATTGCCACATCGGTTGGTGAAGAGCCCGGGACCATTGAAGAAGTGTATGAACCATTTCTTATACAGGAAGGCTTTATGAAAAGAACCCCCCGCGGACGCGAAGTAACACCGAAAGCCTACCAGCATTTAGGCAAATCTTCCGGAGGCTTCGAAACCGGGACGTTGTTTGGATCGGAATAGGGAAGAGTGGTTGAACGGTGGTTGAACGGTGGTTGAACAGTTGTTGAACGGTGGTTGAACAGTTGTTGAACAGTTGTTGAATAATCACCACTCACCACTCACCATTCACTATTCACTATTCACCACTCACTACTCACTACTCACTACTCACCATTCTGCACCACCAGCCTGAATCCATTACCATGGATGTTCACAATTTCGATATTGGGATCGTCTTTCAGGTATTTGCGCAGCTTGGCAATATAAACATCCATACTTCTACCATTGAAATATGTGTCGCTGCCCCAGATGCGTTTTAAAGCCTGTTCCCTGGGAAGCAGGTCGTTCATATGCTCGCAAATCATCTTCAGTAATTCGTTTTCTTTGGGGGAAAGCGTTTGTGTTTTACCGTTAGACGAAAGTTCGCGCAGCTTGGGAT
>JAEZGH010000093.1 GCA_023417065.1 Bacteroidota bacterium
AGTTCGGGCAGCACGGCTACATTTTTCATCGCCCGTTGATCGGCGGCTGGCGCTCGGATTCGATCGGCGGCGTGCCCCTAAGTAACATTCATCCTGAAGCTCGCACGCTCGCAATCAACCAAGCGACAATCAACGCCGTTCAAACGGACACCAACTATTTCCGAGCGCTCATCCTTGATGAACCGACCTCGGATTGGGAAACACGCAAATCTTGGCTCGACGAAGCTGCGCGATCAGGCTGGCATGCAAAGCCCCGCGACAAACTCTATCAAGCGAAACGGCAACGCCGGTTGACTATCGACGTTATAGATATGGCCGACCAGTTCGAATCCGACATAACCCGTATGGCGGCGACAGCGGTTGCTACAGCCATGAACGCCAACGGCCAGATTATCCTTACCATAGTCAAGGCCAAGGACATTGGCTTCACACGCGAAGAGCTCGAGGACGAAATCGCAGACTTGCTTCGCCTGCAGAACGGCTCATGCGCGTTGACCGGCTACGCTTTCAAACGGCAGCATCCCAATCCACATTTGCGGCCAAGCCTCGATCGTATAGATTCCTCGAAGGGCTACGTGCCCGGTAATCTCCAAATCGTGACCCGCGCAGCCAACTTCTACAAATCCGCAAGCGACAAACCGGACTGGAAGCTCAAGGAAGAAGCCCTTTTGCGGATGGCCGCCAGCCTGCGAAAGCAGGCTCCTCCAACATAGATCCAGTGAGATGTTCGGGATCGCGCCAAGAGCAGACATACAGACAGGGTCGCGAATGGGACATTCCGAGCGTAAGCTGGACGTCCGCTTTGTAGCGAAATGCCTATTTCGCTTCTCGACCCTTAGAAGACATTCGCCGGGTCCGCTTTGGTCAGATCGGGCCTGTGATATGGTCGCCAGCGGAGGAGCAACGGATGGAATGGTTAAATCGATTGTTCCGTCGAAAAGCCAAGGCCTCAATGGCCGGAAGGCTCTTTAGAACGAGCAATTTGCTTTTCAGCGATGATGGAAAGCGGAAAGTCGAAGTCAGAGAGTTCGATGACGGTAAGACCTACCTGCTAGAGAGTGACTGGGCCGAAGGTGATGTTTTCGTAGATCGGCACGCGGGCCAGATGGTCGGTCCGTTCAAATCGCCGAAGCATGCCGAGCGTTTCGTCGTAGCGACACCGTGGTTCACGGGCCAAGAAAGCTGACGTCCGCTTCCCACCCTTAAGTGAAGTTGGGGGCCGCCGCTTTCCGAGTGAGATGCCAACGTCCGCTCGCGGTGCCGAAGCCTAGGACAGAACTCGACCCATAGGCGACTTCGCGAGTCCTACTGGCTAGAACGGCAGATGCGGCGGAACATCATCCATAATCCTAGAAGAAATAAGTTGTAGAAAGCCAAACTGGCGATGAACGGCGGGAGACGAAAGTCGTCTTCAAAACCAATCTTGTCCTCGACCGATATGCCTGGACGGTCGAACGCGAAGGGAGCTGGCCAACCACCATTCAGGACGGGTTTTGGACAATAAATGTCAACGCCGTCGGGGGTCTTGCCTAGATCGCAATAGATCGCCTGATCTGGACCGTGTCGTTGAATAGCGCAGGAGCCAACCGACAGAAGGCCTCCTAACACCGAAATGATGAGTACAGTTCTGATTTTCAACTCAACGAAGCTCCGGCTACGCGAATGATTAGAGGATCTTCGTCTAATCGATCCTTGCGCGCGCGACCATTGCCATTGTCGTCTGGCCCTCGATCAGAAATTTGCCCGTTAACCACCCCTCTTTGAACTTGGGGCGGTCTGCTTTGCGGCGGACAGCCCCAAACCTGTTCAAAGGTCGATCTGCTCTGAAATTTCCAGCGCGTCATCGACTTCGATGCCGAGGTATCTGACAGTGCTCTCGAGCTTTCCGTGGCCGAAAAGTAGTTGGCAGGCGCGTAGGTTTCCGGTCTTCTTATAGATCAGAGCCACCTTTGTGCGTCGAAGGCTGTGGGTGCCATAGGCACTGGGGTTCAGATCAATCATCCTGACCCACGCATCTACCAAGCGCGCATACTGTCGCGTCCCTATGTGCTCCCCATCTCGGCTACGGCTGGGGAAGAGCCAGTCGTCACAACGTCGTCCTCGGAGCTCCAGCCATTGTGCAAGTGCTTCCCGCGCGGGCTCAGTGATCTCGAACGGTACGGGACGCCCCGTCTTTTGCTGGATGATCGTCGAGCGATGGCGAATGGTCCCGCCTTGAGCGATATCCGACAGTCGCAACTTCACCAGATCAGAACCACGGAGCTTGGCGTCCAGCGCAATGTTGAACATCGCAAGATCTCTGATCGAGCCTATAGACTTGAGATGCTGACGGATCGCCCAGATGTGCTTAGGTTTCAGAGGAGACTTGGCTCCGGTCATTCGACCAGCGTTCCAAGGCTTGCGGGGTAAACGGAACAGATCGGGCTGGCGCATGGCCACCTCCCAAAATCAAAGCCCCCTCTTCAGAATACTCCCTCTATGGCTCAGATGCGCCACGAGCTGACCTTGGCATCGGCTCCGGCAGCGGACACTCACTTACGTGTTGATCCGCTAAGTTCGTAGGTCGTGACCAAAGGAGCTTGAAGCGCCAAAGTCGGCGACAGTGAGGGCTAAATCAAAAGAGGGACGCCGCAGGTGCGCAACGCGTCCGCCCCCCACTGGGGATGGCGCCGGAGGGATCGCAGCGCGAATCCACCCACGAGGTGAAAGCTTCCCTCTTCCCATGGTCCCGAACCTGCGCGATTGCGTTTGGACAAACGAGGTTCCCGTTTTAAAGATGGACCATGTCAACCGAACTGGTGGTCCATGAGATTCGGCGGTTCCTCGCTTGCGAGACACCCGAGGTGCTGTGCATTAAGGGGCGTTGGGGTGTCGGAAAGACCTATGCTTGGCGCCATTACCTCGGCGAGGCCCTTAAAGCAGGGACATTCGGCAGCAAGCGGTACAGCTACGCTTCCTTGTTCGGCCTGAATTCACTCGACGATTTGCGCTATGCGCTGTTCGAAGGCACCGTCCCCGCTGACAAGGCGCTGACCGGTCCGGACGCCAAGACGTTGAAAGCCCTGATGGGCAAGGGCGAGACATGGGGGCGAAAGGCGGGACGCTTCCTCGGCCCGGCCGCGAGCCTGGTCGGCCTTCGCGACATCGGCGATGCCCTGGCCAAATCAGCCTTCATG
>JAEZGH010000095.1 GCA_023417065.1 Bacteroidota bacterium
GGTGCTTGACCTTCGAACGGCGCAGCAGAGCTTGCTGGAAGCCTATACGCGGTTGATCAACGCGCGTTATCTTGCCAAAGTAGCCGAAACCGAATTGCTCCGTCTGAACGGGTCACTGCTCGGCGAAAAGTAGGGAGCACTGTCGCATTTTAAACCGGAGTAAGTGCTGCGCTTGAGGTGTTCACAGGCATGAACACGTCCTGTGGGATCGCGAGCCCTATGTGACATTTTGTCTGTCCGCCATTCAGTTAACCAGGTCAGAAGACTAGAGCATATCCTCATGTTCCTCTAATCTTTGTCCACTCTCTGTCCACTCTTTGTATTAGTTTTATTACTACGGCCTGCATGCGGTCCATCGTCTGGCTTAATGCTGCGGACCGGAAATATTGTCATAATTCTTGAAGGATACGGCCGCTACGGTGATGCGTAATCCGTTCCCCGGATCGGGTTCCCGGCATCTGTCCGGCGAGGCGGGCTTCAGCGCCACATTGTTTCCATCACAAGGACAGGCCTTCAAAAGGAGGGTGAATGTTTCAGTTCCGGCCTTTATTTTTCTGGTGACCACACAAATTCAAAAACGGCATTATCTTGCCTGAATGATTTCGCAAATTTCCCAGGCTGCGGACTATATCCTGAAGGCTGGAGCAACGGCTCCGGAGATTGGGGTGATACTCGGGACCGGACTTGGAAACCGCTTCGTCACCGAGTTGGAAAACAAGATTGTTATTCCCTACGACGACATTCCGCATTTTCCTACTGCCACGGTAGAGCACCATCATGGAAAGCTGATCTACGGTACGATTGGAGACAAACGCGTCCTGACGATGCAGGGTCGCTTCCATTACTATGAAGGCTATTCGATGCAGCAAATCACGTTACCCGTCCGGGTGATGAAGGCCCTCGGTATACGGCAACTGCTGGTATCAAATGCAGCAGGTAATCTGCGACGCGAATGGAGCAAAGGCCAGCTGATGCTGATCGACGATCACATAAACCTGCTTCCCGACAATCCGCTTCGCGGGCCAAATCTGTTGGAACTGGGTCCACGGTTTCCCGATATGAGTGAACCGTATTCGCGCGATTTGAACAAGTTGCTGTTGACCATTGCTGAAGAAGAAAAGATCACGCTGAACGTCGGTGTCTACGCGGCAGTAAGCGGCCCCAACCTGGAGACTCGCGCAGAATACCGATATCTTCAACGCATCGGGGCCGACGCTGTGGGAATGAGCACGGTGCCTGAAGTGATCGCCGCGAACCATATGGGACTGTCGGTGTGTGCTGTTTCTGTTCTCACGGATGACTGTAATCCGGAGGATCTCAAACCCGTAGAGCTTCCTGAAATAATTGCCGCAGCAGGGCGCGCTGAACCGATGCTGACGAAGTTGTTTACACGACTCATTCACGAACTGCCTTAACGATGGAAAGAGCAAAAATACACCCCGAGGGGCCGACCTTCTCCCGTATCATTTCAGGAGCATGGCGCTGGAACACCGTTTCGCCTCAAACTGTTGAAACCCTGATAAAAACTTCGCTGGAAAAAGGCATCACGACATTTGACAATGCCGACATCTACGGCGATCACTGCAATGAAGAGCTCTTCGGAAACGTATTGAAGAAGGATGCTTCGCTACGGAAGCAGATGGAGATCGTAACGAAATGCGGTATTAAGTTTCCTTCGGCACACCGCCCGCTGAGTCGTGTCAAGCATTATGACACATCCCGGGAACACATCCTGTGGTCGGTTGAAAATTCACTGCGGTTACACGGTACTGACTATATCGACCTGCTTCTGATTCACCGACCTGATCCGTTGCTGAATCCCGAAGAAGTTGCACGCGCTTTTGAAGAGCTGAAGTCAGCCGGAAAGGTTTTACATTTCGGTGTCTCCAACTTCACCCCGTTTCAGTTTGAAATGCTCCAGAGTTATCTTTCGATGCCTCTGGTCACCAATCAGGTGGAGATTTCGGTGACCTGTACGCATACGTTGTTTGACGGCACGTTGGATGTTTTGATGAAGCACCGTACCCGTCCTATGGCGTGGTCGCCGCTTGGTGGTGGGAACCTGCTGGATCCAACGTTCAAAAGCATCTTTCAGAAAGCATCCGAATATGGAGCAACCGAAAGTCAGCTTGCGCTGGCCTGGCTTCTCAAGCATCCGGCAAAGATCTTTCCCGTCATAGGTACAACAAAACCGGAGCGTATCGCCGAAAGCGTCGCTTCAACAGGAATTGAACTGGATCTGCAAGACTGGTTTGAAATGCTCAAAATTGCCATGGGCAAAGAAATGCCGTAACCATTCCGGGTTTTTTTGAAGTCAAGAAACATTCAGGAGAGAATTTTTGTATTATAGTATTCAGCAAACATCAATGACAAAACGCCATTCTGAATCTCCTGTATTTGACAGCACAGGGTTCGAATCGATAGAAGTAATCGGAGCCCGCGAACATAATCTCAAGAATATTTCACTTTCCTTTCCGCGGAACAAGCTGGTGGTCATCACCGGAATCAGTGGTAGCGGGAAGTCGTCGCTTGCCTTTGACACGATATACGCCGAAGGCCAGCGCCGGTACATGGAGAGCTTCTCCGCCTATGCGCGAAGTTTTATCGGCAATCTTGAACGACCGGATGTCGACAAGATCAACGGATTAAGTCCGGTGATATCTATCGAGCAGAAAACCACTTCACGCAACCCCCGGTCTACTGTCGGAACAGTAACTGAAATTTACGACTTCATGCGCCTCCTGTACGCACGTGCAGGCGAAGCCTTTTCATACCTGTCAGGCGAACGAATGGTTCGGCAGTCGGAAGATCAGATACTCGATGCGTTGCTGAACAACTTCAAAGGCCGGAAGCTCATTCTGCTGGCACCGATCATCAAAGGTCGGAAAGGCCACTATCGTGAACTCTTCCAGCAAATCCGAAAGTCCGGCTATACCAAGGTCAGGGTCGATGGCGAAGTGCAGGAAATCACTGCAAAGATGCAAGTCGACCGATATAAGATCCACGACATCGAAGTTGTCGTTGACCGCATCGTGGCTGATGCCAAAGACCGGTTCCGCATCTCTCAATCCATCAACAAGTCGCTGAAGGAAGGTAAGGGCGTTATGATGGTGATGGAGGAAAACGGCAAAGTTCATCATTTCTCGAAATTTCTCATGGACCCGACAACCGGGTTGTCTTATGATGAACCGGCGCCGAATAACTTCTCGTTCAACTCTCCTTATGGCGCATGCCCTACGTGCAATGGACTTGGAGTTATCGAAGAAATCACAGAAGAGTCTGTCATTCCCGACAAAAAACTCAGCATCAGCAGAGGAGGAATTCTCCCATTAGGTGAGTATCGCGACATCTGGATATTCAAGAAAATTGAAGCCCTCCTGAAGAAGCGGAAGATCACGCTGTCGACACCCATCAAGGATATTCCTAAAGATGTAATGAAGATCCTCCTCTACGGAGATGATGAAACGGTAGCGGTGGCGTCGGTTAAGTACCCGGGCACAGAATGGAACACGAGGTTTGAAGGGATAATCAACTTCCTTCAAAAACAAAAAGAAGAAGGTTCAGAAGCCATTAAAAAGTGGGTGGAAGATTTTACCGTGTCAAGGGTATGTCCCGAATGCCAGGGCCAGCGTCTGAAAAGGGAATCACTTAACTTTCTTATTGACGGCAAGAACATCGCGGAGCTTGCTATGCTGGACATAGTTTCGCTTCAAAAGTGGTTTGACGGCCTTGAAAAACGAATCAGCGAAAAGCAGCGGATCATCGCTGCCGAAGTGTTGAAGGAAATCCGGAAGCGGATAGGATTCCTGCTCGACGTAGGGTTGGAATACCTGAATTTGAACCGGCCCATCCGCACGCTAAGTGGTGGTGAGTCGCAACGTATCAGGCTTGCCACGCAGATCGGTACCCAGCTTGTGGGCGTGCTGTACATTCTTGACGAACCCAGCATTGGGCTGCATGCGCGTGACAATGTCAAACTCATCAAGGCGCTGAAGGACCTCCGCGACATCGGCAACTCTGTTGTTGTGGTTGAGCACGACAAGGACATGATGCTCGAGTCGGATTACATTCTTGACATAGGGCCCGGGGCCGGACGACATGGCGGTAACGTTGTCGCGCAGGGAGATCCAAAAACGTTCCTTGCAAACAAAAGTACCACCGCGAAGTTTCTTAGCGGCGAAATCAGCATTCCCTTCCGGAAAGAGCGGCGCAAAGGATCGGGTGAGAAAATTGTGTTGAGTGGAGCGAAAGGGAACAATCTGAAGAACGTCACGCTGGAAATACCACTGGGTACGCTAACCTGCATTACCGGTGTGTCGGGAAGCGGAAAATCAACGCTGATTCACGAGACGCTGTTTCCTATTCTCAACCGCCATTTCTATAATTCGCGGACCGAACCTCTGGCTTTCGACAAAGTATCAGGTCTCGAACACATCGACAAAGTAATTGAAGTGGATCAGTCGCCGATCGGAAGAACTCCACGTTCGAACCCTGCAACATATACTGGCGTGTTTACAGACATCAGGGATTTGTTTTCGCAGCTTCCTGAAGCAAAAATACGCGGCTACAAAACAGGACGTTTCTCCTTTAACGTGAAGGGTGGGCGTTGTGAAACATGTGAAGGCGCAGGGTTACGTCTTATTGAGATGGAGTTCCTGCCCGATGTTCACGTGCCCTGCGAAACATGTAAGGGCAAGCGCTACAACAGAGAAACGCTTGAGGTAAGGTTCAAAGGAAAATCGATAAGCGATGTACTGGATATGACGGTTGAGGAGGCCGTTCCATTCTTTGAAAACCAACCCAAAATTCTTCGTAAGATTCAAACGCTGTTAGATGTAGGGTTGGGTTACATATCCCTAGGCCAGCACGCTACGACGCTTTCAGGTGGCGAAGCCCAGCGCGTAAAACTCGCTACCGAGTTATCGAAGCGCGATACGGGCCGTACCTTTTACATCCTCGATGAACCAACCACAGGGTTACACTTCCAGGACATCGCGCATTTGCTCGATGTGCTTCAGAAACTCGTGGACAAGGGCAACACGGTGCTTGTTATTGAGCACAACCTCGATGTGATCAAATGCGCCGATTACATTGTCGACTTGGGACCTGAAGGAGGTGCAAAGGGTGGGATGATCATAGCCTCGGGAACGCCGGAACAGGTGTGCCGGAGTGCTAAAAGCTATACGGGAAAGTTTCTTAAGGCTGAGCTGAATTAACAACGGCAAAAGCGATACCTTTGCGCCTATGAGTTCACTTACAAGACAATATTTGTTTGGCACAATCTTCTTTGCCGTTGGAATTTATCACCTTTGGATAAAGGAGTATCTCGAGGCTTCGCTGTATTGTATTGCCGGGCTTGCATTTGTTGTCAATACACTCACTTCAGAACCAAAGTTGTATGAGTACAAGAAAATTCTGGTCATTGTGTCGTGGGTACTGATTATTTCCACGTGTATCCTGTTTCTGTACTTACTGCAATCCCGCTTTTTTTGATAGTGCTCACCCGATAACCATAAGCGCAGGATATGGTCAATAAGCATCGGCTTTACTGGATGATGCAAATCAGCGGATGGATGTTTTACGCAGGCATCCAGATCGTATCGAGTTTCCTGGCATCGGATATTCTAACCGTTAAGAGAGCAGTGTTCCTGCTGACGGAAGCGTTGCTGTGTTTGCTGGTAACACATTTGTTTCGCACGTTTCTTAACCGGTATAAGTGGCTGGACTTTCCGGTCCCCAAGCTGCTTCCATTGGTTCTTGTTGCCATCTTTCTGATGAGCATTGTTCTGTACTTTGTTCGCATCCCCGTCAATCTGATGCTGGGAAGATTGTTCGATCCGCTGGCCGCACTGGATCCAGCCACGATACTGGGACAATCTTCGTTTTATATGATCCTCTTCTTCTTCTGGACCGTCTTCTATTTCACCTATCATTATATCGAGCGATACAACAAATCGTTGAAGTACGAGGCCACCATGATTGAAATCGAACTGAATAATCTCAAGTCGCAGCTGAACCCGCACTTCATATTCAATGCGTTGAACAGTATCCGGGCATTGGTAGATGAAAATCCGATAAAGTCAAAACAGGCGATCAATCAATTGTCTAATATTCTCCGGAATTCGCTGGCTACGGACAAGAAGGGGCTCACAAGTTTTGACTCGGAGTTGAAGATCGTGCGCGACTACCTGGGTTTGGAAACGATTCGATTCGAAGAACGATTGAAAACGGAGTTTGATATCGACCCGAGGTCGTCGCAGTTTCTTGTGCCGCCCCTGATGATACAGACCCTTGTGGAGAACGGGATCAAGCACGGTATTTCGAAGCTGACCCGCGGGGGAACAGTTCAGGTGAAGACTTTTGTTGACAAAGAAAGGCTTTATATTCAGATCCGGAATAGCGGACAGTTAACACAGCCACAGAAACGGGGGAAGTCAGGCGGGTTGGGAATCAAAAACACCATTCAACGGCTGAAACTTATCTATGGGGATCACGCGTCCTTCCGTATTGTGAACGAAAAAGATAACTTTGTGTTAACTGAATTAGCAATTCCTCAAAACAAGAACAATGAGAGCATTAATCGTGGATGATGAGCGCCTGGCGCGCAAAGAACTAATCAAATTGCTGGAGGACCACCCAATGATCGAGGTCGTGGGTGAGGCAATGAACGCCGACGAGGCTATCCAGATGATCAACGACCTGAATCCTGATCTGCTATTTCTGGATATCCAGATGCCCGGAAAGACAGGGTTTCAACTTCTTGAGGAACTTGATTCAGTGCCCCTGGTAGTCTTTACCACCGCGTACGATGAATTTGCATTGAAGGCGTTTGAGGTCAACGCCCTTGACTACCTGCTCAAGCCAATTCAGCCGGAACGCCTGGTGGAAACCATCAGTAAGCTCTCGGAAAAAGAACGGGCAAAAACGGCTGCGATTCGCGGGCCTGAAAAGAAACTTGGCCTTAACGATCAGGTCTTTGTTAAAGACGGCGACCGATGTTGGTTTGTGAGCCTTTCGAATGTGCGCCTTTTTGAGTCTGACGGGAATTACATCAAGGTGTATTTTGATAATAACCGGCCAATGATTCACAAGTCTCTCAATGCTTTGGATGAGAAACTCGATGAGCGGGCGTTCTTCCGTGCGAGCCGTAAGCACATTGTAAACCTTAGCTGGGTAGAGGGCATCGAACCGTGGTTTAACGGAGGGCTTATGGTGAGGCTGAAGGGTGGCGACAAGGTTGAGGTAAGCCGTAGACAGGCCGCGAAGTTCAAGGATATGATGAGCCTGTAAGGCGCGCTCCAACCGTTTACAGACTATTTCAGGACCAGATTTATCAACTCCTGCTGGACATTCCAGTCCTTTGCAAGCTTTAGCATCGCCGTAGCTTCCATTTCGGTGACATAACCTTTGAGGTTATTGGATTGCCATACCATGTTGATCAACTCGATCCGTTTTTCTTTAGGGTAATCGCCAATGATTTCATTCAGGTAGACGCGCGCGCGATCAAATGCGGTGATATAGTCCGACGAGATGAAGTCCAGCGCCCACTGGTATTCTTCTTCCGCCTGAAGGTCTCTGGCGGTGTTATCGAGGTCTTGTTTCTCGTCGTCATCAAGCCCGTGATAGTGATAGATCACGGCCTTTAGAAGCATGTATACGCGTTTCTCTTCTTCTGATTTCACAGCAAGGGTATAATAGTATCGTTGACAGCCTGGTACGGTATGGCGCCTAAATTACAAAACTTCACTCAGTTGTGAGCGGTGACAAACAGGTCTGAAGAAATTTTGTCTGCCACCATCATGCCTTTTCGCGTAAGCGTCAGATGACCATCAGAGATTTCTGCCAATTGTTCATCCACCAGTTGGCGTAGGTAAAGTCCATGAAATGCTTCAAGGTCAAATCCAAAATCATTCCTGAGCTTTGTCAGGCTCGTTCCCCAGCATGTACGCAGCGTTGTCAGCAGGTAGTCGTTGATTTTGTCGGTCTCCGACAGTACCTCTACCGTTGCGGGCACTCTGTCCACCGCGAGCTCTTTAAGGTAGATGGCGTTGTTACTGATATTAGCCTGACGTGAATTCAAATTGTACGAATGTGCCCCCGGCCCGATTCCCAGGTAAGGTATTCCCCGCCAGTAAGAGCTGTTGTGTTTCGAGTAGAAGCCAGGCTTCGCGAAGTTTGATACTTCGTATCGTTCGTAGCCGTCGGACTCAAGCGCGTCGATCAGTTGTGTCAGATGCTGTGCTGCGTAGTCATCCGGAGTCGGAACGATTTTTCCACGCGTGGCCCACTTGCCGAAGACGGTCTTCTCTTCGATCGTCAGCGAGTAAGCCGAGATATGTTCAGGCTGAAGCCCAAGGGCTGTGCGGATATCGCTGGCAAGTATCAGGTCGGTTTGCCCGGGGATTGCATAAATCAAGTCAAGACTTACATTGTCGAATCCGGCGTTTCGGGCGTCGGGGATGCATCCCAACGCAGCTTCCCGGTCGTGCGCGCGGTTCAGGAACCGGAGTATTGTGTCGTCGAAAGACTGGATTCCGATGCTGAGCCGGTTAATTCCTGTTGACCGAAGGTCGAGCAGCTTTTGCGGCGATAAGTCGTCAGGATTGGCTTCGAGGGTCACTTCGGCATCTGGTCGAACCGTAAAGAGAGCGCTAACTGTTGCGAGTAGTCCCGCGATCTCATCAGGCAATAACAGCGAAGGGGTGCCTCCGCCAAAGTAGATGGTATCGATAGGCTCATCGACGTAGCCGGCCCGAAGCTCAAGCTCCTTGTTCAGCGCGTCGACCATCTCCTTCCGGTAAGTCAGGTTGGTGGAAAAGTGGAAATCGCAATAGTGACACGCCTGCTTACAGAAAGGTATGTGAAAATAAATTCCAGCCATTTGGGGAACAAACTTACAGTATTTCGGATATACGGCCAGATTCTGATATTTTTGCCGTTCCTTATGAACAATCTTCCGGTCATCTTGATTCTTGTCCTGACCTTTATCCAAAGTGGTTTCGGATATGCACAGACAATTAGGCATGACCTTAAGAAAGAATGGTCGGTCTATCAGGAGGGAAAGTTTATTCCGTATCGCGACCACCAGGACGCAACCGACGTCGTGTATTTCAGGCTCGGGTCGTCGCGTTATGGTGGCGACTATCTTGTGGTCAACGGTGTCACGCCGGTCAACCTTTTCGTGAATAACAAGCTTGCAGCAACAGGAGATTACCTCATGCTGAATATTGACAGTCTGTCGCGCGCTTTTTATTCAGACGACATTCAGGTGGCCATTCATCAGGACAGGCTAAGTGAGAAGACGCTGAATACGTATCTGGTATCGGTACACGCCGATGCTTCAGGAATGGCCAATGATTTGCGTCCGGCATTTTTCTTTCGCGACTTCGTTATACTCGTTGGATTGTTTTTGATCGCGATGGTGGCCATCATCATTCGTCTCAATCCTAAGCTAGCCGGCGATTACTTTTCGATTCCAAAAATAATTTCACTTCGGGAAGATGAATCTCAAGTGCTGACGCGAATCGGTAACAGCACCAATATCCTGTTTTACATCTACTGCAGCTTGTTACTTGGGTACTTCTTCATGATCGTCTTCCGTTTCCTTCCGGACGATTATCGGGTGTCAGCATTCTTCCAGGTGGAATCATTCACAGATGCCATGCTTCAGTGGGTTAAGTTGAGTGCAATCATCCTTCTCGTGCTTCTGACCAAGATTATTCTGGTATTGTATCTCTCCTATTTGTTCGGAATTACGGAAGTGGGAGGCATTCATTTCTTCAATTGGATACGGATGATTGTCGTATTCTTCGGCGTACTGACTATCGTTGTGTTCGTGTATTTTATCAGTCATGGATATGATGAATACACGCACGGAACATTCCTAAAACTGGTTGTCTGGCTTGCGGGCGGATGGATGGTGCTGATATTTTTGAAACTCACCGGAAGGGCCAATGCCTCGATGTTTCATTTATTTTCGTACATTTGTGCAACTGAAGTAATACCCTTTCTATTTATTGTAAAGGTGCTGTACAATTAGCTTGAATTGTTTACGTGTTGATATGAGTGAAATTGCTACTGACAGAATGCGAAAAGTAAAAAGTATTCTGGTAACCCAAGAAGCGCCGTCAGACGCTAACTCCCCCTACCTTAAGCTGGCCGAAAAGTTTAACCTGAAAATAGACTTCAGACCATTTATACAGGTTGAACCGGTGCCCGTAAAGGAGTTCCGTAAACAGAAAATTGACATTCTGAATCACACGGCAATTATTTTCACCAGCCGTAATGCCGTCGATCACTTCTTCGCAATCTGCCAGGAGTTGAAAGTCGAAATGCCCCCGGAGATGAAATACTTCTGTATTTCCGAGCAGACTTCTAACTACCTTCAGAAATATATTGTCATCCGGAAGCGGAAGATCTTCACAGGTCTGAAGACCGCACAGGACCTTCTTGAAATTCTGAAGAAACACAAGAACGAGAAGTATCTCTTCCCGTGCTCTGATATCCGGAAGAACGACATACCTGACTTCCTTAAGAATAATGGTTACCAATACACGGAGGCTGTAATCTATCATACCGTGGCCTCAGACCTGTCAGACCTGAAGGAAGTGTTTTACGACATCCTTGCCTTTTTCAGCCCGTCGGGCATCAACTCGTTGTTGGTTAATTTCCCGGACTTCAAACAGAATAACACGCGTATTGCAGCGTTTGGACCAACCACGGCCCAGGCTGTTCGCGATGCAGGATTTATTCTGGATATCGAGGCTCCGCTACCCAATGCACCGTCGATGACCGGAGCGCTGGAGTTGTATATCAAGAAGGCAAACGGAATCAAGTAAGCGTTTCTCAGTCTTCATTTCAGTACATATTGAAGAGGCGTTGAACGAAGCAAAGGGCCGGTTTTTGGGTCAAATAACTGCTTCATTCATTGAATTTTAGAAAGTGGGCTTTTTTATTACACTTTAAACGCATTTGTTGACAGTGTCCCAAAAAAGCGTTTACTTTAAATCCTACTTTTTAATCTTTAAATGCTGAAAAAGACTTTTTATACCGTTCTCCTTTCCCTCGTTGGAACAGGTCTGTATGCTCAGCAAGATCCGATCTTCACTCAGTACATGTTTAATAATTTGTATCTGACACCGGCCTATGCTGGCGTAGATGGGGTTACTCGTTTTTCAGCGATTCATCGGAGTCAATGGCTTGGCTATCAATCAAGCTTTGGTGATGGTGGCGCTCCTTCCACTCAAATGGTCTCATTCAATACACCTATACATAAACTTAAGAGTGGTGCAGGTCTGTATGTTTTGAATGACAGGCTTGGACCAGTGAACAATCTGGAGGCACAGGTGAGTTATGCGTACCACCTGGGTATTAAAGACTCCAAACTTAGCTTCGGAGTAAAGGCCGGGATTTACTCCCAGTCGATTAACGGAGATCGTTATCGCCCGATTCAAAAGGACGATCCCCTGATCATTGCGGGTAAAGAATCGCAGATCAGACCCGACCTTGGTGTAGGTGTTTTCTATCGTTCGGAAAAATATTATGCAGGTATTGGGTTCAATCACCTGCTCAGATCAGAGTTCGATTACGGAACCGATCCGTCAAAAACTGCTCTTACAAATCATCTTAATTTAACCGGCGGCTACTTTTATGAAGTCAGTTTTGATCTAAAATTGCAGCTTAGTGGTGCTCTTAGATCAGACCTCAACACCTCGCAGCTCGATTTTGCGGCCATCGCATACCACAAAGATACTATGTGGGGCGGTCTTGCGTTTAGACAGGGTGAAGCATTGAGTCTTATTGTTGGATATGCCCTATTGAAGGACAAATCGCTGAAATTAGGCTCTGGGGTGGATTTAGTTATGATTGACACTCAGGCGAAGGAGAATTTTTCACTGGAATTCATGCTGACCTATGATTTGCCGGTGGTCGTCGGCCCGGGTAAAAAAGTCATTCGGACGCCCAGATACCGTCATTAATCGACCGGGAATTCCAATTTTTATATTTAATGTAGAATTTGAACGTAGTTTCTAAAAAAATTAAAGCGGAGAAACAACTAACTTTCGCGGCTCAGACGTATAAGCATTTTGACAAACTGAAGAAGTATGAATAAATCGGTTCTTTCTAAAGTAGTTTTAATCGTTGCAGGCGCTTTTGCCAGCAGTTGCGGCCTTCTTGGCCTCGGCGGTGGCGGAGGTAACGACCGCGGTGAACTTGTTGGTGTACCAGGCCGTGAAGGCTGGGTGATGACAGTTCCCTTTGGTATGGTGCCTATTCCTGCCGGTACGTTCCATATGGGACAAGCCGACGAAGACCCTGCTTCGACTCAGATCAACTTTAACAAACAGGTAACGATTGGTTCATTCTTCATGGATGATACCGAAATCACCAACAATGAATACCGTCAGTTTACCAATTTCTTCCTGGTAGACAATGGTACCATTGAAGGATTTGAAACGCTTGATCCGGAAACCTTCCGCCAGCAGTATTATCCTGATACAACGGCTTGGGTACGCGACTTTGCCCACCACATGGGTGATCCTATCCAGGACTACTATTACTGGCACCCCGGTTATGACGACTACCCAGTAGTGGGTATCGACTGGGATGCAGCTGTATACTTCGGTCAGTGGAGAACTGCATATCTCAACGACTACCGCAAGAGTGTTGGTGACTTCCCGATGCCTGCTTTCCGCCTCCCTTCTGAAGCGGAGTGGGAATACGCAGCACGCGGTGGACGCGACCTTGCAAAGTATCCCTGGGGTAACCCGTACATCAGGAATTCAAAAGGATGTATGCTCGCGAACTTCAAACCAGGACGTGGAAACTTCTACGATGACGGTTTCGCTTATACGTCTCCGGTTCAGTCTTACTTCCCGAACGATTACGGACTTTATGATATGGCCGGTAACGTAGCGGAGTGGTGTCTTGACGACTTCAACCCTGCGTCAGTACCTACGGTGTGGGATCTTAACCCCCAGTACATCGATGAACGTACTAATCCGGAGAGCTCTCGCTACGATGATCGCGTACCTCCCAAGAAAGTAGTTCGCGGTGGATCATGGAAGGATGTTGCTTACTACCTGGAAACAGGAACGAGAACATTTGAATTCAGAGACTCAACACGTGCTTATATCGGTTTCCGTTGTGCACTTACGCACCTCGGACGCTCTTCCGGTCAGGAATTTTAGGATTGAAAACTCTCTTGTAATTTTTTATATATCAAAAGGCAAAATTTAAACCATTACTACAATGAGTAAGAAAAAAGGCGGATTTGTAGAACTGATGTACAAAACCATAATGCCAAAGGTTTATGGTATCGGTGCAGCAGTCGTTATCGTCGGTGCTTTGTTTAAAATCCTTCACATTGAAGGTGCAGACCTAATGCTTATGGTCGGTCTGTTGACTGAAGCGGTGATATTCTTTCTAAGTGCTTTCGAACCCCCTCACCCGGAAGTTGATTGGTCTAAGGTTTACCCTGAGCTTTCAGAAGACTACGAAGCACCCGCTGGTACTGCAAGAATCTCAAACAAACCTGCCGCAGGCGCTTCATTGACGCAGCAGCTCGACGTATCGCTCGAAAAAGCGAAGATCGGTCCTGAACTGCTCGATAGCCTTGGCAAAGGTCTTACTAACCTGGCTGACTCTGCCAAGAAGATGGCCAACATTTCTGATGCAGCCGTTGCTACCAACGACTACGCAGTGAATGTGAAGAAAGCATCTACACAGCTTCTCGAAATGAACAAGTCGTATGACGTTGCCATCAAAGCTGTATCAAGCATGTCAGAAGCATCAAAAGATGCAGGTGAATACCACGCTCAGGTTCAAAAAGTAACAAAGAATCTTCAGTCGCTGAACGCAGTCTATGAAATGGAACTTAAAGACGCAGACAGCCACGTGAAGAATATGAACAAGTTCTATGAAAGCCTGACAGGCGCCATGAACGGTCTTTCTAAAGTTGGTGATAACACCGCGAAGTTCACGACCGAGCTCGGTAAGCTGACCGACAACCTGACTTCCCTGAACAAAGTTTACGGAAGCATGCTTACCGCAATGAAGGGTGGAGGACAAGCGTAATTTTAGTAAGATATAACCGTTTAACAATATAAAAGATTAAACATGGCAGGTGGAAAAGAAACTCCGCGTCAGAAGATGATCGGTATGATGTACCTGGTGCTAACCGCACTTCTGGCGCTGAACGTAAGTAACGCTGTGCTTGAAAAATTTGCGATTATCAGTGAGACACTGGGAGTCATGATTCGCGAAAGCGACATGAAAAACCAGCAGACCCTCGACGCCCTCGTAAAAGAGGCCGGTAAAAGTCAACGGGAAAACGTACTTCAGGCAACTCAAAATGCACAGAAAGTACGCGATCTCACAAAATCGACAATCAAGTACATCGACGATCTGAAAGACCGGATGGTGAAAAAAGTCGGTGCTGATGCTGTTAACGAAAAGGTTATTAACAACCATGGTTCAGCAGTGGCAACGATGATGATCGATCCGAATTCTCCCGAACAGGAAGGAAAGAAATACGAGCAACTCCTCAATAACTATGTAAAGGAGCTGAGCGAATTGACAGGTCTTAAGTTTGAAAAGATAGCGAAAGCTCCCAAGGAGATGCCGCTCTTCGCCTCAGATAAAGACCACGTTAGAAAAGACTTCCTGACGTTTACATTCGAAAACACTCCGGTTATTGCGGCACTCGCTTCAGTAACTCAGGTGCAGACAGAGATCCTTGAATACGAATCCAGAGCCTTGGATGAACTTCAAAGAAAGGCCGATATCGGTGCGATTAAACTCGACCAGTTCGTGCCTATGGTTCGCCCGAAAGCCTCTGTGGTTGCAGCAGGTGCGAAATACGAAGCTGACCTCTTCCTTACAGGTTCTTCGAGTTCCATCAACCCTGAGTTCTTCATGAACGACGGTGCGCTGCCTGTTGAACAGGATCCCAAGACAAACGTGAAGATGGGTAAAATCGAGTTCACAGCAACAGCTGGAAACTACGATGCTCAGGGCTTTGCCAAAAAGACGTTTGTAGCAAAAATTAAAATGAACGATCAGGAGTTTGATGAAGTGGTGGAATACCTCGTTGCTCAGCCTACTATTAAGGTGACAACAGGTAACGCTCCTACACTGTATCTCAACTGTGGTAACAACGTGTTGATTGAAGTGCCCGCGCTTGGAACAAGCTATAAGCCTTCCTTCAATGCCGGTGGTGCTGCACAAATCATCCCTGGTGACAAGCCTGGTCGCGTGACCATCATACCTAAGCAAAGGAAAGTTAACGTTAACGTAAGCAACGGTGGTACCCCTGTGGGAGCTACTTCGTTCGACGTGAAAAACATTCCTGATCCGCGCTACATTGCCTATGTTGGTAATCAGCCGGTGGATCTTCGTCAAGGTATCCGTGCAAACCAGATTCCGAACCTTCGCTTCGTTGCTGAGCCGGATGAAAACTTCAAGCAGGAAGTTCCTAAGGATGCACGTTACCGCGTGAAACGGGCGCAGGTGAGTCTTGGTCGTGGAACAACAGCTGTTGCTCAGCTTAACGCAACCAACGAAACTCCAGACCTTCGTGCATGGGTTGGCCAGGCAAGACCCGGCGACCGGATCATCGTAGATATCAAGGATGTCAGCAGACGTACCTTTACCGATGAAGAAGAACGCGTTGACATAAAAGGATCAAATGGTATTATTCAGATTCCTATTCAGTAGCAAATGAAAAAATTAGTTTCCATTGTATTATTGGCTGCAGCAAGCACCGCGTTCGCGCAGGAAGTACAGGACCTCGAGGTCCAGTATAACCCAAACTCGCTGAATCCAATTCCCCTGTACGAGCAATTGTATAAAGTGCGGGTATGGCGGACGTTGGACCTTCGCGAGAAGCAGAACAAAGGATTCTTCGCAAGAAATGGTGAGCTTAGCAGGCTTATCGTTGAGGCAGTTAAATCAGGTGAACTCACTGATATCTATGAAAGTGATTCCCTCAACAGAAGAATGTCCAAAGCAGATTTCCTGAGCAGACTCGTAGCCGAACAGGCCGTGTCTTATGCACAGTGGGATCCGTCATCCGACTATTACGCTGAGGACATCATCTCGTACAATGGAAAGAACTTCCGCGCCCTGCGTGACACCCGCGGCGAAGCTCCTGGTTCCGACCAGGGCTCAGATGCGTGGGCTGAAACAACAATGGGTAGCGGTCTTGAATACCTGGTAACCGATATGACCAAGATCAATATGGTTGAAGATATCATCTTCGACCGCAGAAGGTCACGTCTGTATTATGACATCCAGGGACTCCAGATCCTCATTCCCGGTGACAAAACCAACACCGGTCTTGATGTAAACCTTGGTTGGTTCAAGTACAAGGATCTGGAAAAATTGTTCCGCAATAACATTCCGAAAGCAGTGTGGTTCAATCCGCAAAACTCTGCTCAGCATAAAAACTTTGCAGATGCGTTCCTCCTGAGATTGTTCCACGGAACGATCTATCAGAGACAGAATCCCGACAATGAGACACTTGATGATACTTACCGTAACAACGGAAGACCTTATCGCGAAGGTGTCTGGGCTCGTGAGTGGGAGGAAATGAAGCTAATGGAAAAGGAACACAACCTGTGGGAATTCTAGATTTCGCCTTTGATATTTGATTTGAAAAGGAGGTTCACGCCTCCTTTTCGTTTTTTATACCCTTTATCTGCTCAGCCTTCTTCCGCCCTACGACCCGCTCCAGTTCCTCAATCGGCGCTTCTAGTATCTTCTTCAGCGATTTGAACTCCCTAAGTAATTTCTCCGAAGTCTTCTTCCCAATTCCCTCCATACCTTCCAGTGCAGTAGTGAGCGTACGCTTATTCCGCTTCTGACGATGGAACGTGATGGCAAAACGGTGTGCCTCGTCGCGAATTTGCTGGATCAGCAGTAGCCCGGGCGACTTCTTGCTAATCAACAGCGGGAATGGATCCTCAGGATAATAGATCTCTTCCAGCCTCTTTGCAATTCCGGCAATAGGCACCTTTCCATAAATATTCAGTTCTTTCAGCGCTTCGCAGGCACTGCTAAGCTGCCCCTTTCCACCATCGACGAGTATCAAATCTGGAAGGGGAGTCTGTTCCTCTATCAGGCGCTTATACCTCCGGCCCACGATCTCTTTCATCGACGCGAAATCGTTCGGGCCCTCAACGGTTTTGATGTTGTAGTGCCGGTACCCTTTCTTGTCCGGCTTCCCATCTACAAAGCGTACCATTGAAGCTACAGGTACGGTGCCCTGGAAGTTGGAATTATCGAAACATTCGATCACTGATGGCAGGTGCGGGAGCTGCAGATCTTTTTGAAGTATAGTCAGTACTTCCTTCTGCCGTGACTTCTTCCCTTCGCGCAGGAGAAGCCGTTCCCGCTGGAGTTCCATGGCGTTCTTCAACGACAGGTCTACAAGTTTTTTCTTGTCACCGATTTTTGGCAATACGTTCTCTACGTTGTCCTCCAATACAATCAGCGGAACGTTGGAATAGATTGCGCGGTTTGTACTCCTGGCTTGCTGCCGCATTTCCGCCGCGGCGAAGCTGAGCAGTTCTTCGTCCGGCTCATCCAGTTTCTTTTTCAGTTCTACAGTCTTCGAAAAGACGATGGCGCCCTCCTTGATCTGAAGGTAATTGATGTAGGCGTACGCCTCCTGGCTTGCGATAGTAAATACATCGATATCCGTGAGTGAACGGTTAACAACAAGCGATTTTGACTGGAATCTTTCGAGTGTGTCGAGCTTTTCCTTGTAGAACTGTGCGCGTTCAAATTCAAGAGCGGCCGCAGCTTCCCGCATCTGAGTCGTGAAGTAGTCGTAAACGATGCTTACGTTTCCCTTGAGTATGAACCGAGCCTGTTCAATTTCTTTCTGATAGGATTCTTCGTCATAAAGTCCTTCACAAGGACCTTTGCAGTTGCCGATATGATATTCAAGGCAAACCTTAAACTTGCCTTGTGCGATATTCTCCTCGCTGAGAAGGAGGTTGCACGTTCGGACGGTGTAAAGTTTACGCACCAGGTCGAGCACATTCTTCATGGCAACGACGCTGCTGTATGGACCGAAATATTCGCCCTGTTCAGGAAGGTACTTGCGCGTATAGATGATCCGTGGAAAGCGCTCCTTTAATATGCAGATATACGGGAACGTCTTGTCATCCTTCAGAAGGATGTTGTACTTCGGCTGATTCTCCTTGATGAAATTGTTCTCTAACAGAAGGGCGTCGAACTCGGTATTTGAGATCGTGTAGTCGATGCGGTGGATTTCACTGACCAGCCGCAGCGTTTTTCGATTTACGCCGGCCTGTTTATTGAAGTAGCTGCTGACACGTTTCCGCAGGCTCTTCGCCTTTCCCACGTAGATCAGCTCGTCCGCGGCGTCGTAAAAGCGATATACGCCGGGAGAATCCGGGAGCCGGGATACTACTTCCTTCAACCGGTCATACATGTGTTTTTAGTTCGGCTTCCACATTTCGTCCTGCGGGATTTCTTCAATGTCGGATCCTTCGGCGGCATCACTGTATTTCGAACAATCCAGCGTCATGTCCAGTCCGGTAGAAGGTCTCTTGAAGTATCCCTTTTGATATCCAACCTCAGGGTTGCGATATACCTTTTGCATGTACTTGTCCCATATAGGCCGCGCGGAACGGGTTCCGGAACCGAATGTCCAGTTCGGGAAACGAATGGCACGCTCATCGCCTCCTACCCACACACCGGTAACCAGGTTATGGGTTATACCAATGTACCATCCGTCGGACGCGTTGTCTGTAGTTCCGGTCTTTCCGCCGATTTCATTGTTCTCTTTGAGCTCGCGACTCAATCCAAGCGATGTACCTCCCGCCTCCTGCACGCCACCCTGCAGCATATACACCATCTTATAGGCGGTCCTTTCGTCGAGTGCCTGACGGGTACGCGGCACAAAGTTTTCAATCACGTTTCCGTTTTTGTCTTCGATGCGCGTGATATAATATGGTTCAATCTGAATACCGAGGTTTACGAACGAGCAATACGCTGCGACCATTTCATACAATGAAACGTCACTGGTGCCGAGGCAGATTGAAGGCACCGGATCAAGCTTGCTCTTGATACCCACGCGATGAGCGAAGTCGACAATGTTTGGCGGACCCACGCGCTGCATTACCTGTGCGGTGATCGAGTTCAGGGATTGCGCCATAGCCTGTCTCAGATTCAGCTTGGCGCCCGAGCCGCGTGTACCGTCAGCGTTGAGCGGATTCCAGGTTCCTCCCGGAACTTTTATCGTTGGTGAGATATCCAGCAGTTCCATACAAGGCGAGAAGCCGGCTTCGATCGCAGTACCATACACAAAGGGCTTGAACGTGGAGCCCGGCTGACGCGTACTTTGCTTCACGTGATCGTACTTGAAGAACTTGTGGTTAAGTCCGCCTACCCAGGCACGGACTGCACCTGTTTCCGGATCCATGGACATCAACCCACTCTGGAGGAACTTCTTGTAATAGGCCAGCGAATCCATTGAGCTGAAAAGCGTATCGCGCTCGCCGTTCCAGGTGAACACGCGCATTTTCTTTTTCTTGTTGAGCAGGATCATTACCGAATCGGAAGATGCTCCGTATTTATCGACAAGCCGTTTGTACGCGTCGGTGGTCTTAATGCGGCGTTCGAGAAATCCTTTTATCTCTGCGCCTGTTTCTTCATCGGTCCACGGGTTGCGGTTCCTTGCCTTCCACTCGCGGATAAAGTCGGCTTGCAGTTTAGACATGTGCTCAGCCATTGCTTCTTCAGCCATTCGTTGCATCCGGCTGTCAATCGTGGTGTACACGCGTAACCCTGAATCCCAAAGGTCATAACCATGTTCTTTGCACCAGGCCATGAGATCGTTCCTCAGGATATTACGGAAATACGTCGCAAGTCCCTGGTTTTGGTTTTGAACGGCGAACTTCAGCTCTATTGGAAGGTTTCGGAGTGAATCGTATTCCTCACGGGTTTTAATGTATTTATAATTGTAAAGTTTAAACAACACATCATTCCGTTTGGAAAGCGCATTGTTGGGATTGTTCTGAGGATTGTAAAACGACGGAGCCTGAAGCATTCCAACCAACACTGCTGATTCCTGTATGTTCAGTTCGGAAGGCTGTTTATTGAAATAAGTTTCCGCCGCTACCTTGATACCATAAGCATTACTGCTGAAGTCACTCGTGTTGAGATACATTGTAATGATCTCTTCCTTGGTGAAGTTCTTTTCAAGATGCGTTGAGATGATCCACTCCTTCGTCTTCTGAATAATCCGTCGCGGAAGTTTCCCGAGTTTTGAGAGGTGGCCGTCGAGTTCGGGATTGATGGTATAGAGGTTCTTCGCCAGCTGCTGAGTGATCGTGCTACCACCCCCTTTATTATTAAACGTGAGGATACCGTACAGCACGCGCGGATATGCCCAGAAATCCATACCCGCGTGGTCGTAGAAGCGGTGGTCTTCCGACAACAAGAGCGTATTGACCAGTTCAGGAGAAAGGTCTTCATAGGTGACCTGGCTTCGGTTGTACCTGAAGTATCGTCCAAGAGAGACACCATCGGCGGATATCAACTCCGAGGAAAGATCGTTTTCGGGATTCTCGATGGCTTTGAGACTTGGCATTCCACCGAAAAGTCCTAGCAGGTCGACACTCACGCTAAAGACGTACAACGGTATGGCTATAACAATTGCCGCAAAACCGATCCAGATCCACTTGATAATTTTGCTGAAAATCCTTCCCTGTGATCCGGAATCCTTATCGGTTTTCGAGCGGGTAGTTTTTTTCGAAGAAGTAGATGTATTCATCAAGCCCTTTTGTTCGGTAAAAAATGTCAAAATTGTCTTTCGTAATTACAAAATTATCGAATTTATGGTTTCGCAATTCAGTAATACCAGGCAGCTTATCGCTAAAAGTATAAACATATTCGATAGCTGAACTTAAACGCGGAAGATCGGCGACCAGTGTGATGATATAATCATCGTTCAGAACCATATTACTGGTCTTTAGTTTCAAATCGCCGAAGTAAGTCGAATTAAACTTCTCAAGTGCAATACTCGCTTTATTTCCGATATTCTCACTCCTCTTATAAACCAGTACGAAGTAATGCGGTTCTTCAAAAGACCGTATGTACTGTACTCCCAGGCGCTGCTCCTTTTTCTTGACAAACTCTCTGGATGCCTCCAGCAGTTTCGCTGCGTATTGCCCCGCGGGAGTATCAGGATACTTCTTCGCGAACTGATCCAACTGATACTGGTACTGATTGATGTCTTCCGTTTTTCCAACAATCAGGATCCTGAGTAGTTCAAGCTGAGGATTAAACGATGTTTCGCCGAGATTCAGCCCTTGTTCGATGCCCTCAAGCGAAGCACTGAATTTACCATCTTTAAACTGTTCATATGCATACTTGTAATATTCTTCCTGCTTTGCAATTAATTGCTGCGATTCTTCCAGGTAATTGGGATTGATAAGAATTCGCGCGAAAGTGCTTTCCGGATGCTTTGTCTTGAGTCGGTCTGCATACTGTTCGGCCCGCGCCGGATCAAGATCCTTAAGGATTATATAAAGGCGATACAGCACTTCAGGCTCGTACTCGGACTCCGGAAAGCGAGTCAGTAGTGTATTGTATGACGAAACAGCGTTTTCATTCTCCAGCAGCTTGAAGTACCAGATATCTCCGAGTTTGAAGTATGCCTCTTCTATTTTGCTCAGTGCTTCGGCTTTTTGTTCTTCCGTTCTCGGAATTTGAGCGTTGATCGTGTTGAATTCCTGAATTACGGGGTCAACGGCGGGGCTATCGTCGGGCTCTTCCTCCGTGGCCGCGGGTCTGCCGCGTCCTGTATTCTGGGCGACGCGGCCCGTACTCTGGATCGACCGCTGCGATCGTCGCCAGTTGTCTTCAAGCGGAATGTCACCCCATATCCGTCTGAATTCCGTCTGGCCAACAGCCATCGCCGAAGGGTTGTAGAAATACCATTCACCCATCTGCGGCGCTGTCAGATTACCGGGATCCTCGCCCTCAAGGTTTCCGAAAACATTGTCATCCCGGTTAGCCACGATCTGGACCCGCTTCGAGCGTTTCTTTTTCTTACCTGCGAGAAGTTCCTCCTGCTTTTTGCGCGCCTGATACGACGAGTCGACTTTCGCCATAAGGGCAGCTGAGTCCAGGGTGGAAAGGGTAAGCAGGCTGTCCTGAAAAGTGATCACGTTCAGATATTGAACAAACTCATTCAGCACTTCCTGTCTCGCCTTAATCGCATCATAATTTTCGTAATCCTTCGGCAGCGAGGAAATTGCGCTGTCGTAATACGCCTGGGAAAGCTGATATTGTTTTAGCGTATCATAATAAATCTCACCCAACCGAAGGTAAGCTTCACCATCGATTTGCTTGTTCTTGCCCAGGCGGATTGCCTGGTTGAATTCTGAGATCGCTTCGGGAAGGTTTTTCTGTTTGAGTTCAAACATGCCCATCTCGTAGCGGATCTTGTCCTGGAAGTCCCTGTTTTTCCGGTCTTTCAGAAGTTTTTTAAATGATTTGCGTGCAGCGTTGACGTTGCGGCTTCGCGTAATCTGCGTTACCTGCGCCATGTAGAGACGCGCATAGAAGTCGATCTCATATTCGGGATTGCTGGCGATAGTTTTCTTATAAAACTGATAAGCCTCCGATTCGAATCCGAGTTTCTGGTAGACTTGCCCGATAATGAAGTAGATTCGCCCGGGTTTGTCGCGTTTCTTCAGAAGGTCATCAACCTGCGCGAGGTTTCTGACCATATAGTCAAGGTTGCCTTGTTCCTGGTAGAAATAGGCTTTTGCAATAGCAAAGTTTTTCCGGTTTCTCTTGTTGAGCTTTTCTTTCTCGAGGTAATCTATTGCTGCCTGCCCATTGCTGAATTCTTTGAATTCCGTGTAAGCGCGGATCAGTCCGATAATCGCGCGATGACGGGCGTCGGGGTCTTTGCTCTTTTTATTAACGTATTGGAAGGTGTGAACGGTGTTGCCATAATCAAGTGAAAAGAGACGTGCATTGCCGACAAGGATGTAGCAGTCGTCGACCCACTTGCTGTTCGGATGTCGCTGAATGGCGATAGATGCCATCTTGATGGCCTCTTCAATTTCTTTTTCGTTCGCCTTGTAGAGCGACGAATCGATGCGTGGATAGAGGCGGAGGATGCGGTTATAGTCGTCCTGCATGCCTGCCCACAGCTTCGCGTCTATTTTCTCTATTTCTTCACGTGCGTAATAATAACCGTTATAATGTGCAGTTGTGTTGTGAAAAGCTTTGCTCGTCCACGAATTGCTATGGGGTGAACAGCCAGACAGGATGATGATTGCCAGAAAGCAAAGGAGCCGGAGAATCCGTTTCAATCCTGTTATACCCATTTCGATAGAACGAAACAAAATGAAATTCAATATTAGCGAAGCGAAAAATAGTAAAACGTCAAAACTAAAAAGAAACCTGTCGACCCGGATCAACCCAAATTTACCGCTGAATTTGTTCCCGCAGGCTATCAGGGTTAATTTTGTTGAAAAATCCAGATTTGCGACCCAAAAAGACACTCTCGAACTGGCTTACTACCAGGTATCAGCTCATTATTCGCAGCGATGAGAATTTCGCTGAGAGGACGAGTCTTGGATTTACGTATTCCAAGGTGATCCTTTTTTCGGTGATCATGTTTACCGCGCTTTTCGGGATGAGTCTTTTCATGAGCAAGACGATTCTGGCGCGGTGGTTTGATCCAAAACATGAGCAGCTGCTTATGAATCAGCAGCTTTACCAGCTGAGTCAGATTGTGGATTCCCTGGAAATGCTGATGGATCAAAAGGAGTTATTCATCCACAACATCAAACGCCGCCTGAGCGGTGACACGGCGGTCCACATGGATGTAGCGGTAGCTGTCAGTTCGGAAAACCAGCCGGTCGTGAAAACGGGAAGCCTCAAGGCTACACCGCGCGACTCGGCGTTTCGCAAAGAATATGAAAGCGCCAGCTTAACGCAGCTATCCCTGGCCCAGTCGAAGAACCGGGAACTTGAAGAGATATTTTTTTATACACCGTTAACCGGATTCATATCCGACGGCTACGATGCGAAGAAGAACCATCTGGGTGTCGACATCGTGGCAAAGGCGAATGAGCCGGTTAAATGCATTGCCGATGGTACGGTGATTTTTTCATCCTGGACACAGGACGCCGGATATGTGATTATGGTGCAGCACCGCGGAAACCTCATTTCCGCCTACAAGCACAATGCTCAGCTCCTGAAAAAAGTTGGTACATTCGTCAATGGTGGTGAAATTATTTCCATTGTAGGAAACAGTGGCGAGCTTACAAACGGTCCGCACCTGCATTTCGAGCTCTGGAATAATGGAAGTTCAGTGAACCCAGAAGAATTTATTAATTTTTAAAACCCCTACTCATGCTATCCTCAAAAGAAAACAAACGGACTGCCGACGAACATGCCAATTCCAGTAACACCATTGGGAAAGGAACTTACCTCGAAGGGAATGTTGAAACTCACGGCAATATCCGCATCGAAGGAAAGGTCAACGGAAATATAAAGTCGAAGTCTAAGGTGGCGTTGGGGCCGCAATCCCAGGTAGAAGGAAACATCCTGGCGCTGAATGCCGACATCGAAGGCGAAGTGAAAGGCAAACTTGAAATAACCGAATTGCTTGTTCTCAAGGCAACGGCCATCATTCACGGCGACATTCTGACAGGCAAGATGGTTGTTGAGCCGGGTGCCGTCTTCAACGGAACCTGTAAGATGGGGGCAGTCGCCAGGGAAATCAAAATAGGGGAATCCAATGGCGTCGCAAGATCCGTCCAGGAAGCCAAAACAGTATAATTCCTACATGAAGTACGGAGGGCTTGCCTTCCAGTTACTTATTGCCATAGCATTGTTCGGGTGGCTCGGTTCCCGGCTGGATCGCTGGCTGGGGCTGCAGTTCCCGGCTTTCCTCCTGCTGCTGGGGTTTCTGGCCTTTGGCGGAATGATGTACCAGGTGTACCGGTCTATCAACAAAGAGTAATTGAGACCATTAATCATTGCATTGACTGTTGCTGCGGGCATTATCATCGCGACCGTTGCAGGGCTGAAGTATGTCCAGATCATTCCCGCATTTCCTACTTTCTTTGTTGAAATCGTTGTTTTCCTTTTCGCCACCACCGTGGTTTTGTTCCGGCTCGTCGTCCGGGCTAAGGAGAACTTTTTTGTCCAGGCTTACCTTCTGTCAATGGTCGTTAAATTATTGGGTTATGGGGCTTTTCTTTTCTTTGTTATTATCGATGACAGACAGAATAGTGTTCCGAATGTTGTGCTTTTCCTGGTCGGTTATTTGCTTTTTACGGCTATTGAAATCTTTTATTTGTACCGCCGGATTCGCGGCTGAGCATGGCCTGAAGGCCGCCTAAAATTTTTTCCAAAGATGTTTTTTCTGGTGGTATAATTAATACCTTTGCGGTCGGATTTGAAAACCCCCCAAAAACAAGCCAGATGACCGTGTTTTTCAACACTTTAAGCCGTTTTAGCCGAGTCTTTTCAAGCGTCCTTTTGATTTTGCTTTTGTCCTTTCCGGCGTTGGCTCAGCAGGAGTCGTCGAAGGATATGGATACGCATGAAACATCGAGCGAAGAGAAGTTCGATGCCGGGGAGGTTATCATCCATCACGTACTTGACGACCACGTCTGGCACTTCTTCGACGGCCACGGCGGAACCCTGTATCTGCCCGTAATCGTCTATTCTGAAGAAAAAGGCCTCGATATATTTTCATCCGCAAGATTTTACGACGAGCACCACAACCTCGTTCCGTACGAAGGGTATACCCTCGAACACAATCATATCTACCTTAACGGAAAACAGGTTTTCGATCTTTCGATTACCAAGAACGTTGCAATGCTTCTTATCAATGCGACGCTGATGGTGATCGTTTTCCTTTCGGTAGCGCGTGCCTATAAACGCAATTCCGGCAAGGCACCCAAGGGGCTCCAATCGCTCATTGAACCTGTCATCATTTTTGTGCGCGATGAAGTGGTAAAGCCCAATATCGGTCATGGATATGAGAAGTACATGCCGTACCTGTTGACCCTGTTCTTCTTCATTCTGTTTGGGAACATTCTGGGGCTGCTTCCCGGCGCGGCTAACCTCACGGGAAACATCGCCGTGACCTTTACCCTCGCATTTATCAGCTTCCTTGTGACCAACTTCAGTGGGAACAAAGCATATTGGTCGCATATTTTCTGGACACCGGGTGTACCCCTGCCGCTTCGGATCGTTATTCTGCCTGTTGAAATCCTTGGAATTTTCACCAAGCCAATTTCACTGATGGTTCGTTTGTTCGTGGCCATCACCGCCGGGCACATTGTAATTCTGAGTTTGATTGCATTGACGTTCATATTCCAAAGCTATCTGGTGGGTATTGCATCGTCGGTGGTTGTGTTGTTTATCAATTTGATTGAATTGTTGGTTGCGGGGATTCAGGCGTACGTATTCACGCTGTTTACGTCGTTGTACATCGGTATGGCAACGACTGATCACGACCATCATTAATAAGAACTTTTGTTTCACTTTAATTATATACAGTTATGCTTTTAGCAATTTTATTGGACATCGCTTACGCAGTAATGGGTGCTGGTATCGGTGCTGGACTTGTAGCAATTGGCGCTGGTCTTGGTATCGGTAAAATCGGTGCATCTGCTATGGAAGGGATGGCCCGTCAGCCTGAAGCTTCTGGAAAGATCCAGGGAGCGATGCTGATCATTGCGGCTCTTATCGAGGTTGCGGCTCTGTTCGGACTCGTTATCTGTCTGCTGATCTCATTCAAGGCGTAAAACCTGAACCTGGCTTACGATGGGTAAACCAGGTTCTTTTTTTGAACATTCGTAACAACTAGAACAATATGGAACTGCTAACCCCTGGTTCGGGTCTGATTATCTGGCAATTGATCATCTTCGTTGCCCTGTTTATTTTTCTCGCCAAGTTCGCCTGGAAGCCTATCCTGTCTTCACTGAAGGAACGGGAAACTTCTATTCAGCAGGCGCTTGACACCGCTGAGCAAGCAAAACAGGAGATAGCCTTGTTAAAGGCCGACAACGAAAAACTTCTAAAGGAAGCCCGCGAAGAACGCGAACGCATCATGCGTGAGGCGCGTGAGGCGGCAACCCGGATGAAGGACGAAGCAGTACTCGATGCCAAGAAAAACGCCGAGAAAATTATCGACGATGCGCGTAATGCCATCAATATCGAAAAGCAGGCTGCACTGAAAGAAGTGAAGGTACAGGTTGCTTTGTTCTCGCTGGAAATCGCTGAGAAACTGATGAAGAAAAACCTCTCATCAGATAAGGCGCAGCGCGATCTTGTCGAAAGCTATATCAACGAACTTAAGCTTAACTGAGTATGACCGAATCCAGGGCGGCTTCCCGATATGTAAAGTCTCTGCTGAACCTCGCGGTCGAACAGGGCGCGTTGGAACAGGTGCATAATGATATGCAGACTTTTGCTAATGTCATCGATCAGAACCGCGAGTTTGCACTGATGGTCCACAATCCGATCATCCGGCACGATAAGAAGCGCGCGATATTTCACCGTCTGTTTGACGGGAAATTTCACAAGCTCACGCTGGCGATGATGGACCTCATCAGCAAAAAATACAGAGAACCTATCCTCCCGATTATCGCACGTGAATTCCATGCGGCGTATAACCATTACAAAGGGATAACAAGAGCCTCGGTTACGACGCCCACACCGATAGACGAGAAACTCCGAGCTGAGTTTAGCGATATGGTTAAAAAGATTTCGAAGCAAGATCAGGTAGAACTTGTAGAGAAGGTGGATCCTTCAATTATCGGCGGTTTCATCCTGAAGGTGGGCGATCGTCAGATTGATACATCCATTAAGAGTAAGCTGAACACGCTTGAGCTTCAGTTCAGCAAGAATCCATATATAAGAGAAATTTAAGGGACAAGTCCCGTTAACGAACTAGACAACACTTAACGATTTATAAAAATCATGGCAGAAATCAGACCAGATGAAGTATCCGCAATATTGCGTGAACAACTTTCTCAAGCCCGCACGGATGCTCAATTAGAAGAAGTAGGTACCGTTCTAACTGTTGGTGATGGTGTGGCCAGGATATATGGACTAACACAAGCGCAGGCAGGTGAACTCTTAGTCTTTGAAAACGGCCTTCAGGCGCTGGTGCTGAACCTTGAAGAAGATAACGTCGGAGCTGTATTGCTCGGTGACTATAAAGATATCAAAGAAGGTGCTACTGTGAAGCGCACCGGAAAGATCGCTTCCGTTCAGGTGGGCGATGGTATGCTCGGACGCGTGGTCAACACTTTGGGCCAGCCTGTTGACGGCCGCGGTCCGCTGAAAGGTGATCTTTACGAGATGCCGCTCGAACGCAAAGCTCCTGGGGTAATCTTCCGTCAGCCGGTAAATGAGCCGCTGCAAACCGGTATCAAGGCGATTGACGCCATGATTCCTATCGGACGTGGTCAGCGCGAGCTTATCATCGGCGATCGGCAGACTGGTAAGACAGCTGTTGCGATCGATACGATCATCAACCAAAAAGAATTCTACGAAAGAGGCACTCCCGTATACTGTATCTATGTAGCCGTTGGACAGAAGGCCTCGACGGTTGCCGGCGTTGCTGCTGAGCTTGAGAAAGCCGGTGCATTGCCTTATACAGTTATCGTGTCGGCATCAGCATCTGATCCGGCTCCGATGCAGTTCTTTGCTCCTTTCACCGGAGCAGCAATCGGTGAATTCTTCCGCGATACCGGTCGCCCTGCATTGGTTGTTTATGATGACCTTTCAAAACAGGCTGTAGCTTACCGCGAGGTGTCTCTGCTTCTGAGAAGACCTCCCGGACGTGAAGCTTATCCTGGTGATGTGTTCTATTTGCACTCTCGCCTTCTGGAAAGAGCTGCGAAGATCATCAGCAACGATGCTATCGCCGCAAACATGAACGACCTGCCGCATTCGATTAAACACCTTGTAAAAGGAGGCGGATCATTGACTGCCCTCCCGATTATCGAAACTCAGGCAGGTGACGTGTCTGCATATATCCCTACGAATGTGATCTCCATCACTGACGGACAGATCTTCCTTGAGACAAACTTGTTCAACTCAGGTATTCGCCCTGCGATCAACGTAGGTATTTCGGTATCACGCGTTGGAGGTTCTGCACAGATCAAGTCGATGAAGAAAGTTGCGGGTACGCTGAAGCTGGATCAGGCACAGTTCCGCGAGCTTGAAGCTTTTGCGAAATTCGGATCTGACCTCGATGCGGCAACAAAACTTACTATCGAACGTGGTCGGAGAAACACTGAAATCCTGAAGCAGGATCAATATGCTCCTGTTCCTGTAGAAGAGCAAATTGCCATTATCACTGCCTCCACACGTGGCTTCCTCGACAGAGTACCTGTTCCTCAAGTGAAACAATTTGAGAAGGAGTTTCTTGAACTGATGCGCGGAAGCCATCAGCATGTTCTTGACAATTTCCGTGCAGGTAAATTTGAAGACGCGGATGTTGAGACCGTGAAGAAAGTTGCGACAGACCTCGCGAAACAATACGCTTAATTAGCATAGACGAATGCCAAGCTTAAAAGAAGTAAAGAACCGAATTAACTCTGTGGTCAGCACTCAGCAGATCACCAAAGCCATGAAAATGGTGGCGGCTGCGAAACTGAGAAGATCCCAGGACAGGATTACGCAGCTGCGCCCTTTCGCGCAAAAGCTGAACGCAATCCTGCAAAATCTGTCGGCAGCACAGGCCGATGGAGATTCCGACAACTGGTATAGCGAGGTAAGAGAAGGCGGACGTATCCTGATCGTCGCCGTCAGTTCCGATCGCGGGTTGTGTGGTTCTTTTAACAGCAACATCTTTAAAGGCGTAATCCGTCTGATCGAAGAGAAGTATCAGGCTCAGTTCAAAGCCGGAAAGGTTACGGTTCTTCCGATCGGTAGGAAAGCCGCTGAATATTTCGCGAAGCGCAACGTCGACGTCGTTGGTGCTTACTCTGCACTCTTCGGCAACCTGACGTTTGATAACGTGGCAAGTGCCGGCGATTTTGTTATCGAGAATTTTAAGAACAGAAAGTTCGACCGCGTTGAGGTCGTGTATAACGAGTTCAAGAACGTCGCCACACAAATCGTTCGCGCCGAACAAATATTGCCTATCCGCCCTGCGGAACAAAGCAACGCTTCTAAAAGTCAGATTGACTATATCTATCAGCCCGAGCAACAGGAAATCCTTCAGGGAATCATTCCCAAGGCAATCAAGATTCAGCTTTTTAAGGCGCTTCTTGATTCAAATGCTGCAGAGAACGGTGCTCGTATGACGGCGATGGATAAGGCGACAGAAAACGCCGGAGAGCTGTTGAAGGAGCTGCGTCTCACGTATAACAGAACGCGGCAGGCAGCCATCACAAAGGAAATCCTCGAGATCGTTGGCGGAGCAGAAGCACTCAAGTCTGCTTAGTCGTGACTAAATCATTATTTTTGAAGTCTCCCGCAAGGGAGACTTTTTTGTTTTGAAATGGCCGGGAAAACTATATCGCCTTGCAAACATTCTCAGCATTGACGTTGCCGCCGGCGCAGCTATCGGCAGCCTCTTCTTTGCAGACTTCTTTGGAATACCTGTTGGCCTGAATGCAATCTCCTGCCTTATCATTTCGGTCTGGCTCATCTACACATGCGATCATCTGCTCGACGCGTACAGGTTACAAAGCGATGCTGTTACAGAACGTCATGCCTTTCACCGTCGGAATTTTTCAATCCTCGTCACGGTCGTGCTCGTGGCCGCAGTGATCGACGTTCTCCTTGTCCTATCGCTGCCACATCTGATCATCCGAAAGGGGCTTTGGCTAAGCGTTCCTGTGATTCTCTATCTGATGTTTATTAACCGTATCGCTATCCTCAAGGAACCCGTGGCTGCGGCGATGTATTGCGGAGGTGTGCTCGTCCCTGTCGAGATAGGCTATCCTGTGAACCTTGCAGGCGAGTTACTCATCGCGCAATTCTATCTGGTCGTCCTGATGAACCTCTTATTGTTCTCGTGGTTTGATGTATCCAAAGACCGCGCTCAGGGAACACACTCGGGTGTACTCGTCATAGGAAAACGATGGACTGGCGCGATAATCTGGCTTCTCTTCCTTTTGAACTCTGCGATCATGATCACATCGGGAGCCGGCTTGCACGCTGTTCTTCTGTGGTCTATCGCATCCGGAAACATAGTGCTGTATGTATTCCATCGCACATTCAGCGTAGCTGACAAATTCCGGGTCATCGGCGATGCGCTGTTTCTGCTACCGGTACTTTCTATCTTCATTTCATGACGGAACTCAATCGTTTCGATGGAATATCTACCTGGTATGATTGGCTTGCGCGGACTTTCTCAGGAAACACTATCCTGAAATCTCAGCTCTCCCTTCTTGAACGTATTCCCCCGCGTAGCCGCGTTTTGATTCTGGGTGGAGGCACGGGTGAAATTCTCCCGTACTTGTTTCACGAAGTAAAAGGAATTGAAGTATGGTTCGTCGATGCATCGTCGGCGATGATTAACCGCGCCAGGTCACGCGTCAGTTCTTCGGATAAGATTCACTTCATACACGGAACACAAAACGACATCCCATCGTCAGCAACATTCGATGTCGTGATGACGTGTTTTTTCCTTGATCTCTTTGGAACGTGTGAACTAAAAGATGTTATCTCAAAGATCCAGGAACATCTCGGTAGTCGGGGCAAACTTCTTGTGGCCGATTTTGTTTCTGAAACGTTTTGGCACCGGTGGCTTTTGAAAATGCTCTACGGATTCTTTCTGCTGGCAACACGTCTCAAGAATACATCCCTTCCCGATTGGGAAAATATACTCGTTGAAGAAGGGTTCATTCCGGAAACGGAAAAACGGTATTATGGCGGGTTTGTCAAGAGCGCCTCTTACCTTCGAAAGCAGTAATGCCAGGACGTAACTTTTGCGTAACGGCAAATTGCTTTCTACAGGGGTTCCCCGTATCTTGCGTAACTACCCTTCTTGTCTTTATGGTTCAAACCTTCCTTGGTTTTTGATATGCAGGATTTACTTGCCAACATTCCGGTTGTGCTTTATGAATATCTCCTGTCGAAAGATGATCAGGGAGGTTTCGTTTATCTGAGCGAGTCGGCCTGGAATATCCTGGGGGTGCGTCCTGAGGATGCGATCAAGGATCCCATGGTGATGAACAGCCTCATCCATCCCGAGGATTACGTGTCTTTTGTTGAATCATCGGAGCGAAGCCTTACAGCGCAAATAGACTGGTACTGGAATGGTCGCATGATCATCCGCGGTGAAGAACGGTGGGTTGAAATCCGTGCGAATCAGTCATGTAAGGACGATGGATCAATTCTTCGTCGTGGGGTGATTCAGGATGTCACAGAGCGAAAGGACCTCTTCAAAGAAGGTGAAATTCGTTATCAGACACTTGTTGAGCGGCTTCCAATCGGTGTTGTCGTTCACAACCATGGTAAAATCGTTTTCGCCAACAGTCACGCAAATACTATTCTTGGCGCCTCGCACCCGGATCTGATCGGAACGCATGTGCTGAATTACATATTCCGCGATCAGCGCGACAAGTTGCTGAACAGAATGAAGGAGGTTGCCGCAGCCCCTTCAGGAATGCTGGAGCAAAAATACATTCGCCTCGACGGCAAGGTCATCGACGTTGAAGCTTCCGTCTTCCCATTTGTATATAAGGGGACGCCTTCTTTTCAGGTGATATTCCGCGACATCACGGAAAGAAAGCAGGCCGAAATGAAGCTCAAGAAAAATGAGACGATGTTCCGGCAGTTATTCCAGAATGTTCCCATTGCCGTAGTTCTATTGGACGAGAATGGAAAAGTCAACCTGGTGAATCCCGGGTTTGAGCAGATGTTTGGGTATGAATGGCGTGAGCTCAGGGGAAAAAATCTCAATGATCACATCGTGCCTGATCACCTCCACAACGAAGGCATCGATCTTAATAATCTCATCACGTCGAACAAGGTCGTCAGACTTGAAACGCTTCGCAGACACAAGGATGGCCGGATAGTAAACGTGATCCTTTATGGGGTTCCGATTATGCAGGAACATCAGATCATCGGTATCTATGGTGTATACATTGATATCACTGATCGTATGAAGGTGGAAGAAGAGTTGAAGATCAGGAACGCCGAGCTCGACAACTTTGTTTATAAAGTCTCACACGATCTGAGAGCGCCCTTGTCTTCGATTTTAGGACTCGTCAACCTTGCCCGCCTCCCCGGTAACACGGATAACCCGCTGGAGTATATTGATATCATTGGCACCAAAGTACAGCACCTTGATCATTTCATCGGTGACGTGCTTAGTCATTCAAAGAACCTGAAGATGGAGGTCACTTTGAGTAAGGTTGACTTTTCACAGGTCATCAATCGAACCTTCAATGACCTGAATTACCTTGAGGGTGCTCATGAGATAAAGAAGTCTGTCAAGGTTGAAGGAGCTGATTTCTACAGTGACCCATGGCGTATTTCAGAGATATTCCGAAACCTGATCTCCAACGCGATAAAATACCGCAGGGCGGAGGGAGTTGAATCGGAGGTGAACATCAAGGTGCTCGTTGATCAGCATCGTGCTGAGATTGTGTTCGCGGATAACGGCATTGGCATTGACGAGGTGAACCTCAACAGGATATTCGAAATGTTCTACCGGGCCACCGAGCAGTCAGACGGATCCGGCATTGGTTTATACATTGTCAAAAATGCCGTCGAAAAGCTCGGCGGTCAGATCAACGTTTCAAGTAAGCCTAACCTTGGAACCCGCTTTCATATTATATTGCCGAACCGTTTAAAAAGCGGTATTACGCGGATTACGCCATTAGTTGTTGAACAAGGATGAGGATTGTTGAAGTAACGACACCGGATCAGGCGCGGGAGTTCCTGATGCTGCCGGTCCGGCTATACCGGAACGAGCCCAATTGGATACGGCCACTTGACAAGGATATTGAGAATGTTTTCGATCCGGAACGCAATAAAGCCTTTCGCAACGGCGTGTGTACCCGTTGGATCCTTTTGGATGACAAAGGACAGACAATAGGCCGCGTGGCTGCTTTCGTAAACCAAAAAACGGTGCACAAAGGCAACGACCAGCCTACTGGCGGAATGGGCTTTTTTGAATGTATTCAGGATAAAGATGCTGCATTCAAACTGTTTGACCAATGCAAGGCCTGGCTCGCCGAGCGCGGAATGGAAGCAATGGACGGCCCGATAAACTTTGGCAGCAGGGATCGCTGGTGGGGTCTTCTCGTCGACGGCTACGACCGCGAACCAAATTATCAATGTAATTATAATTTCCCCTATTACCGCGACTTCTTCGAAGCATACGGGTTTCAGGTTTACTTCTACCAACTGACTTTCGCCAGAAAGGTAAAGGATCCACTCCATCCCCGACTTGCCGAGAAGGCGGCCATCATCGCCAGAAATCCTGATTATCAATTCCGGTACCTTTCAAAGGAAGAGCTTCCCAGGCTTCCAGAATACCTGCATCACGTGTATAACAAGGCCTGGGGTAACCGTTCGGAAAACCCTGAAATCACGTTGCAGCAAGCCCGAATAATGGTGAAGCAGATGAAACCTATTATGGATCGCCGTTTGTTATTCTTCGGATTCTATCGAGACGAACCAGTGAGTTTCTTTTTGTCACTTCCCGAAATCAATCAAATATTCAAGCACGTAAATGGCGCCCTTGACTGGAAAGGTAAGTTGATCGCCCTTTGGCATACGCTGCGGAAAACAAACCGGAAAGCGTTCGGAATTCTTTTTGGCATCGTACCCGAGCACCAGGGTAAGGGGGTCGATGGAGCGATGATTGAAAATGCAAGGGTGATCTTTCAGGAGGAATACGACCGCTACGACGAATATGAAATGAACTGGATCGGAGACTTTAACCCGAAGATGATCAACGTTGTTCAACAGGTCGGCGGTTTCGTCTCCAAAAAGCACGCAACCTATAGAAAGCTGTTCGATCCTTCAAAGCCATTTAAACGTGCACCCATTTTGAATTGATTATGGAACAGGAGCCGGAGCAGGAGTCGAGGACGCGCTTTTTTGTCAAGAACCTTGTTCGGGGGTTGATCTGGCTCGGCGTTATCCTTGTCCTGTTTATGCTGCTATCGGATTTCATAGTTGAAAACTTTGAGCGGCACATCAATCTCCTCAAACACGAACCAATCATCCTGTTTGCCATTTTCTTCGTTTCAGAGGTCGTATTCGGGATCATCCCTCCGGTGTTATTCATGTCAACCTGGAAGTTGCTGGTAGGAGTAACGCTATCGCAATACGTGTCATACTTGTCGATTCTCGCGGTGATTTCCATGGTATGCGGTGTTATCGGTTTCTACATCGGCAAGTTCTTTTCTCAGACTGCCTTCTACCGGCGGATCGAGGAACGGTATCTGCTCCAGTACAACAAGCAATTGAAACGGTTTGGGGTGTTCCTGGTCGTCGTAGGGGCGGTAACGCCATTACCCTTCTCAGGCACTTGTATGCTGGCGGGATCGGTGCATATCCCGTTGCGCCACTTCCTTTTTGCCTGTTCAACCCGTGTGTTCTATTATCTCATCTATGGGTGGGTTGCGTGGTCATTTCCGGGATTGTTCTCATAACATCTTCCGAAAGAATGTGTTAATACCTAAGTTCGCATCTCAATGAAAAATAAGACTGCTGTTCTGCTCATAAATCTGGGTACACCCGACAGTCCCTCTGTAAGTGACGTCAGGTCGTATTTGTCCCAATTCCTCAATGATCCGCGGGTAATAGATATACCATGGCTTTTCAGAAAGATTCTGGTTAATCTGATCATAGTACCGTTCCGCGCGCCAAAGTCGGCCAAGGTGTACCAGCAGCTTTGGACTGAAAACGGCTCACCTCTGTTGTTTCATAGCGAGAAGGCACGCGACCTGTTGCAGGAACAACTTGGCGACACGCATGATGTGTACCTTGCGATGCGTTATAAGAATCCCTCCATTCCGGATGTTCTCGAGCAGATTCGAAAGAAGAATTATCGCCGCATTGTGGTTCTGCCCATGTTTCCGCAATATGCTTCGGCGACGACAGGTTCCGCCAATGACGAGGTGATGCGCGTGCTGAGAAAGTGGTGGGTCATCCCCGAAGTACGGATGATCAGCCAGTATTACGATCACCCCTTGTATCTCGACGCCTTTGCAGACCGTGCGCGGAAATATAACATCGACGAGTACCAGCACGTGTTGTTTTCTTACCACGGCCTTCCTGAGAGACAGGTTGACAAAGTTTACGACGATGGGGTCTGCGCGGATCACAATTGCGAATCTGAAATCACCGAAGAGAACAAGTTCTGCTATAAAGCGACGTGTTACGCAACCAGCAGGCTACTCGCCGAAAGGCTCGGCATACCCGCCGAGAAGTATACGGTGTGTTTTCAGTCGCGCCTGGATAAGAAATGGCTGACACCATTCTCCGACGCGGTCGTAGAAGATTGCGCCCGCAAAGGGATGAAAAAGATTCTGGTCCTCTCACCTGCGTTCACAGCGGATTGCCTGGAGACTATCATCGAAATCGGTGAAGAATACCAGGAGCTGTTCCATAGCCTGGGTGGTGAAAAGGTCCAGCTTGTAGAAAGCCTCAACGACCACCCCTTATGGATCCAGTGTATGAAAGATATTGTTCTTTCTTCCTGAGAGATCAGTAATTTCTCACGTAGAGAAAAACATCCTTCATCATGTTCTTGGTGAATGCAAAGGATAGGCCTTTGTCTACGAATGACTTCTCCGGATCGGCAGCGGGAAATGATGCAGCATTTGGAACGCTAAGCCCCCAGGATCCTGAGGGTGTCAATTCTCCGGGTACAATAAGGACCACGTGACCGAGGCCGCTTTCGTTCATGTAAACCGCTATGACGGCCTTTTTTGCGTTGGCCTGTTTTTGAGCTTCTTCCAACGCACCTTGTTCAAATGATCTGCCCAACAGCGTCCACTTATCGTTGCCGCGTACTAAGGAGGAAATTTCAGATGACCTCAGGTAGCGTTTCTCCTTTGCCGAATAGAAATCATTAACGTTGTAAACCTTCTGAAGGGATTGTCCAACGTAATTGCTACACGCACCGGAATCCTTGCAGTTGATGAATTCCTCAAGTGCTTCATTCAGCTCCTTTTTCCATTGGCTGTTGATCGTCTGTCCACAGACTTCTGCAACACCTCCCGGAGCAATCACAAAGAGAAGAATTACAAGGTGTAGAGGGGTCTTGCGAATACATTGTTTCATAATCAGCGCCTGAATTTTCGAAGCTGAAATTTAGTCCCACAACGGCTCGCAAATCATCCAAGGGCACATATTAGATGTTGGACGTAAGTTTTTTTGGAAACGAAAGTGATTTGAAATAGTGGAAAACCTGATTTATCAGGGTAAAGGAGGATGTTATTCGTGCTCCATATCCCGCAACTCGATTTCGAGCGCCTTCGTACTGATCATAATTTCCTGCAGCGATAGCATCAGGCTAAACAACAGCGATACGAGGCTCAAGCCGAAAATTACAACTGCTGCAGTATTGTACTCAAGGTAAAACCCCAGCATGGACAACACGCAGAAGAAGAAGCTCACGATACCCGCAGCCTGCATTTGTTTCACAAGGAGGAGTCGCTTTCGCAGGTTTTTGATTTGATCCTTGATCACTTCCTGCTCTTCGTGAACCTGCTTATATTTCGTGTGAAGGTTGCGGATGAGGCTCGCCAGTCCAAGAAACCTGTTAGTATACGCGAGCATCAGCAACGTGATTGCCGGAAAAAGCAGCGCAGGAGTATTGATTGAAATCTGAGTAATGCTTGGCGTCATGTTGCAAATCTAGCTAGTGGCCGCGAAAGTCCGTTGTCATTTGACGATAAACAAGACTGGACAGCTCCTACCCTAATGCATTGATAGCATCGATGGCCTTTTGTCGCCTCGCGTCCCGATCACCCCGTATCTCTACGAAGGGTACCGGTTGGTTTCTCAGTTCGTTCAAATAGATCTCATAAAGTTCGTTGCGCTTGTCAGGATGCTCGCGCTGAGGGTCGTCTTCCCAGGGGACGTCAACATAGGTTAGCAGGTAGAGGTCGTACGAACGATTCTTGATCTGATCCAGGATTTCGGGGGCACATTCACCATATTTGAACTCACTCCAGATTTTGATCACATAAAGGTTCGTATCACAAATCAGAAGTCCCTTAGCGGTCCTTGCGAATTCATCTTCTATGCGGAGCTGACCGTTGGCAATGGTAATCAGATCATCCTGATTGTACGGCCGCACCAGGTTATTCAGGTATCCGCGGGCATACTCGGGTACATATTCCGTATCGTAATGGGACGCCAGAAATTCAGACAAGTCGGTTTTCCCGGTGCATTCCGGGCCGATAACCACAATTCGTTTGACGCTGTTTGCCGGTGTATCAATCATAGGGCTAAGTTGCGGAATAGGCCTCCTAAACCAAAGTTTTGACCTTGAAAAGTACAGGCCGACCGGCATATCCGGCCATGTATCGGCTTATTTCCTGAGTTCGGCTGGGTAAATTGAATATGGCGGTTACCCTCAATCGCCTTTTCAATATCAATAAGTACCTAAATCTCTGGCCTATGAGACGTAGAAATGCCCTTAAAAAACTTGGTGCTGGTCTGTCTGCAGGCTTTGTGCTGCCCTGGCTGGCATCCTGTACAAGCGAAGAGCCAGCCCCCAGGGCAGGCTATAAAGGTACCGTGGCGGTGATCGGCGGGGGTGCTGCCGGGCTTTTTGCTGCCGACTATTTGCTTTCAAAAGGTATTAATGTAATAGTTTACGAGGCTTCAAACCGAATCGGAGGCCGTGTCCGCACGCTGAGACCTCAGGATCGAAGCGGAAATGGACTCTGGTTCAACGAACAGTCAAAGTTCAGCGCTGATTTCCCGCTGGAATTGGGAGCCGACCGGATATATGGCGACGACTCCGTCCTTGCGCGCTTCGTGCGTAACCAGAAGTTCACTACGATGCCGCTCGAGGGTGAAGCTGAGAACCTGTACTGGGTTGCCGATAACCTGTTCCCGACCGACGACGCCCTCGCATATCACGAATTCCAGCAGGCCTACGACTTTCTGCAGAATATCGTCGCAAGGGGCGAAACCGGCCTCACCGTTCAGGATGCCATTGCCGCCAATGGAATTCCGGCATCCATGATGTCGATGCTTCATGGAAGGATCGGCAATCGCATGGGAACCTCCAACAACCGGATAGGAATTGAAGGTTTCTCCGAAGAATTGATGCTCCGGAAACGCAGCGACAAGAACCTGATCCTCGCCAAAACATCCATGGCAGATGTGCTGATCGAAGGCTACATCCGCGCTGCCCAGAAGACCCAACTGAACACAATAATCAGAAATATCAACTACGAAGGGGACCGAATCGTACTCTCCGGAGAAGCCGACTCACAGCCATTTACTACCGAAGTTGATAAGGTCATTGTAACCGTTCCGGTGTCTATTCTGAAAGCCGGAGATATCACGTTTACTCCCGCGCTGCCGTCAACAAAACAAACCGCGCTCTCGCTTATCGGTATGGATAGCACGATGCGGGTCGTGATCGACTTCAAGAGAAACTTCTGGGGTAGTGGATTCAAGAACATTTTCGGCGGCGACATTCCTGAGTACTTCAATGCCGGAGAGGGTCGCAGCGAGGTGGCGAGAGCATTGCAGATGACGATATCCGGTGAGAAAGCGGAAATGTTATCGAATCTCGGGTACGACGCGATTCCCGCAATCCTGGAAGAATTGGATCTCATGTTTGACAATCAGGCCTCCCGCGATGCCCGGGTAGACGCCGTAAACGCGCAGTATGTTGCTGCCATTCAGGACTGGGGTAAGGAACCGTTTATCAAGGGAAGTATGTCATATCTGAAACCCGGAGGAACGGTTGAACATCGCAGGGAATTGTCGCGACCCCTTCTCAATAAAGTGTTCTTTGCGGGCGAGGCGACGGATTTCACCGGTGAAGCTGGTACCGTCAATGGTGCGCTTCAATCGGCGGAAAGAGCCGGTCGCGAAATTCTTGAAGTGATCGCTGGATAGCCATCAGAAGAAGAAGACTTCGCGAACGAGGATATATATCCCCGTGGCCAGAACGAACCATCCGAAGCCGTGGCGCAGTCGTGCTGCTGAAAGCCGCGAGGAAAGTCTGTGACCGATAAAAATCCCCGCTATCGCGAGCGCGGTAATGCTCAGCAGGAATGACCAGTCAATGTCAAGGTTGAGCACATCGCCGAGGAATCCCATCAGCGCATTCACTGCAATGATGAACAATGACGTACCTACCGCGGTTTTGAAAGGTAATCCGGTGAGCAACACCAGCGCAGGGATGATAAGGAATCCTCCACCCGCGCCGACAAATCCCGTCAGGAATCCGATCAGGATACCTTCAATAATCAACAAGCCTACATTGTAACGATGATCATCCGCCAGCACGCGCTGTGTGTTTCGGATCATTGTTATAGATGCTGTGATCATCAGGAAGGCAAACACGCCGAGGAGCAACATGCGTTTGCTGATCACGATGAAACCCAGGTTGGCAATGATGTCCGGCAAGGCTGGAACAATCCATTTGCGCGTGCTGAAAATACTGAGGATGGAAGGAATGCCGAAGAGCGCTCCCGTTCGGAAATCTACAAGGTGTTCCTTGTACTTTGGAATAGCACCCACCAGGCTCGTCATGCCGACAATGAACAACGAATACGCCGAAGCCGTTACCGCGTCAAGCTTGAAGATGTACACCAGAATAGGAATAGAAAGAATTGACCCTCCTCCGCCGATAAGACCAAGAATAAGTCCGACAAAAACGGAGAATAAGTATCCTAACCATTCCATTGGAACAAGTGCTCGTGGCGTCTGCGATCCCGCGCGGAATTACATCCTCTTGAAATCGACGATGAATGCGTCGGGATATTTTTGTTTGATCTCGGACCGGAATTGTTCAGCCTTTTCGCGGTTGGAAAACGGACCCAGAATCAGACCGTAATATTTGATACCATTCAATACCTTCACCTGAACGGTAACTTCTTTCTTGTATGATTGCTTCAGGTTCTCGGCTAGCCTCACTAGGTTTACCAATTCCTGGTAGTTTCCGATCTGAACTCCGAAACCCGTTGGCTTCAGGCGGTTAACGCGAAGCTCATAGTATTCTTTTTCATCGACGGCCACATTGTCAATCCGGATCTCCGTCTGTTTGGTTTTTCCGTCACCCGGGTCGACTACCTCTATCCGGACATCAGCGAGGCCCTGGCTTACGAAGCGTAATTTTTCGGCGGCAGCCCGCGAAAGGTCGATGACCCGGCCTTCGACGTATGGCCCCCGGTCATTGATGACTACGATGACCGACTCGTTATTCGCCAGGTTGGTAACCTTTACCTTTGTTCCGAAGGGAAGCGTTTTATGAGCTGCGGTGAGCTTGTTGCGTTTGTACTTCTGGCCACTGGCCGTGCGTGAGCCCTCAAATTTATCTGCGTAAAAAGATGCCTTTCCGGTTTGAACCTGTGCATATCCACCGGCCACGCAAAAAAGTATCAGAAAAAAAGAAAGAAGCTTTCTCATGGGTGTTAATAAGTTGTAGGGCCTGACTGCAAAAGTAAACGTTCAGTTTTAAAGCACCCAACATTACAGTCAAAGTGTTGTCGCGCGGACGACGGTACACCCTGCGGATGAAATTATTTTGCGAAATCTGGTTGCCGGCCCCATCAAAAACTGTTTGACTATGGTGGGAAATTCAGACCTAAGGATTACCTTTGCCCGGCAAATAATGGATCGTAATTATTTGCCATGTCCCTAGATACATCGAAATTCCTCTTTGAGGCACTCACCTACGATGATGTGCTCCTCGTCCCCGCGTATTCTGAAGTAGTCCCCCGCGAAACCGACACTACCTCCTACCTTACGCCGAACATTAAACTGAACATCCCGATTGTGTCCGCCGCGATGGACACGGTAACCGAAGCCGACCTCGCAATCAGCATTGCCCTCGAAGGCGGTGTTGGATTCATTCACAAGAACATGAAGATCGAACAGCAGGCCGAACAGGTTCGGAAAGTTAAACGATCGCAAAGCGGTATGATTCTCGATCCGATCACCCTTGAGGTACACGCCACGGTGCGCGAAGCGGAGAAGATCATGCGTGAATACAAAATCGGTGGCATCCCCGTCGTCGACCAGAATCGAAAACTCGTGGGTATCATCACCAACCGCGACCTTCGTTTTCAAAAGGACATGGACCTCCAGGTTGAGAACATCATGACAAAAGAAAATCTCATCACTGCACCCGAAGGAATAACGTTGGATCAGGCCGAAGGCACGCTGAAGAATCATAAAATTGAAAAGCTGCCGATCGTCGACAAGCAGGGACGGCTTACGGGACTTATTACTTTCAAAGACATTCGTAAGAAGAAAAACAAACCCAATGCTTGCCAGGATAAATATGGCCGGTTGAGAGTAGGAGCCGCCATCGGTGTCACTCCTGACATCATCGAAAGAATCGAAGCCCTCAAACAGGCCGGTGTCGACGTAATATCAATTGATACCGCGCATGGTCATCAGATCAATGTTCTCAATGCCACCAAGACTGTCAAGTCAAAGTTCCCTGAACTCGACCTGGTAGCAGGAAACATCGCCACCGGTGAAGCAGCAAAAGCATTGGCTGCCGCAGGTGCCGATGCCATTAAAGTAGGCGTGGGCCCCGGAAGTATCTGTACCACACGCGTTGTAGCAGGTGTTGGACTTCCGCAGCTTTCAGCTGTTTACGAAGCGGCAAAAGCAGTGAAGGGTTCAAATGTCAAGATCATTGCTGACGGCGGGATTCGCTTCTCCGGCGACCTCGTTAAGGCCATTGCAGCCGGTGCTGATTGTATCATGATCGGGTCGCTGCTCGCCGGGACAGAAGAAGCTCCAGGCCAGGTAATCATTTATGAAGGGCGTAAGTTCAAGACGTATCGCGGTATGGGATCCCTCGAAGCTATGGAGACCGGATCTAAAGATCGTTACTTCCAGGATGTCGAAGATGATGTGAAGAAGCTTGTACCTGAAGGAATATCCGGTCGGGTGCCGTACAAAGGTCTTGTATCAGAGGTACTGTATCAGATGGTCGGTGGCCTCAGGGCTGGAATGGGTTACTGCGGAGCGCCGGATATCGAACGTCTGAAGGAAGCCAAGTTTGTAAAAATCACTTCCGCCGGCGTTGTCGAAAGTCACCCACATGACGTGACCATCACACGAGAAGCACCAAATTACAGCCGGAAGTAAGCCGTTCGTTCTCAGAAAGCTTCTTTCAAATACCATATTATTCATATAATTGTAGGCCAGTCCGCGGATTGGCTTATTTTTTTGCCCAGAGATCCAATTTGTGAGGACCAAAGCCATTATTCGGTTGCTGTTTACCGTCGGGGTAATTACCTGGCTGGCGCTGGTATTCACTGATATTTCCATCGTCTTTACGGAATCAACCGGCAACGTTAAACAGGATGTCCCCCACTGGATTCCCGAACTGCTTCTGAACCTGTTTATCCTCTCGGTTTTCTATTACTACAAACTGAAGATCGAACGCGATGAGGTATTGAACTTCATCGACCTCCTCTGGCGGGTTTTCGCAACAGGGCTGATCGCCACCGTTATTTCTCTTTCACTTTGGCTGTTCGAATCCCTAATGGGAAATACGCGGCTGACAAGCCTGCCCGTATTCCGGGACTTCATCTACCTGGTGAACCTTGGCCTGATGCTGGGGTTTCTGATGATGACGTTCACCGTGTGGAAACGCCTCATCCTCTACCAAAAGTCGAAATGGCTTCTCCGGCTTTGGACGTTCTTTGAAATCGGACTCCTGCTAACGCTGATCTATAACACTTTCGCCCTCCCGAAAGCGGACTGGCTTTTTGGTGTAGTACTCGGTATTCTCGTGCTGACCGGCGTCGTGCTTTCCGGAAACATGAAGTGGGTCGCCTACCTTAATTTCCGGCAAAAGTGGACCAGCCTGTTGCTGCTGCTGTTGACTGTCTTCTATCTGCTGTACATCCTCTTTATTAACTCCAAATCAGTCGAAGACCTCCGCTCGCTAACGCCTTACTTTACCGACTACAAGTCGCATCTGTTCATTCAGGCGCTCATAATTTTTGTGGCTATCTATGCCGTGTTCTCGTTCCTCGTTATCCTGTTCAACCTCCCTACGACATCGGTATTTGAACAGAAACTCGAAGAGGTCGTCAACTTTCAACGGATCAGTCAGTCGATACAAACCGAACAAAGCGAAGAAAGCGTATACAACATCCTCCTTGAAGCATCAGTAAGTACGGTGTTTGCCGATGCCGCCTGGCTTGAAATCCATAGTGCATCAGGCGGTCATAAGTTCTTTACGTATCGCACAACGGCGAAGGAGGCCAGCGAAATCACGGAACACCTGAAGTCCCTTCACATCAAAGGTGTTCTTGACCAGGGCAGTGACAAGACCAGGAACCTGAGCAAGCACCTCGCCTCACTGAAAGGCTCGCGGTTCCGATCCATTCTGGCCTTTCCGATCTTCGTCAAGGGCGAAAACATCGGGCAGCTTGCCCTGCTCAAGGAGCTCCCCGAGGGATTCAATAAAGAAATGACCAAGATCGTCTCGACCTTTGCGAACCAGGCTGGAATTTCCATTGAAAACTTCCGCCTGATGGAAGAAGCCCTCCAGAATGAGCGCTATAAGGAAGAGCTGAAAATCGCCAAAAACGTTCAGAAAAGCCTCCTCCCGAACTTGCTTCACACGCATGAAGACTTCGACATCGCGGCATTTTCAGAATCAGCGGATGAGGTTGGGGGCGACTACTATGATACGATCCGGATCAGCCCTGAACTGGTGGCATTGATAATTGCCGACGTATCCGGCAAGGGGACCACGGCTGCCTTCCACATGTCACAGATGAAAGGCATATTCCACAGCCTTGCGCAATACGATATTCAGCCGGACGAGTTCATGCTGCGGGCCAACCAGGCACTGGTTGCTTGTTTAGAGCGCGGATCCTTCATTTCGGCCACCTATTTCGCCATCGATACTGTTGAAAACAGAATACGATACGCCCGGGCCGGCCATTGCCCGGTATTGTACTATTCAGCCCGAAAAGGCAAGGCCGAGTTTTTCAAGGACCGCGGTATTGCGCTGGGAATGGTCAGAAACAAGAGTTATGCGCAGTTCATCCAAACAAACGAGTTTACCTACGAACCGGGCGATATAATGGTACTTTATACAGACGGTATCACAGAGGCCAAGAACGGGAAGGGGGACGAGTTTGGCTACGAGCGGCTTGCGGAGCTGATTATGGATGTTAAGGGCCAAAATGCGAAGGAAATCCAGGATTACATCATAAAAACGCTGTATCAGTTCTCGGAAACGAAGAACATAAACGACGACTATACGACTATGATCGTCAAGTTTAGGTGATGAAAAGCAGGAAAATAAGTACGAACATTAAATTTAAATATAACGTTAAAACCCTATGATCCACATTAAAAGATTGCAGGAAGACGGTTCCGATGTAATCGTTTTGATCGGCGAAATTGACGCCAGCTCCTCTATCGAACTGGACCTGGCGATAGCCAAAAGTGTGGGTGAAGGCTACTCCCGAATTCTCATTGACTGTACTTCGCTGGAATATATCTCGTCTGCCGGACTGGGTGTTTTCATGTCGTACATCGAAGAATTTAAAGACCGGGGAATCCGAATGGTGCTCTTTGGGATGAACGAGAAGGTAGCTAATACGTTCGAGATACTGGGACTTAACGAGCTGTTGAAAATTGGAAGAGACAAAGTCGAAGCAAAGCAAATGGTCAATGAATTATAAGTATAAAGTCGGTTGCAGCATTGAGAATCTCAAGGGTGTGCGCGATTTTATCCGTGCATCACTGAAGAAGCATGAAATCGCTGAATTAGCGATCAGCGAAATTGTGCTCGCCCTCGACGAGATGTGCTCCAACCTGATGATACATGCCCATAATTGCAATCCGGACGAGCTTTTTGAAATTCATATTCATATCGAAAACAATAAACCGCTCGTGTTTGAGTTAATTGACGATGGAACTGTTTTCAATATCAACCAGTTTAACGAGCCGGCGTTGAACAATATCATCCATGAAAAGCGCAAGGGCGGTCTCGGTATCCGACTCGTTAAGTCCATTATGGACAAGGTTGAATACCACCATCAAAGCGGACGAAACGTCTGCCGCCTGACTAAAACGCTTGAGTAAAATGTTTCCCCACCCATGATCCTACGCGCAGTTCTACTCCTGCTCTGCTCATGTTTCGTTACAAGTCACTACGGGCAATCAACCAGTAAGCCCGGCAAAAAATCCAAACCCGTAACCCTGTTCACGGTAAACCGAAAACCTGTCGTCGCCGACGAGTTCATCTACCTCTACAGGAAAAATCATCAGAACCCCGACGAAGACTATACCACGGAAAAGATCGAAGAGTACCTGAATCTGTATGTCAACTTCAAGTTAAAAGTTGAGGAAGCCAGATTCCGGGGAATGGATACTACCGCCGCATTCAAAAGAGAATTCTCCCAATACAAGGAAGAACTTCGCAAGCCATACCTTCCCGGGAACGGCCTTACAGATAGCCTGGTGCGTCTCACCTATGACCGCCTGAAGGAGGAAGTGCGGGCTGCCCACATCCTTATCTCGCTGACGCCGGATGCACCCGCCGAGGATACGCTGAAGGCATACAGCCGTATCGCGGACCTCCGGGAAAGAGCGTTGCGTGGCGAGAAGTTTGAAGACCTCGCCGCGAACTTTTCGGAAGACCCGTCGGCAAAAATGAATCACGGTGACCTCGGTTACTTCACCGCGCTGCAGATGGTCTATCCGTTTGAGTCGGCAGCGTATACTACCCCTGTCGGCGAGATCAGCACGCCGGTGCGCACGCGTTTTGGCTACCACATTCTGAAGGTCTACGACCGACGCCCCGCAAGGGAGGAGGTTGAGGTCGCCCATATCATGATCCGAACCGGTGATCAGACCGACAACGAACTGGCTAAGGACAAGATTTTCTCCGTCTATGAACAACTTCAGGCGGGTCGCGACTGGAATGACCTGTGCCGCGAATACTCGGAGGATCCGGCGTCACGCGATAACGGCGGAAAGCTTCGACCATTTCGCGCCGGACAGATGAGCAATGTTCCGGAGTTCGAACGTGTCGCGCTCGAACTTAACGAGCCGAAACAGTTTTCAGATCCATTCCAAACGCAATACGGCTGGCACATCGTGCGCCTCGAACGTAAGATACCGCTGGCCCCGTTTTCCGAGATGACAGCCTCGCTGAAAAACAGGGTAAGCCGCGACGAACGGACACAGATATCGAAGCAGGCACTGCAGAAGCGGCTAAGGACCGATTTCGCGCTCACCGAGAATGACGTGGTAAAGGCGCGAGTCCTCAAGCTCCCGGATTCCGTCTTGCAGGCGGGCACTCTTCAAGGCGCCGACAGCAAGCTTGCATCGTCAGAATTGCTCAGACTCGATGGAAAACCGTATAAGGTATCCGATTTCCTGGCCTATGCGCAGCGCGACGAAGCTGTGCGGCGACAAGGCTCCCGAAGCGTTGCAGCCCTTTACGAGCAGTTTATCGACGACACCATTCTGGAGCTGCAGGAGCGCAAAGTGCTCAACAACCATCCTGAATACGGATATCTTCTGAACGAGTACTATGAAGGAATTCTGTTATTCGAGATCATGGAAAAGGAAGTCTGGAATAAAGCGTCCGAAGACTCCACAGGTCAGCATAAGTATTACCAGAAAAACGATTCAAAGTATACGGCCGGTCCGCGTGTGAAAGCGTCGCTTTATTCGACGGCCGACGAATCGCTGCTCGGACCTTTGCAGGATGTACTCAGCGAAGGCAACACCGGCACGATTCAGGAGTTCGTTACGCGGAATAAAATCAGGATTGAAACAGGCTACTTCTCTCCGGAGGAAAAAGCTGTGTTGAAGAAGGTTCCTACCGAACCGGGAATTCATCGGGGAGAAAACAATGGAATGTATTACCTTGCATGGTTAAAAGAAATTCTTCCCGCAGGCAAAATGTCTTTTGAGGAAGCACGACCGGCAGTTATTGCGGATTATCAGAATTATCTGGAAGCGGAATGGCTTTCCGTTCTAAGGCAGAAGTATCCGGTCAAACTTAACGCAGCGGGGCGAAAACTGATCTTCAAGGAGTTAGAGAAACACTAAATTGTTGCAAGAAGTAATATCAAGGGTCCGGTCAACCGGTATAATAAGACATTTTTTTGTTGGCCTGACGCTCGTGGTCGGCCTGTCATCATGCGCCCGGTTTGCCAAAAAGGACGAAAACAGAACGGCAGTAGCCCGGGTCGGCAACACATACCTTTATCAGGATGAACTTCGCGGGATAACGCCACCGGGACTTCCGCAGGCCGATAGTGTCCAGCGGGTGGAGGCATACATCGACAGCTGGATACGAAAACAACTGTTGATTCAGGAGGCCACCCGCCGGATCGATATCAACGAAGCAGAAGTTGAACGCAGAATCCTGGACTACCGCTACAGCATCATTGCCTATGAGTTTCAAACTCAGTATGTCCGCGAAAAGCTCGATACTGCAGTATCGCAGACCGAAATTGAGGCGTACTACAAGGGAAATCTCGACAACTTCATCCTCAAACAAAATATCGTCCAGGCGACGTTTATCAAAGTCCCCAAAACAGCTCCCCGCATTGATCGGATAAAGGAAATGATCGAGGCCAATTCAGACCGCGATGAGCGTGAACTGAAGTCGTACTGCCTGAGTTTCGCCGCCGCATTCCAGCTCGCCGACAGCACCTGGATGGTCTTCGACGACCTCGTCCGAAATTCACCACTCGCTGAAATCCCAAATAAAATACAGTTCCTTAAGGCGAATCCGTATTATGAAACATCTGATGATAACTATCTTTACTTTTTGAAAGTGAATAATTATCGCATTTCAGACAATGTGTCTCCGCTTGAATTCGTCCGCGACGAAATACGGAACATAATCCTCAACAAAAGAAAAGTTCAACTGGTCCAGGAGCTGGAAGAGAAAGTATATGGCGACGCCTCTGCGAGGCAGAAATTTGAGATCTACAAATAATATGAAAAACAACGTGTTCTACGATATCAGAAAGTGGTTGCTGGCATTCGGGATGTTCGCCATTGCGCACGCTGCTACAGCCCAGGAAGGATTTGTGGTAGATGAGATCATTGCCAAGGTCGACAACTACATCGTCCTCAAATCAGAACTGGACCGCGCGTATCAGGACTATATCACAAATGGAGGTACGCCGTCGGAACGTATCCGCTGTCAGTACCTCGCGCTGCTCATTCGTGGAAAGCTGATGATGGCTAAGGCCGAAATCGATTCGGTCGTGGTGCTCGACGCCGAGGTCGATGCCAATACCAAAAACAGGATGGACATCATCCTGTCGCAGTCAGGAAAAACTGTCGACGAACTCGAGGCACTTTATGGCAAAACCATGGAACAGATCCGCCTCGAACTCCGTGAACAGATTCGCGAGCAGATGGTCGTAGGCCGGATGGAAGACCATATCACACAAGACATAAAAGTAACGCCGTCGGAAGTACGCCGTTTCTTCAACCGCATCCCGAAAGACAGTCTCGATTATTTCTCCGCGTCAGTTGAGGTGGCACAGATCGTCAAAGTTGCAGAAGTGAACGAAGCACAGAAGAACGCCACCAAAGCCCAGTTGATCGAACTGCGCAACCGTATCCTCGCAGGTGAAGATTTTGGAAAACTCGCACGCGAGTTTTCCGACGATCCAAGTGTGACAGGAAATAGTGGCAATATGGGGTGGGTCGGCCGCGGCCGAATGGTACCCGAGTACGAAGCGATGGCCTTTAAACTCAAGCCGGGAGAAATATCCATGCCCTTCGAGACAAGCTTTGGCTTCCACATCATGCAGTTGCTGGAGCGTCGCGGAAACGAATACAACTCGCGACATATCCTGATCTCACCTCGTCCATCAGAAGAAGATTTGCAGAAGGCAAGCCGCTACCTCGACAGCCTGCGGACAAAAATCCAGAATGATACGATCACCTTTGAACGTGCGGCGAAGGAGTATTCCGACGACGTTGAAACCAAAGGTAACGGGGGCTTTTTCAGCGACCGCGACAGTAATACGCGTTTGCTGGTGGATGAACTGGATCCCGTTATATTCTTCACGGTAGATACAATGAAAGTGGGGACGATCTCACGACCAATCGTTTATCGCACTGACGACGGCAAAGACGCCGTCCGGATTCTGTACTATAAATCCCGGATTCCACCGCACCAGGCTTCGCTGGAACAAGACTGGACACGTATCCAGAATGCTACCTTAAATCATAAAAAGGACCGCGCACTTCAGAAATGGTTTCTGAAAGCCAGAAAAGATGTGTTTATTAGTATCGATGAGGAATATGATTTCTGCGGAATCCTAGACGAATAATCAATGACGAAATACAGCTCTGACGTTGAAGCGGCCGATGCCCTGGCCGAATCTTACAAAAACCTGAAACGCGAAATTGCCAAAGTGGTCGTCGGTCAGGATGAGGTTGTACAACAAGTGCTGACAGCCATCTTTTGTCAGGGCCATTCGCTTCTGGTAGGTGTTCCCGGTCTCGCCAAAACGCTACTCGTTCAGACAATAGCAACGTCGCTGGATCTGGAATTCAAAAGAATTCAGTTCACTCCGGATTTGATGCCCTCCGATATCGTCGGGGCTGAAACCATGGATCGCGAACGGAACTTCAAATTCGTCAAAGGACCTGTATTCGCCAACATCGTCCTCGCAGATGAAATAAACAGAACGCCCCCCAAAACTCAGGCTGCCCTTCTTGAATCCATGCAGGAGTATGCGGTGACTATCGCCGGACAAAGATATCCGCTGCCGCGACCCTTCTTCGTTCTTGCAACGCAAAACCCGATTGAGCAGGAGGGTACATACCCCTTGCCGGAAGCACAGCTTGACCGTTTCATGTTCAACATCATGCTCACATACCCCACCTTTAAGGAAGAAGTGGAGGTCGTGAAAAGCACAACTACAGACGAACCCAAAACGGTAAACAAGATTCTTTCAGGCGAAGAGATTGCATACTTTCAGCATCTTGTTCGTCGCGTGCCTGTACCCGACAATGTGGTGGAGTATGCAGTAAAACTTGTGAGCAAAACCAGACCGCATAGCAACGGCTCGGAAAATGCCCTTGCAAATGAATTTCTCGATTGGGGCGCCGGCCCCAGAGCTTCCCAGTTCCTTGTTATGGGCTCGAAATGCAACGCACTGCTAAATGGTAAGTATTCGCCGGATATCGAAGACGTTCAGGCAATCGCTAAACCCGTATTGAGACACCGGATCGTGAGAAACTTCAAAGCCGAAGCTGAAGGAATTACCGTCGACAATCTTATCGGGAAAATGCTCTAGACCTTTTCGGTGGGCCAGCCTTCGACTTCAAGACGAAAGCCAACACCGTGATAGTTAGCGATCGAGATCGAAGGATCTTCGCGCAGGTATTTGCGTAGTTTCGAAATGAACACATCGAGACTCCGACCCATAAAGTAGTCATCGTCGCCCCAGATCTGATTCAATATTTCTTCCCGCTTCAACACGCGCTCGCGGTTGATACACAGAAAGCGAAGTACTTCGGCTTCTTTTTGCGTGAGCGATTTCTGCGTGCCGTTTCGTTGAATGAGAAGGCGCGAATAATCAAATGAAAACTCACCTATCGTGAACGTAGTTTCAGGCGCTGCCGGCGATTCGCTGCTGCGACGCAAAAAGACTTCTATACGATAGTAAAGTTCCTCAAGGCTGAATGGTTTGGTGATGTAATCGTCAGCGCCCGTCTGAAACCCCTCAAGCTTATCGTCCACCATCGCCTTCGCCGTAAGAAAAATAATCGGAATTTGCTTGTTGATAGATCGAACTTCCCGCGCCAGCGTAAAGCCATCCTTTTTGGGAAGCATTACGTCAAAGATACATATGTGAAACTGCGCGGATCTGAATGTGCGTCCCGCTTCTTCGCCATCAGTACACAGGGTGACGTCGTAACCTTTTATCGCAAGGTTGTCTTTGATAACGAAGCCAAGATTAGGATCGTCCTCTACGAGGAGAATTCGTTTTCCGGTCATAGGGTAGCATCAAATGAAAAAATTAACCAAAAGGCAGCTGAACACGGAATGTACTTCCCTCTCCGAGTTCGCTGCGAACGGACACGGAGCCTCCGTGACCCTCAACCACCGTTTTTACATAACTCAAGCCGAGACCGAAACCTTTTACATCGTGGACGTTGCCAGTCGGTACCCGATAAAACTTCTGGAAAATCCGTCTTTGATTCTCCGGAGTTATGCCGATTCCGTTGTCTGACACTTCAACGGTAATCCCCCGATCATGGTTTTGCGTGTAAATGTTTATTTCGGCGCAGCCCTTGCAATATTTCAAGGCATTTTCAATCAGATTACTGAATACATTCGTCAGGTGTAAACGGTCACCTGTCACCGTTGATTGTTCAGCATCCTTATGCGTGCGTATTGTACTCCCGTTGTCACTCATCGTGATGCACGTATTGTTGATGGCATCATCAATGATTTGATGCAGATTAACGGTTTCTTTCTTGTAGCCGTGATCTTCCTTGTCTAACTGTGCCATCTGCAGAACACGCTCCACGTGCTGCCGAAGCCGCATGTTTTCCTTCTCGATGATCGATGTGTAATTCCTTAGCCGCTCAGGCTGCTGCACGATGTCGGCCCGCTTCAAAACTTCCGTCGAGACGGCAATCGTTGAAATCGGAGTCTTGAACTCATGCGTCATATTGTTGATGAAATCCTTCTGGATCTCCGACAAACGCTTCTGCTTGAGGATAACGAACAGTGTATACGCAAAGAATACGATAACCAAAAGCAATACTCCGGACGAAAACGTCCATATACCCATTTGATTCAACAGGTGCGACTCGCGGTTTGGAAACTGCACACCAAAATGATATCCATAGTTTGCCCATTGAGGAAAATGCTTGTTTGTGATTTTGTCTTTGGCCGTTTGCAGCGGGACATAATCACCATAAAGCATCTTTTCACTGCTGCAGTCATATACACCATACTCGAAATCAACCATCAGATTCCGTTTCTCAAACTCATTGCGAAGCAGATACTCCACAAGGCCAGGATCAACTTCGTTGTTGATCATCACCACAAAGTAGTTGGTCGAAATCTGCTTAACTGGATTAGCAGCGGGCGATGGAGTCCGGTTCAGCTCAAAAATCTGCTGGGCAACGTTGAAGAGTGCGGTGGTGACTGTGCGGTCAAACTCGTTTTCCTTCAGATCAAATGCACGCTTAAGCCAGTAAAGCTGGGTCACGGTAATCCCTGCAATGCTGAGCGTTGCCAGTAAGATGATCCGACGGATGGTCGAGTTCTTCACAATACAAAGGTACAGTTTCTGCCATTCCGGCAAACGAGCCTTAACAACACATTAACAATAATTGGCATTCTGTTAACACAGAGAAGCGCATTTTCGACTGAGATTTGTGCGTAGTCAAAACCTAAAAATAAGTTATGAGAAAAGGATTATTGTTCTTCGGCATCGCCATCTGCGTGGCTGCAGTGTTCAGCCAGGTCTGCGTTGCCTCTGAAAGCCCCCTGCGGAACTTCTTCGATGCAGTGTTTAGCTGGGAGAAAACCGAGCACGATTTCGGCTCCATCAAGAAAGATGTACCGGTCCACCACAAGTTCACCTTTACAAACAAGGGCGATGCGCCCCTCGTCATTTCATCGGTCCAGGCATCGTGCGGATGTACCGTCACCGACTATTCGACAGATCCAATTGCGCCCGGCAAGTCCGGATATGTCAAAGCCACCTTTAACGCCGCTCAGATCGGCGTGTTCTCAAAAACAGTTACCGTAAATGCAAACACGGGCGACCCCGTCCTGCTCGTGATAAAAGGTATCGTCAGAGAATAAGTAATTAAGACGACAGGGGTCCCCGATCCCTGTCATCTTTTCAAATAATGCCTCGCATGACTGCCTGTAATAAGGAAAAAGTGGCCCGAAAACGTTTTCGAAAATAATATTGCTAATTCCCCCGCTGATTTGATACCTCCGGTCTGGTTTTGATAACTTTGGTCTCGTTTTTAAACCGTAACCATGCCGCGACAATTTAACGAGACTGTCTCCACGAGGTACCACATGTACAACAGTCTTTTCCTCAACCTTCCGTATACCGGAATCTATCGCACCGGTACGCTGCTTCCCCTTTTGCAGCAAGCCTGTGAACAAGGCTTCGATTCCGGCAAGGATCCCAAAACCATCATCCGAAAGTTCTTTTCTGATTATACCCCGCAGGCCACAACAGAAGAACAATTCAGCCTGTTGTTTGGCTTCATCCAATACGCGGAACGGCAGGTCGTACTCTTCGATTCAATCGAAGATGCCGCCTTCGATCAGATAAACGACTTGGACGGACCGGGATCAGTAAGCTCGCTGCTCATCCGCGCCAAAGCGGAGGATGCTGAAGAAGAGCTTAAAAAGAAACTGGAAGAGTTCAGCGTGCGCGTAGTACTGACGGCGCACCCAACACAGTTCTATCCCGGAAACGTGCTCGCGATCATCAACGACCTCGAACAGATGATCCGCGAAAACAAGCTCGAAAACATCAACCTCCTCCTTCGTCAGCTGGGAAAAACGCCTTTCATCAACAAGGAAAAGCCGACGCCCTTTGATGAAGCGGTAAGCTTGTGCTGGTTTCTTGAGAACGTGTTCTACAATGTGATCCCCGATATCATTTCGCGCCTGATGGGCGGACTGAATATGAAACTCGAGGACTGGAAGAATTACGAGCTGTTTAAAATTGGGTTCTGGCCCGGAGGCGACCGCGACGGAAACCCCTACGTTACGCATGAAATCACGTTGCGCGTAGCCCAGCGGTTACAGGAAACCTTGTTGCGCTGCTACCACCGCGATATACGGTGGCTGAAACGCCGTCTTACCTTCAAGGGTGTAGATCACATCATCGCGCGCGCGGAACGCAAGATCTATCCGATCGCCTATGGCGGACATGGTGAGATATACAACCATCCGGATGAATTGCTCGCCGACCTCATGGAGGCCCGCGACGTACTTATCGATCAGCACAAGGGATTATTCCTTAACATTCTCGATGACTTCATACTGAAAGTAAAAATCTTCGGGTTCTACTTCGCCAGCATGGACATCCGTCAGGACAGCCGCAAGCATGCCTATGCATGGGAAGCAATCATGGAGAAATTGCAGGCGCGTCAGAAAAAACTGAAATCGTTCGACACGCTGAGTGAGCAGGAAAAAATCGACACCATTCTGAAGCTGAACTTCAAACCTTCGTCACTGAAGTTTGAAGATCCCTTCGTAACGGAACTTATCGAAAGTATCCACGTCATCGGCCAGATTCAGGCGCAAAACGGTCCGGAAGGATGCCACCGCTATGTGATAAGCAACTGCCAGTCCGCGCTGGATATCATCCGCGTGTTTCAACTCGCTAAGCTTATCCTGGGCAAGGACGACAAACTTCCGCTTGACATTGTTCCCCTCTTTGAAACAATCGAAGACCTGAACGAATGTGGCGACGTGATGGAAGCGGTTTATAATATCCCCGCATATCAGGAGCACCTGAAGCAGCGCGGTGGAAACCAGACTATCATGCTCGGATTCTCCGATGGAACGAAAGACGGCGGATACCTCAGGGCCAACTGGTCGATATTCAAAGCGAAGGAAACGCTTACCAAAATCACCCGTGACAAAGGCTTCACCGCAATATTCTTCGATGGCCGGGGAGGGCCTCCGGCGCGTGGAGGAGGCAACACCCACGACTTCTATGCTTCACTGGGCGACTCTATCGAAGACAAGGAAGTCCAACTTACCATTCAGGGGCAGACCATCAGCTCCAACTTCGGTAAACCACTTTCATGCAAGTTCAACCTCGAGCAATTGTTATCCGCCGGCGTTGAAAACGCTGTTTTCAGAACCCGCAATTACTTCAGCGATGACGCGAAAGAACTTCTGGAAGAACTCGCAGCAGAGGGATACAATGCCTACGCAGCATTGAAGAAACATCCGATGTTTGTTCCCTATCTCGAGAAGATAACACCGCTGTCTTTCTTCGGTGATACCAATATCGGTTCGCGGCCTGTAAAGCGTAATTCGGGAAGTTTTAAATTCGAAGATCTCCGGGCAATACCATTCGTAGGTTCGTGGGCCCAGATGAAACAGAACATCCCTGGATTTTACGGCGTGGGTTCGGCAATCCGTACACTAAAACGGAAGGGCCGAATGAAAGACCTGCAGAAACTCTTCCGTGAGTCGCTGTTTTTCCGCACACTCCTCAGCAATAGCATGATGTCGTTGACGAAGAGTTACTTCCCTGCTTCCGCTTATCTCGCCAAAGACAAGGAATTCGGTGAGTTCTGGAAACTGATGCACAATGAGTTCAAGCTCACTGTCGACATGATCCTGGAGGTAACAGGGTACACTGAACTTATGGAGAACAACCCGGTGAACCGTGATTCGGTAAAGCTGCGGGAGCGTATAGTGCTTCCGTTAATTACGATTCAGCAGTTCGCGTTGTATCAGTTGCGTCACCTCGAAGCAAAAGATAAAGCACTCGAAACACACTACCGGAAACTTGTAATGCGCTGTATGTTCGGTATTATCAATGCCGCCAGGAATTCCGCCTGATGGAAACAACGATATCCAACGGCCCCGTCACTGCTGTGATACGCCATAAGGGCGCGGAACTTTCGTCGCTGTTCCACGCAGATACCAAACTGGAATATATATGGCAGGCGGATCCGGCGTACTGGGCGAAATCTTCACCTGTACTGTTTCCGATTGTCGGACAGCTGAAGGAGAATACCTATACCTATCGGGAAACCGAGTACACGCTGCCAAGGCATGGCTTTGCCCGTGAAATGGAGTTCGCTCTGGAAAAATCCGGGCCTGACTATGCAACGTTCCTATTGACGAGCGACTCCAATACCAGGAAACAATATCCGTTCGACTTCGGGTTGAGGATACACTACTCCATTTCTGCAGCGGGGACGCTTGAGGTTAAGTATGTGGTCACTAACGCCGGATCTGAACCCATGTATTTTTCCCTGGGTGCTCACCCTGCATTCCGCGTCCCGTTGCGCGACGATGATGACTACACCGATTACTATCTGCAATTTGATCGCGTCGAGAATGCCGATCGATGGAAGATCAGTCCGCAGGGACTCATTGCAAATGAACACGAGCCACTACTGGAGAACACCGATAAACTACTCCTCAGAAAGGACTTGTTCTATGAAGACGCCCTCGTGTTCAAAGACCTGGTGTCAAATGAAATTTCGATAAGGTCCAACAATCATTCGCATGGATTGACCTTTTCCTATCACGGTTTTCCATACTTCGGGATCTGGGCATTCCGCGATGCAGACTTCGTTTGCCTTGAACCCTGGTGCGGAATCGCGGATCATGTCGGGCACGACCAACGCCTGGAACGGAAGGAGGGAATTCATGTCCTGAAGCCCAACGAGCCGTGGTCACGCGCATGGTCAGTGCGCTCCTTCTGACGATCGTACCACTTGTTCATAAGATGAAAAGGTATTTTGTCCTTGCTGTTTTTATTATTGCCACATTGCCATTCATTACAGATGCGCAGTCACGGTTATCTTTCTTCTCAGCGGATAGCGAACTCATACGGTATACGGGTCGCGTGGACTTCAGCAACGCAAAGCTGCCCCGCTTCTGGCAACCCGGAGTGTACGTGACTGCAGCGTTTTCCGGACCCGTCTGCGAGGTCCTGCTCAACGATGAGATCCTATGGGGAAAGTCACACAACTACGTGAGCGTTTCGATAGACGGTGGCGACCCGATACGCGTTCAGACAAAACAACGAAGCGATACACTCCGCTTCACCGGACTGGACCCTGGTAAGCATAGTATCGTTATTTGTAAATCAACAGAAGCGGGGATCGGATATCTTGAGTTCGCCGGACTGCGATGTGAGAGGCTTCTTCCTCCACCTCCGAAGCCCGCGCGACGAATAGAATTCATTGGCAATTCTATCACGTGTGGTACCGGTAGCGACCTTTCAATGATTCCATGTGACTCCGGCCAATGGTATGACCAGCACAATGCGTATGAGAGTTATGGACCTCAGACAGCACGCAACCTGAACGCCGAATGGCACCTTTCATCGGTGTCGGGAATTGGTCTGATCCGAAGCTGTTGTGATATGAAGATTACGATGCCGGACGTATACGATAAGGTGAACATGCGTGAAAATTCAGGCGCCTGGGATTTCACCCGCTTCCGGCCTGATGCTGTTACCATTGCGCTGGGCCAAAACGACGGCCAACAGGATTCGGCGGCTTTCACCAGCGCCTATGTTGCGTTTATCGCAAAAGTCAGAAGTTACTATCCCGACGCAGAGATCGTATGTCTGACGAGCCCCATGGCCAACGACGCGCTCAGTGCTACACTAAAAAATTATCTGGCCGGCGCGGTGAATGAAGTTCGTGCGAATGGCGATATGCATGTGCATAAGTATTATTTTAGCCGACGGTACAACAGCGGATGTGGTGATCACCCCGACCTTCAACAACATGGTGAGATTGCCCGTGAACTGACAGCGTTCCTCAAAACAATCATGCACTGGTAATGGGCAGAGTTCTGGCAGTCGATTATGGTAAAAAAAGAACCGGACTCGCGGTAACCGATCCGATGCGCATTATTGCAACGCCACTTGAAACCGTCTCGACCGACACCCTGCTTAATTATCTCAAGTCCTACCTCCAAAAAGAACCGGTTGATGAGTTTGTAGTAGGCATGCCCAAAACGCTTCGCAACGAAGACTCGGAAACGGCGCCCCTGGTACGCGCATTTGTTGAAGAACTTAACAAAGCCTTCCCGGAAAAACCAGTGCACCTGGCAGACGAGCGGTTCACCAGCTCAATGGCTATGGATGCGATGATAGCCGGCGGAATGAAGAAAAAGGACCGCCAGGTTAAAGGGAACGTCGATAAAATCAGCGCTACCATCATTCTGCAGTCATTTCTGGACCGCAAGAATTTCTGAGCCGTCGCGGCCCAACCTGAACTTCCGTAATTATTTAAGCGTTAAATTTGCACCATGATTTATCCTATTGTCATGTATGGCGACCCGGTTTTGCGCCAAAAGGCTAAAGACATCGAGCCGGGAACGGACCTTACACAGTTAATCGAAGATATGTTCGAAACGATGCATGCAGCCAGCGGAATCGGTTTGGCCGCTCCGCAGATCGGCAAGAGCATCCGCCTTTTCGTGGTCGACGGAACGGTTCTCGAAGACGAGCCCGGCATGGAAGATTTCCGCCAGCCTTTTATCAACCCCGTAATGCTCGAAGAACTTGGTACTCCGTGGGACTTCGAAGAGGGCTGCCTCAGTATCCCCAACATCCGTGAAAAGGTGTCGCGCAAAGCAGAACTCAGGATCCGTTACTACGACGCTAACTGGCAACTCAAGGAAGAAACATTCGACGGCATGAAGGCCCGGATCATTCAGCACGAGTACGACCACATCGAAGGAAAAATGTTCGTAGATTACCTCACCCCGCTGAAGAAACGTTTGCTTAAAGGAAAACTCGCTGATATTTCAAAAGGAAAGGTCGATACCGAGTATCGCATCATTGCCCCCGGAAAATAGGCGTCCCTCCCATTCCGTTAATCAATGCATTTCACTTCGCGACTGCCCGACGTCGGTACAACGATTTTTACAGTCATGTCGCGACTGGCGGCTGAACACGACGCCATAAACCTGTCACAGGGGTTCCCTGATTTTCCTATTGATTCACAACTGATCGACCTGGTTGGTCACGCCATGGCGCGGGATCTCAATCAATACGCTCCCATGCAGGGTGTACCCGAACTGCGAAGCCAAATCGCGCGATTGCTCGAAAAGCACTATGGTGTAGTCGCTGACCCTGAGTCGGAAGTCACCATTACGGCCGGAGCAACGGAAGCATTGTACAGCGTAATGGCGGCATTTGTCTCACCCGGCGATGAAGTCATCCTGTTTGATCCTGCATACGATTCATACTCACCGGCAGTGCGCCTCAATGGCGGAGTCCCCGTTCATATAAGTCTGCACTATCCCGACTTCAAAATTGACTGGAGCGAAGTCGGGCGCAGTGTTACCAAAAGAACCCGCATGATCGTGGTCAACACACCGCACAACCCCCTGGGTACTGTACTTGGTGCATCAGACATGCAGGAACTGGAGCGCATCGCAGAACACCACAACCTTATTGTGCTGAGTGACGAGGTGTATGATCGACTCGTGTACGACAACCATCAGCACCAAAGTGTACTGCGATTCCCCGGGCTTCGCTCGCGAAGTTGTGCCTGCTTTTCCTTTGGCAAGACGCTTCACGCAACGGGCTGGAAAGTCGGCTACGTAGTAGCGCCTGCGAGCCTTACTGCAGAAATACGAAAGACTCATCAATACATCACCTTTAGCGTTAATACGCCCGTTCAGCATGCGCTGGCCAACTACCTTGGCGCGGGCGACAAACTGGACGGGATTCCCGACTTCTACCAGCACAAGCGCGACCTTTTCCTCGAACAAATAAAGGGTTCCTCCTTCGAACCATTGCCCTGCAAAGGGTCGTATTTCCAACTCCTTTCCTATCGCCATATTTCGCAAAAACCGGATGAAGAGATGGCTGTTGATCTCACACGCCTGCACAAGGTCGCAGCTATTCCCATATCCGTTTTTTATCGGGATAAAACCGATGCGCGGATCTTGCGCTTCTGTTTCGCCAAAAAGGATGAGACACTGGCTCGCGCGGGTGAAATCCTTCGAAAGATCTGACACCCGAAAATATTTGCCTCCCTCACGCCGTCTACGCATTCAATGGCCCGAAGATTTATCACACGATTCCTGAAACGCATGCTTATCGGATTTCTGATTTTTATATTTATCACTAGTGCGGCTGTATGGATATTCCTGCAACAGCCAAAATTCGGGAAGTATCCTTCCGGCAGCCGCCTTGAGAGGATAGAGAAGTCACCCAATTACGACGATGGCAAATTCCGCAATCTCAGTCCTACTCCAGACCTGACCGAAGGAAGCTCCTATTTTTCCGTGATGAAAGAGTTCCTGTTCTCCGACAGGCCCCGACGCATTCCCACGGATTCAATACCCACGACTAAGACAAACCTGCACACCCTGAATCCGGACGAAAATGTATTGGTGTGGTTTGGACATTCATCGTACTTCCTTCAGGTTGACGGCAAACGTTTTCTCGTTGATCCTGTATTCAGTGGTGCCGCGTCGCCCATTGCGGCCACAACAAGAAGCTTTCCAGGTACAGATGTATACGGCGCGGAAGACATTCCTTCCATCGACTACCTGCTCATCACGCATGATCACTGGGATCACCTCGACTACAAGACTATTTTGGCCCTGCGCCCGCGTGTCGGAAAAGTGATATGCGGACTTGGCGTAGGGGAGCACCTTGAGTACTGGGGATATGATCCGGGACGCATTGTGGAACTTGACTGGAACGAGTCAGCGGATCTGATCGCGGGCTTTGAGATCCACGCCCGGCCCGCCCGCCACTTTTCAGGCAGAGGCCTTCGCCGTAATCGCTCGCTGTGGGTCTCTTTTGTGTTGATCACCCCGACGGCGAAACTCTATCTGGGTGGCGACAGCGGCTTCGATAAGCATTTCCGCAAAATAGGCGACGAGTTCGGTCCATTGGACCTTGCCATACTTGAAAACGGCCAGTACGATAAAAACTGGAAATACATTCACCTCCTGCCGGAGGAGGTCGTTCAGGCATCGATGGACCTTCGTGCCAAACGTCTCCTGGCCGTCCACTCTTCGAAATTTGCCCTCGGCAACCATGCATGGGATGACCCACTGCTCCGCGTCTCCAAACTTGCCGGTGAGAGAAACGTGCACCTGATTACGCCGATGATCGGCCAACCGGTGAACCTGCGCGACTCCACTGCTCAGTTTTCAGAATGGTGGCGGGGCATTAATTAACCTGATCCGGCACCATTTTCAGCCGATACCAGTTCTGTAACAGAGATGCAGACCGTTTGAACAAAAAGCATTTGCAAAATCCTCGTTCGGGGTTTTGATCACGCTGACAGCTAGCGAATTGCGTGTCGACTTTCAGGGGGGCACATTACCTGGAAAAAGACCTTCAATATTCACCTGCTTTTGTTTTCTTTGCGGTCCGGAACAATCCCACTATGCAGGACCTAAAAATCACTCTTATTCAATCAGACCTTCATTGGGAGGACATTGATGCCAATTTGTCCATGTTTGAAGAAAAGATCTGGCAGATCAACCGCTCAACCGACGTGATCATCCTCCCGGAGATGTTTACAACCGGGTTCACGATGGCGGCATCGAAGCTTGCAGAACACATGAACATGAGAACGTTCAAGTGGATGAAGCAAATGGCTGATCAAACCGGAGCGCTGATTTTAGGCAGCTATATTGTTCGGGTACACGACAAATATTTCAATCGCCTGCTTTGGATGGAGCCCGGCGGAAATTACAAGACTTACGATAAGAGGCACCTTTTCCGGATGGCGAATGAACATAAGACGTATTCACCCGGTGAAAGCCTGCTGATCGCAACCTGGAAAGGCTGGCGGATCTGCCCGCTGATCTGTTACGACCTCCGCTTCCCCGTCTGGACGCGGAACCGCTGGGATAAGGATGCCGATTCCCTCGCCTACGACGTGGCCATCTATGTGGCAAACTGGCCCACCGCGCGAATTGACGCCTGGGATACGCTGCTGCGTGCCCGCGCCATTGAAAATATCAGCTATGTGGTCGGCGTAAACCGCATCGGCCAGGACGGCGCCGGTGTCGAGCATAACGGGCGGTCTGCAATCATCAGCCCGAAAGGCGAAGCAATATTCACCAACGAAGGAGCAGAAATCATCCACACCGTAGAGCTGAATGCCAATTCTCTGCACGCATTCCGCCACCGGTTCCCGGCCTACCAGGATGCTGACGACTTCAGCCTCGAATTCGAGTTCGAAGAGGATCTTTAGCCCGCAAACAGTTCATACGAAATTAGGTCAACCACTTGAATCCTGTAAAAGGTCTTTTACTTTTGCAGCTTCAATCTAAACCCTTGATCCTAATGTCGTCACGCAAAATCTCCCGAGCCCTCATCAGCGTCTTTTACAAAGACAACCTCGAACCAATAATTCACGAACTGGGCAAAAACGGGGTGGAGTTTGTATCGACGGGCGGCACCCAGGAATTCATCGAGAAACTTGGCTATAAGGTCACTCCCGTGGAGGAACTGACGGGCTACCCCTCAATATTCGGTGGAAGGGTGAAGACGCTTCATCCCGCTGTCTTCGGTGGCATTCTTTTCCGCAGAGATGAACCATCAGACCTCAAACAGGCAGAAGAATTCAAAATTGCGCCAATTGACCTGGTTATCGTAGACCTTTATCCGTTCGAAGAAACCGTCGCAAAAGGCGGATCTGAAAGCGAGGTAATCGAAAAGATTGACATCGGCGGAATCTCCCTTATCCGGGGTGCTGCGAAGAACTTCAACGACGTTGTTATCGTCTCTTCGCGCAGCCAGTATACGGAGTTCACAGATTTGCTAAAGCAGAAAGGTGGTTCGACCGACCTCGAAGACCGCAAGCATTTTGCAGCTCTGGCATTCGAGGTTACCTCTCATTATGACGCCGCCATTTTCCAGTACTTCAACTCGGGATATCAGCTTCCTGTGTTTAAAGCCTCCTTCCAGAATGGACGGGTGCTGCGGTACGGTGAGAACCCGCATCAGAAAGGAACGTATTTCGGAGACCTCGACGGCCTCTTCGATCAACTAAACGGCAAGGAGCTTTCCTACAATAATCTCGTCGACGTCGACGCGGCTGTCAACCTCATACAGGAATTTGACGGACAGACTGCTTTCGTGATAATTAAGCATACCAATGCATGTGGCGTGGCCACGGCAGCTACCGTGCGCGAAGCCTACCTCAAAGCCTTTGCCGCCGACACTATTTCTGCTTTCGGAGGGGTACTGGCAACCAACCAAACGGTCGATCTTGCCGCGGCTGAAGAATTGAACAAGCTCTTCTTTGAAATACTCATCGCACCTTCGTTCGATGAAGACGCCCTCGCGCTGCTGCGTTCGAAAAAGAACCGCATGATTCTCCTGCAAAAGAGACCGCTCACGGCCAGGAAGCAATTCAAGAGTATCCTCGACGGAGTTATTGAACAGGATGCCGACCTTCATACCGACCGCCGTGAAGACCTGAAGGTCGTAACGAAGCGGAACCCTTCCGAACAGGAGATCGATGCGCTGCTCTTTGCAAGCAAAATCTGTAAGCATACCAAGTCCAATACAATCGTACTTGCCAACGACGGTCAATTGATTGCCAGTGGTGTTGGCCAGACCTCGCGCGTCGATGCCCTCAAACAAGCTATAGAAAAAGCTGCAGCTTTTGGCTTTACCTTACAGGGGGCAGTAATGGCTTCTGATGCATTCTTTCCCTTTCCAGATTGCGTCGAGATTGCCGATAAGCATGGTATCAGGGCTGTGATTCAGCCTGGTGGTTCGGTGAAAGATCAGGATTCAATCAACTACTGTGATGAACACGATATGGCAATGGTGTTCACCGGTATTCGTCACTTCAAGCACTGATAGTCTGCGACGCCAGAGGCCGGGAAATTTTTTGCTGGCGCTGCATACATAGTGTTTGACAGGTTGTCAACAATTGCTTTTGATTATTAAAGGATGATGAAAAATGTTACTTCGGCGGGATAAGCCACTCGTCGCGATTCGGCAATGCGATGCGTTAAAAAACCTACATTTTTCATTAATTTGGTAAATTAAATGCAATTTTGCCGGAGTTAACTCCCGACTTTAGCTTTTTAAAAACCCTTTTTTGTTTAATACCAAATGGCATTTTTTGATTTTTTTACCAGTGACATCGCGATTGACCTGGGTACTGCTAACACGCTGATTATTTACAAAGACAAGATCGTGGTGGATGAGCCATCCATCATCGCTATTGACAAGCAGCAAAACAAGGTGCTCGCTATTGGCAGGGAGGCCATGCAGATGCATGAGAAAACTCACGAATACATCAAGACTATCCGACCGCTTAAGGAAGGCGTGATCGCCGACTTCCAGGCAGCCGAGATGATGATCCGCGGCCTTATCAAAATGATCGACACCGGGAAACGGCTGTTCCCACCGTCATACAGGATGGTGATCTGTATTCCTTCAGGAATTACCGAAGTTGAAAAACGCGCGGTTCGCGATTCAGCCGAGCACGCCGGTGCCAAGGAAGTCTACATGGTGTATGAACCCATCGCCGCCGCCATCGGAACTGGTATTGATATCGATCAGCCCATTGGTAACATGATCGTCGACATCGGTGGTGGTACTACCGATATCGCCGTGATCGCGCTCTCAGGAATTGTTTGTGACCAGTCGATCCGCGTCGCCGGAGATACCTTCAACAGAGATATTCTTGACTACATGCGCCGTCAGCATAACCTGCTCATCGGAGAACGCTCCGCTGAGAAGGTGAAGATCGAAGTCGGCTCGGCACTCACCGAACTCGACGACGGACCAGAAGATTACGAGATCCGCGGCCGCGATCTGATGACCGGAATTCCCAAGACAATCAAAATATCCTACTCCGAAGTAGCGTTCGCACTGGACAAATCAGTATCCAAGCTCGAAGAAGCGGTACTGAAAGCACTCGAAACGTCACCTCCGGAGCTATCCGCAGATATTTACGAACGAGGAATTTATCTCACTGGTGGCGGTGCATTGCTCCGCGGCCTTGATAAACGCCTTGCACTGAAAACGAAGTTACCTATACACGTCGCCGACGATCCCCTGCGTGCCGTCGTTCGTGGAACAGGACAAACCCTTAAGAACTTATCTCAATTCCGTGCAGTGTTGATGTCGTAAATACGAAATGGAGAGGCTGTTTTTATTCGTATATCAGTATAGAGCCTTCTTTACTTTCGTCGTTCTGGAGGTATTTTGCTTCTGGTTGATCGTTCAGAATAACCATTATCAGGGAGCAAAATTCTTCAATTCATCGAACACTGTTGTCGCTTCCCTGAATAACTTCTCCCAGAGCATCCGGGATTATTTCCTGCTTAGTGATGTCAACCGGACGCTGGCGGAAGAAAATGCTGAACTCCGCCGAATCGTGGAACAGCAAAAGTATGTGATGGAAAGGAATCACCAGCTTGCCAGCTACGATTCAGCGTTTGCAACACGCTATGATTTCATCAGTGCCAAAGTAGTTAACAACCAACTCGACCGCGTGAAGAACTTCATCACCATCAATAAAGGAAAGGATGATGGCGTCGAGCCCGGAATGGCAGTTATCAGCCCACTCGGCGCGGTCGGAAAAGTTAAGACAGTCTCCGGCAGATTTGCAGTGGTGACCTCAATCCTGCATATCGATTACATGATCTCGGCAATGTTGAAGAAAAGTGGTCACTTCGGTTCAGTTCAATGGAATGGTCGCGATCCCGGATTTACGAATCTGAATTTCATCCCTCGCCACGTGAAACTCGCAGTTGGTGATACGGTGGTGACCAGCGGTTTCAACGCCGTGTTCCCTGAAGGCATTATGATCGGAACGGTCTCAGCCATCGATCTGAGTCCGGAGTCCCTGACGTATAACATAACCGTTGCACTGTCGCAGGATTTCCGAAAGCTGTCATATGTGTCGGTCGTGAGAAGTGCCTTGAAAGAAGAACAGGACGAGGTCGAAAAACTTGTGGACGAGAAAAAATGACGAGGGTAACGATTCAACAGGTGATTTTATTTTTCGTCTACCTGCTCTATCAGGTGATGATTCTGCAGAACGTGGTTCTGGGGCATACCGCCTTCTGTTTCCTGTATGTATTATACCTCCTCATCCTTCCCGTCGAAACCAATCCACTGGCGTTGATGGGAGTCGGATTTCTCCTCGGCTTCGCCGTCGACTTGTTCTATGAAAGTATTGGCCTTCACGCCTTCGCGTCGGTCCTGATAATGTACCTCCGAAATTACTGGCTCAACTCCCTCACTCCGCAGGGTGGCTACGACAGTAGTTCCGTGCCGACAATGGCGATGAATGGCATCCAATGGTTTGTCGTTTACGCAATGCCCCTAGTGTTCATTCACCATGCAGTGCTTTTTTTCATGGAGGCCGGAGGCTTCCATATGTTTTGGTTTACACTGTGGAAAGTGATAACAAGCACTTTATTTACGACAGCTGTAATTTTGCTTGCGCAATTACTGTTTCCCGGGAGGAGACGTTAGAGAACTTTGTTAGCTTCCCATGATGTTATGGGAAGAGATCGCCTGATTCACTGCAGTTAAATTTCCGTTCAACATGAACGAAGGAAGAAAAGAAATAATACAGATTGTTTTCGCACTGGTCGGATTGATCTTTCTGGTCAAGCTTTTCTTTATTCAGGTGTTGGATGACAGCTACAACAACCTGGCTCAGTTCAACGCTATTCTTAAGGTTCCCCAGTACCCTGTACGTGGCACAATCTACGACCGGAATAAAAAACTGATCGTTTACAACAATCCCGAGTTTGATCTGATGATCACCCTCAGGGAGGTGAAGAAACTGGATACACTGCGCTTCTGCGAAGTTTTCGACGTTACCAGAGAACAACTGGATGAGATGTTCCGGGCACTGCGCGCGGAAATCAGAAAAGGCAAAGCCTCGGAGCTTCAACCCTCGGCTTTCATCAAGCAGCTTTCAAATCTCGACCTGGCACGCATTCAGGATCATATCGATGAGTTTCCAGGCTTCTACATTGAAGCCCGCACTACCCGTGCCTACGCCAGCAAGGCCGGAGCAAATGCCCTGGGCTACGTCAGCGAGATATCACGCGAACAGCTTGCCCGCGACAAAAGCAAATTCTACCGACAACGCGACTACATTGGCCAAAGTGGGATAGAAGCTTATTACGAAGAATACCTGCGCGGAAAACGCGGCGTAAAATACCTGCTCCGAAACAAAGACGGCGTTATCAAAGGCAAATATGAGGATGGCAAATACGACACGCTTTCTTATCCAGGTCAGGACCTCATCACAACTATTGATCTTGACCTCCAGGAGTATGGTGAATTCCTGATGAATGGAAAGGCAGGTAGTATCATTGCCCTCGAACCCGCAACGGGTGAGGTACTGGCGATGGTCTCCGGGCCGTCTTACGATCCGCTGATGCTGACAGGGCGTAACTACAGTAAGAACTACATGTTGATCAGCAACGATACCAATAAGCCGCTTTTCAACCGCCCCCTGATGGCTCAGTATCGACCGGGATCCATTTTTAAGATTGCACAGGCGATGGTCGCGTTACAGGAAGGAGTGATCAACCCCGACACGCGCATACGTTGCGACCGCAGTATCATCGGATGCCACGGTCCACATACGAACGAAGACCTCCGTGGAGCGATTACAAATTCATGTAACCCCTATTTCCACGGCGTACTGCGTAGAATGCTCAACAAAGGAAAGTCAAATGACCCGTTTGACGATACCCGTATCGGCCTTGAAGAGTGGAACCATCATATCACCAGCTTTGGGTTCGGCGGACCTCTCGGGATTGACCTGCCCAGCGAGAAAGGTGGACTGATGCCAAGTCCGGCGTACTACGACAAAGCGTACCGCGGACGTCCCTGGAAGTTTTCAAACATATATTCGATCGCCATCGGTGAGGGGGAGAACCTCGTCGTGCCGCTCCAGATGGCCAACTTCGCCGCTATCGTCGCTAACCGCGGATTCTACTACACTCCGCACCTGGTAAAATCAATCGGCGATTCGGGGCTTCCGCTGCCGCAGTTCCGCGAAAAACACGTGACAACCATTGACCCACAATATTTCGAAGTCGCAGCCGATGCGATGGAGGAAGTGGTGCGCTCTGGAACAGGTCAGTACCGCGCCTCTCTGAAAGACATCGTCGTGTGCGGCAAGACGGGAACCGTACAAAATATGCGCAAAGGCCAGGCATTCGTGCCCGATCACTCGGTGTTCATCGCTTTTGCACCAAAAGAAAATCCAAAGATAGCCGTAGCTGTCTATGTTGAATACGGTGGCCAGGGTGCACGCGCAGCCGCTTCCATCGCAAGCTTGATGATTGAAAAATATTTGCTCGGAGGAACGAAACGACCCCAAATAGAACAATATGTTCTGAAAGGCGATTTCGGTCAATATGTGCCATGAGACAGCAGGAAATCATAACCCATAAAATTGACTGGTTAACGGTCTTACTATACGCCACCATGGTTATCTGGGGTTGGCTGAATATCTATTCCGCTACTTTCGATGAATCCCAGTCGATCTTCAGTATGGATATCAACTCCGGAAAACAAATGTTTTTCATGATGATTTCCCTGGGACTCATCCTTGCTATCCTGATCATTGACGTGCGTTTCTACGAAACCTTTGCTTACGTGATTTACGGGGCCATAATGTTCCTCCTGCTACTTGTCCCCATCATCGGTAAAGAAGTAGGCGGTAACCGCGCATGGCTTGGCGTCGGCTCTTTCGGAATTCAGCCCTCTGAATTCGCCAAGTTCGCCACCGCACTGGCACTGGCAAAACTCATCGGCTCGGTAGGATTCAAGATGGACAACCTCCGGAATCAGCTTATGGCGTTCGGACTACTGCTCCTGCCCATCGGACTAATCCTGCTCCAGAAGGACTATGGTACAGCCATGGTGTTCACGGTTTTTATCCTGGTGTTCTACCGTGAAGGAATGTCACCGTTCCTCCTGCTCGTCGGACTCGGCGTGGCGGTTATATTCATCCTCACACTGCTCATAGAGAACAACTGGTATCTGTTCGGTGCAATTGGCGTGGTGTGGGCCCTTGTCATATGGTTTAACCGCAGAAAAAAGATGAAGCGACATCTCTTTGTCACGGCAGGTGCACTCGTGCTGGTCGTAACTATCGTGAGCGTTGAATTCATCTTCGAAAATCTGCTGGAACCTCATCACCAGAAACGCGTGATGGTCCTTCTCGACCCCGACAGTGACCGGATGGGGGCAGGCTACCACGTCTATCAGTCAAAAGTGGCAATAGGTAGTGGTGGATTCTCCGGCAAAGGATTTCTTCAGGGTACGCAAACGAAACTCAAATTCGTTCCCGAACAGTTCACGGATTTTATCTTCTGTACTATCGGCGAGGAACACGGCTGGATAGGAAGCCTTCTGATGATAGGAATTTTTATAGGCCTCCTCATGCGCGTAATCTTTCTTGCAGAACGGCAGAAAAGCAGATTCTCAAGGGTGTACGGATATTCCGTGGCCTGCATCTTCTTCTTCCACTTCGCGACTAACATTGCGATGACGATAGGGCTCTTCCCCGTAATCGGGATTCCTCTGCCCTTCTTCAGCTACGGTGGTTCTTCCCTTCTGGGCTTCACCGTGTTACTGTTTATCCTGCTGAAGCTGGATGCACACCGGATGAATGTCCTTCACAGAGGCTGACGAATTATCAGATAAAGCGTTTTTCGACGAGCTCCATAAACTCGTGGAACTCTTCGCTCTCCCGATCCCAGGTTGATGCGTGTTCGTCTTCGATGTAACGCATCGCCGCCTGAAGTGTATCAAACTGATCAAGACGATCTACCGCCTTGCTGAACAGCTCAAAATCGCCATGGAAAAGCACCTTGGTGAACATGAACTTCTGATTGATTGTCAGGCTCTCCTTAATCTTTTTGATGCGCTGGAAATTCTCCGCGAGTGTTGGACGGCTCTCACGCGTATGTACGGCATTAACAGTCGAAACTTCCCTCGGCGCGGGTTGTTCCACCGGAGCAGAACTGACCACTGCGGGCTGGGACACGACCTCGGGTTCCTTAATCGCCGGCTTTTCTTCGACTATTGCCGGAGCAGGTACAGGTGTCGGTTCTCCCGAATCCTTGACTCTCGGCTTCTTGACAAAAAATGAATTCGGATCGAGAGGATGCACGATTGAAAATCTCTCGACATAGAACTCCACATCTTCAGGATGGAAGTTTACTTCCTCCAGAATCTGATCCAGTATGCCAAACGCTTCGTTGCCCGAAATTTCATTTACGCCCCGGTCTTCCAGTTTCTGAAGCATGCGTTCCAGCGGAGCCTTGTTCACCTTCAGATACTTAATCTCCTCCCGGAATGAGGTCACTTCCAGCAGATTATTTCTACCCGTTATGACGGTGGAAAAATAATCGTACGGATTGAAAATCAGCAAAAGCGTTTGAGTCACAGCTTTATTGACCAACGGCAGGAAGTGTTCTTTGTCAATGGAGATGTTCTGCGAAAGCAGGTTCATCAACTGGTCGAAGAGTTCTTTTACCTGAGGATTGTCGTAATCAAAATAAGGGCTGCGGATTTTCTTCTGCTCGTCCCTCCATTCTTTCAAAAGCTCTTTGATGACAAAAAGGTTGACTTGCTGAACGTTGGACAACGAAAGGATCTCCCGTCCGTTAATCCGGCTGTTCTTCATGAAAAACGCGTTCACCACCTTTTCGGCATACTTGTTTCCGTAGCGTTCTATCGCTTCAAGGCTAATCTTCTCGTCCATTGCCAGTAATGAATTAATTCGTGTACTTGCTGGCTATAAAGTTAATGCTTATTCAATAATGTGCTACTGGATTGTTTTTATGCCTTGAAACTGGGGGTAAGATGGGAACGATATTCATAAAAAATCTGAGCAAAACGGTCCATATTCAGGACACCACCCGACCATTATTACATAACCTTCAGCTGAGTTACATCGACTGGATGCACGCATGCGGTGCCCGCGGCCGCTGTACTACCTGCAAAGCCTATGTCCTCGAAGGAACCGAAAACCTGAGCAGTTATACGCCTGCGGAAGAACGGTATTTTGCCAAGGGAGCTCTTAAGGCCGGAGAACGCCTTGCCTGTCAGGCCGTCGCCACCGGAGATGTGACCATAGCGGTTCCTGAAGAAAACAAACTTCCCCACCTCCGTTACACCGATGTCTAGGCGAGTAGTCAGCGTTCACAATATCGTATCTTAATTCTATCTTAGCCTCCATGTTTGTAGAACCACATTTTGGCAGGAAACGGGACGCAGATCGCGTGGGTTGGATAGAAGTTATCTCGGGATGTATGTTCTCCGGAAAAACGGAAGAGCTGATCCGACGACTAAACCGTTCCATTATCGCGCGCCAGAAGGTGGAAATTTTTAAGCCCCGGGTGGACAGCCGCTATCACGCTGAAAACGTGGTGTCGCATAACGACAATGAAATTCGCTCGACGGCGGTTGACTTTCCCTCTGACATTCTGCTCTTATCGGGAGACTGCGACGTGGTCGGAATCGACGAAGCACAGTTTTTCGACGAGTCGATCGTGGAAGTCTGCAATACAATGGCTAACCACGGCAAGCGCGTCATCGTAGCCGGACTCGACATGGATTTTGAAGGGAAACCTTTTGGTCCGATGCCGCTGCTTCTGGCTGTCGCCGAATTCGTTACGAAAGTACATGCCATATGCGCCCAAACCGGCGAACTCGCTTCCTTCTCGTTCCGACTCAGCCCCGATCAGAAACAGGTGATGCTGGGAGAAAAAAATGAATACGAAGCCAGAAGTAGGAAGGCCTTTATCGAAGGAATGAAAAGCAAGACATGATGAAGGCCGTAACCGGTTGGTTGATCGTTGTGTTGACGTCTGTACTCACCGGCGTTTGCGCGCAGCATGTGCCTATCGGAACATGGCGGGTGCACGTCTCATATCACAACCTGGTTGACGTGCTGTCAACGCCCGCAAATGTCTTTGCAGCTGCACCTAACGGTGTGATGATCGTCGATAAGGCTGACAAGTCTGTACGGTTTTACGACAAGGGAAATGGCCTCAGTAACAGCGGAATATCAAGGATCGCTTACGACGCTACCACGGACCAGCTACTGGTAGCCTATGGCAATGGCACGTTCGACGCGGTTCGATCAAACCGGGTCCGCCTCCACGACCCCGCCAGAAACACCGTGCTCACCGGACCAAAGGCAATCAACGACATATATCTTCATGGATCGCTTGCATATCTCGCGACAGACTACGGGGTATTGATATTTGACCTTGCGCGTTCCGAAATCAAAGAAACCTGGCGCGACCTTGGTGAAAACGGCACAACACTGCGGATTCTCGCGACAGCCGTAAGTGGAGACTCCGTTTTCCTCGCAACGGAATCCGGCGTGATCGCCGGTAACCTCAATGAAAATCTCCTTGACTTCAGCAAATGGGAACGCTTCGTAGGCAGTGACGTCTCGCAGATGACGACCAGTATAGCTGCCGTTGGAGACGTTGTGTTTACAAGTGTGCCGGATGAGGGTATGTACGCTTACCAAGGCGGGCTCTGGGAAAAGGTGGATGCTCTCCCGTCAGAGTCATTCGCAAACCTCACGGCTGCCCAGGGAAAACTGATCTTTACCAACAAAGTCGATGCCTGGGTGTTCGACCCCGCGAACGGTTCATCGGCAAGGTATAATAGCATCGATGCGCCGTTCACCAAGGCCATTATGGATGACGCAAACGCGCTATGGATTGCCACGGACGGAGCAGGACTTGCAACGAATACAACAGGATCGTTTTCTTCAATCCTTCCCAATGGACCTGCCTTCAACGAAACGATGGCGCTTTATCACAATGCCGGCAATCTGTACGTCGTGGGCGGTGGATTTACGCCATCGTATCAACCATCGTCAAAGGCTGGCGTAGCGAGTATTTTTCAGAATGGCGCGTGGTCGTCAGTGAGATACGACGTGGCTGATCTTACGTCGATAGCAATCAATGATGCAGGCAGAAAATTTTTTGGTTCATTCGGTTTCGGTGTGATCGACAGCGATGGAAACGGTAACCGCATTTGGGATGAAACAAACAGCTCGCTTATCAATGCAGCGCCGCCTCAGCGCAACGTCGCAGTTACATCTGTAGCCGCGACCAGAGACGGATTGTGGGTGGCCAATTATGGAGTAACCCCTGCGTTGCATTTCCTGACTTACGAAACCGACCAATGGCAGGCGTTCTCCTTTCCCTATGGAAATGCCCGATACCCGGTTAAGGTCCACGCCGACTTCCGCGACAACGTCTGGGTGGTGCTGAATCCCGACAATGGTGGCGGACTTATTTCATTCGACAAGTCAAAGAATGAGCACATCTCCTATTCGGTTCAGGCGGGTCAGGGGGCGCTGCCTTCAAACCGTGTTTATGAAGTGACCAGCGACCGCGACGGGAACGTCTGGGTGGGTACCGATGCAGGGGTGGCTTACTTCTTCGATAAGAATAATGACGCCGTAAAACCTATTTTCAAAAACCGATTCCTCCTGCGCGATGACGTCGTGCGCGCCATCGCTGTCGATGGTGGAAACCGCAAGTGGATGGGCACGGACCGCGGTGTCTGGCTTTTTAATTCCACAGGTGAGGAAGCTATTGCCAATTTCACCGAAGAGAACAGTCCACTGCCTTCGAACCGTATTCTTGATATCGAAATTGATCCCGCAACAGGCGAAGTCTTCTTCGCTACCGATCGCGGGATGGCATCTTTCCGAAGTAACGCAACCACGGGGGACCGGTCCTTTCAAACAGTAAAGATCTTTCCGAATCCGGTGACAAACATGTTTAACGGAGAGGTGGGGATCAGCGGACTTGCAACGGATGCGGTAGTGAAAATCACTGATGTGTCCGGCCGCCTTATCCGGGAAACGCGCGCCAATGGCGGTTCCGCTTCCTGGGACGTCAGGGATGCCAGAGGCAGGAGGGTCGACACAGGAATATATCTCGTCATGGCCGTAGCTTTCGATGGTACGGAAAGCATCGTAGGTAAAATCGCTGTTGTAAATTAGCCCTGTGTTATTCAAGACAAAAGGCGTCGTCTTCAGATTCACCCGATACGGTGAAACGTCCATAATCGTTTCTGTTTTTACCGACCAGTTTGGACTGCAGAGCTTCATCGTCAACGGCGCGCGAAGTAAATCTGCCAACAGCAAGATGGCGCTGTATCAGCCACTGACGCTGTTGGAGCTCGTTGTATATCATCGTGAGAACGCAAACATTAACCGCATCCGCGAGGTTAAATGTCTTTATCCATATCAAACCATCCACAAAGACTTCTATAAGGCGTCAATCGGCATGTTCATCAACGAAGTCTTGAACAGAACCGTCAAGGAAGAAAGTCATAGCCAGAACCTCTGTGAGTTTATCATTTCTTCATTGATGACGTTGGACTCGATGGCTGAACACATCGAGAACTTTCACCTTCAGTTTCTACTTAAGCTCAGTGGCTTTTTGGGATTCGGCGCGCGAACTGTTCAGGATATTCTGGGGTTAAGGGTGACGGATCCGGCAATTGAAACGTTCCTAAACCAGTTAATGGACGCCGACTACACGACGTACATCCCCTGCACGAATGCGCAGCGTCGCGAGGCGCTGGACCTGTTGGTGAAGTTCTATAACGACCACCTGGGGCTTGGCGAGTTGAACTCTCTTCAGGTGCTTCGTGAGATTATGAATTGATCATCCGCGGGCCTGATGCCGCCATTTCCCGCCGTCCAGGCCGGAGTAATTCATGTTTGAACTCTCAAATTTGCGCTAACCTGCCGGTTGCTAAACCTGGCCGCGGCAGGTTACAAAGGCAGCACCGGACTGGCTCCTTTGGAGGACCTCAGGTGCACCGGTCGTGCGAGATAAGGCGGTGATATAGCGGTGATAAGGCGGTGATATAGCGGTGATAAAGCGGTCCTTTTAAGGAGTGCTTTATCTCTGTCTTATCATTGCTTAAATATTGCTTTATTACTACATAAATCCGCACCACCTGTAAACGAACGTGGCAAGAAGGGTCCTCCACTTTTCCATACAGGGTCCCGTAGGATTCAGAGTGTAGTTTGTCTGGATCGATAAGCGACTCGGGCACCAAAAGGAGATTGGCCAGGATCTTTGTCGGTCGCGAAAGGAGTTAATAAAAAAGCAGCTCGGTGAGGAGCTGCCTTATGGGTTTGTTAGCCGACGAAGTTTCGGCTACAGTGATAGGTGTGGTTTACGGCCTGCCGTATTCCTATCCGTTATTTCAGATTTTTGGAAGCTTCATCCCAGTTAACGACATTCCACCAGTTGTCTATGTATTCGGCGCGCTTGTTCTGATATTTCAGGTAGTATGCGTGTTCCCAAACGTCGAGACCAAGAATCGGCGTCCCTTTTGTTTTAACTCCATCCATCAAAGGATTGTCCTGATTAGGTGTTGATCCGATGCTGAGTTTGCCATTGTTGGATACCAGCCAGGCCCAGCCCGATCCGAATTGACCTAATGCTGCATTCTTAAACTCTTCCTTGAATTTCTCGATAGATCCAAAAGAGGCATTGATGGCCTCGGCGATTTTTCCGGACGGATTTCCCCCATTAGGTTTCATCGCTCTCCAGAAGAAGTTATGGTTCCAGGCGCCGCCTCCGTTGTTACGGATTTTGTCCGACAAGGTGGAGATCTTCTTGAAAAGTTCTTTTTCATCTTTCAGGCTTACTTTCTCCGCTGCAAGCGCTTCGTTCACATTCTTGATGTAAGAGGCGTGGTGCTTGGAATAATGAAGCTCCATGGTCTGGGCATCAATATATGGCTCAAGCGCCCCGTATTCATACGGCAACTTGTCCTGTTTGAATTCCAATGCGCTGAAGCTATCATCAAGCCGGAAAGCATGAGACGTTATCGGTGACACTAATGCTCCGAGAACCGCGGCTCTCGACGCAGTCTCAATGAAGTTTCTTCGGGAAGTTTTCATGCGTTTGATGGTTATGGTGCTACGTCCTAAAAAATCGGGCCATTTCTGTCTGAACCTTCCTCCGCTAACGATTGGAAGGAGCTGTGGGAAGTAAAATTACTTAAAAATGCATAGCTTGCGGGAAACACTTACACGCATGGCGGATGTTTTATACGATGAGGTCCCCTCGCTTGATCTCGCAGACTTCTACGGAGACGACTATCAGAAAAAAATACAGTTTGTTCAACGCCTCGGTGAGGCATATCAGAATATTGGATTTGTCGCGATCCGAAATCACTTCCTGACGGATCAGATGCAAGCTGATATTTACAGAGACATTAAGGCGTTCTTCGCGCTTCCTGATGATGTCAAAACAAAATATGAGCGAACCGAGCTGGCTGGCCAAAGAGGTTATACGGGAAAGGGAAAAGAACATGCAAAAGGTCGAAACACCGGCGACCTGAAAGAGTTTTATCACGTGGGGCAGGAGCTGTCTGAAAAAGAGCTGGTTGAGGAAGGCTATCCGGCGAATGTCTGGCCCAGCGAAGTTCCGGGGTTTCAATCAAGCACACTGGCAGTGTACCGCGCACTGGAGAAAACGGGTGCCTTCATGTTGAGTGCTATCGCGCTGTTTCTCGAGTTACCAGAAGACTATTTTGACGACAAGATCTATCACGGCAACAGCATACTCCGACCGATACATTATTTCCCGATTGAGGATCCACATTCGGTGCCCGCTGACGCAGTTAGAGCTGCTGAGCACGGCGATATCAACCTTATCACGTTGTTGATGGGGGCAAGCGCTGATGGTTTGCAGGTACTGCGCCGGGATGGAAAATGGATTCCTATCACAGCTTTGCCAGACCAACTGGTGGTCAACGTGGGCGATATGCTGGAGCGGTTGACGAATGGCAAGCTGCGTTCAACTATCCATCGTGTTGTCAATCCGCCTGTAGAGCAAATGAACTCGCCCCGATATTCTATACCCTTCTTTATGCATCCACGCTCAGAGATGAGCCTCGCGGCTTTGCCACAATGCGTTGATGAAGGTAATCCGAAACAGTGGGAGGATATCACGGCCGGTGAATTTCTGGATCAGCGGTTACGCGAGATCGGTTTGAAAAAATAATTTCAACATTTGGACTCATTCCACCTCGGCAGTGTTTCAACGAGTTCGGTACTTTATCTTCTTACGGGATGTACTTATTCTGGCCCTGACCACATTTGGAGGCCCACAGGCCCACCTGGCCCATTTCCAGAAAGTACTCGTCCAGAAACGGAAATACCTGTCGGAAGAGGACCTGATGGAACTCAACTCCCTTTGTCAGATACTGCCCGGCCCAGCGTCCACGCAGATGCTGATCGCGATAGGATTCAAAATCGGAGGACCTAACCTCGCCTATCTCACCATGCTGGTCTGGATTCTGCCATCCGTTATCCTGATGACAACTGCAGCGGTGGTCATGTCCAACATTCAGGAAAAGAACTGGTCTACCGAGTTCACAAAATTCATTCAGCCGATGGCTGTTGGATTCGTGAGCTATGGCGCGTGGGTGATCAGTCAGAAAACAGTCAAGACCAAGACAGGTATCGCCTTAATGATTGGTGCAGCCGTTGTTTCATACTTCTTTCAGACGCCATTTGTCTTTCCCGCCATTATCCTTGGGGCCGGGCTTGTGACATCACTTAAGTTCAGGGCGCAGCCGCGCGAAGAAAAAAAGGGTATCCGCATCGACTGGTCCAACTTTGCACTCTGGGCCGGAGTGCTGGTAATCGCTGCTATCCTGGGGGGTGTAACGAAGGCGCTTCCTGTTAAGCTCTTTGAAAACTTTTATCGAAACGGGAGTCTGATTTTTGGCGGAGGTCAGGTGTTGGTACCCTTGCTGTACACCGAGTTTGTCGACGAACATCACGCGCAGGAGGGCGAGCCGAAGCAAAAGATCAGGCAGCTCAAGAGCCGACTGAAGCAAGAGTACGCGCCCAAGCCCCTTCACCATCCGTTGTCGCCAAATGAATTTCTTTCGGGCTACGCGGTCGCGCAGGCATTGCCTGGGCCGGCATTCTCGTTCAGTGCCTATATTGGAGCGCTGTCCTCACGCGACTATGGAATTGGTGGCGAAATTCTCGGAGCGCTCATGTCTGCCTTTGGGATTTTTCTGCCAGGCACTTTCCTGATCTTCTTTGTGATCCGGTTCTGGGAAAGCCTCAAGCAATACAGGGTCGTCCGCGCGTCATTAGAGGGAGTTACTGCCGCAAGTGCGGGTTTGGTTGCGGCGTCTGCGATAATCCTCTTTCAGCCGCTTGAAAATTCTTTCCTGAACTTTGGCGTGACGATCGCGACTTTTTGCCTGATGGTATTCACGAAAGTGCCACCAACGCTGATCATTGCCGGCGGGCTCGCGCTCGGGTTTCTCGTACATTAAACGATCACCAGACGCTCACGAAGTCCGCTGTATAAGCTGGGGCCAGCGTTCACCGGTCTGTCGCCGGCAAAAAACAGGCACAAAAAAAGGCTAGTCTTTTCGACCAGCCTTTTTTTTATATTCTTTGCTGAATTATGACGAAAGCTTGAATGAAATAGGGAGAACCATTTTTTGGCGAACAGGTTTTCCTCTTTGTTTTCCAGGCTTCCAGTTCGGAGCTGATTGAAGAATACGGACAGCTTCTTCGTCGCAACCTGCGCCAATACCTTTGATGGCTTTAACGTCGGTGATGCTTCCGTCTTTTTCGATTACGAACTCAACGAACACTTTACCTTCGATACCCATCCTTTTAGCCTGAGCCGGATATTTGATCTTCTTTCCAACATATGCATAGAAAGCGCCCATACCACCGACCGGAGCTGCAGTTTCTTCAACGACAGTAAAGATTGTGTTGGGGTCTTCCTTCTCTTCTTCTACAACGGGAGCCATCGGGATTTCGACCTTAGTCTCATTGATATCCGTTTCGGCGTCCATGTTGATTTCGATTTCTTCCTCTATTTTCTTGTCGTCCGGAACTTCAATGATTTTCGGTTGCTCGATCTTTGGAGGAGGAGGGGGAAGTTGTTCTGTCGGCGGTACTTCGAGGATTTCTTCTACCGCCATGTTATTTGCATTCAGATCCTTCTTCGATGTATCATCCTTAACTTTATAGGTAAAGGCAAAAATTGCCAGTAACAAACTCACAATCAGTCCAATGTTGAAGAACATGAACGATTTTTTCGTCAAATCCGCTTTTTCTGATTTCTTAGGTTGCATAGGTTTCAAGTAATTATCAATACTGGAATGTCAAAGGTATAAAAAGGTCACAGTTTCGGAAAAAGATTTTTATCATTCTATTTCCGGGATCCGTAGAACAACGTTATGTAAACAGTGGGAAACACGGAATAATTCTTGGTTGAAGTCATTAAAGGGATTGTTTTTGAATAGGCATCAACCAAAAATCCTGCTTCAAATCCTGTCACTTGACTTTTAATCGTTCCGAGCTCAAAGTTCATTGCTGCTTTGAGGTTTCCACCAAGCGTCAATTGAGAGTCACCGATTCCTTCGAAAAGCCTGCCGGTCCCCATGATTTCAGGGTACGAAATTCCTTCGCGGAACGGACCGCGGATTGTGATGTTTTCGTTTGACTTCTTGTATTCTACATAGTAGGGGGCAACCACGCCGATTGACGGACCGGCGGCGAAAACCGCCTTGATTTCTACTCCCTGCTGAGGCGCTTTCTTAAAAAGGACCAGGTCGCGTCCATACTGCAGGCGTACAGCATAAAGGTAGTTTGCCTTTCCAAAAATGAAGGAATTGCCTGTTTGAGACGGCCTGCGTCGCTCCTGGGGATGTTTCACGTTCATTAATTCCATGCCGTACGTCTCAAGTACGCGGTCATTCAATTTCCTGGCTTTTTTGAAGACGAGTCCGCCGATAAGCCCTCCGGAAGTATTTTTGTTGATACCCCAGGTGAACTCAGACTGGTATTCGTAACTATCCTGGGTCTGGGCGATTGCCGGTAATGTCAGCACACTTCCAACAAAAATTACCAGCAAAAACTGAAAAATCCGGCGCATGAATTCGAATGTTAAGATAAATTTATGCTTTCTGTGAAGTAACTCAAACTTTTTAAATAGAACTTACAACAATGGTTTCAATGACCGCCACGTATGAAGGCAGCCTGCGTACCGAGGTAACCCATCTCCGTTCCAGTAATCGCATTGTAACGGATGCTCCACCCGATAATAACGGAAAGGGTGAGGCATTTAGTCCAACGGATCTGACGTGCGCCTCATTAAATAGTTGCATGATGACGCTGATGGGGATGCTTGCCGAGCGCGAGGGAATCGACCTGGTCGGCCTGAGATCCGAAATCGTGAAGGTAATGGCGGCCAATCCACGACGGATCGCAGAAATCCATATCACATTCTATCACGATAATCTCAACGCTACCCCTGTTCAGAAGGAAAAACTGAAACACGCGGCCAGAACTTGTCCTGTGGCCCTTTCACTCTCCGAATCGATCAAGCAGGAAATTACTTTCAACTTTTGATCTCCTTCAGGATCTGCTGGTAGTCGATATCAAAGTGCGAGCGATCAAAAGTCGCCTTCTCGTTCTTGATCACCATAACCTGTGGGGATTCGTGGTAAACGCCGAACTCGTCGGCAATCCGATCGCTGATTTCGCGGTACGACAGCAGATCCAGGAAGTATAACTTCACGTGGGGAGCGTCGTCGTCCTTCCAGTTTCGTTCCAGCCGGTCAAGTGAGGTGCGGCTGATATTGCACCGGGTACTGTGTTTGAAAATAACAACAGGAGCCTGTTTTGATTCCTCCTTAATTTGATCGATTTGCTCAATCGAGGTTAAGCTGTTCCACTTCATAAATTATCAATCGTACCACAGTCCAATTTCACCTTTGTCATACCGGGGTTTCTTCCCTTTCTCTTTCAAATGGTCAGGCTGGGTATCTTGTTTTTTAAATAAACGTGCCCACCACAACTTAAAGTTCGTAACGGCATCTCTTTCCCCTGGAACATTGTTTTTGTTTGTCCGGACAAACTGTGCATCGGGATGCAGGCCTTTGTGTTTATTCGCGAAGCGGTATTTCTGCATTTTGATATTTCCCTGATAGTCGGTGATCCGGGCGAAAGCACGTCCTGGCTCGCGAACTTTAAGGGCGTCGCGCGAGCTGCTGGGGTTGCGCACGTAGCGATCTTGCCTGACCTTGACCTGAAGTCCGGCGACACTTTTATCGGTAGCAGTAGGTCTCAGTTTTTTCAACGCATCGTCGGCGGCATTTTCATTTTCAACATATGGCCGGCGTTTCACCTTCACCTGCAAGCCGCGCACAGCATAAACGGATTTCCCGGGCCGCTTTTTCTTGATGGAATTTTCGTTCGCAAGCTCATTCTGAATATAGTTTCGTCTGAAGCGCGAGAGCCGCTTGAAGCCTGTGAACTCTTCGCCCTGGTCGGAGATAGGTGGTTGAGCCGAATGAATTTTTCGATTTCCCTGGAATGCGGCCGCCCTCCGGGCGTCGTTTGAAGGGCCGCGACCCTTCACTTTAATATTTCCGGCATACCCGGCGACCCGCTCGCTGCCGGAATATTGGCGCACGGGTATGGGGCGCTCGTTATTGTTCCAAAGTTTGCCGCTAACACTCCCGCCACCCTTTTTCGGGCGATGGCTCTTGATCATCCCGGTAAATTCTTCGCCCTGATCCTGCAATTCCGGGCGAAGTCTTCGCTTCACCGGAAATGCCGGAATACCCGTCTTCGGCGTCCGGCCGACCACTGGTCGTCCATTGTTATTCCATCCGCCGCTGACACTTCCGCCGCCCTTCGCCGGCCGCCGCGATTTAACCGATCCCGCAAATCCTTCGCCCTGGTCCCGGAAACCACGTTTAGAGCGCATCCTCACCGGCAATCCGGGAATGCCTGTTTTGGGAGTTCGCCCGGCAATGGCGCGACCGCTGTTATTCCAGACCCGGCCACTGACACTCGCGGCCCCAGGGAACTTCGAGCCCCTGCGGTCGGAGCCGGATATTGACCGCGGCCTACTTGCCAGTGATGGAATGCCTTCAATCCGTTTCTTGCTTGAGCGGTCGCGATGGCGAATACGCCTACCCGCAATATCTCCCCGCCAGGCTCGCCCGCCGCCAGATGCAGTTCGATACCCGCCCGACGGCCCGGTGTAAGGACGATCTCTTTTGATCGCCTGCCGCCCTCTATACGTGTTAGGCGCAGGGATAAAACCTCTCCGCGGAGTCTCGAAATTCCGCCCGCGGATCTTGCGACCAGCGATATCTGTCGTCTGAGCCTGTTCTCCCTTGCGTTTAGTCCGAGGGAAGTTTGCCCATACGTTTATGCTCTTGTGCCGGATGAACGGACTTGAAGCGCTTCTGGGCACAACGCGCCCCCTGCCGCCATCGCCAGGTCTGCGGCGCCCATCACTTTGTATTTTCCGGAGTTTGGCAAGTGCCTGACGGTTGGATACGGAGCGTTCTGTGTCGCGGGGTTTCGGCGAGGCGTTGTTGACGTACCTCCCGCGTTGAGGATAAACATTGCGAACCTTTCCGGTTGCCGAGTGAACGCGAACGGGCCTGCCCCGCGCCACGTTTTGTTTCCCTTCGCGGCTGGGAGGGTTCCTTTTGACATGCGGTCCCTTTTGCGGGTGAACATTAATCCGCTCGCTGGATGAATTTCTTTGACGGATTGGGCGACCTGTCAGGTCACCTTTCCATGCCCGATCCTGATTACTGGGCTTATGTACGTTGAAGAGGGGCTTGAGCGGTTTGCCGGCGCGTTCCCCACCCTGCGTCTTGGTACGGACAGTGACGCGCTTTGCCGGACGGACTTTCTTCTTTTCCTTCCGCGGCGTCGACTTAAACCGGCTTTCGCGTGATCTGTCCGGCGTATCGCCTTTGGTGTTTTGCGCGCTTGCCCCAAAGGATATCAGGAGGGCAAAAAACACAAGGAATAGCCATCGGAAGTTTACCCGTGAAAAAGCTTTGCTATGATCCGACGATGCGTTCAAAAAATAAGGGTTGGAACCTGCTAATTTAATCAAAATCTCAGCAACTCCTCGATACGCTCTTTCAGCCGTCCCTTCGGGAGGAAATTTTGCTCCAAAGTAGGGGCGAAAGGAACAGGAGTGTCGAGTCCGGCAACCCGCAAAACGGGTGCATCCAGGTACTGAAAGCAATGTTCAGTGACCCACGCGCTGATTTCGGCCCCGATTCCACCAGTTAACGTATCTTCATGCAAAATCAATACACGGCTTGTTTTTTTGACACTTTCGCCGACCATTTCCTGGTCCCAGGGCAGGAGTGTACGAAGGTCAATGATATCCGCGTCGCAGCCGAGTTCACTTACAACTTCCGTTGCCCAGATAACCCCCATCCCATAGGTGATGATACTGAGTTCACTTCCTTCGCGGGCGCGCCGGGCTTTTCCTATTTCGACAGTGTAGTAATCGTCGGGAATCTCCTCCCGGAGAGAGCGATACAGGGCTTTGTGTTCGAAAAACATCACCGGATTAGGGTCTTCGAACGATGCGCACAGCAGACCCTTGGCGTCATAGGGATTTGAAGGGTATACGATTTTCAACCCGGGTGTATGGAAGAACCACGACTCGTTGCTTTGTGAATGAAAAGGTCCTGCCGCCGTTCCCGCGCCTGTCGGCATTCGTACCACTACATCGGCAGCCTGTCCCCACCGCCAATGGCTTTTGGCAAGATTGTTTGCTATCTGCGTCATCGCCTCCGACACGAAGTCGGCGAATTGCATTTCCACCATGGCTTTCATGCCTTTGATGGCAAGGCCCAGGCCTGCGCCAACCACGGCAGATTCGCAGATGGGTGTGTTGCGAACCCGTGAACGGCCGAACTTTTCTACGAAGCCTTCGGTGATCTTGAACACGCCGCCGTATTCAGCAATATCCTGGCCCATGCAGACCAGCTGCGGAAACTTTTCCATCGACTGACGAAGGCCGTCAGAAATCGCGTCGATAAAGCGCTTTTCCGTTTTCGCCGGGCCCGGTTCCATCGCAACATGATCATGTTTGGCATACACGTCGGTTAATTCCACGTGCGTATCTGCGATAGGGTGATGTTCGGCAAAGGCAATTGCCAATCCAGCGTCAATGGACTGTTTGATTGAACTCCGGACGGACTCGATCTTTTCGGGCGTAAGCACCTTTTCAGCCAGCAGAAACTGCTCGTAGTTGGTAACCGGATCTTTCTTTGCCCAGGCATCCATAAGTTCCTTCGGGACATACTTCGTACCCGAGGCTTCTTCGTGGCCCCGCATGCGGAAGGTGACACATTCAAGCAGGACAGGGCGTGGATTTTTCCGTACTGACTCGGCGATGCCGCGTACGGTCTGATAGACTTCAAGGATGTTGTTGCCATCGACCTGACGCCCTTCAATTCCGTAGCCTGGCGCCTTGTCGACGAAGCTCTTGCATCGGAACTGTTCAACACTTGGAGTTGAAAGACCATAGCCGTTGTTCTCAATGATGAAGATGACCGGGAGATCCCAAACGGCAGCGAGGTTGACGGCTTCGTGGAAATCGCCTTCACTTGTTCCACCATCGCCGTTGAATACTGCGGTGACTTTCCCTTCTTTTCTGAGGAGGTTTGCGAGCGCGATACCCGTAGCCACTCCGTTCTGAGGGCCCAGATGCGAAATCATCCCAACGATGTGGTGATCCCTTGTGCCGAAGTGAAAGGAGCGGTCGCGGCCCTTGGTGTATCCGAGAGGAGTGCCCTGCCACTGCGCGAACAAACGCTCAAGTGGTAGCTTCCGGCCAGTAAATACGCCCAGATTGCGATGCATTGGAAGGATATACTCATCCTCCTGCAGGGCCTGAGTTACGCCAACTGAAATGGCTTCCTGGCCTATCCCGCTAAACCATTTACTGATCTTGTTTTGCCGGAGCAAGATCAACATTTTGTCTTCAATCATCCTTGGGAGCAGGAGTTCATGATACAGATGCAATAAATCAGTATCCGAAAAGTTTTGGCGGTTATAGTTCATCTGGAAAAAGCTCCGCAAAGTTAGGAGAGTTTTTCGATCCCTATGATCCGTACCCCTGATCCCATTCAAAAAATTTGTAACGTTGTATTTGTTCGGCCTTTGACCATGCGGTGTATATTATTCTTTTTGTGTTTCATAGTTCTCGTTTCGGCACGGGGCCAGCATTATCGCTTCCACCAGTATCGCGTCGAACAGGGGTTGCCCGGAGACGTGATCAAGGCTGTTACCCAGGATTCACTCGGTTTTCTTTGGATTGCAACCGATGATGGGCTCGTAAAATACGATGGGCTGCGGTTCATCACTTATAAGGATGCTTTTCGAAGCCAATATGTAAAAGGCTTCCTGCATGCACGCGATGGTCGTTTACTTGCCTTCGGCGACCTTGACGTCATCGAAATACAGAATGAAATCGACACCGTAGTTTTCAAGCCGCTGCTCAAGGGCGAACGATTCTTAAGCGATAGTGCGGTATGGTTTCCTAAAGCGATGTATGAAGATCGCTCCGGAATGATTTGGATCGCTGAGCCAAATTCCGTTGTCAGATTTGACGGCAAAACGATCAGGCGATATAACTTTGACGAAAGCAACCGCTCTCCTGTATTTGTCCGCTCCTTTTCATTCTTCGAAGATGACAATAACAACATCTACGCGATCGCGTACAACGGATCGGTTTTCAGGTACTCAAGCACTGCCGACAAGTTTACATCGGTAAAAGGAGAGCGATTCCCTCCCGACGTAAGCAGTGTTTTGTGGATCGAAAAGCGTTTGCTGATTGCCGCCCGAAGTGGATTGTACTCGGCCCGCATCAGCGGAGAGCGTATCGTGGATATGCAGAATATCTTTCCGATACGACATGTATCGCACCTCGCCCTCACTCCCGATTCGTCTGTCCTGGTAAGTACATACGAACAGGACCTGTATCGCGTGAGGGTGTCGCCGGAGTTGCAGTGGGAGAACCTCCAGTATAACTTCAACGGAATTAATCACTGCTTCATAAGCAATGAGAAGGATATTTGGGTTTCATCAGACAAAGGACTTGTACTCGTACAGAAAAATTTATTCGTGCTGAGCGATGTGGCTTCACAGACTCATTTTATCGAAGGCATAACATATGATCATCAGAACGACCGCATATACTATTGTACCAAGGAGTCTCTGATTGAGTTAACACCCTATGGCGAAAATGATTGGTCGCGAAAGGTAGTGCACACGGGTGACCAGAACTATTTTCAGGCCCTTGAATTCGGGAACGGAATACTATGGGCAGCCTCACGCGGGAATGTACTGCAGTTTGTCGATGGACAATTACTGAATACGTGGGACTTCTCTTTGGACGGTAATTTTGTCCACGACGTGTTTCTCGACAAACGCGGAAACCTCTGGGTAAGCCAGGGTGGTACAGCCGGTATTAAGGTTATTACTGATTCGATGACCGTTGAGCAGTTCAGTACCCGCGACCTCACGCAAAACGACATCAACCTTGTTCGTGAAGGTGATGACGGGATGTACGCGATTGCAAGTGGAAACACATCTTACCTGTTGTTTAAAAAACACGGTGACAAGGCGTTTCAAAACATAAGTGCGCCGGTGCCGTTCTTCATGCGTGGAGACCTGAACGTTGTGGATATGGCGATCGATCCAAATAATGTGATCTGGCTGGCAACGAGCGAAGGTCTTTTAAAGTATGCCAATGGCACTATTGAAAGAGTAAACTTTGGCGATCGATTTGAAGAATATCCTGTGAGTTCTGTCGAGTTGCTTGATCGGAAGAACGTACTCTTCTCCAATTCATTTGGACTGTTCAGATATAATGTTGACCTGAATGAATACTGGTTATACGACGAGAATACGGGGCTTCCTTCCAATACAATTACCGATCACGGAATCTTTGTAACGCCGGGTAAAGAGGTTTGGATAGGTACATCGTATGGGGTGGCATCCTCAAGAGGATCGTTGCTTCAGAGTGCTGAAACGCGGAAGCCCTTTTGCGTCGACGCACTTGTCAACGGCATGCCTACCCGGTTTCGGAACGGCCTGGTCGCCGAGTATGGTTCGTTCATCACGCTGAAGTTTTCACCAATATCGTTTCCTGAAAATAAGATAAGTCTTCAATGGAAGTTCAGTGCAGATTCCGTTTGGAAGAATATGGATAACCAGCAACTGAGTTTTTCAGGGCTCGACGATGGCGTCTACATGCTTTCCGTCCGCGCCAAGAAAAATACCGGTTATGGATGGAGCGAACCAAATAGTCTGAAGCTCACCGTTGCTCCTCCTTACTGGAAGAAAACACAGTTTGCCATGATCGTCTTTTCAGCGGTGTTGATCATTGCCTGGGCTTCGTATGGCATAAGCTCAGTGTTGATGAACCGCAGACGAAAATATCTTCAGGCGGTTATCAACGAGCGCACGATTGAATTGCAGAAGGCAAATGAAGAACTCAGACTTCGCAATTCGGAACTTGACAGGTTTGTTTATAGTGCTTCCCATGATCTCAGTGCTCCTTTGAAATCGATTTTGGGGCTGATACGGGTTGCTCAGATGGATAATCCCGGGCCAGCCCAGGAGCAGTATCTGGGAATGATGGAACGAAGTGTTCACAAGCTTGAGGACTTCATTCAGGAAGTTGTTACCTATTCACGGAATGTCAGGATGCCAGTGAGGTATGAAGCATTTGTTTTTCGTGAATTTGTTGAAACCCTTCTGCTGGATCATGAATACAGTCCTAACTTCAAGAGTATCCGCTTTATCATCGAAGACGAGCTGCACGGTCCGATGATTTCCGATCTCACGAGGATGAAGATTATTCTGAACAATCTGCTGAGTAATGCAATTAAGTTCCACTGGATTGAAGAAGGGCGCGAACCTTTCGTGAAGATTCATGGGCGGATGGCGAAAGGTAATTATATAATTTCAGTCATTGACAATGGGAAGGGCATCTCCAATGCTCATATCACACGGATCTTTGAGATGTTCTACCGGGCAACGGATGGAACTCCGGGCTCGGGATTGGGTTTATATATCCTGAAAGAGTCTGTGACCAAGCTGGGCGGCACCGTAAGCGCGAGTTCTGAGCTTGAAAAAGGCACCACATTCGATATCACTTTGCCAATTCCGTCGCTGGAAGGCAGTGACTCCGAATAGTTTTCTGCAACTGTTCTTTTTTATGGTGTAACTATTATTTTTACCGCCCTATGATAGCTTTTGAAGAATTTCAGCTGGACAACGGGTTGCGTGTTATTGTTCACGAAGATCCAACGGTTCAAATCGCGGTGATGAACATCCTCTACGATGTAGGTTCCCGGGATGAACAACCGGATAAGACTGGCTTTGCTCACTTATTTGAGCATCTCATGTTCGGCGGCTCGAAAAATATTCCAAGCTATGATGAGCCTCTTCAGCTTGTTGGCGGGGAAAACAACGCGTTCACCAATACGGATATTACGAATTATTACCTTACGCTGCCGGCCACGAATCTGGAGACAGGTTTCTGGCTGGAGAGCGATCGGATGCTAAGCCTTTCATTCGATCCTAAGGTGCTTGAGGTGCAGCGCAAAGTTGTGATCGAAGAATTCAAGCAGCGCTATTTGAATCAGCCCTACGGCGATGTGTGGTTAAAGCTCCGGCCGCTGGCGTATAAAACTCATCCATATCAGTGGGCGACCATCGGAAAGGAAATCAGTCACATTGAGAATGCAACGCTGGATGACGTAAGAGATTTCTTCTACACGCATTATGTTCCCAACAATGCAATTTTGGTTGTTGCGGGTAACGTAACGATTGAACAAGTAAAAGCCCTTTGTGAGAAATGGTTCGCGCCGATTCCGGCAGGTAAGCGGAGGGAGCGCCAGCTTCGCAGGGAAGGGCCGCAAACCGAAAAGCGAATCTCAGAGGTAAGTGCGGCGGTGCCTGCCGACGCCTTTTATAAGGCATGGCATATGCCGGGCAGATTTCACGACGACTATTATGCCTGTGACCTTCTCAGCGATATTCTCAGCCGGGGACAATCGAGCCGACTTTATCAGAAGCTGGTGAAGGAGAAAGAGATATTCACTTCGATCTCGTCCTTCGTGATGGGCTCAATAGATCCGGGGCTACTGGTTGTCAGCGGCAGGGTAAAGCCCGGAGTGTCGTTGTCAGAGGCAGATGCAGAGGTGCAGGCGATCCTCAACGAAATGATTGACAAAGGCCCGACGGATGAAGAGTTGAGGAAAGTTAAGAATCAGGCTGGAGCCACAATTGAATTCGGTGAAATAGAGGTGATGAACCGGGCAATGAACCTGGCCTTTGCCAAGCTTTCCGGAGATGCTCACCTGGTTAATCAGGAACTTGATCTTATCGAACGTGTTTCTGTAGGTGACGTCCGACGTGTAGCCAGTGAGATATTGAAAGAATCGAATTCCAGTACATTGTATTACAGAGCGGCGAAATAAGATTATGAAAAAAATAAGGGTAGGAATGGGGTATGACGTGCACCAGCTTGAAGAAGGTCGTGCATTCTGGCTCGGAGGAATTAATCTTCCCGCGCCCAAAGGTGCTGTCGGGCATTCGGATGCCGATGTGCTGATCCACGCCATTTGTGATGCACTGCTCGGCGCGGCAGACATGCGCGATATTGGATTCCATTTTGCCAATAACGACAACCGATGGAAAGGCATGGACAGCAAGTTCTTCCTGAAGGAAGTGACATCGATGCTTTCCAAAGAAGGATGGAAAATCAACAATGTTGATTGCACGATTTGTCTCGAACAACCCAAAGTTAACCCGCACATTGCCACGATGAAAAGTGTACTGGCGCCACTGATGGGCATTGAGGAGGGCGACGTGTCGATCAAGGCAACGACGTCGGAAAAGCTTGGCTTCGTTGGCCGGACTGAAGGCGTGAATGCCTGGGCAGTCGCACTGATCGTTAAAGAATGAAATCACCCGAGCTCATCGTTACAGGAGATGGTTCTCATTCCCTCCTGAATCCACAGCTTAATGAGACATACCACTCCGTTCACGGGGCGGTACGTGAATCGAGACACGTCTTTATTCAGGAAGGACTCGCCTATTGGACTGAGCGAAACGCAGGCTCCGTCTCGATACTTGAAATTGGGTTTGGCACTGGCTTGAACGCCTTGCTCGCGCTCGAATTCAGTCAGAATACAGAACGGGAGATTTATTATCATACCCTTGAAGCCTATCCCCTGGAGTCGACGGTTTACAGTCAGCTGAATTACGGCGAAAAGATAATGGGGAGGGAGTGGTTGACCCGGCTTCACGAAGCCCCATGGGGCACTCGACACGCGATGACTGAGCGGTTTACAATCAAAAAGGACAAAGAGCGGCTTCAGGATCTGGAAATCGACGCAGCGGGCTATGACCTCGTTTTTTTCGATGCATTTGCGCCTTCAAGGCAGCCGGAGATGTGGGAATTGCCGGTGCTTCAAAAGGTAGTGGCGGCGTTGCGGCCATCTGGTGTTTTCGTGACCTATTGTGCGCGAGGGCAGGTAAAGCGCGATCTTCGGGGATTGGGCCTGGTTGTGGAGACCCCGCCCGGGCCTCCCGGGAAAAAGGAAATGATTCGCGCAATTACGGATTTTCCCAAAAGCCCCGACTCCCTTTAGCAGCTAATTGTCTGGAGAGTAGCCTTTTTTGCAATTATTTCAATCGTTTTCGGTTAAATTTAAAAATTTCAAAATCAGGTACGGTGCAATCGTGTTCGTTTTTAACATTTCTAAGTATTTGGAATCATTTCTGAAAAGATTCCAAATATTCTGCCTAATACTGCCAGACTCCAAATTAAGTTCTGTTTATTCCGTAATTTCAAAAACTCGTTTCGCCCAAAAACGGGATACTACTACAACTACAACCAGTTAAAAAAATCTACATTGATGAAAGAAGAAACCAGAAGTGGTTTGTACACCCCTGAGCTGGAACACGACTCGTGCGGAATCGGCTTTGTGGCTAATGTGAACGGTACAAAAACCAATCAATCGTTAAGGGATGCTCTTTCGATGCTTGAAAACATGGAGCATCGCGGCGGAAAAGGAAGCTCTCCCAAAACAGGTGATGGGGCCGGGATACTTTTCCAATTGCCTCATGAATTCTTTGTTGAGGAAAGCCTGAGATTAGGATTTGAACTCCCACCGTATGGGCGCTACGGCGTAGGGATGGTATTCTTCCCCCGTGACAAGAAAGTCATGAATGCCTGCCGGGAAGCTCTCCGTAAAAATATTAAAGACCTGGGTTTTGAGCTCCTCGGTTTCCGTGGAGTACCTGTAGATCACAGCGTGCCTGGACCTGGCGCGGCAGAAGTTGAGCCAGTAATCGAACAGGTTTTTGTAAAGCCGAAAGACGAATCCTGGACGGGTGATGCTCTTGAACGCAAACTATTCATCCTCCGGAATTATACACAGCATATCATCGCTGGCAAGGATAAAGGTTCCAATAAGGAGTTTTATATCGCCAGCTTCTCTGCGCGGACAATTGTTTATAAAGGTCAGCTCAGAACAGAGCAGCTTCGGAAATATTTCTTCGATCTGCAGGATCCAAGGATCCGCACAGCGCTGGCTCTCGTGCACTCGCGCTTTTCAACCAATACTTTCCCTAACTGGAAGCTCGCTCAGCCCTTCCGCTACATTGCCCACAACGGTGAGATCAACACCATCCGCGGTAATGTCAACAAGATGAAGTCGAAGGAGTCATTGTTCAAGTCAACAATGTTCACCGACGAGGAACTGAAGATGCTTCTGCCGATAACCAATCCGCAGTCTTCCGATTCAGCAAACCTTGATGCGCTGGTTGAAATGCTCGTGTTGTCAGGACGTCCGCTCCCTCATGTATTGATGATGCTGGTTCCTGAAGCATGGCAGGATAATAAACTTATGGATCCCCATCGCAAGGCATTCTACAAATACCATGCTTCTATGATGGAACCCTGGGATGGTCCGGCCGCTCTCGTGTTTACCGATGGCTCAAGAATCGGAGCAACGCTAGATCGAAACGGACTTCGTCCACTGAGATATTGTATCACCCGCTCTGGTCGTGTTGTTGCAGCATCTGAAGCAGGTGCACTTCCGGTAGATCCTAAGGACGTTCTTGAAAAAGGTCGCGTAACACCTGGCAAAATGCTGATGGTTGACCTTGAACAAGGAAAAGTTCTCGACGACGACAAAGTGAAACGCGCGGTATACGAAGGTAAGTCGTATTACAACTGGATTATCCAGAACCGTCTGAAGCTTCGCCTTGAACCCGAACCCGAATGGTTTGACGATAACTTTGACGAACGCACTCTTGTGCAGCGTCAGAATGCCTATGGGTATACATCCGAAGATGTCAAGACCCTGATTCTGCCGATGGCGGAGAAGGGCTATGAAGCTGTCGGATCCATGGGCGATGATACGCCACTGGCAGTTCTTTCAAAGGAGAGCAGACATATTTCGAATTACTTCAAGCAACACTTTGCTCAGGTAAGTAACCCGCCTATTGACCCCATACGCGAGCGTCTGGTGATGTCGTTGTTTACACGTGTTGGTCAAAGCCTGAACGTGCTGGAAGAAACACCTGAACACACGCGCCAGATACATATTTCACAACCTGTTCTGCTGAACTCTGATCTTGAAAAGCTTAAGCACCTGCAGGACCAGGGATTTGAATACGCTGTAATTCAATGTGTGTTCAAAGCTGATGGACAGCCCGGCAGACTTGAAGAAAGTCTGAACCGTATCTGTTGTGAAGCAGAGAAGGCAGTACGCGCAGGCAAGCGAATTCTGATCCTATCAGATCGCCGCATTAGCGAAGACTACGCACCGATTCCTTCTTTGTTGTCGGTGGGAACAATCCATCATTCGCTTGTTGAAAAGCGCATCAGGACAAACGCAGGGCTTGTCGTTGAGGCCGGTGACGTTTGGGAAGTACATCACTTCGCGACAATTATCGGATACGGCGCTAGTGCCATCAATCCCTACATGGCGCTTGAGACAATTCACTTCATGAATAAGCAAGGCATGTTTGCCAAACCGCTTACCGATGAAGAGGCTTATGCTAACTACCAGAAAGCCGTAGGTAGCGGACTGCTCAAAGTCATGTCCAAGATGGGCATCAGTACACTGCAGTCTTATCAGTCTGCGCAAATCTTTGAAGCCCTTGGTCTTGGAAGTGACGTCATTGAAAAATGTTTCAAGGGAACGATAAGTCGCATCGAAGGTCTTTCCTTTGATGACCTTGCCAAAGAAGTATTGATTCGCCACCATCTTGCATTCAGGAATGAGTCGAAAGATCTTCAGGTGGGCGGTGTCTACAAATGGAAAAGACGCGGTGAGAAGCACTTGTTCAGTCCTGAAGTTATTCACCTTCTTCAATACTCTACCCGGACAAACAACTTCGAGGCCTATAAGAAGTACGCGCAGAAGATCAACGATCAATCAAAGGATCAACTTTCGATCCGCGGTTTGTTCGAATACAAAAAACGCAATCCAATTCCGCTGAGCGAAGTCGAACCGGTAGAAGAAATCCTGAAGCGATTCTGTACGGGTGCGATGTCGTTTGGATCCATCTCACACGAAGCGCACACTACGCTCGCAATTGCCATGAACCGTATTGGTGGTAAGAGCAACAGCGGGGAAGGTGGCGAAGATGAAATCCGCTTCGAAAGAAAAGAGAACGGCGACTGGGAGCGTTCTGCGATTAAGCAGGTTGCGTCGGGACGGTTCGGTGTTACGAGCTACTACCTGGCAAATGCTGATGAAATCCAGATCAAAATGGCGCAGGGTGCCAAGCCCGGCGAAGGAGGTCAGTTACCTGGTCATAAGGTGGATGAATGGATCGGCCGTGTACGCCATTCAACTCCTGGCGTTGGATTGATCTCACCGCCGCCTCACCACGACATCTATTCAATAGAGGATCTGGCTCAGCTCATCTTCGATTTGAAGAATGCAAACCGCCAGGCACGTATAAATGTAAAACTCGTTTCGCAGGCGGGTGTAGGTACCGTTGCAGCGGGTGTGGCTAAAGCGAAAGCAGATGCTATCCTTATTTCCGGCGCTGACGGAGGAACAGGAGCGTCGCCGCTGAGCTCTGTTCGTCACGCAGGTTTGCCCTGGGAACTGGGGCTTGCGGAAGCGCATCAAACACTTGTCAGGAACAACCTGAGAAGTCGCGTGACGCTTCAAACCGATGGACAAATCCGAACTGGCAGGGACATCGCTATTGCGGCGATGCTTGGTGCAGAGGAGTGGGGTGTCGCAACGGCTGCGCTGGTGGTAGAAGGCTGTATTATGATGCGCAAGTGCCACCTCAACACATGTCCTGTCGGAATTGCCACTCAAGATAAAGAACTCCGCAAGCTCTTTACAGGAAATCCGGATCACGTAGTTAACTTCTTCAAATTCCTTGCAGAAGACTTACGTGAAAACATGGCGGAGCTTGGATTCCGCACGGTGAATGAGATGATCGGCCGCAGCGATATGTTGCGTGTCAGAAAAGATATCGACAACTGGAAGATAAAGAAACTCGATTTGTCTCCGATCCTTCACGTGGAGCCCGGAAGCGAGTATGTTGGACTTTACAAACAGATCGAACAAGACTTCGAGCTGGAACGCGTTCTCGACTGGAAACTTGTTGAGGCGGCACGTCCTGCGCTTGATGAATGTGAGCCTGTCCATGAGAAGTTCCTGATCAAGAATACTGATCGCTCTGTTGGCGCACTGTTGTCTAACGAAATTTCCAAAAAGTACAAGGGCAAGGGTCTTCCGGAAGACACCGTCCACTTCCACTTCAAAGGCTCCGCAGGTCAGAGTTTCGCGGCCTTCGTTGCGCCCGGCGTGACGTTCGAACTTGAAGGCGAAGCCAATGACTACTTCGGGAAAGGCTTGTCTGGCGGAAAGCTGATTATTTATCCCGACAAGGAGGCAACGTTCAAACCTGAGGATAACATTATCGTCGGCAACGTGGCCTTCTACGGCGCGACGTCAGGCGAGGCATATATCCGTGGTCAGGCCGGTGAACGTTTCTGCGTTCGGAATTCAGGCGTAAGAGCTGTCGTTGAAGGCGTGGGCGACCATGCATGTGAATACATGACGGGTGGTCGCGTAGTGATCCTCGGTAAAACAGGTAAAAACTTTGCGGCGGGTATGAGTGGTGGTATTGCCTATGTGTTCGACCCGGAACACGACCTCGAAAAACTTTGCAACCGCGAAATGGTTGAACTTGAAACCATGGAGCCGGAAGACAAGGAAGAAGTGAAAGCAATGATACAGCGTCACTTCAAATACACAGGAAGTGATCCGGCGGAGTGGATCCTCGAAAACTGGGAAGAGGCGTCGGAACACTTTGTCAAAGTGATGCCTCAGGATTACAAAGCCGTACTGCTCAAGCAGAAGAAAACTACCAAGCCTACGGCTGAGGTAATGGACGCCCCCAAAGCCAAAATTAAATAGACCAGAACAACTACAACACGACCAGATAAGATGGGACAAATAGACGGTTTCATGAAATTCAATCGCGAGATGCCCAAATCGCGCGATCCCAAGGAACGTATAAAAGATTATAAGGAAATCTACCAACCACTGGAAAAGGAGAAAGTAAAGCAGCAGGCAGCCCGTTGTATGGACTGTGGTGTGCCCTTTTGCCACAACGGTTGCCCTCTGGGAAATATCATCCCTGAGTTCAACGATGCGGTATACAGCGGCAAGTGGGAGGAAGCCATAAAGATTCTCAGCAGCACGAACAACTTCCCGGAATTCACCGGCAGAATATGTCCTGCTCCTTGTGAAGCAAGCTGTGTGCTCAGTATCAACAATAGTCCCGTGACTATTGAATATATCGAGAAGACTATTGCAGAGCAGGCTTTCGAAAGAGGTTACATCAAAGCCAATCCTCCTAAAACCCGCACAGGCAAAAGAGTGGCAGTTATAGGCTCAGGCCCTTCCGGGCTTGCAGCAGCAGCTCAGCTGAATAAGGCCGGGCACTGGGTGACAGTATTTGAGCGGAGCGACAGGGTTGGCGGACTTCTTCGTTACGGTATTCCCGATTTCAAACTTGAGAAGTATGTAATTGAAAGAAGGGTTCGCATCATGGAGCAGGAAGGTATCATCTTCCGTACCAATGCGCACGTTGGTGTGAACATCAGCGCAGCACACCTTCGCTCGGAGTTCGATGCTATCGTGGTATGCGCCGGAGCGTCAGCACCGCGTGATCTCCCTATCCCTGGACGTCAACTGAAAGGCGTACACTTCGCGATGGAGTTCCTTACTCAGCAGAACAAGCGCGTCGCCGGCGACAGAATCTTCAGCGGCGAAATTCTTGCTACTAATAAGAATGTACTCGTTATCGGTGGTGGAGATACTGGTTCAGATTGTGTGGGAACGTCAGTGAGACACGGAGCAAAATCCGTTACACAAATCGAATTATTGGCGAAGCCCCCGCTGAAAAGAAATGAAGCTGCCAACCCCTGGCCCCTCTGGCCTATGGTATTGATGACATCGTCTTCACATGAGGAGGGTGGAGAGCGGCATTGGGCAATCCTGACGAAGGAGTTCCTCGGGGATAGCAATGGCCGCCTAACCGGAATGAAGGTGGTAGACATCAAGTGGGGCGTGAATGCTCAGGGCAAAATGGGCTTTGAAGAAATTGCCGGCACTGAGCGCGTTCTGCCTTGTGAGCTTGCGCTCCTCGCTATAGGTTTTGTGGGCGCCGAAAAAGGCGGCCTCGTCGAAGAGCTCAAGCTGGAGCTCGACGAAAGAGGAAACATCAAATCATCGAATTACATGACCAGCCAGGAAGGTGTTTTCGCTGCTGGTGACGTTCGCAGAGGGCAATCACTTGTCGTCTGGGCGATTTCCGAAGGCCGGGAAGCTGCACGTGCGGTCGACACCTGGCTGATGGGCTCTTCTGAACTGGAGGCGAAGGATGAATCCTTCGTTCACATCGAAGAACGCGCATAAAAATTGCTAAAAGAGACCTCTGAAAAGCCTTTCCGTCCCCGGAAGGGCTTTTTTCATTTGGGCCGGGTGAACGCATCCTGAGTTTCCGGTGTTACGTGGGAAAATCAACATAATCATTAATTTTGCCCTCTTAACGAACTACGAAGTGTCAGGAAAGAATGTAAAGATCGGAACCGTTCAGATGACGTGTTCCGCCAACCCCGAAGAGAACCTCCAGAAGGCCGTGGCCAAAATCAGGGAAGCTGCCGCCAAAGGCGCTCAAATCATCTGTTTGCAGGAGCTGTTTCGCTCACTGTATTTCTGCGACGTGGAGGATTACGACAATTTCAAACTGGCTGAACCAATCCCCGGTCCGTCGACGGATGTTCTTTCGAAACTGGCCGCCGAACTTGGCGTCGTGATCATTGCATCGCTATTCGAAAAAAGAACGGAAGGACTTTACCATAACACTACCGCAGTTCTTGACGCCGATGGAGCTTACCTCGGCAAGTATCGTAAGATGCACATTCCGGATGATCCGGCATATTACGAGAAATTTTACTTCACGCCTGGCGATCTGGGTTACAAGGTTTTCAAAACGAAGTTCGCAACCATTGGCGTGTTGATCTGCTGGGATCAGTGGTATCCTGAAGGTGCAAGGATTACGACGCTGATGGGCGCTGAGATTCTTTTCTATCCAACGGCTATCGGTTGGGCTACGTCGCAAGACGAAGAGACAAACGATGAACAATTCAACGCGTGGCAAACCATTCAACGTAGCCATGCCGTTGCGAATGGCGTGCACGTAGTGAGCGTAAACCGCGTTGGCCTGGAACAAAACGGCGCGATGAAGTTCTGGGGCGGATCGTTTATCGCCAACCCCTTTGGAAGAGTTCTCTACCAGGGTTCCCACGATCAGGAAGAGGTTCATGTGGAAACGATCGATCTGAAGAAGACGGATCGCTACCGGACGCACTGGCCATTCCTGCGCGACCGGAGAATTGACTCTTATCAACCTATCACAAAACGATACATCGACGAAGGATAATTCCGGTACGCCAAGATGAGCACGAGCCCAGAAAAGATCATTTCGCGTATGCTGCCTGAAGGCAAAACGCCGCGCGAATTAGGCTACTATTTTCCGGCAGAGTTTGCCGCACAAACTGCCATGTGGCTGAGCTGGCCACATAAGGAAGCTTCGTGGCCGGGAAAAATTGAAAGCATCTATCCCATTTATGCACGCTTCGTAAAACTGGTGGCCGAAGGTCAGCAGGTGAATATAAACGTCTGCGATGAAGCCATGAAGCAAAAGGCGCTTCGGTATGTTCAGGAAGCAGGGGCAGACTTACAGCGTGTGAAGTTCTTTGTTCACCCAACGAATGACGCGTGGTGCCGCGATCACGGTCCTGCATTTCTTGTTAACCCCAGCGCAGAGATCAGGAAGATAATCGTCGACTGGGGCTACAATGCATGGGGTGGAAAATATCCGCCCTTCGATCTCGATGACGATATCCCTACGCGCATTGCAGAGTACTACAACATACCCGTTGTGTATCCGGGGATCGTTATGGAAGGTGGTTCTGTCGAGTTCAATGGTAAGGGCACGTTACTGACAACCACCTCGTGCCTGTTGAATGAAAACCGAAATCCACATCTCAATCAGGGGCAGATAGAAAAATACCTCAGCGACTATTACGGTGTGACAAACATATTGTGGCTGGGTGACGGCATCGTTGGAGACGACACGGATGGACACATCGACGATATCACACGCTTTGTCAATGAGGACACCGTGGTAACCGTTATTGAGGAGAGCCGTGAGGATGAAAATTATCAACCGCTTCAGGAGAACCTGAGTACGTTGAAGAAAATGCGCCTTGAGAATGGAAAGCAACTGAACATCGTAGAGCTTCCCATGCCCTCTGCGGTTGTTTACGAAGACATGCGTTTGCCCGCGTCGTATGCGAATTTCTATATCGCTAACGACTACGTTGTCGTGCCGACGTTTCGCGACAAGAATGACGAACGTGCACTCGAAATTCTTCAATCGTGTTTTCCTACCAGGAAAGTGGTCGGGCTTGATTCCTGGGATATTATCTGGGGTTTGGGTTCATTCCACTGCCTGAGTCAGCAGGAGCCTGCCGTCTAGAACATAAAGGTCTTCCCGGGCGTAATGCAGTAATGCAGCGGTGCATCGAATTCGTTGGCGTCGTCAATGCGGTCTACCGGGGGAAAGAATGATATCCCTATGCGTTTTGTTTCAACGCGGCACTGGTTGAGAAATCTGTCGTAGTATCCTTTCCCATAGCCAGTTCGTTGTCCGGTGAGATCAAAGGCCAGCAGTGGAACGAGGACGATGTCAATGTCGGCAATGGATGTTGGCTGACCTGTCTTTGGTTCACTGATCCCCCAGCTATTTTGTTCCAGGCTCGTATCACCTTCAAGATAGAAGTGATCCATCGTTCCGTCATGTCCGGTAACCCTTGGTACTGAAAACCGGATTGGCGATCCGGATCGCTGAACGGATTGAATGATCAGCCATGTATTTGGTTCGTTGTTCTTTGCAATGGGGAGGAACGTGTGAATTACGTCTACCCCGGAGAGGTTGATATCGCTGAGGAATCTCTCACAAATGTGACTGCTCAGCGACTCAACCTGGGAGGTGGTCAGACTTTTCCTTTTTTCAAGATATTCTTTCCGGAGCTGTTGTTTTGTCATGGCTGACGGTTCTCTGCGGCATAAAAGTTCCTGCAGCCAATTTACCGTTTACTTGCTTCCATCTGAAACGTTTTGGTGACAACATCCTCAAGAAAGGTAATAACCTCTTGTTGCGTCTTCAGGGAATGTTTCGCTACGCTTTGGCCGCGGCCAACTTTGATAGTTACGCCAACATCGCTCAGCGCCCGGAACATATCTTCATCGGTTTTGTCGTCACCCATGGCAAGAATGAAGTCATAGGAAGATTCCTCCAGTAAACGCAGTGCTGCGGCGCCCTTATCGATTCCGGCCACGCGTACCTCGATTACTTTGTTGCCATCGATCACCTGAAGCTGGGCGTTTCTGATCAGGTGGTACAGGTTATCGAGAAGTTCTCTCGAACGCGTGAAACCGGCATCAGGCTCGACGTTCCGGTAGTGCCACGCCAACGTATGATTTTTTTCCTCCACGAACGAGCCGGGGCACCTTTTTGAGAAGAGGTCCATGGTCGTCTTGATGACAGGCTTCCATTGCTGGTCAAATTCCCTTCGAAGTTCCCAGGTGTCGTCCTTCCGTCGCATGGCGGCACCGTGTTCAGCGATAAGCGTGATGGGAAGGTGGCCAAACCATTCATCAAGTGTTGCTGCATCGCGGCCGCTGATGATGGTAAGGGCAGTCTTGGGATCCGAGCTTAAGTGAGAAATGAGATTCAGGAGCGCTTCCCCCGGGACAGCCTGTTTGGGATGTTTTGCAAATCCTACCAGTGTTCCGTCATAATCCAAAAGAAGAAGGCGACTTTCGGCGTTTATAAACTGCGCGATAATCTCGTCTTTCGATTCACGGGTGAGAAACTTATTGTTTTCCTGCTGTTGCTGCAGCTGGACTTCATTCAGATTCTGGAAGAAGTCGTGCACCCAGTTCGCTACATCATACGTCTGAAGGCGATTTTGCATCAGGGCAAGTTTTGCCTTTTGTTCTTCTTCCGGCATAGCCAACGCCTGCTCTATGCCTGCAGCTACCTCGAATTTGTCGAGTGGGTTCACGAGTACGGCCTCGCCGAGTTCGGACGCTGCTCCGGCAAGTTCGCTCAACACGAGAACGCCTTTGCCTTCTGAGCAACACGCGACGTATTCTTTCGCAACGAGGTTCATGCCGTCGCGCAAGGGCGTAAGCAGGCCTACGTCTGCGGCAAGATACAAGGCGCACAGCTCGTTGAAAGGAACATGGCTGTAGCGATAGATGATGGGCTGCCACGAAAGTGTGGAGAACCTGCCGTTGATTCCGCCGACGTGTTCTTCGATGAGCTTGCGGCGCTCATTGTACTTGGAAATGATCTGACGCGAAGGGACGACCACAAGGATAAACACAACTTTTTCGAGCCACTCGGGATGGTTTTTCAGAAACTGTTCAAAGCCATCCAGGCGGTGTGTCACGCCTTTAGTGTAATCCAGTCTGTCGACAGAGAAAATAATCTTTTTGCCTTTGAAGTTTTCAACGATCTTATTCTTCTCGGCAACCACTTCCGGCAGTTTGGATGTATCGTGGAAGAGGTTGTACTCGATACCGAGGGGAAACAATTCGGCTTTGACGAGGCGTCCTTCATGACCAATCACGCGGTAGTGATGGTCGAGTCCCAGCACCATGCGCACTGATTTGAGGAAGTGTTGTACGTATTCCGACGTATGGAATCCGATGAGGTCTGCACCCATAAGTCCGCGGATGATTTTTTCTTTCCACGGGCGATGGAGGAGCCGGAAGATTTCGAATGAAGGAAACGGTATGTGGAGGAAGAATCCGATGGTGGCATTGGGGATTCTGTCGCGGATCATTTGCGGGAGCAGGAACAATTGATAGTCGTGCACCCAAATGGTATCGCCGGGCTGATAGATTTTTACCACCTGATCGGCGAATTGCTGGTTTACAGTTTCATACATTTCAAAGGATTCCCTGTCGTAAACCACGTATGACGGGAAGTAATGAAACAGGGGCCAGAGGGTGGCGTTGCAGAAGCCGTTATAGAACTTATTGTAAACTTTGGGTTCGATGAAGATGGGTTCAATCCGGAAGTTTTCTTTGCCGGAGGGTTTGAACCGGTCCCATCGTTTTTGGGGGAAATCTGCAGAGCCCAACCAAATTTTTTCTGAAAATTCCTCGTCGTCGGATGTGGTTTCGAAGTAGCTTTTGAGCGCGGTTACCAGGCCGCCATCGCTTTGTTTAAGGGAGATTTTGCCGCCTTTTTCCAACAACTGAAAGGGCAGGCGATTGGAAATAATGATTAGTCGTTTTGATACATGTTCCGCCATTCCACAACATTTTTTTTTTAAAACCAGAGTTAAAGTTACAAAATCAGGCTGTAAAAGAGGCTTCCAGGCCGGGTTGATTCAGGTGGGAAGGGAAAAAACCGATACCAGCGGCCGTTGGGGAGCGGCTTTCGCTGAGATGGCGGGCCATCTGTGGGTTGTGTGTTTGCGGGTAAGGGGGTTGTTGATCTTTTTTTTGGCGGACCGCAAGATTTTTTTGCACAGAATAAATTCTCTTTTACCTTTGCAGTCCTTTCAAAAGGGAGTTTAGCTCAGCTGGTTCAGAGCATCTGCCTTACAAGCAGAGGGTCGGGGGTTCGAATCCCTCAACTCCCACCAAAAGGCCTCGATAGAGGCCTTTTTTGTTATAAGTTTTTGTTAGGAGTTTTTGTTATTGAGTGCCTATAGAGGGACTAGCTCGAAGGAGTCAAATTGGCTGCCGATCCAGCTGGTTCAGAGCATCCCGCTTAGGCGGGAGGGTCGGGGGTTCGAATCCCTCAACTCCCACCAAAAGGCCTCGATAGAGGCCTTTTTTGTTATAAGTTTTTGTTAGGAGTTTTCGTTATTGAGTGCCTACAGAGGGACTAGCTCGAAAGAGTCAAGTTGACTGCTGCTCCAGCTGGTTCAGAGCATCCCGCTCAGGCGGGAGGGTCGGGGGTTCGAATCCCTCAGCTCCAACTTTTGGGTCTCGTAAGGTGCACCTTCGTTAGCAATAATTTTTCGATTTATGCCGTTGTTTTACATTCTCTACTCTCCTACGCGCAAGCGCTATTATGTTGGCCATACGACCGAACCGATCGAGGAACGTGTCAGGAAACATAACTCAAATCATTCGGGCTTTACGGGAAAAACCGGAGACTGGCGGGTTGTGTACCTGGAAGAATATCCTTCGAAAAGTTTAGCATATCAGCGCGAACGAGAAGTAAAATCCTGGAAAAGCCGGAAGCGGATAGAAGAGCTTGTTGGAAGGTAGTCAAGTTGACTGCTGCTCCAGCTGGTTCAGAGCATCCCGCTCAGGCGGGAGGGTCGGGGGTTCGAATCCCTCAACTCCCACCAAAAGGCCTCTTATGAGGCCTTTTTTTGTTATGAGTGCCTATTGAGGGACTAGCTTGAAAAAGTCAAATTGACTGCTGCTCCAGCTGGTTGAGAGCATCCCGCTTAGTCGGGAGGGTCGGGGGTTCGAATCCCTCAACTCCCACTAAAAGGCCTCGATAGAGGGCCTTTTTTGTTATGTGTTTTGGTTTTTGAGTGCCTACAGAGGGACTAGCTCGAAAGCGTCAAGTTGACTGCTGTTCAGCTGGTTCAGAGCATCCCGCTTA
>JAEZGH010000189.1 GCA_023417065.1 Bacteroidota bacterium
TATCAAAATCGGGAAGAACACTCTTTTTTGGGAGTATGGAAAAAATCCGATCAAGAGAAAGGGGGCGCTAATTACTATCCGTTCGGACTAACATTCAACTCATACAAAAGAGAAAACAGTTTAGAAAATAAGATTAAATTCCAGGGACAAGAACACATTGATGATCTGAATTTAAATTGGGTTTCGTTCAAATGGAGAAATCACATGCCCGATATTGGAAGATTCTTTAACGTAGATCCACTTGCTGAAAAATATTTGTATAATTCACCGTATGCATTTAGCGAAAACAAGGTTACAAGCCATGTTGAACTAGAGGGATTAGAGGCCGAAAATTTCATGTCGAAGTTTAAAAGCCCAGGAGAGTTAAAGGAGAAGCGTCCTAGTGAAAATGCTCAGCAACAACGTTATGGTGTTACTGTCACAGACTCAAAGAAATCGTTTAGTGATATGAAAAGTTCTTTCCTAGAGGCACCACAAAAATTATTGACGAATAGTAAGGCCGAGTTTCATGCTCCCGTTGACGGAAAAGGAAATGCTTCTGAATTTAAGGAGGGAAGTTTTATCAAAATCGATATCACTGGACCTATGAATAACGGCTATGTAAAAGTCGAGAATATAACGGATACCGAAAATTCCGTGTCAGCATCATTTGTTACGATGGAGGGTCACATAGAGAAAGGTCAGATAACCTTTACGATATCAACTGATGAAAACGGAAATCTAAATTTTTCAATAAATAGTAGCTCTGAGGTTGATCAATGGGGAGCCAAGCAAGTTGAAGACTATTCAAGGTCGGAACAACAAAAGTCATGGCAGGAAGTAATGACTAATTTTGTCAACGCAACAGGTGGACAAGAAAAGTCGAGAGAACAACATGTTATTAATCCTTAAATCGAAGTCAAGTGTTTTATATAATTGTAATTGTTATCCCTTTAGTAATCGCGTTGCTTAGTTACGTTTTTACAAAAAAAAGTGACCGATTTAAATGGCACCTGGTACGTTCAGTTGTTAAGTCGTTGCCGTATCAGTATGGTTATTTGTTCCTCTTGTATTTTTTGGAAATGGAGGACTACATAAAGTCCAATTGGCAATTTTACTCGCTAGCATTTTTTCTAATTCCAATAAGCATCATTCTGTTGATCACTCATTTTCTATTCAATAGAAAAGCATCGATGAATACTTAACGGGAATCTTTCAAAATTGCAATCATGACCCAGCCAGAGCGCTGTAAGCGTCCGGTGAACTGCATCTTTCGCTCTCTTTTTCAGCACCATAGCTTTGTTCAAAAATTAAGATAGCTATGGCGGCAGACATAACAAAACAGCAGTTGATGTTTTCATTGATCGAGATTTGGAAGAAGGGTGAACAATCTCAACAGGACTTTTGCAAGGAGAAGGATCTTGATTACAACCAGTTCCAGTATTGGCTACGTAGATACAAACAGCTCAACTCACCGGGCGAATCAATTTCTGGATTCACCCAGATTAAGTTAAAGTCACCAGTATCGAACGGATCCGTGGAATTGATTTTTCCTGATGGCCGTAAGTTGATCTTTCATCAACCCGTAGATGGGGCGCTTGTTCGTAGCCTTCTTTAGTAATGCTTTCGCTATCACCGTCGTGTCGTTACTTTCTCTATCGTGAGCAAACCGACATGCGTAAAGGCTTCGACAGCTTAAGTGGAATCGTTCGTGATTCGCTGGGAAAAGATCCGTTAAGCGGTGATGTTTTTATCTTTTTCAACCGGCGGAGAACTCAAGTAAAAATGTTACTGTGGGAGCGCGACGGATATTCGATCTACTATAAACGCTTGGAGCGAGGATCATACGAGTTGCCGTCGCATAATTCAACGGAACTTCGAGCGGATGATCTGATGCTCATCCTTCAAGGTGTATCATTGAGGAGTGTTCGCAGAAGAAAGCGTTTCGATATCAATAGAAATAATTTTGAAACATCTCAGCACAATTTCTTTGTGAACAGTTGATACTGTTTATCTTTGTTTCGTGACGGAAACGATTGACTACAAAGAGAAGTATGAAGCGCTGTATCTAGAGCACGTTAATCTTCGTCACGAACTCGATCAGTTGAAGCGTTTAGTGTTTGGTTCACGTCACGAACGTTTCATTCCCAACACGCCGGAAGAACAACTGAGTCTCGGATTGAACGCCGAGCAAAAGCAGGTTGCTCCTGCACCGGTTCAGAAAATCGAATACACACGCATACAACCCGCCACCAGTACTGAGAAGATTAATACTGGGCGCATGAAGCTTCCTGCTGATCTGCCACGAGAACGTGTCGTGATTGAACCATCGGAAGATGTGACAGGCATGGAGAAGATTGGTGAAGAAGTAACTGAAGAACTGGAACGTGTTCCGGGAAAGTTATTTGTTCGACAATATGTACGTCCTAAATATGCTCGTCGAAACGGTGAAGGTGTAGTGATTGCATCATTACCTGCAAGACCGATTGATAAAGGCATACCAGGTCCAGGGTTATTGGCACAGATCATCATCGATAAGTATACCGATCATCTGCCAATCCACCGTCAACAACAACGCTTCGAACGCGAAGGAATAAAATTGCCAAGTTCGACGCTCACCGATTGGATCGCCGCGACGTGTGCACTACTGGATCCGCTTTACGAAGCACTTAAGAAAGAAGTGTTGTCGTCCAACTATCTTCAAGTAGACGAAACACCGATCAAGGTGTTGGACAAGAATAAAAAAGGTACCACGCATCGTGGATATCATTGGGTATATCATGCTCCCTTGAAGCGACTGGTGTTGTTTGATTATCGTGAAGGTCGCGGCCGCGAAGGTCCTGAAGAGTTATTAGATGGGTTTATTGGTTGTGTTCAATCGGATGGCTATGCGGTATATGAACAACTTAAGCGCAAGGAGATTACGCTTTTGAATTGCATGGCGCATGGACGAAGGAAATTCGATGAAGCGAAAGACAACGACTTTGCAAGGGCCTCTTATGTCCTTACAGAGATGCAGAAAGCTTATGCGATTGAACGTGAAGCTCGAGAGCAAGGTCTGTCGCATGAACAACGTTTACGGCTTCGCCAGGAGAAAGCGGTTCCTGTATTAACAGCATTGAAGAGCTGGATGATTGAGAACTACAAAGCTGTTGTTCCGAAAAGTCCAATAGGCCAGGCGTTGCACTATTGTTTGGAGCGTTGGGATAAGCTCATGCTATACACCACCAACGGCATGCTGGAGATTGACAACAATCTGGTTGAAAACGCCATTCGTCCAGTAGCAGTAGGTCGTAAGAATTACCTCTTCGCCGGATCGCACAACGGCGCTCAACGCGCCGCCATGCTCTATTCGTTTCTAGGCACCTGCAAAATCAACAACATCAATCCGTTTGAGTGGCTCCGATCAACTCTCGATCAAATACCTAACTACCCAATCAATCGTATCGCTGAATTATTGCCACGCAAGACGTAGTTGAGCGGAGGGTTACCTTTAATTTACTCACAAATTCAATGACTTCCTCTTTATTGTCAGTTGAACTTGTAAAAACTCTAGTTGGAAATTCCAACGCCAAAGGTTGATTAATTAAGCAAATGAAGTCAGGTTGGTGAAATGAAACAGCAATTGAACTGTTTGTTTTTATGTCAACTTTAATGATCTGAGGAGTACTGTAAAATTTAACTTTAAATCCTCTGTAGTCACTCAAATGAAACATCAGACTCGTCCCAAGTACATTGGACTTCTTTGTCCTTTGTCCGAGTGAATTCGCTATTTCTTTTAGTTTGTCTGAACTTGTCATAAAAAATGCCCCACAACGTTCGCATATAAAGCGTGCCGGCAGATTCACCCACCGTAGTTGTACTT
>JAEZGH010000218.1 GCA_023417065.1 Bacteroidota bacterium
AGAGGCCGTCTCAAAAGTCATGAGGCGGCTTTTTTCATTTTTGACCGCCCCCGGTCCGATGTTTTTTGTTTTGAAACCTTTTCTGGAAGAAAAAGATATTGACCCCGAGATCAGGCCGCTGCTTTCGCCAAATTATGGGCTATTGCTAGTAATCCGGTCTCTATAGCGACCTTTTCAAGGCCTCGCAGCGCGAATCGTTTGAAGTTCTTGTTGTGTTTTATGTTGCCGAATATGGGCTCGACGTCAGCAGGGCGACGTTTTCTGTATGCGATACCTTTCTCACTGATGAGCCTTTCTTCTGCCTTTCGCTTTAGTTTCCGCAGATTCAGGTTCACTTCTATTATTCTGTTGCCTCTTTGGCTGTGGCAGGCGCTTCGCAGTGGGCACCTTGAGCAGTTTTTTGCCTGATATTTCGACAAATTTTGCTTGTATCCGGTTTTTGTTGTGCGTGTAGCCTCTCCGATATAACGCATTTCTTCACCGATCGGGCAGAATACTTTACCATTGTCCGTGTTGATCTCCAGGTTCTCAGTCCTGAAGTAGTCTTTGTTCTTTTCGCGCTGGTTTCGGTCAAAGTAATTATGCTTAACGTATCCTTCGATCTTGTTTTCCTCTAAGAACTGATAGTTCTCTTCTGATCCATAGCCGGCATCCGCGACTATCACTTTCGGGGTAAGTCCATATGAATAGTTAAATACTTCAATGTGTCTTTTTAAGGTAGTTGTGTCAGTGGTGGCTTGATGTAAACTATAATTGACAATAAATTGATTGTTACTAGAAATCTGCACATTATAAGCCGGTTTCAATTGACCGTTCTTCATGTGATCCTCTTTCATGCGCATGAAAGTTGCATCCGGATCGGTCTTGGAGTAACTGTTTCGTTCTCCTAAAATCTTTTCATGTTGGGCGTATCTCTCGACATTTGCTGGCCAATTCTTTTTCGCGTAGTTTAACTGCTGCCGCTTCTTCTTCGATATCTTTTTGCCTTCCAATGCCTTATCAATTTTCTCGATCGTCTCTTTTACTTGTTCAGCATTTACCGGCGCAAAGCTCTGAGGAGATTGGTCTTTCAACTCTTCTGCTGCAACATTCTCGGCATATGACCACAGTTCTTTCAGTTGTTCCTCCATTCTGGCCTTACTGGTCTTGATGGCATTGCCCCATACAAAGGTATACCGATTAGCCTGCGCCTCGATTTTGGTCCCATCCGTGTAGATCTCTTTCAGACTAATATGTCCTGCCTCTGTGAGCAACATAACCACCTGAGAAAAAACCATTTGTAAAACACCTTTCAACCGGTCACTTCGGAAACGATTTATGGTATTATGATCAGGCTTATTCATTCCCGCCAGCCACATAAAGTGAATGTTCTCTTTCAGAGCTGATTCCATTCGGCGCGAAGAATACACGTTATTCACATAACCATACACTAACACCTTCAGCAACATCCTGGGATGATAGCTTGATGTGCCGCCACCCTTAAATTTTCTTAAAAGTGGATCAATGTCGATTTTATCAATTACTTGATTTACAATGCGAACCGGGTGGTTCTTGTCGATGAGTTCTTCCAAACTGGGTGGAAGCATCATCACTTGGTTGGGCGTGTAGTTCTTAAAGACTACCTTTGACTTTAGTTGCACACAAGCAAGATAACGACTTGCATGAAGAAGGGAGCCACGGTTTCCTTCTTTTTTTTGCCCCCACTGAAAAAAGGCTGCCCTTTTGAGACAGCCTCTCTTTCCCTCCTAACCTCTCAACACACGTTATTATGTTTCCCGGTGAGGACGACCAGCCTCAAACCCGTCACTGTTGGCATCGTCGGTTGAATTGCGTATAGACTGCCCGTGATCACCCATTTCATTCCGAACTTCTTCTTCAATATGTGATTCCTGCTCGTTCCGTGTTGCAGGGGTAGTTTCAATATACAGGTGCTCTTCGCGCAGCCGGAGATGATTGGCGACAGGCTTTTCAATAATCCTTGACCGCACCCTCACGCTTCGCGAATTAACGCCGCGTTTTTCCATCTGAATGTCCTCTTCGACTATAGAACCTTCGCCGTCTGGCGTGCGTTCATCGCGCGACGCTCGTTGTGCTGCAGTAGTATAGGTACCCGTTTCGGCAGTGAGGTCATCAATATCGATAGCCCCGCATGTATCCAGAATATCTGCAACCCGCACTGCCTCCTCATTCGAGGAAGTCATCACCGAGACAATGGTGTTCGACCTCCCGGCAGAGGCAAACTTTTCAGCCTCTTCCCTGTTATCAAACAGGTTCCGGAAAAAGCGCCCAATGCTGTCACCGGCGCCTTCATCAAAATCCTCACGTCCTTTCCTGCGATCAATCCTGTCCTTGTTCAACACATCCCGGTCTTCAATGCGGCTCTCCTGATTATAACGGCTTTCATCTGTCACACCGTAAGGTGAATCAGCGTCTGACGAAGTGCTCCGACTATCACCCGAACGGGCATACCCGCCGCGGTGTGCCGACGAAAGGTCGATGTCATTCGCTGAAAATCCCGCTGAACGCAGTTGTTCAGCAGCTTTGTGCGCGTCTTCCGAATTGGCGAAAATTCCTATGACTGTGTGTTGCATGATAGTTGGTTTTGTTGATTCATTCCAATATCTGATAGAAAGACCTTCTGGCCCTTGCGTGCTATCGTATGACCCATCCGGCAATGGCGACTTCAAACCTGTTTTACCGCTGGTGCCCGACAAGAGCCGGCGTTTGAACAGCTATTTCATTACGCTACCGCATGGCGGACTGATATCATTTAGGACCATAAAACTGATACCGCCAGTTTAACTAATTCTCTTCCTGGTAATGTAGAATTCGGTCACCACTTCAGGATCGCTTCCGGTGTGATACACACCAACTTGCCTGTGTAATATTTTCGCTGCGATGCCCCGATTTATTCGACCTAACTTGAACAACTTGCCTGTGTCTATGTCTTTAATTCAACCTATCGCCGGACGCGTCGTCCTGCTGTTTACCCTGCTTTTCGTCATTCAATCTGCGCGGAGTCAGAATTCTGATATTCAGTCGCTCAACAGCGCATTACAGGTTGCTGTCAAAAGCAAAAACAGCGCTGAAGCCTCCGATCTGACCCTGAAACTGGGAACACTTTCGCATGAAGCCGGGAACCATGACCAGGCGAAGAAATACCTTCTCGACTGCCTGAGCTATTCAAAGAAGACAGATCGCTCGAAAAACCTCATCTCCGCCTCCAGTCTCCTGGGTAAGATTTATTTCGAATCTGCTGACTTCAACAATGCTGCAGACTATTTTTCGAGAAGCGCCGAAGTTGCCACCAAAGATGGAAATGATGAACAGGCGTTTGACGGATACCTTCAGCAAAGCAAAAGTCTCGCGGCTCTTAAGCGTTATAAGCGGGCTATCGAACCACTTGAGAAGGCACTTAACATTGCTGCGCGCGAAGGATCTATTGAAAAACAACTGATATGCTATCCGCTCCTTGAAACCTTTTACCGGGAGTCGGGCAATGCGCGCAAAGCCTCCGAGATCACCGCCCTCCTTGCATCTCTTGAGTCGCTGAGGGAGAAGGAATCAGTCGCCAGGGCGGAAGCGAGTATCTTGCACCAACAGGCAACGGCTGCCCTACAGGAAAAAGCAGCACAGGAACGCGTTCTTACTTCACAGTCGGAAAAACTAAAGCTTACCGAGGCTTCGCTTCGTGAAGTGGAAATACTTAATCAAAAGAATCAACTGGAAATTGATTTGCTCAGCCGCGATCGCGAGGTTGCTCTGCTGCGCATCCAGGAACAGAACGCACGCCTCGATTCCGAGGCAATCTTCCGAAAGGCAATCCTTATTGTGGTCCTGCTGAGTACTTCTCTCATCGGCGTGCTTATTGTAAACTATCGGAAAAAGGTCAAGACCAATAAACGCATTGATCTGCAGAACAAGAACATCAAAAGCAGCATCAATTACGCAAAGCGGATTCAGGAAGCAATGCTGCCGAAGAAGGAGGTTCAGGAGTCGCTGCTCAAGAATTCATTTATCCTGTTCAAACCTCGCGACGTGGTCAGCGGTGACTTCTATTGGTTTTCTCCGTTAAACGCTGATGGTTCTGACCTGGTATTCGGAGCTATTGACTGCACCGGTCATGGAGTACCGGGAGCGTTTATGTCGATGATTGGAATGAACTGCCTGAACAGCATTGTGAACCGGGGCGTAGTGCATACCGACCGCATACTGGAGTTGCTGCATCAGGATATTCGCAACGCACTTCAACAGGACGTCACCGGAAACAACGACGGCATGGACCTTTCGCTGTGTATCTATCGCGACGCGGCAAAAGTGCTGGAGTTCTCCGGTGCCAAAAGTCCGTTGGTATACGTACAGGACGGAACACTGCATCAAATTAAGGGCGACATCCATTCTATCGGCGGAAGCAGAAGCAAACAAGCCCAGCGCTACAAAAAACACAGCATTGCGATTGACCGCCCCACAATGGTATACCTATTCACCGACGGCTACCGCGATCAGTTCGGGGGTGAGGAGAACCAAAAGTTCATGGGAAAGCGGTTTTTGAACCTTTTACGGGAAATATATCACCTCCCTATGCAGGACCAGTTCAGCATTCTCAACCGCACTTTTGACGATTGGAAGGGCTCAGGCGAGCAAACTGATGATGTACTCGTCATGGGAGTGCTGCTCACGCCGTAACGGGTATCGATTCCGGCGTTTATCTGCAACATTTTTCAGAAATTCAGACAAGAAAGGAGGTTGGAGGGTCTTTTTTGCCGCATTAGTGATTATGCGACTGTTCCAGTTGTTCCTTCATTTTGTAAGCCTGCCAGAAGAATACCCCATAGAACAATAGCATAGATGTGAAAACTAATGTCATAGTGGTTGTGGTTTTAATACAAGTCAAATAAAGGCACGGCGGGGCACCATTATCGCATCAAAGGCAACCAGTAGTAACAGAGGTAAGATCGGCCCGGCTTTTGCAAGTTTTGAAATTTCGCCTGCCATATAAAAGCGGAAGCGAAGTATAAAATGATCGTGTTATATTGCGCCAATTATTGAAAACCAACAAATTATGTTAAAAAACGCAGTTAGGCTCGGTGTCTTTTCAGCACTCAGCCTGCTCTTCAATCCCGTTATCGCGGCAAGCCTCCAGATTCAGGAACAGGCTGACACCGTTGTTGCTACGCCATCAGATTGGTTCCTCCGTGATCCGGAGACAGACAAGCTGCAGGGGGTAAGTGCTGACAAAACGTACAACACGCTTTTGAAAGAAAAGCCTTCACGGACGGTAGTTGTTGCGGTGATCGACTCGGGGGTAGACATCGAACATGAAGACCTTAAGAGTGTGATCTGGGTGAACGAAGACGAAATTCCCGGCAATGGAATCGACGACGACAAGAATGGTTATATCGACGATGTTCATGGATGGAACTTTATCGGTGGTAAGGACGGAAACGTCGACGCCGATACGTATGAAGTCACGCGCGAATACAAGCGATTGAAAGACAAATACGAAAACTTCGATGAGAAGAAGCTGAACAAGAAGAATCGCGATGAGTACGCCTACTGGCAGCGCGTCAAAACAAAATATGAACGCGACTTCAAATTCAACAAGGAACAGTACGACCAGTACGCAGAACAATTGAACATCTACACCAATGCGTTCCTTACCATTAAGTACTGTGACAGCATCCTTACGAAAAAACTGGGTGCACCTGTGTCGAAGTCGTCTCTTGCGAGCATTGAATCTACCAACGACACCATCAACTTTGCAAAGCAAACGCTGACGCGAATTCTCGAAAGCATCGAAGGCGATATTGAAGTGAATGAGTTCGTCGATGAACTCGGATACTATCTCGATCAACTCCAGGAAGGTGTGGACCACTACCGCGTGGCTGTTGAGTATGGATACAGCCTGGACTTTGATTCACGCTCGATCGTCGGCGATAACCCGGATGATCCGTATGAAAAAGGTTACGGCAACAACGACGTTAAAGGTCCGGATGCGCGACATGGAACCCACGTAGCCGGCATCATCGCCGCAGACCGCAACAACGACCTTGGCATCAGAGGCATTGCCGACAACGTACGCATCATGTCAGTACGCGCCGTTCCCAACGGCGACGAACGCGATAAGGATGTTGCCAACGCGATCATCTACGCCGTGGACAACGGTGCTCATATTATCAACATGAGTTTTGGAAAATCCTTCTCACCGCAAAAGGAAGCTGTAGATAAAGCAGTGAAGTATGCCGAATCCAAAGGTGTGCTGATGATTCACGCTGCAGGCAACGACGGACGCGACCTCGACAAGGAAGAGAACTTTCCTACACGGAAATATCTGAAAAGTGGCCAGGCAACGGCATGGGTGGAGGTTGGCGCGTCCTCATGGGGTGCCGAACAGGATTTTGTAGCTTCGTTCTCGAACTACGGCAAGCGCTCTGTTGATGTATTCGCTCCCGGTGTGCAAATATATTCCACTGTCCCGGACAATGGTTATGAGAATCTCCAGGGCACGAGTATGGCAAGCCCTGCAACGGCAGGTGTAGCCGCAATTATCATGTCGTACTTCCCTGAACTGACAGCATCACAGGTAAGTGATATCCTCAAGAAGTCGACGCGTAAGTTCGACGGACTGAAGGTAAACAAACCAGGCTCCGGAGATGAAGTTCCCTTCAATCAACTAAGCACGTCAGGCGGACTCGTGAACGCTTACGAAGCAGTGAAACTTGCAGCAGAGGTATCAAGTTCGTCGCTTAAGAAGAAATAAGTTATTGAAGACTTACTTAGGAGGCCGGCAGGAATGCCGGCCTTCTTTTTTTATGCAATACCCCATACCGCGGGATGGCGTTGTTGAATAAATACCGACAGGTATACCTAACTTTCATGTAACCCAGCGCGCTTATATGAAATACTGGCAATCAGGCAATTAAAAAATATCCGCCAAAACGCGTCTTATAAACGACTTGAGCGGGAGGTAGCTTCAAACTACAAGAGCTACCCTCATGAAAACCCGCAACATATTCTTTACCCTCGCCATCCTGGTAGTCGTCCACACCGCCAGTGCCGCCCCCGCCGAAGGATTCTTCCTCCCGGATTCTGTCAAAGAAGTTACCTTTAAATACAAGAGCGTTAATAACCTGATCGTCCTCCCTGTTCGCATCAACGACAATGAAATTGTCAACCTCGTGCTTGACACGGGGTGCCGGAATCTCATTCTCTTCGGAAAGCGGTTTAGAGACATGATCGGTCCCGATAATCGTGAGATCATCTTCAGCGGATTGGGTACTGGCAAACCCGCAAAAGGTTATGTCACCCTCGAGAATCATGTGACCTTTAGTAAGGTAACCGGAAAAAGAATCCCGATCGTAGTAGTTCCTGAGCGCAATGTTTTTGCAAACTATCCCGGTATTCACGGCATAATCGGATATGAACTCTTTATGAAGTTTGAAGTTGAAATTAACTTCGCTCAACAACAGATAACGTTTCGTCCGGCAATGTTCGCTTTCCCGCCTGCAGGATTCCACCTCATCCCGCTGCGAATCGAAGACTCACGTCCAATTGTATCGTGTGTAATTTCGTTTGATGATGACCAGGAAGAAATTTGTGATCTGCTCATCGATACCGGTTCATCGCTGGGATTGCTATTCACTGCACCTCAACCCAAAAACAGAAGTCGCGCAAGAACAGTATTGGGTCGCGGCGTTAATGGATACCTGTCAGGACAAAAGCTTGTGGCCAGCAAAGTCACCTTCGGAAACTTCTCACTCCATGATCTGCCTGCGGGAGTGGTCACCTCCAACACGCATCACTATGCATCACTGGGAACAGAAGTGCTGAAAGATTTTACACTACTCATCAACTATCATAAAAGCTACGCAGGCCTTCGTCAGGCCTGAACTCCTGCTTCGAACGATGTATTGAAAAGTATTTAGTAACTTTAAATAGCTTTTCAATTATATCGACATAAACATATGGATCAGGAAGTCCATTGGGACAACATCTCGACGTCATACGATGAAGAAGTCTTTGACGTTTTCAAGTCGGACAAGAAAGGTATTCTCGCCTCATACTTTGCGAAACACAAAAACAGGAATGCGCACGCTACTGATTTTGGCTGCGGCACAGGCAAAGCATTCGAATACCTGTCGCCTTCGTTCAAGTCTGTTCTTGCAGTGGATATTTCCGGTGAGTGCATCAACGTTGCCAGGGAACGCGGATATAGAAACGTCACCTATAAGAGAGCTGATCTCACCCGCAAGAACCTGACGTTGCCGGAAGCTCAATTCGGACTTTGTTGTAATGTCGCCATTCTCCCTGATGTCGATTCCAATCGCGCCATATTGCGAACGGTTCGTCGTGGACTGGCAAATGATGCCAACGCAATCTTTGTTATTCCATCGCTTGAAAGCATATTCTTTGCTTCATGGGTTCTCCTGGACTGGTATAAGCGTGAAGGTGTGACACCAGACCAGGTACCACGGCACGAGCTGAAATATTACTCAGGAAAAAAGACTGATATTATCCAGGGCATCATCAACATCAACGGCGTGCCCACTAAACATTACTCTGCATCAGAAATCCAGTTCCTCTTTGAAGAAGCTGGCTTGGAAATCACAGCACTCGAAAAACTGGAGTACGACTGGTCTACAGAATTCGACGCGCCACCTTCATGGCTGGGGACGCCATATCCATGGGACTGGATGGTAGAATGTCGGCCCCGGGGATAAATTTCAGACTTTACTATCCCAGGACCTCAAGCCCGAGGAAGCTATCGGTCGGGATATCCGCAGACATCCCGACTTGGATGGGCTACTGAACTTCCTCGCGCCGAACTTCAAATGTTGTGGATGCACTGCCTGCCTTGCCTGAAGAAGTGATGCCCTCCAGTACCACCTGGTAGTGACCAGGAATATCCGATGTATAGAATTCAATTGTCTGTCTACCCTCGGCAGTTGTGGTCACGTATGGCTTCCAATGCAATAGGGTGCGCTGGTCCGGCATCCGGTTGTTGCGAGCTTTTGCATTGTCATACGATGGCGAATAGAATTCACGGTTCACCTGAAGCCCCTGATAGTCCATCACGACAGCCGGAGGTTTGATCTCATAGCCCGCAAGATCACCGGTATAGGTCGTGAAACTCACAATGCCCGGCGCACGAACGGGCCCAATGATATAATTCCGCATAACAACTTCAAGTTTTCTGATCTTGAGCGGATCAAACTTCATGAAGGTATTTAAATTCAGGACAGGAACACCATCGAGCAGAATAAGCGGATCGCCATCAAGAACTCCTCTTTTGGTGGCATCCAACACAATAAAATGGAAACCATCACGGCGCTTCCTGACCAGCACACCTGGAACGTATTCGCGCATAACCTCTTCGAGCACCGGGAATCTCGTATAATTATCCAGGTAGTACACCTGATCTCCCACTCCATAAAATGCGGAACTATCTACCCGCGCCTTCACCGCGAGGCGATCCGCTTCGCGATAATGGATATCGTGAACCTGCATGGCGAAGCTTCGCTCCTGCAGATTCTTCTTTACGGATGACGATATGCTGAATGGGCTGACACTCCAGGCACTATATGATTTGCTGAAGGGATCATTAATCGAGAATTTATGTGTACTATCGGTACCTACAATCGGTTGTAGAATCAGTTTGCGTGACCCCCAGAAATCCTGAACTTCAAATGTAACATTGCCATCCTGGTCACTTCTAGATCCATTCAAACCCACGAGCTTCGCGGGGCTCGACAAATACGAAAGCACATGCTGAACGGGCGTCCCATCGGCGCGCGTCACTTTCCCCGACACGATGTGAGTTCTCACCTCCGGCACAAATGCATACTTCCTGTCGCCTTTAAGTACCTCCTCCCACTTGAATCGTCGCCAGCCATGCGTGAGCATGAGATTATCAAGTACTTCGGCTACCTTCGGATCATCTGATAAATAATACGAGGGATTTTCAATTTCGCCCCTCAGGTCGGAAGACAGCAACAGGTATGAAAGAATGTCCGACTGATCATTGCTACCGAGAGAGTCCAGCTTGAACACGGCCAGCGAGATGTCCGCGGACACAGGTTGTCCTCCCAGCATACTTCTAACGTCGATAGAAACTTTGCGTCGGGTTGTGTACGATTTCTGATCCGCGGCAGTCACTAACTGGAGCGTCTGCTTCGGCCTGGTAAAGTACAGGCGCTCACAAACGGGCTGAAGCTTGTCGTTAAACACCGTGATATGGCTTATTCCTTCGGGAAGCTTCCTGCGATCTACGAAAAATTCAGCACTGCTATTGCCTGTAGGCCTCGCTTCCGCGTACACAACCATTTGGCGGCTGTGAACAAAGAGATACACCAGAGAACCCGATTGGATACCCTTTGCTGAAACGGATACCTTTAACTGATCTGCAGACGAATCCGAGACGCTCATGACATAGCCTGCGGATGAAACTTCAGGAAGCGTGTGAGTGGTTTCCGCTCCGGTCTTGCCCACCATAATACAACGATACGACCTGCCGGATTCTGGTGTAAAGTAAAAATGACCAAGATTAAACTTCAGCGGAGAAAAAGTCTGCAGTGTATCATTGTCTTCACCAAGAATGTAGCCCATGTAGTCTTCGCCTTCATCTACATTCGAAACTTTGAAAGCCACCTTGCTCCGCACGCCCGCGACCAGGTGACCGCCCTCAGGGAAGAAATCCACCTTAACACCTGGCTTTCGTTTTGTCACCACGGGCTCCGGCCTGACGAACGGATTGACAACGGTAATGTGCTTATGAAAAAAGTAGTCAGCCGGAAAATTCTTCATCCATTGGGTGTACGCGCGAACCAGGTAATTCCCGGAAGCGAGTGTCGCAGGAACAAAGACCGATCCATCGCCACCCTTTTCAGAAAGTTTCACTTTCACCTGTGCCACGGCCTGATTTGAACCATCAAGAATTTCGATGTAGGCAACCTTACTGATGTTGGTCGGCGAGTGAAGAGTAGCGTCAACCTGGTAGACCCGGAAATACATCACCTCACCGGTAAGGTAAAACTCCCGATCTGTGTGCAGGTATAACTTTTCCTGCATACCGGATTGCCTATACGCATTAAAAGACCGCTTCAGCGAATCAAGTCCTTGCTGAGCCAATGCAATTCGGCTGTGCCCAAGGGACAGGACGATAAGGATCCAGATAGCAATGTTTTTCGTTTTCATGTATCAGGGCCAGTATTCAGGTTTAACGAGAGTCCCTCCGCCATAGCGGCGACAGTCAAGACAGATAGGGGCAGATCTTGTATATCCAACAATATTGAAACCCATCGCGTCATAGATTGCATTGTAGAATATAGTTCCGGGATCCTCAAACTCAAGATCCGGAATCAGAACTGTGTCAACATCACAGAAGGGCTGCAAATAATTCAGGAACCCACGCGGGAGATCACTACGGTTAATGAAGATTCGTTTTTCTTCTACGGTTGACGCGCTGAAATAGCCGACCACCATATCATCCGAGGCATTCACCGCATGAATGTTACCGAAAACCTGCCCTGGCATCGGATCAAAAAGACCTCCCGTGCTTTCTGTCGTCTTATACAGGTTGAGCCAATACGTATATGCCTCTTCCGTCAGGCCATACTGTCTAACGTTAATAGAATAAAGGCGCGAAAGCTTGATCGAAGTCCGCGGTATATACCGTAACGGATAGTTTCGCAGAACATTGGTGCTCAGGTTTTGAGACGATCCTATCAAAATTTCAAAAGATGGATCTTCACGATAACATTGATAAATCTGTTCCGTCGGGGGACGGAAGATCATTTCTTTGTCAGCATCCATGTAATAGGTCGAGTACAAAGGGGCGTTGTATTCCCAGGTTTCGTCGTAGCGCCAGCGATAAAATCTACTGTTTTCACTTGACTCCTTCGTATTAACCAGAATCCGGACGTTTTCTCCCAAAATGTCCCATTCGAGGCTTTCGATGGGCGCTGCCTTTTCAACCGTCACAAAATCCGACTCGTATTTCTTTCCAGCACCGTTGTTTAGTCCGATCGTGAGCTTATACTGCTTGGAAGCATCGATTTCAAGGTTTTGAACAAGGTATGTTCCTGTGTCGTATCCCGGATATTGATGAAGGTCTACCTGCTCTAGAATAATTTCATCACCCGATTCGGACTCTATTGCAACACGTGCGTTGCTGACTGCAGGATATTGCCTCCCTCCATTCAGGCTGATGGCACGACTGAGCTTAACAATCGCAGTGCGCCCTGTTGCGTCTATAAAGCCATCCACAACGAGAAAATTAGGATTGGATTCAACGCCCTCAAGTGTATAGGATTCGACACACGCCGCAACAATTACCGCGAACCCTATTATCAAAATCCATATTTTGTTTCGTACACTTTTCATATCAAATTTTATGGCCAGTACTCCGGCTTTGTGGTAGTTCCTCCTCCGAAAATTCTACAATCAAGACAAGTCGGCGACGAAACCAAATATCTTCCCAAATACTGATCTATCAAAGGTACACCTTCCAGCAGGTGTTGAATCTGGTCTGCATCCAGCGTGTCGATTGGGCAGTAGCCCTGGCTGTACTGAAGATATCCCAACGGCAACTCGGAGCGACCAATCCAGATGGTCTTTTCTTCCACCGTCGATCCGCTGAAATAGCCCACCACAACCTCCGATGGATCTGTTACGCTTTTGATATTCCCTATAACCTGTCCCGGCATCGGATCAAACAGCCCACCTGTGCTTTCTGTTGTCTTGTACAGATTCAGCCAGTAGGTATAAGCATCTTCTGTCAGTGCATACTGCCAAAGGTGAAGGTGATACCTCATACTTAGCTTCAGCGTCGTTCGGGGTAACGCCTGAACGATATAATTCCGAATGACATTTACAGAAAGATCTTGTGATGATCCGATCAGAATGTTGTAGGCTGGATCCCTCCGATAGCAGGTGGTTATCCTTTCATCAGCTTTCCGTAGCCGCGGCCATCCATCGCTCATCACAAAACTTGACGTCAGTGGTGCTCTGTATTCAAATGTTTCGGCAAACCGCCATCGGTAGAAGTTAGTGGAATTCGTATTCGGAACCGTCGAAACGCGAATCTTAAGCGCATCGGATTCCGCGCTCCATTCCAGCGATTCAATCTGACCAGCCTGCTCTATTCTTACCGGATCTGATTCATATTGATTTCCATCGGAAAGCGTAACGTGTAGCTGATAAACCTCCCCTACATTCACAGGAATACCATCAGCCGTGTAAACGCCTGTTTCATCCCTGGGAGATTCAGGCACAACTTCGTTTAATTGAAACCCGGATCCATCTTCCGAGGTAATGAACACAACAGCTCCCGTTTCACCTTCAGGAGCATTGTCATCATTCAATGACGTTGACCGCGACAGCTTCACTGTGCATACTTTGTTCGTCGCATCAATAAAACCGTCAACAACCAGAAAATGCTGATCCCCGCCACCACCTTCAAGGGTATAGGACTCAATGCACCCCATAGGTAAGGCTACGATGAAAAGAAGTGGCAGGGCGGTATGACCGGGTTTGAAATACATCTTCTCAAAACTTGAAGTTGTATGTAATCGTAGGTATCGGACGCGCAAATATCGACAGCTTGTATCCCTTGATCTGACTTCCCTCCGTTACAAAAAATACGGAATATGGATTTGCCCTTCCCGTAAGGTTGTAGACAGCAAGAGTCCAGGAACTGTGAGCAAGCTTGCGCACCTTGTGATTCCCCTCGATGTTCATCGAGAAGTCCATCCGGAAGTAATCCGGAATCCGGTAACTGTTCCGGTCACCATACAACACACGTTCTGTTCCTTCAATCTGGTACTTTGCAATCGGCGGCGTAATCGGCCTGCCGGTATTGTAGACGACGTTCCAGGAAACGTTGAACCTTCGGCTGAACTTATAGTTCGTGATCAGGTTCACGGCATGAGGCTTATCAAAACTGCTGGCATAATACTCGCCCCTGTTTACAATCTCGGAAGGGTTTTCGCCCGCTGACCTCAGAAAGGTTCGCGAATAGGTGTAGCTAACCCAGCCGTTGAACTTTCCCGACGATTTCTTCAGGAGTACTTCGACACCATACGCTTTTCCGTCCGCTTCGATCACCTCCGTTTCAAGAGAGCCCGCATTGTCGAGCAGCGAAGCTCCATCCTTGTAATCCACCGTGCTTATAATAGTCTTGTAATATCCTTCGACGGATGCTTCGATCAGATTGCCCTTCAGATTCTTGTAAAGACCCAGCGAATACTGATCGCCAACCTGTGGCCTGATGTAGTTGTCGGCAAGTTTCCAGATGTCTGTCGGCGTCACCGCAGTTGTGTTGCTGAGCATCTGAATATACTGACGCATCCTGTTGTAACTTAGTTTTACGGATGCATTTGTTCCCAACCCGTATCGGATAGAGAGCCGTGGCTCCAGCCCATTGTATGACGCTATGGGTTTTCCCTTTCCGTAATATACTGTATCAATTACGTTGACCTTTTCACGCGAGCCTGCACCATACGTGCGGATGTTCTTTTCACCGAGGTATTGATAGAGGGAATACCTTACGCCGGCGTATATCGTGAGGTTGGGATTAACTTCAAAGTTCTCACCAATGTATACAGCGCTTTCGAGAGCACGCTCGTGTTCAAAAACCCGCTCCAGGCGGTTTGACTCCGTTCCCAGCGGCCTCGTATGACCCGGCGCAATGTGGTATCGCGTCACACTGATTCCGCCATTGAGCGTATGACGCGCATTCGGGAAGTAGTTCACATCAACCTTGCCCGTCATTTGTTTGATATCAAATTCCGTTTCGAAAGCTTCTGCAGGATTCAACTCACTTGAAACAGAATAGAAGTAGTTGCTGTATGACGCCGTGGCAACACCATATAATTTATTATTGATCACGCGCTTCCACTTGAGTGATCCGTTCCGGTCGCTATAGCGGTAAGTAGTATCCCCGTTGAGTTTGAACTGATCATTGCTGGCGTATGCCGAAGCATAGATCTGGTTCTCATCGTTAATCTTGTGCGACACGTTGGCCGTGATATCATAAAATGATGCCGTACTGCGATTGAATGACTCATTTTTCAGCTCACGCAGAATCCAGTTTGAATAGGTCGACCGAACACCCAGGATAAATGATGTCTTTTCCTTTATCAGTGGTCCTTCAATCGTAAATCGCCCGGTCACGGGACTGATACCTCCTGAGCCGGTGAACTTCTTCGTGTTACCCTCGCGACTGTGAACATCAAGTACCGAAGACAGTCTTCCTCCGTAGTCAGCCGTAATACCACTCTTATAAAGTTCAACATTCTTTAGCACGTCGGGATTGAACGTCGAAAAGAAGCCAAAAAGGTGTGATGGGTTATAGACGACAGCATCGTTGAAGAGAATAAGATTCTGATTCGTGGCGCCACCGCGAACGTTGAGGCCTACGGTTCCTTCGCCGACACTCTGCACGCCGGGCAACGCAAGTACGACTTTCATAATATCGGTTTCACCAAGAGCCAGGGGCATCTGGCGCATCGTGCGGATATCGAGCTTCTCAACACCCATTTGTACACCGGCAACGCGGGCATCGCGCTCCGACTCAATCACAACTTCTTTCAACGGAGTGATCTCCTCCTCCAGCTCTATGTCCAGTCGTCCATTTGAATAAAGCATGACCTGTCTTACCGTGGGCTTCAACCCGATACTCTTGATCTTAACTTCATGCCGTCCTTTGGGGATCGTCAGCGAGTAGTGCCCAAACTGATCAGTACTTGCCCCCATCCAGGGGTTTTCAATAAAGACCGATGCGCCGATCACGGGTTCGCCGCTTGACTGTTCCCGCAGTGTTCCAATAAGTGTCGCCGTTCCCTCAAGGTTAGTCGTCTTCGCTCCAATAGAATAAAGTCTTGCTTCCGCGACACGTTGCTGTCGCTCACGCTTTTCATATTCTGAAAAATCAAACGCTACAGATTCTTTGGTTCGCCCCTCCTCTTCGTCCAGGAAAAAACCCGGGGGAAGCTCAGCCATTACTTCCCGTTCATAGGTTATAAAAACCTGATTCTGGGCAGTCACCACAAATTTGAAAGCTGTGCCCTCAAGCACCTGCGTCAGCACTTCGTTTACATTCTTGTTTTTGAATGACGCGTCGACCTTCATGGTGTCGAGCTGTGCGGGGTTGTAATAGAAGGCATAGCGCGACTGTTGTTCCAGTGATTTTATGAATTGTTCAAAGGGAGCCTTCCGGAATTCACCCTCCAGCAGCGACGTGCGTTGTGAGAAGGAAGGGGTGCTGAGTAGTAGTCCGAAAACACAAACAGACCAGTAAAGAAATCTCATCGTGCAGGTGCGTTAGAGTGTATCAAAATATTCCACGACATCAGAAAATGATCCGGGATTCTTTGAAGAGACCTTGATTTTATTCTTCCGTATATAGCTGCGTACTTCATCTTTCTTATCGCCAACAAGCTTCAGCAGATCGCCCCTTCTGTTTACCCTGACGAATGCGTCACCGATGCGCGCATAAATACGCTTCCTCTCCCGGTAATAAAAAGTGATCTCCCTGTTTTCAATTTTCTCTTCAAATATTTTGAAATGCCTCACCAGAACGCCTGACTTTCCGGAGTACAACATCTGATAAAAGCCTTCCTGCGGCAGGCCGGCAAGTTGGTGTTTGCGGATGTGCACAAACCTGTCGCCGTTTATGGTAAATGAAGATACTCGCGCTTTGACCAGCTGTATCTCCTGACCGTTCACCGGGTTTTCTACGATGACGTTATCGCCAGCCAGATCGTACAACAACGACACATCGCGATACCTTTCATCGTTGTATGTAACCTCTCCGGGCAACCAATCCACCTGCAGATAAAACGGAAACTGAGTGTCATTGAACCTTGGTTGGGAATACTCGCTGCCATTGATGAGACCGGAGTGAATGGAGATAAAATCCTCATAGATTTTGACAGTATTCTGAGCTGCAACGCTCACAAAGGTGGTATCACTCACCGACTGCGCAAAGGCCGTCGAAACTCCGGATAATAATATCCCACAACAGATGACTTGTTTCAACATAGGCAGGTTGTACAGGTTGTAAAATAGTCGATTGATAACGAAGCCCCTATACCTTTTATGTAAAAGTAGCCAATACAACGGCTTATGAAAAGAAAAGGCCGCCAATGGATTTGACAGCCTTTGTCTTAAAAAAGTTGTAATACGCTACTTCGCGTACGCGACGCTGCGCATTTCCCGGATGACGGTGACCTTCACCTGACCAGGATACTGCATGTCGCGTTCGATTTTCTGCGAGATATCGAAGCTAAGCTGGCTAGCGCGCTCGTCGTTGGCCTTTTCGGCATCGACAATAACGCGAAGCTCGCGACCGGCCTGGATAGCATAACACTTCTCAACGCCGTCGAAGCTGAGACCCAGCTCTTCAAGTTCCTTGAGGCGTTTGATGTATTGCTCCATCACCTCCCTGCGGGCTCCAGGGCGCGCGCCACTTATCGCATCGCAGGCCTGAATGATTGGTGATATAATGCTCGTCATTTCGATTTCGTCGTGGTGAGCTCCGATTGCGTTACATACCACGGGGTGTTCCTTGTACTTCTGCGCAAGCTCCATACCGACGATCGCGTGCGGTTTCTCCAGTTCCTCCGGCCATACTTTGCCGATGTCGTGAAGAAGCCCGGCGCGCTTCGCCTGCTTGACATTGAGGCCCAGCTCGGCTGCCATGATCGCACAAAGGTTCGCCACCTCGCGTGAGTGCTGCAGCAGGTTCTGACCATACGATGAACGGAAACGCATCCGGCCTACCATTTTCACCAGCTCAGGGTGAAGGCCGTGGATACCGAGGTCGATCACCGTACGCTCGCCGATTTCAATAATTTCGTCTTCAATGTTCTTCGATGTCTTGGCGACGATTTCCTCGATACGGGCGGGGTGAATCCTGCCATCCTGAACGAGGCGGTGCAGTGACAAACGGGCAACTTCGCGGCGCACAGGGTCGAAGCCTGAGATAATGATCGCCTCAGGGGTATCGTCGACGATGATCTCCACACCCGTAGCTGCTTCCAGCGCGCGGATGTTCCGACCTTCCCGACCGATGATCTTTCCTTTGATGTCGTCGCTTTCAATATTGAAAACCGACACACAATTCTCGATAGCGTGCTCTGTTGCGGTGCGCTGAATGGTTTCCACCACGATCTTCTTGGCTTCCTTGGTAGCTGTCAGCTTTGCCTGTTCCATGATGTCTTTGATGAAACTTGACGCGCGGGTCTGGGCTTCATCCTTGAGGGAGGCAATCAACTGTTCGCGAGCTTCGTCGGCGGTGAGCTTGGAGATGTTTTCGAGAACCTGAATTTTCTGCTGGTTGAATTTATCGAGCTCCTCCTTCCGTTTCTTCACATGTTCAAGCTGCGTTGAAAGGTCGGATTTCAACTCATCAAGTTCGGATTCTTTCCGTTTGAGGTTTTCGATTTCCTTGTTGAGGCTTTGCTCGCGTTGCTTGATCTTCTGCTCGTTGGCGATGATGAGGTTCTTTTTCTTGTTGGCCTCTTCCTCAAACTCCGAGCGCATTTTGAGGATTTTTTCCTTGGCTTCGAGGATCCGGTCTTTTTTCAGATTCTCGGCCGCAATTTCAGCTTCTTTGATGATGAGCTTGGACTTGTCTTCGGCGTCTTCGAGGTTGCTCTTTAACTTTCGTTTATAGAGGAAGGAACCGATCAACAGACTCAGTATAACCGTGGCGATTATACTGGCCACCAGAATAGCAATGACGTCTAGAGACATAAAAAATTAAAAGGGTTATATATAAACCCCGGATTGCCGCCTTGGCCGGAACGTAGGAATGAAGGTCAGAGAATGGATTGCGTGACTAGCTGATTAAGCTGATTGACTTTTTCAAAGACCGTTTTATCGATTACGGAATGATTTTCGTCGGCAGCCATCTTTTCCACAAGGCAATCAAAAGCAACCATTGCCAGGAGATCCTGCTTGTCATCTATGCCGAATTGTTCACGATAAAACTTGAACTTTTCGTTGATGAGTTTGCCGGCCAGTCTCACCCGCTCCTCGTCTGAGCGCTTTACCTTCATGGGGTATTCACGGTCAGCAATCTTAATACGTATAGAGAGTTCTTCCATCAATTACCGCTTTGCTTGCCTATCTGCTCAAATGGGCGATACATTTATCTATTTCGCGAATGTACTCGTCCACTTTCTTCTTCAATTCCAGAACACTTCCGTCTTCCGGGTTTAAATTATCCACAATTTTAGTGATTTTCAGTTGATTGTGAAAACTCGCAATTTGCTCGTCGCGGCTTTTGATACCACTTTTCAGCTGCTGATTTTCCAATTTCAGATTCTTAACCTCCTCACGGAGGACTTTATGCTCGTTTATAAGCACCAGGATTTTTCGTTCAAGACCATTGAGGTTGGCCTTCAGAAGTTCTTGATCCATGCCAAATTGTTTTTGCCTTTCCGGCATTTTTTATCTGCTATAGACTGCTCTTTTAAAAAAGCCTGAACGGTTAACAATTCAGACTGCTATTTTCTGATCAGGGCTCCCAGCTTCTCTTCGAACGCCTTCATCAGGCGCTGCATCGTCCGGTCAATCTCCTCGTCTGTCAGGGTCTTGGTTTCATCCTGTAACGTAAACCCAAGAGCATACGCCTTTTTACCCTCAGCAATCTTATCCCCTTCGTAAACATCAAACGCCGTGATGTTCCGAATCAGACGCTTCTCAGTTGAATAAATCAAATTTCGGATTTCATCAAAACTGATTTGCTTGTCGATGACCAAAGACAAGTCCCTTCTTACTTCCGGAAATTTCGCAACCTCCTGAATGACTAACTTAGGGTTTGCCGACTGGAAAAGCAAGGGTGTGTTTAGCTCGGCATAAAATATTTCCTGCCTTATGCTGAATTCCTTCAATAAGGCCACTTTTACTTTGCCAAGCTTTGCAATTTCTTCCTTGCCTCGCACAAGTCGCAAGCCATATTCAAAAATCTGATCCTGTATAATCTCCTGCTTCACATTGTTCACGCCGCATTTTGCAAGCACGTGACTAACATGCTGCGCAAGATCATAATACGACACCTGCTCAGACTTGCGCTGCCAGTTCTCGGCTTCGCGGTTACCCGTGATGTAAAGCGCCAGTCGTTCCGTCTCGCGATATTCACCATTTACACGCGCGTACGTCTTGCCAAACTCAAACAGACGCAGATCTTTCTGCTTCCGGTTGATGTTATGCGCACAAACCTCCAGACCGGTGAACAACATCGTCTGACGAAGGATGCCCAACTCCTCACTTAGCTTGTTCAGAATGGCAACAGGCTCACCTTCAAAAACAAGCTTATGCTTCTCCTGATAGGCCAGGTTAGTCAGTGAGTTCGTCCAGATTTCATAAAAGCCATTGCCAGCAAGCATCTCGCTGACCGTCCGCCGGAACTTGTCAGGATCCTTCACAGGGAAGTTTGCCAGAAAATCTGTGCCCGCAGTCTCGCGAAGCTCAATATTGTTAAATCCATATATGCGAAGAACTTCCTCCGCAATATCCGCTTCCTGACATACATCAATCCGGTAAGGCGGTACAGAAACCGTGAAGTTGTCTTCCTGCTTCTCCAGGATGCTGATATCCAGGCGCTCCAGGATCTCAAAGACCTGCGTGCGCGGAATTGTTTTGCCAATCAGGCGATTGATATTCTTGTCCTTCACCACGATCGTACGCGGCTGCACAGGCTGGGGATAAATATCTATGATCTCCGATGAGATGGAACCTCCTGCAATCTCGCGTATCAGCAGGGCGGCGCGCTTCAGCGCGTAAACCGTGCTATCCGGGTCAGTCCCGCGTTCAAAACGGAACGACGCATCCGTCTTCAGCTGATGATGCATCGACGTCTTACGGATATAGTCAGGTGCAAAACACGCACTCTCCAAAAACACACGGGTCGTAGATTCCGAAATTCCTGAATTGATTCCTCCGAAAACACCGGCGATACACATCCCACCTTCGGCATCGCAGATCATCAGGTCTGTTGGGAGGAGTTTGCGCTCTTTTCCGTCGAGGGTTGTAAACGCAGTGCCCTCAGGAAGCGTCTTCACAACGACGCGGTCCTTAATCTTGTCGGCATCAAATGCATGCAGGGGCTGCCCCGTTTCATGCAATACGAAATTGGTGATGTCAACGATGTTGTTGATCGGCGTCTGCCCTATCGACAACAACCTGTTCTTCAGCCAGTCCGGCGACTCCTTTACGGTGACACCGGTAAGCGTAACACCGGAATAGCGCGGACACGCCGAATAATTTTCCACGACAACATTCATCGGCAGGTCATGATTGTCAGCCTTGAATGCATCTACTGATGGCATTTTGATGTCGCGAAGTTTCGCTGCGCGTATGTCGCGGGCTACACCTATGTGTGACGCCGCATCTGCACGATTTGGTGTAAGCCCTATCTCCAATACATAATCCGACTCAATGTGATAGTACTCATGTGCAGGTGTTCCAACCTTCGCATCTGCGGGAAGGACGATGATACCCTCGTGGCTTTTGCCCATGCCGATTTCATCTTCTGCACAGATCATTCCTTCAGAATGCTCACCACGGATTTTCGTTGCTTTGATCTTGAACGGCTCGCCCTGATACGGATAAAGCGTCGCACCGGGAACGGCGACGATCACTTTCTGACCCGCCGCAACATTCGAAGCGCCACAAACAATGTTCAGCGGCGCTTCACCACCGACGTTGACCGTTGTTACCGAAAGCTTATCTGCATTGGGATGCTTTGCACACGTCAATACTTCACCAACAACCAAACCTTTCAATCCACCCTTGACGGTTTCGTGTTCTTCAACGCTTTCCACTTCCAATCCAGTGGACGTTAATACGTTCGCAATCTCCTCCGCGGATTCAGGGATATCAATATATTGCTTAAGCCAGTTGTATGAGATCGTCATAAATCATAAAGGCCGGAAAACCGGCATATTAATCGCGCCCAAAAATAGATTTAATTGAAGGCTGAAACAACAATTACCAGACGGAATCATATTCCCCGCCCGAGAATGCAGCGCCACCGGCTTTCGACTTAATGATAACTTTTCTCGCCAGCCTGAACGGGAATCGTGAGGAGATTTTCTGCGGGTGGCAAGGGACAAGAAAACTTGTCGACGTACGCGCAGTATGGGTTGTATGCTTTATTGAAATCCAGTGTAATCGTATTGGCACCCTGAGCTTTAGCGACATCGAGATATCGGCCGGCGCCATATGTTTCGTCAGCGCTCGTCGCATCGCCAAAGGCCAGAAACAGTTTCCCGCGCGAAGGCCCCATGGCCATAACCTCCAGGATCAGCAACCTGTTGCGAAATCCAAAAAAATCAAACTCAGCGTAAGCGTACTCCATGTAGCGCTCCTCCTTGCCGTCGTTCGTGGCCAGCACGACCATCTTCTTGTTTTCAATAGGAACCAACTGTGCTGTCACTTTCCACTTGAGGTCGGCTGGATAGTACTTCAACCCCGTAAAGCTCTCAGGGTTATCGGCAAACGGCGACTCCTTGGACGTGCGCATGAAGCGGTCTTTTTCCTCGCGTTCCTTCTTGATCTGATTGATATAGGCAGTCTGATCTTTGCTTCCGTAGACGGTATACATCACGGTTACGACAACGACAGCAAAGATGATAATGACGATGATGTTACGAGGTTTCACGAATGATTTCTGATTTCAAATTTCTACTTCCTGATTGATTCCAAATTTCAGCTTTCTGGTTTTTATTCCTGATTTCTGATTCCGGTTATGGAGCCAAAGATATTGGATTACAGCATAGCGGCGACGCCCTGCTTTTCCAATTTTCGACGCTGTTTCTTTTCCCATTTGCGGATGCCTTCGCGGTGGTCGGCGTAAATCTTCAGGAAGATCGGAATGGCGTTGTCGGGAAGTTGTCCCGGCGCGTTGGCGAGAATACAGATTGCGAGCTTGTCTTTCGGATTGACAGCCACCTCACTGCGATAGCCGTTGACGAATCCTCCGTGATATACAAGTGTGTCATCCGGATAATGAAGTATGCGCCATCCCATTCCGTAGTAAGAACCGCTGTGCCTGTGGGCCCTGCCGTAGTTCCGGTTTTTTGACGGCGCCGATACCACCGGCGCATAACATGCTGCAAGCGTCCCGGGATGAATCACATCGGGGCGATTGCCGAGAAGTGCAATCATCCATTGGGCCATATCGTGAATGCTCGCATTCACCCCGCCCGCCGGCGACACATTGTAATACGTGTTGTTGATGGACACCTTTCGCCACCCATCTTTCCGCGGCATGTGAGGCTTCGCCACGTTGTCGTTGGTCATCATGGAAAAGTAATCGATCGAAGCGTCGGTCATGCCCAGCGGACCAAAGACCTTCTCGATCATCCACGCTTCATACGATTTTCCGGTGGACCGGTGGATGGCCTCGCCGACGAGACTATAGGCGACATTCTGGTAACTGTAGGTAGCACCAACGGGTGTGGCCAGCGGCACCTCTTTCAGACGCGCAAGCAGCTCCTTCAGGGGGAGCCCCTCTTCCACAAGATTGGTATACGCATGAAAGGGCAGGCCCGTGGTATGACTCAGCACATTCCGAACGCGGAGCCTGGCCGTCTCCTCCGGCGAATTCAACTCAAATTCGGGAATGTACCGGACGATAGGGTCATCCCAGCCAATCTGCCCCTCCTCGACCATCACACCCGTGAGAAAAGAGGCAAAACACTTTGACACCGACGCCAGCCGAAAAACGGTATGCACATCCACGCTGTCGGTGGTGCCGTATTCACGAACGCCAAAACCTTTCAGGTATACAATCGACGAATCTTTTACAATAGCTATTGCCGCCCCCGGTGCTTGCGCCAGCAGGTTCAACTCGCTTAAGCGGGATTCAAAATCAGCAATGGCCTCGTCGATACGGGGATTGCGCGGGATTTCCGGGATGCGTGCCTTCGCCTTCTCTACGGGCATTTCTGCCTCGGTCGTGGTTGCCAGCATCTTCGCCACCAGAAATATGACCAGCAGCAATGCGGCTGCAATTACCAGATAAAATTTTCGCTTCATCCTCTCGGGCTCGCGGGGGTTAATCCATTACAGCAGAACGAACGATCAGAGCAATCCTTCATCCGCAAAACTAAAATATTTATGCCCTCCCAGAATCAGGTGGTCAAGGACCTGAATCTCCAGTAGTCTGCCAGCTTCTTTTAACTTCTGGGTCAATTGAATATCCGCGTGACTCGCTGAGAGGTTCCCCGACGGATGATTGTGGGCGACGATGATTCCGCTGGCCAGTTCATCGATCGCAAGCTTAAAAATTATTTTCGGATCTGCTACTGTTCCCGCAACGCCCCCCTGACTTATCTGCTTTTTTTTGACGACGCGGTTGGCGCGGTTAAGAAACAGGGCCCAGAATTCTTCGTGAGGCAGGTCCATCAGGTCGCCCTTGAAGAGTTCCCAGGCATCGCGCGACCCGGACACCTTCGGCCGTTTGTCAATTACTTTTTCCTTCCGCCGGCGACCCAGCTCGAGGGCAGCGACTATGGTAACGGCGCGGGCCTCGCCGACGCCCTTAATTTTCAAGAGATCACGTACAGTAAGGTGCCCCAGGGAATGGAGGGAGTTGTCGGCGTGCTGAAGAATTTTCTTCGCCACATCGAGCGCGCTTAAGCTGCTGGTGCCCGACCCCAGCAGGATGGCAATCAGCTCGGCATCGGTAAGCGACGTTTTCCCACGCAGCAACATTTTTTCGCGTGGACGATCTTGTGGTGACCATTCTTTGATGGTAAGAGAGGTTTTTTCGGTAATCATAGCTAACATGTTTAAAGTTTTAAGTTTCAAATTTCAAGGCTAATGGATTTCTGATTCCAGATTCCAGATTTCGATTGAATACGGGTCGGGAGGCTCACCGATGAAGCATGGCGTAGTCGGGTGGAGGGACGAGGTTGACAACGGAAGGGACACTAAGTTGTACTTGCAACGGGTGAAAGCAAGCGGGGGGCAGCACAAAATAAAAGACCCCGCCGGGTGGCAGGGTCTAAAACTATATGAAATGCTAAGAAGAAAGCTTACGCCAGCTTGCTAACCAGTTTGGTCAGCTTCGACTTTTGGTTAGCCGCCTTATTCTTATGAATGATGCCTTTTTTCGCAAGTTTATCAATCATGGAAACTACCTGCTTCAAAAGCTCCTGAGCTTCATTCTTCACAGTAGTACCCTTCAGTCGCTTGATAAAGGTACGAGTGGTTTTATGCTGATAGCGGTTTCTGAGGCGTTTTACCCCGTTTGCGCGTATTCTTTTCTCTGCTGACTTATGATTTGCCATATCTCTCTTTAAAAATAAGGACTGCAAAGGTACGGATTAATTTCAATTTTCAAATATCTGAATTTCTGATTTCTCTTTTCTGACAATCCACCCCAAAAAAATCATCAGAAAAACACCCAACGCAACGGGATCATCTCGTTTCCGCAAACCGCTCGTTGCGGTACGTCCACGCCAACCCACCAGGTCATGCGTGCCTCCCCAAAAAGCGAAAGCGCCCTCCCCCAAATCAGGCTTATTAGATACAAAAAATAAAGGAAGAGTGGAGAAAGAGTGGAGAAAGAGTGGAGGATGAAACTAGCAACCCTATCCGAAAATGCTCAAATCCCGGTCCTTGTCATCACTCCCCGGGATATCTTCCGGCGGTAAAAAGTATATAAGCCGTATCTTTATAGGTACAGCTTATATACAGCTTATATACGGGTTATATACAGCTTATATACAGGTTATCTCGAAATGCCTGTAGGCTTAAACAGCCCCTCAGCTACCCAATTCCGCCAGGGTTATCTACCAAAATGTCACAATAGAAATCAACTGCAGGCGCGGTTAGACACCGGCCTGCCAGAAAATCCGTTAAAAGAAATCAGACAGAAAAATTCGACGGCATTGGTCAGGAGACTAATCAGCTTTGGCCGCCTCAGCTTATGGCCTCTTTTTCAGCGCCACCACATTTTCCACGTGGGTCGTGTGCGGGAACATATCTACCGGCTGGATGGCCGTGATCTCATAGGCGGAATCCAGAATCGCCAGGTCGCGGGCCTGGGTAGCGGGATTACAACTCACGTAGACGATCTTTTCCGGCGCCGCCTGAAGCAGCATCCGCGTAACAGACTCATGCATTCCCGCGCGCGGCGGATCGGTAATCACCGTATCAGGATGGCCGTGAACGCCCAAAAATGTCTCGTTCAGCAGGTCCTTAATATCACCCGCAAAGAAATCCGTGTTCGTAATGCCATTCAGCGCGGAGTTCTTCTTCGCATCCTCAATAGCATCCGCCACGTATTCGAGACCTACGACATGGCGGGCACTGCCGGCCACAAAGTTGGCGATGGTGCCCGTTCCTGTGTACAGGTCGTATACCAGCTCATCGCCGCGGAGGCCCGCCATCTGCCAGGCTACCTTATATAATTCGAACGCCTGGTCGGAGTTCGTCTGATAAAATGATTTCGGCCCCACGCGAAACCTGAGCACTCCCGCCCCATCGGGACGCGGCATCTCTTCCGTGATATATGGATTGCCCTTCCAGGTCTTGATATCCAGGTCGGCAAACGTGTCATTCTTCTTACCGTTGATAACATATTGAAACGACGTGATCTGCGGAAAGTCGCGCTCGAGCCGCGAAAGGATTTTCTCAATCCACGGCATTTCGTCGTACGTCACCTGAAGAATCACCATCACCTCACCCGTATTCGCCGTGCGGATCGTGAGCGTACGCAAAAACCCGATTTGCTTGCGCAAGTCAAAGAACGGAATGCCCTCGCGCATCGCTTCATCTTTTGCTGCCAGGCGGATGGCATTCGAAGGGTCGGGCTGAAGCCAGCATTCCTTCACATCAAAAATAAGGTCGTACTTCCGGGGGATGTGATAACCCAGCGCCGTCTCCCCCTGACCAACTCCATCTTCCGAATGCATTTCCTCCCGGGTCAGCCAGCGCTGCGCCGAAAAGGTGTAATCCAACTTATTCCGGTAATAGCGTGTCTTACCTGACGGGATGATGGGCGAGATATAGGGCAGTTGCAACCCTCCGATACGCTCCAGGTTGTCCACGACCTGTTTCTGTTTGTAGATCAGCTGGGTTTCGTATTGGATGTGCTGCCACGAACATCCGCCACAGATGCCAAAATGAATACAGAATGGCTGTGTCCGGTTGGGTGAGTATTCCAGAATTCGGGTCACCTTCCCTTCCAGATAGCTGCTTTTGATTTTATAAACCTGAGCTTCTACAATGTCACCAGGTGCGCCACCTTCCAGGAAGATCACCTTACCGTCTACGCGGGATACGCATTTCCCTTCCGCGGCCATGGTTTCCACCAGGAGGTTACTGATTAAGTCTCCTTTACGCATAAGCACGCAAATTACGTCAAAGATGGATTTTGTCCTCTGTTCATATTACTTATCTTTAATATTTGGGGTGTGTGTATGAAAAGATCTCTACTGGTTTTTCTCTTTCTGCTTTCTGGTCCAATACTCATCGCAAGCCACATTGTTGGGGGTGAATTTGAATTCGTATACAAAGGCACACACGCCTCGGGCCTCCACCGGTACAACATCAGCCTCATCCTCTACTTCGACAGGCTCTACGGAAGCCCCGGAGCGCTCGACCCTTACGCCGCAGTTCGCATCTTCCGCAAGAGCGACAACGCCATTATGGTGAATGCGCTGGTGCTCGATCTGCTTCAGCAAAGCGCCGTTCAATACAAACGCCCCGAATGTTCTTCGGGCTCGTCGATCGCGACAGACCGCCTTTACTATACCTATATGCGCAATGGCGTTCAGGCGGAGATTCTCCTCAACCCCACGGACTTCACTGACCCTGAAGGGTACTACATCTCGTGGGAACGCTGCTGCCGCAACTACAACATCTCGAACATTTACAGCGAAGATCCCAACACCGGAGCCTCCCGTTATGCGGGCCAGACGTTCTACCTCGAGTTCCCGCCGCTGATGAAAGACGGCGCTCCCTTTGTAAACTCATCACCGCGACTGTTCCGGCCGCTGAGCGATTACGCCTGCCCGGGACGCTTATATACGGTTGACTTCAGCGGCGTCGACCCCGATGGCGACTCACTCGTCTACACGATGGTCGTTCCGCTCAACACAAAATCGGGCGATGCACTCCCGCCCTTCGACAACCTTCCACGCCCGGGACCTTACCCACAGGTAACGTACCGCGCGCCGTTCTCGCCGACAAATATCATGGCCGGCCTGCCCGACCTCTCAATCAGCCAGGACGGCGTGCTCAGTGTCATCCCTCAATATGCAGGACTTTACGTCTTTGCCGTTCAGTGTGATGAATATCGCAATGGCGAAAAGATCGGCTCCATCCGAAGAGACTTCCAGTTACTCGTGCTGAGTAACTGTCCGATGGCGCGCCCTCCTGTCGTGGAAGGAAAGAAACGCAACGACAATACATTTCAGCGCAGCCGCCTCGACGTCTCGTTTCCAAGCACCGGTGACGACAGCGAACGCTGCATCGACATCCGCGTATCGGATCCCGACGCATCGGTTCAAAATGAAGATATCGAAATCCTCGCCGTGGCCGTAAACTTCGAAAACAAAGCCCTCAAGGATATACTGCCCGAAGTACCGCGCGCCATTCTCTCAAACGGAAACTCACAGATGTTCAGCATCTGCTTTCCACAGTGCTCGTTTACGGATTCAGACAATTATGAGATCGACATCGTCGTGCTGAATGAATCGTGTGGCGGCGCACTCATGGATACAATTCGCGTTGCCGTAAATGTTATCAACCCACCGAACTCACCACCGGTATGGACGCCTTCCGAAATTGACGAAACAGTAACCGAAGGCGGCGCTCCGTTTGTAGTATCCTTTACAGGTACGGATGCTGATGGTGAGATGCTCGACATTACTCCTCCGGCCTTTGCGTCGGAGTTTGAAAAATATGGATTCAGCTGGCAAGTGAAATCAACCGTACCGGGACGGGTAGACGCAGAGCTGACGTGGAACACAGAATGCGATCGTTATGACTTCAGCGTGAAGCGCGACTTCGAATTCGACTTCTTACTGAATGACGGGGACATGTGCGACATCACCCCTGCCGATACGCTCACGTTTAAACTAAAACGCCGCATTGAGGATTTTCACGACCCTGTGATCGAATATGAACCCAACCCCACACTGAAGAAGATCACGATATCGGAAAAAATCTATAACACACTGCGTTTCAACACCCTGGTATCCGACAAAGACAATGACAAGCTTGAAGTGAGCGCAGTCGGCAAAGACTTCGAACTGCCCGAATACGGCGCATCCTATCCGGCACGCACGCTCACAGGAAACACAAGTGTACCCGCTACGCTGCCTTTTTCATGGTACCTCAACTGTGATAAGATAAATCCGAATCAGCAGAAGCAATTCAACTTCTACCTCATCGTTACGGATCGCGAAAACATGTGCGGCTATCACCTCGCCGACACGCTTGATGTGACCGTGAATGTGTTACCTCCCGACAACGCCGCGCCGCAGCTGGCAATCGATGGCCATACGGAGGAAACGGAATTTACTATGACCGTCGGCGACGACTTAATAGTTCCTGTAGTGGGAACCGATACAGACCTCAATCCCCAGGATCTCCTAACGCTCGAGCTCCTCGACGCCGATGGCACCGTGATACCCGACGGATTTACATTTACCTCAACGCCGTCGAACAGTCCGGTACTGGGAACCCTCAGCTGGACTCCCGGGTGCGAAATTTTCAACGGCAAGGAGTATGAAAATGATTATCGGTTTACGTTCCGGGTGCTCGACAACCGCTGCTTTAACCCTAAGGGCGACACGCTCGCCTTCCGACTGAAAATCAAGGACCGCGAACAGATCACGACGGATTTCATCCCACCTAATGTGATCACCCCCAACAAGACCGACGACCTGAACAGCTTTTTCGCAATGGTGCGCCTTGAGAACGGCGAGCTTGTGAACATCCTGCCGGAGGACAACTGTGCCGGCCGATTTGTAAGCATTATGATTATGAATCGCTGGGGCCGCGAAGTGTTTTCGAGCAACGACCGCGACTTCCGCTGGTACGCAGATGGAGAACCTTCCGGCGTTTACTTCTACCTGCTGAAGTTTACAAACCGCGAATACAAGGGTGTGGTGTCGGTGATCAGTGGCGGTGAATCACAGGCGAACCGGTAGCACCTGGTGATCGCGGATGAAGGCAGTGCGACCATTCCAGCGTACCTGTACCCATATATCATAGCGCTTTTCGATTTCAAAGCGGTGACCGCCGTCGATCACATCTACAACGTCTGCGGCACCCGACGGCCCGGCCATCAGGTAGTTGTGATTCTCAGCCACTATAACTTGCGTATCAGTTTCCTTCATCGAAAGGTGGAAGCCAAACACTACAGCGAGGAATAAGACAGTCGCCACGGCGGCTATGGGTTTATGGCCTCGGCGCTTCAGGAATACCGCCAGACTCACCAGCAGCAGCATCAGCGCCCCTATGGCCATCGACACCTTGTCGTGGTACTTCTGGTAGATGAGGGCTACCTGGCTGGTTTCATCAAAGGTGTACCCCTGGAGCTTGTGTTTTTTTGACAGCTGTTCCATTTTGGCGAGGACGGCGTCGTCGCCGGTGGCAAGGTGGTAGAGATTGAGGTAGTAGAGGGTTTTACCGATTTCATTCAGTCCCTCTTCCACGAAGGCCATTTTGAGGAACATGGCGGGTGTATACTGGCCCTGGGTGAAGATTTCCTCGTAATGAGCCAGCGACTGGGTGAATTGTTTGGCGGCAAATAAGGAATCTGCTTTTTGCAGGCGATAGTTAAAAACCTGACTATGAGCGGGGGTAAAAAAGGCGCCGGAGGCGAGAAAAAGAACCATAATAATTTTTAGAACCGGCCATTGCATTTTTTTCATCTTCTGTTACCTTTGCGACCTCAATTACGGAAAACACCCGGTAATTGACAAGGAACAAAAAGAATGGTGGAGTTTTCCCTCTGAAAAGGGTCCGAAAGCAAAACGAATTCTTAATTTTGAACCGCCTGTTAAGGAGCACATCGGCAAGCCGGGTTCCCCAAGCAGATTCAAGATTCCGTAGCTCAGCTGGTAGAGCAATACACTTTTAATGTATGGGTCCTGGGTTCGAATCCCAGCGGGATCACAGGTTGACAAACCAAAACACTCGAAAGCTCACGAAACATGTTTTTGTGGGCTTTTTTGCTTTTAAACGCAGTTCGAAAAAGTCAGCAATTCTCAAATGGCTGGTGAGCAATTTGGGAGAAGCAGCCCCAAATAAAATTTGCTCACCAGAATCGCTCGAAGAGACTCAATATCAAGCAGTTCTGAAAATGAACATCTTGATTCAGCAAAGACATCAAAGGAATTTTATCAACCATTAAAATTTTACTTTGATGAACAAAACTTTGAAAGTGCTCTTCTTCCTGAGAACAAGAGCGAACTATGCCAGTGGACCAGCACCGATCTACATGCGAGTGACTGTTGGAGGCGATCGTTTTGAAATGGCAACGCAGCGTGAAGTTGATCCGGAGAAGTGGGACAACAAAGCGTGCAGAATGGTGCGATCGAAAAAGGAGTCCACCCGCGAACTCAACTATTATCTTGACATGCTCCAGGGAAAAATCTTTGAAGCACAGCGCGAGATGGTCAGCCAGGGTATTGATATTACCGCACGCAAGATCAAAAATTTCCTGCTGGGCAAAGAGATCGAAGAAACGAAAACGCTTCTTCAAGTTTACAAGCAACACGTTCAGGAAGTAAAAGCACTTGTTGGAAAAGAATACGCAGAGGGCACACTGAAAAGATTTAGGGCAGCACTCACCTCGCTGGAAGCATATCTGAAGCACAAAGGCATCCCGGACATATCTCTTGAAGATCTCGACCATCAATTCATAACCGGATACGAGTTCTTTCTGAAGACTGTGCGTGACATCGAGCACAACACCGCGATGGGTATCATCAAGAAACTGAAAAAGATCGTACGGATCTGTGTGCCGAACGAATGGCTGGAGAAAGATCCCTTCATGAATTACAAAGTCAAGATTCGTGAAACCAACAGGCCCTTCCTGCTCCAGGACGAGCTTGACAGAATCATGGCATTGAAATTCACCGCAGAGCGCCTCGCCAACGTGCGTGATATTTTTGTATTCTGCTGTTATACAGGTCTCGCTTACGCGGATGTGCAGAAATTGAGACGCGTTGATATTGTCATCGGCCATGATGGCGAGAAATGGATTCATACAGAACGAGTGAAAACTGAAACAGCAACGCGGGTTCCACTCCTCCCCCAGGCATTGAAGATCATGGATGCTTATAAAGATCATCCGCAGTGCGTGAATGAAAACAAGCTTCTGCCCGTGATGAGCAACCAGAAGATGAATGAGTACTTAAAAGAGATCGCGGACCTGTGTGAGATTAATAAGAAGATGACGTTTCACACTGCGCGGCATACTTTCGCCACTACCGTGACTTTAACGAACGGTGTTCCGATTGAAACCGTGAGTAAAATGCATGGGCATAAGACCTTAAGAACAACGCAACAGTACGCGAAGATTTTGGATCAGAAGGTCGGGGAAGATATGATGGCTTTAAAACTCAAACTTAATAATCGACCTTTGTTGTAATCACTTTTAGTTCGTACATTTATTGAAGCCCATTAATGTTCTAAACCGAACCATTAATGGGTTTTGTTGTATTAATTTATTAGACATGTCAATTTACAAAGAGATCCTTGAGTGGTCATTTGAGCGACCGCTTTTTATGAGAAATGCTCTAAAAAGACTTCTTAACAAGACGCACTTAGACGAGACCGATTTAGATCAAATACTCGGCATACTAAAAACAGAAATTGGGTTAGAAAAAAACACATCCGAAGTTGCCTTGCTTAGTGCAGATGATATTCCTGCTGCGACCAATCAAGACAGAAGATATTATAAAATCCTTTCTCTAAAGAAACCATCCAATATTAACGCACTATACAAAGAAGCAAACATAGAATTCGCAGAAGATGGTCTATCGATTTTTTTTGGAAATAATGGTTCAGGAAAATCGAGCTACAGTCGCGTACTGAAGAAAATTTGCTGGAGTCGTCATAAAGAAATCGAGATTAAGCCAAACGTTTACACCAATGATAACAGCGAGCAATCTATTGAAATACTCTACACGGATGGAACTAAAACTGAAAAATTCACCTGGAAGGTGAGTGAAAAGGCACCCGAAGGATTAAATTCAATTTATGTATTTGACAATAAATGTGTCGACATTTACGTAAACAACGAAAACGCGATCGAATACAGACCTATAGGACTTGACCTGCTTGAACGTTTGGTGTCTATTTGTGGCAAACTAGACAAGAAGTTGGACCTGCAGGTCAGCCTCCTTACCACTCAAAAGCCAAGCCTAAATGCAAAATACTCCAATACAGCATTTTCAAGTTGGTTTAATGGCATAGAAAGTCTGGCCGAAGATCAAATTTTATCGAACCTCGATTTTAATGAAGCGTCAAAAAGTCGAAAATCGGAATTACTCACGATACTCAGCATCTCCAATCCAATAGCACAAATTACCAAACTACAGCAGCAGATAGCTCGATTTGAATCAGTTCAAACTGACCTTCATGACATTGAAGAAAGCATGTCTAGCAGAAGGCTATCTCAGACAGTGGACATAAAGACCAATTTTAACAGTCGAAAAAATGCATATTTAATAGCCAAAAATGGTTTCGTCACAACGAATACCCTTAATGGAATCGGTTCGGAGACTTGGCGGTTACTCTGGGAGGCAGCAAGGAGGTATGCAAACACTGAGGTTCACCCAGCTTTAAAACAATTTCCGGTCGCAACCAGCTTGTCAACGTGCGTTTTGTGCCATCAAGATCTAAATGCAGACGCGAAAGACAGAATGCTTCGGTTTGAGAGATTCGTTACAGACGAAACCAGCCGAATCTTTTTAAAGGCCGAAAAATCTCTCACCAACGAAATCAATAGAGTGAACGGCATCAAAATTGAAAGAACATCAACTTATAACGAACTAGGAGAAGCCATTCCTGAATTCAGAGAATCTTTAGAGTCACTAGAAATTTACATTACCGAAAGAAAAAAAGAAGTATTAGCCTTCCTGAACGCTGAGGACCTAATTACTCTGGCGACTATGCAAAATGCCCCAAAGACAAGTCATTTAGTTGAAAAAGAAATAATTAAACTCCGTGAACAAATTGACACAAACAGAGCGCTAACCGCAGATCGCAAAAGATTCGAATTAGAATTGTTGGAGCTCGAGGCCAGAGAATATATGAATAACATGAAGGATGCAGTATTGTCTTATCATCGAGAAGCAGCAGTAAAACATTTAATGAATCAGTGTAAAGCGAAGACAAACACAAGAAGCATTTCAATCAAAATAGGTGAGATAATTTCTTCCAGTGCAATAGCCATCCAGCACGAAGAATTCATGAGACACCTAATTTCACTAAACCCCGGTATAGCCCACAAAGTTTCGATAAAGAAATCAAAAACCCAGGGCGGACAGACATTCTTGAGATGTGGATTTACCAATATACAACATTCCTTATCGAGTGTATTAAGCGAGGGCGAGCAAAAAGTCATTGCTCTTGCCAACTTCTTGTCAGAATGCACAATTGAGGGGTCAAAAAATACAATAGTTTTCGATGATCCGATTACATCCTTGGATCAAGATTACAGAGAATCAATTGCAAAAAAAATTGTTGAACTAGCCGGTGACCGACAAGTTATAGTATTAACGCACGATTTGTATTTTGTTCGCTTATTGATGGATATCAATAACACCACTATGCAGAGAGAGACCTCGCTATTTGGTTTAACTGAACACAGAGGGATAACAGGAATTCCTACAGATGAGATTAACTATCTTTCAAAAAATACTCAGCAGCGAATTGATAATATCAAAATCTCACTTAAGGAAGTTAGCGACCTTCCAATCCATAAACTCCAAGAAAAAGAGTCAAAACTTGAGAGCATCCGTCAACGAATGCGAAAGCTAATTGAACGATCGGTAGAAGAAATTTTAGTAAATCAAACTATCCAGCGTTTTAGCAAAAACTTAAATTTGAAGAGGAATAACTTGATGAATCTAGTTATTGTAGAGAAAGCTGATATCGATCTGGTTCTCCAGCTATTTGGCAAATACTCCGTATCAGAACATGATGGTGGAATCGAAACTATACCGCTGCAGCCTGATGAAGCTGTGATATCAGAAGACCTTAAGATATTCTCTAGCTGGCGCGATTCTTTTAATAATCGTGTTAAGAAATTCAAAGAAGAAAATCCAATCAAGTGAGCAGAACGCAGAGATCCCAAAATGCCTTAAAGCTTAATCCCTTAACAAAGAGCTCATGCCAGACACGCCGCAAACACTAATCCAGCCTTTCGATTGAAATGAAAAAGGAAGATTTCATAAAATTGATTCACTCACAGGAACGTAAGGCATCCAGTACAGTCCATCTGCCTTCTTCTGAGACCAACGAACTATCTTGCTCGCTTGGGGAACTATTGCAATTGCAAAATTCAAGATTAAGCGCAGAAGCGCAAATAGTGCTTGAAATCTTAGAGAATGACAAAGAATTTGGATGTCGAAGGGAATTCCAAGAATTCAAGTGGATGGTCCTCGCATATATAAATTTTCAAGATGCTTTTCCCTCTGTGATCTACGACGACTTTGATGAAAGAATTATTTTTGCTCGAAATTATTTTTATTACGAAGCATTATCAATACTGAAGGAATATATCTATTGTGGGGTCAACAACATGATCACTTCAGCTAACCACCTAGTAAGAACCTTTATTGAATTTAACCTCAGGCAGTTATATTTTTCAGAAAGATGTAAGAGAGATGGCTCCTTCATTTCTATAAGAGAATATTTAAAGCGCGGAGTTGCGCCATCAAACCAGACAATAATAAATTATTTGGTACCAAGTACTAGTTTTTTCAAGCCGATAAAAAAAAGCATACAGGTAGTTCTCAAAGGTCTTTCAGAGTCATCCTCTCACGCGTTTAGCCCCATTCATTCTGCGAGATCAAATGCCAATCTAAATCACGAGTCTTCAATAGACTGCCTATTGTTCTGGTTAAGAATGTACAGTTCATTTGGTACTGTTTTGTGGCTCTACTGCACAGTATTTCCTACTTTGTTACGCCCGAGAGAAATCCTTCGAAAATTCGGGTTCAATTATATTCCGGGGCTATTCATCTCTAATGAACAATTCATACCAATCAAAAAAAGCTTTAAAGATGACGATCTCTCACTTTTTATCGAACAACCGGAAATAAACGGAGAACTTCTTTCGCTTGATAATACATACAATAGCTTTCCAGACCTGACCGACGAGGAGATTAGAGAAACGTGGACAGAAGAAGGAAAACTGCAAAACTTTAAAGTGGGATATGCACAATTATTGGCAAAGATGAGAGTCACAAATGAAATCTTGGCTAATAAATTTTCAGTTGAAGGTCAAGATATTCTTTTTAAAAACATTAAAACAGACTTAGGCCAAGCAATTAAATATTCATTTTGGCGCGACAATTACAAATCGATGTAAACTGTAATAGATGTTTTAACCCCGCCGCTCCAATCTCAAGACTCACCTGATATTCCTGCAAGAAATAAAAAAAATCGGACCAGTCATCGATCCGCATTGTGATCGATTGATTTCTCGACCCCTCAAATTTGCTCAAAAAACAAATCAATTGAAGTAAGCAATCTGAACGTGGCTGAGAATTTCGACAGTTTGTAATTATAGTTTACTGCATTGAATTTTGCAAAAGCTTTGCCTGCGTGGCTGCGATTGGAAACCTCAGCGAACAAGCAGGACTTGCACTGAAAAA
>JAEZGH010000222.1 GCA_023417065.1 Bacteroidota bacterium
CCATATCGTCTCGAACGATCAGAGTAGCGCTGATTTTCCTGGTGGGAATACTGTGTTCGTCCTGCACAACCGAAACGCATAAAAAAGAAGGAAGACTGCTGGTGGTAACGACTACCGGACTGATTGCCGATGCGGTGAAAAACATCGCAGGTAACGAAGTTGATGTTATTGCCCTTATGGGCCCGGGTGTAGATCCCCACCTTTATAAAGCCACGCATGGCGACGTTCGCAAGATTGCCGAGGCAGATATTCTCTTTTACAACGGACTGCACCTCGAGGGAAAGATGATTTCGGTTTTTGAAAAAACACGATCTGGGAAAACTGTTGTCGCTGTAGCGGATGGAATTCCAAAAAACCTGTTGATCTCACTGGGTACCTCTGTCAACGGTTATGATCCCCACATCTGGTTTGACGTTTCCCTCTGGAAACACGCTGTTCAAACTATAAAGAAAACCCTTCAGGAGAAAGAGCCCGCCAAGGCGGAAACCTTTGAACGCAACACCGAACAGTATCTGCGCACACTCGATTCACTCGACAAATGGGTGAAAGCATCTATTGCCGAGATTCCCGAAAGTCAGCGCGTGCTGATCACGGCACACGACGCCTTTGGTTATTTCTCGAAGGCATATGACATCGAAGTAAAAGGACTGCAGGGCATCTCCACCCTATCTGAGTTCGGCCTTCGGGATGTTACGTCACTTGTCCACTTTATCATTGACCGGAAAATCAAAGCCATATTCCAGGAGACGTCTGTCTCAGAGAAATCCATTAAAGCTATTGTTCATGGTTGTCATGAAAAAGACTGGCCTGTGCGTATCGGCGGAAGCCTCTACTCCGATGCGCTGGGCGATGAGGCGTCGGGGGCTCATACGTACACGGGAATGGTAACGGCTAACGTAAACACGATTGTAAACGCACTCAAATAGACTATGAACCTACTCAGAACATGGGCATGCGTTGCCGGGGCTCTTGCCTCGCTCACCGCTATTGCCCAGGAAGAGTGGGTGATCAGTGGTGTCATAAAAGATTATGAGTCGCGGCAGGCGCTGCCGTTCTGCAATATATCGGTACTCAATGACGCATCGGGCACTACATCAGACGTCAATGGGAAATTCAAACTACCTCTCAAGAAACGGCAGACACAAAAGCTCATCATTTCGTATGTCGGATACGTCAGCGATACCGTTGAAGTTAGTCCGGAGAAAACGCAATACACGTTCCATCTTCGCTCAGACACAAAAGCGCTTGACGAAGTGGTAGTCGTATCCGGCACCATGAAAGAAGTAGGGCGTCTCGACTCCCCCATTCCTGTGGAAGTGTATTCGCCCGCGCTGTTTCAGAAGAATCCAACGCCCAGCATCTTCGAAGCGCTTAATATGGTGAATGGGGTACAGCCACAGTTGAACTGCAGCGTTTGCAACACCGGCGACATTCACATCAACGGAATGGAAGGTCCTTATACAATGCTGCTTATTGATGGCATGCCCATCGTCAGCAGCCTTGCCACGGTATACGGGCTATCGGGCATTCCCAACAGCATGGTGAAGCGGATCGAAGTCGTGAAAGGTCCCGCGTCAACACTCTATGGTTCAGAAGCCGTAGGAGGATTGATTAATATCATCACCAAGGATCCCGCAACCTCCCCCGCCTTGCGCACAGATGTTTCCGCTACTACTGTTGGTGAATATAATGTCGATGTAGCCGCTGCTTTCCGCGGTACTGCAGCAGACGGATTGCTGGGTATCAACTACTTCAACTATCGCAACGATATTGACATCAACACCGACAACTTCACCGACGTAACTCAGCAAAACCGGTTTTCCATTTTCAACAAATGGGACTTTCACCGCCAGTCAAAACTGCCTGCATCCCTGGCGTTGCGGTACGTGTATGAAGACCGTTGGGGCGGCGAACTACAATGGAACCGAAAGTTCCGCGGAAGTAATCAGGTTTACGGGGAATCGATTTACACAAACCGGTTTGAGCTCATAGGGAACTATACCCTGCCAACTCCGGAGCATTCCCTGACACTGGACTACTCCTACAACTATCACGTACAGGACTCGTATTACGGTGAAATCTCCTATCAGGCAAACCAGCATGTGTTCTTCACCCAGCTGCGGTGGAACAAGATATACGGCAAACACGACCTCCTTGCAGGTATTCCGCTGCGCCTGGTGTATTACGACGACAACACCCCCGCAACCTTCAGCGAGGGCAGCAACGATGCGGCCATCACGCGTTTACCGGGCCTCTTTGTACAGGATGAATACCGGGTGAGCAAGGCACTCACCCTGTTAGGTGGCATGCGCTACGACCACCACAACGAACACGGCAATATCTTCTCACCCCGCGTAAGTATGAAACTTTCACCCGCGCGCGGACACACCATCCGACTGAGTTCCGGGAACGGGTTCAGAGTCGTCAACCTGTTCACAGAGGATCACGCAGCCCTCACGGGGTCCCGCGATGTAGTCATCCTCGAGGAGCTCAGGCCGGAGCAGTCGTGGAACGTGAACCTCAACTACGCAACCGTACTTCCCGGAAAGCAAGGGTTCACCAACCTTGACGTCAGCTTCTTCTACACATACTTCACCAACAAGATCGTTGGCGACTTTATGTCCGAACCCGACAAGATCATCTATGAAAACCTTCGCGGCCACGCCATCTCGAAGGGCATTACCTTCAACGCCGACGTGACCGTCATGAACAACCTGAAACTGATCGCCGGCGCGACGATTATGGACGTGTATCAGATCGAAGACGACGATGCCGGAAACGCTGTAAGAGTGAACCAGTTGTTCGCGCCGCGTATGTCGGCTACGTGGACGGCAAGCTATTCATTCGTGAGACAGGGCATTACCCTCGACCTTACAGGCCGCACCAACGGACCAATGCACTTGCCGGTGCAACGACAGTTCGGCGATACACGACCTGACAAGTCACCCTGGTTCTCGCTGGTGAATTTCCAGCTTACGAAAACCTTCGCCAGCGGTCTCGAATTTTACGGCGGCGTAAAGAACATGCTGAATTTTATACCTGATGATCCCCTGCTGAATCCACATGAGCCATTCAGCGAAGGATTTGATACAACATACAATTACGCGCCGGTCCAGGGCATCAAAGGATTTGCGGGCCTGCGCTATACCTTACAATGACGACTATGAAACCAGAAATACCTATTAACCCGGCATTTGAAATTCACGACCTGACGGTTGCGTTCGAAAGGAAACCCGTGCTGTGGAACATAGACATGCTCCTGCCCCAGGGAAAACTGGTTGGAATTATCGGTCCCAATGGCGCAGGAAAGTCAACACTCATCAAAGCCGTCATGGGACTGCTCCCGCTTAGCAGCGGATACGTCAAGATATTTGACAAGCCCATTGACGACGTGCGCGACCGCATCAGTTACGTACCCCAGCGCGAAAGTGTCGACTGGGACTTCCCCGCCTCCGTGCTCGACGTTGTTCTTATGGGGCGCTACGGCAAACTCGGATTGTTCCGCAGGCCGCGAAAGGCAGACGTAGACGTGGCGATGGACTGCCTGAAGAAAGTGGGCATGGACGCGTACATCAACAGGCAAATATCCCAGCTGTCGGGAGGGCAGCAACAGCGCACATTCCTGGCGCGTGCCCTTGCCCAGCAGGCAGATCTGTACTTCCTCGACGAGCCTTTCGCCGGCGTCGACGCAGCCACCGAAGGCGCCATCATTGAACTCTTGCGCGAGATGACAAAGGCCGGCAAAACCGTCGTTGTCGTTCACCACGACCTGCAGTCCGTGACCGACTACTTCGACTGGGTCATCATGTTGAACACCCGGCTCGTAGCGTATGGTCCGACGAATACGACGTTCACACAAGACAACCTTCAGGAAGCCTACGGCGGAAAACTTACCCTGCTCGCCGATGTGGCAGACCTGTTCAAAAGAGAAGGATTTCCCAATCGCGAAGAAGGCACTAAACGGCAATCGATATGAAGTCGCTGCTAGAATTTCTGGCGTTTGAAGATCCCAATGTACGGGTGGTGGTCATCGGTTCCATCCTCCTGACGGCAAGCTCCGCGATCGTGGGATCATTCACCTTCCTCAATAAAAAATCCCTGATCGGCGACGCGATCTCTCACGCCGTACTCCCGGGCGTGTGCCTGGCGTTTATGCTTTCCGGAACGCGTAACCCTTTCTACCTGATCATCGGTGCATTCGCTACGGGATGGCTATCCCTCGCGACGGTAAACTTCATTACGAGCCGCTCACGCATAAAACAGGATACTGCCATAGGACTCATCCTCTCTGTGTTCTTTGGAGTAGGCATATTCCTGCTGACGATCATACAGAAGTCGGGTAACGCCGCCCAAAGTGGTCTGGATCACTTCCTCTTCGGACAGGCTGCTGCTATGGTGGGTGACGACTTGATGGTGTTCGGCACAGTAGCCGTCGTGTTACTCGTGGCAGTCTCGCTCCTGTTTAAAGAGTTCACCCTGCTCGCGTTCGACAAAGGCTTTGCGATCGCGATCGGATTGCCGGTGAAAACCATTGAGACGATCATGACGTCACTGGTAGTACTTGCTGTCGTCATTGGTATTCAGGCGGTCGGTGTCGTGCTCATGGCGGCAATCCTCATAACCCCGGCGGCGGCAGCGCGCTTCTGGACACACAACATCCGGTCGATGATTCTCCTGGCAAGTGTATTCGGCGCAATAAGCGGGATCGCCGGAGCGTATATCTCCTTCGTTGCGCCGTCCATGCCCACGGGACCGTGGATCGTAATCGTGATATCAACCATCGCCTTCATCTCCTTCTTCGCAGCGCCGAAACGCGGCATCTTCAGCAGACTATGGAAACAGGCTTCGATTCGCAAAACGATCAACGAAGAGAACATCCTCAAGACGTTCTACCAGTTGGGCGAAGAGAAATCGGATTTTATGATACAGCGCCATCCCGAAGAAATTATCAAACGGCGCGCGATGCATGAAGATAAACTTCAGAAGATTCTCAAGCGCCTGGAACGTCAGGGTTACCTGAAACGGACCGATACGTTCTGGGAGCTGACGGAAGAAGGCCGCAGCAAGGCGATGCGCGTGGTGCGTATCCACCGCTTGTGGGAGCTGTACCTCACGACCAAGCTGCGCATCGCACCCGACCACGTTCACGACGATGCTGATACGATTGAACACTTGCTGACGCCGGAACTGGAGGCTGAACTGGAACGGGTGCTGGGGTACCCGAAGGAAGATCCGCACCGGTCGGAGATTCCTTACTCCTGATTCCTGGTTTCAAATTTTGATTGCTGATTATGATAGTTAACGACATATATATAATTCTTGCGGCGGTTTTGGTGTCGTCGACTTGTGCACTGCTGGGGTGTTACCTGATCCTTCGGAAGATGGCCATGGTGGGTGACGCGATTTCACATGCAGTGCTGCCGGGGATTGTTATCGCTTTTCTGATTTCAGGCAGCCGTGATTCAACCACGATGCTGATAGGTGCAGGGTTGATTGGCATCCTCACGACGTTCCTCATCGAGTTCCTGCATACCAAAGCAGGGCTGCAAACCGACGCAAGTATAGGTGTCACGTTCACGTGGCTGTTTGCAATCGGCGTGGTGATGATAACGCTCTTCGCAGGAAAGATCGACCTCGATCAGGATTGCGTCCTGTACGGCGAGATTGCCTACGTTCCACTCGACCTCGTCGTTACCGACGACGGAACGAATCTCGGTCCACGTGCCGTGTACATCCTCGGCATCGTCTTCCTCATCATCGTGGCGTTCATCATCCTGGGCTATAAAGAACTATTCCTCACCACCTTTGATCCGGCGTTTGCCCGTGCCATAGGCATCAGCACCACCCTGTGGCATTACCTGCTGATGGGAGCAGTATCGGCAACGACCGTAGCCTCGTTTGAATCTGTGGGCGCCATCCTCGTCGTTGCCCTGCTTATCGGCCCTGCAGCCACTGCCTATCTCCTGACCGATAACTTTCGCCACATGTTGCTGTTATCCGTCCTTACGGGAGTAGCTGCCTCTGTCGGAGGTTTCCTGTTCGCTGTGTGGCTGGATGGATCTATCGCAGGAGCGATCGCGATTGCAATTGGTATCCTTTTTTTCATGGCGCTGCTGTTCTCGCGCAGACACGGCATCCTTCGTAAAAGGTCAGCTCCACTCACGGCGCCCCACGCTTGAGCATTCCCTCATCTGAAGCCGTCAGTTATAGCGTTACCTGACCTGGCGTCAGATCACACTTCCAGGCAGACAGGCAGGCCTGTAATTTTAATGCAATCCTCACAGTGATGAAAGACTGTGAGCATGAAGGAAGACCGGATAGTGTTTCTTGACGTATTGCGAGGGTTCGCCCTGTTTGGAATTCTTTATGCACACTTCGTGATATGGTTTACCGGATCAGCATTACCTGAATCCGTTTACAAAGTTCATTCCGATACGCCGAGTATGGTTGCACTCGCAATCTTTGGAACGCTCGTCCTCGGTAAGTTTTTTTCCATCTTCTCCTTCCTCTTTGGAATGAGTTTTTGTATTCAGAAGAAATCAAGGTCAAACATCGGGGGCAGCACGCGTTCAATCGTCATCCGACTCATCGCATTGATTACGCTGGGATTTGTACACCACCTTTTCTGGCGGGGCGACATCCTTATGATTTATGGAATTCTCGGATTTGGATTGCTGATCATGGACCGGTTTTCATCCCGCACATTGATTATATGGGCCATATTCTTCCTGTTAAATATTCCGGGATTGCTTCGTTTCTTTTCTGACGGGATTGCTTCGTTGCCGATGGCGGAAGATAGTGTCCGGCATCTTTGGCTTATGCAGCACGGTGAATTGTCGGATTTCCTCCGGGACAACTTGGCGATCCTGGACAACAAGCTTGCGTTTCAGATTGAAAGCGGACGTTTGAGCCGGACATTCGGGTTTTTCCTTCTGGGCATATACGCTTCACGTGAAGGATGGTTCACTTCTGATATGGGTAGCCAGTTTGTTGATACTTTGTTTAGAATGACCAGGACGCTGTTGCTCCTGTTGGCAACAACCGCAGCGGTGTTATTTTTCACCGGAGTAATCTGGTTCGACACGTCCGTGAACATGTTCAGTTCGGCATTACCGCTCTCAGGTCTGTTCAACGCGTACAATGTATTGCTGTCAATCTTTCTCATCGCGTCGATGCACCACTTATACCGGTCCGGGCGGTGGCGTGATTTCCTTGATCTATTCCGTTATCCTGGCAAAATGGCGATGTCGGTGTACATCATGCAAACCGTAATTGGCCTGGCTCTCTTCTACCCTTTCGGGCTGCATCTCTTCGCCGCAACAAGTCCCGCGGTGAATGCCTTGTTGGTTATTCCAACCTTCCTTATTCAGGTTTATTGGTGCAAATGGTGGCTTTCCCAGTTTAATCAGGGTCCGCTTGAATGGCTAACACGATCAATAATAAAACCCGAATACGGGAGTACCGTTTCGCGTCCTGCTCCTGAGATGCTGAGAAGCAAACTCAATGAAGACGAAGTAACGAAGCGACACCCCTAAGCAGTCTTGGGGCGTTGGTGGAATTCACTTATCTTTCGACAAACCTGACTGAGATGAAACGCCTATCGCTCCTGATTCTGCCCTTCGCCATCGTTTTTGCCTGTTCGCAACCTGAGTCTGAAAACCGCCAGTTCGTCGACCTCGATGGCATCGACCACTCCATTAAACCGGGAGACGACTTCTTCCGACATGTAAATGGCAAATGGTACGATACCGCTGCGATAGCAGATGATCAGGTGGGCGTCGGATCCTATCGCTTTCTCAACATTCCGCAGAAGTTGTTATTGCAAAACATCCTCGACAGTATATCTAAGCGTGAACACTTCCTGGGAACGATCGAACAAAAAGTAGGTGACTTCTATGCTTCGGGCATGGACACTGCTACTATCAACAGCCGTGGCGCAGAACCCGTGTTGCCAATACTCACTAAAATAGATCAGATCTCCGACGTCAGGTCGATGATGCAGTTCGTCGCCGACGAGATGAAGTCAGGCAACTTCACCATCATCGGACTCGGCGTATGGCCCGACAGCAAGCGCAGCAACATCAACATCGCGCATGCGAGTCAGACCGGCATCGGCCTGCCCGAACGCGATTACTACTTCCGCACCGACTCGTCAACGGTAACTATTCAGCGGGGCTACCGGAAGTACATTCAAACCCTGTTTGAGCTGGCAGGACAGGAAAAAGCAACGTCTGAATTAAACGCGGCGCGCGCCTACGGCATTGAGGAGAAATTCGCGGGGGTCCATAAGACACGCGTAGAGCTTCGCGACGTCAACGCCAACTACACCAAGATGGCCGTGGCTGAACTCGACAAACGCCATCCCAACATCGGATGGTCAGCGTTGCTGGAAAGCCTGGGCGCACAGACCGATACGATTGATGTCCGGCAGCCGGATTATTATGATCAGCTTAACGCGATGCTTGGCAGCACCTCGTTGCAGGACTGGAAAGCTTACCTCAAGGCAGCGACCCTGAGATCATATGCAGACGCGCTGAGCAAGCCGTTCAACGATGCTGCCTTCGCATATACCAAAGTATTGTCAGGCCAGGCAGTACAGAAGAGCCGGGCGCAGACCATGACCGACAACGTCGATGGCATGCTGGGCTTTGCACTTGGACAACTCTATGTGAAGCGGTACTTCAATGAAGACGCGAAGAAGCGCGCGCTTGACCTGGTGAACAACCTCCAGAAGGCTTTCGAAAAACGTATAGATCAGCTCGACTGGATGACCGACAGTACGCGTCAGAAAGCCCGCGAGAAACTGCACGCCATCACCAACAAAATCGGCTACCCCGACAAATGGCGCGAGTACAACGTCACCATCGCCCGTGACAAATACTTTGAAAACGTAGTGGAACTACGGCAGAACAACGTCAGGTACAACCTCGCAAGACTCAACAAGCCCGTAGACAAAACAGAGTGGTCCACCACACCGTCAACAGTGACAGCATATTACAGTCCTTCGAATAACGAGATTGTATTCCCCGCCGGAATACTCCAATACCCCTACTTTGATTTTGAGGCCGACGATGCGATCAATTACGGTGGCATCGGCATGGTGATCGGCCATGAGCTCACCCATGCCTTCGACGATCAGGGCGGCCAGTTCGACAAAAACGGCAACCTGAATCGCTGGTGGACCAATGCCGACTACGAGAAGTTCAAAGCCAAAACGCAGCAGATGATCGACCGCTACACCTCATTTACCGTACTCGACGGCGTGCCCCTTAAGGGTGCCCTTACCGTGGGTGAAAACATTGCGGATAACGGCGGCGTTGCCATCGCCTACGACGCCTTCAAAATGACGAAGCAGGGTCAGGACACCACGCGCATAGACGGATACACTCCCGACCAGCGCTTCTTCCTGTCCATCGCACGTATCTGGCGCGTCAAGACGCGCGACGAATACCTCCGACTATACGTCAGCACCGATCCACATTCGCCGGCCATGTGGCGCGTAAACGGCCCGTTGATGAACTTCACGCCATTCTACGAAGCATTTGACATACAGCCCGGTGACAAAAACTACAAATCGCCCGAGGAGCGTATCCGCATCTGGTAACCTCCCCGACATGCTGGGAATTTGACAGTATGGATTAACTTCGCGCCATGACGGCTTCGCACACAGATACCATAGTGGCCCTGGCAACAGCGCAGGGTATTTCAGCAATTGCGGTAATACGCCTTTCGGGATCGGATGCAATTACGATCACAGACAAGGTGTTTAAAGGCAAAAAGCTTTCGGAGCAGCCTTCCCATACCGTTCACTTTGGAAACCTCGTTGACGGCGACCGCATCATCGACGAAGTACTGGTGACCGTTTTTAAAGAACCGAACTCCTTCACGAAAGAAAACGCCATAGAGATCTCGTGCCACGGATCGCCGGTTATCGTCAAGGAGATCATCAAAGCTCTGCTCAAACACGGAGCCCGGCTGGCAGAGCCCGGTGAGTTCACCAAGCGCGCCTTCCTCAATGGCAGGTTCGACCTCGCCCAGGCGGAAGCAGTGGCCGACCTCATCAACGCCGAAACCGACAACGCGCGCCAGGCTGCACTCAACCAGATGCGTGGCGGATTCTCCAAAGAGATCAACGACCTTCGCGAAGAGCTCATTCACTTCGCCTCGCTCATCGAACTGGAACTTGACTTCGGTGAAGAAGACGTAGAGTTTGCCCAGCGCGACGACCTGCGGCAGCTGATCGTACGCATACAAACGTACCTCGCCTCGCTGATACAATCCTTCGATCAGGGTAACGTCATCAAAAACGGCATCCCGACCGTGATCGCGGGCAAACCCAACGCGGGGAAGTCCACCCTGCTGAACCTGCTGCTGAACGAAGAAAAGGCAATCGTATCCGACATCCCCGGAACGACGCGCGACGTGATCGAAGACGAGATGGTGCTGGGCGGCATCAACTTCCGCTTTATCGACACAGCGGGACTGCGCGAAACGGAAGACATCATTGAAGCGATGGGGGTCGAGCGCACACGCGAACGCATGAAGAAAGCTTCGCTGATCATTTACCTTTTCGACTTATCGCAGGCCACGCTTCAGGACATCACCAAAGAAGACGAGCACCTGAAGGAACTCGGCATCCCCTATTTGAAAGTCGGCAACAAACTCGATAAAGCCGACCCTGCCCTGGTACAGGCTCTCGAACACAAAGACTTCATTCTGATTTCAGCCGCCACGCACCAAAACATCGACAACCTCAAAGAGCGTATCCTCTCGCACTTCGACATACGTTCCGTGAAGACCGGCGACGTGATGGTGACAAACCTGCGCCATTATCAAAATCTCCTTCAGACCCACGAAAGCCTTGACCGCGTGCTCGAAGGTCTCACCACCGGTATCACCGGCGACTTCCTTGCGATGGACATCCGCCAGTCCCTCCACTACCTTGGCGAGATCACAGGCGAGATCACGACAGAGGATTTGCTGGATAATATTTTTAGTAAGTTTTGTATCGGTAAGTAATTGATGATCAGATAGTTATGTAAAATTAACATTTTCTCAAGATTTTAGTCAATTACGGGCAAAAAAGTTTAAAACGACTAGACGCAGTCGATTAAAGTCGTAATAGTTCTAGCATACAAGCTATAAGCTCTTTAGACTAATGCGTCATTTAGTGGTGGGTTTCCTTGAATGGGCGGAAGCTGGTAATGTCCTAGATATTTTCCAGATTGCTTTTCCGTGCTCCCTCATCTTCTTAAAATATGAGGGTGTCAAACCTGTAACCTTCTTGAACTGATTTGACAAATGTGCGACGCTGCTATAATGGAGTTTATATGAAATTTCAGTAAGATTTAGCTCGTCGTACAATAACAGTTCCTTCACCCGTTCGATCTTATTTAAAATGATAAACTGTTGAATCGTAATTCCTTTCACCTCCGAAAAGATATTTTGACAGGTAGGTGTAGTCATAACCGAGCTTAGCACTGATATAGTCAGAGTAGTTGTTTGTTGGTAGTTCGTCCGTATGATGAATCAACTCGGTGATAACGTTCTTGACACGTTCTATTAAAATACTTCTATGGTCATCCAGCAATTCAAGACCGGCCCGCAGGAGCCGCTCTTTTAATTCCACCCGGAGTTCGTCTTCAATGTCCTCACTCAACTCAACGACTCCCAACTCAATTGATGCCGGCTTTAGCCCCAGCCGATCAAGCTCCTCCTTTACCAATAATTTTCATCGCAGACTTACCATGTACTTAATGTATATCCTCATATTGAAAGCTAGCACATTCAATCGAGAAATTCGCGGCCAACCTAAAGATGGCACGAGCCCTTCCGTTCGCCTCTCAAATCTTCCGCTCTGACTTTTTAGGATCACACACTTTATTTGAAGGGTCCTCCTGGACAAGGCTCTTCGCCCATCTCAACTTCTCTAAAGCTATCGGAGTTTTGAATATCTGGTCGTTTTTCCATTAACAGTCAACACTAAACCATCTTCGCAGTTTGCATTTTCAATTGATTCAAGAGTTATATTGGCATCGGAATAGAGTACTCTGAAACCTGGAAACTTGAATTGCTACAGATATTCACCCGAGCGTTGCCAAATTAATGGCACGGGGCTATTAGAGCTTCCCTTGCTCACAACACTGAAAAAAACTTAGAAAATAGACCTCAGTCACAGAATCACCTTTCCAAATAGCGGAAATCACACGCCGGTTTCTTGAAGTAGCTAGCTATACGGAAAGCTCATGAACCAACGTACTGAATGTATAAAAAGCCGGTTTCGGAGAATAGTTGTCTGTCATTACTCCAAACTGATTGAAAATATTCGGATCATTTGAATTTGAGTCGCGAAGACTAAAAAGTTCATAGCCTTGAATATTCAAGTTGTCCTTTTCACAGTGAACCGTACGGATAATAGTCTCCAGGATAGCGCTTTGACGTTCTGGTGTGCGCTCTGGTGAAGTCGGCCAACCATTCTCCGTTATGTGGATCGGAACATCAGAGGAAATCCCAGCCTCCTTCAAATTATTGTTCCTAAAACATTGCAAGCCTGCCTTTACTTGTTCGACCAACAGATGCGCAGGAATTGGGTGGAAGACATCCGGAAAAAAGTCAAGTCCTACATAGTCTAAGGATTCGTAAAAAAGCGGGTTAGCCTGTGCCGCCAGGTGTCTCCAAAAATCTGCTTCAGGTTCAAAATTGCATACCGCGTTAAATCCAACGAGTGTCGATAGATCTAATTGCCGTACTTCCTCCTTCGCAGCAATGACACCCCGTATTAGCGCTTCTCTGACCCCAGGTATATCACCGTCAACGACCGGAATGCCATGAAGATTGGGCTCTTCGGTAATTTGGATTTTTCCTAAAGTGCTTCCAAAATTCCTGACCTGTTTTTTCACAAAAAGCTCATACTCTTCAAAATCTCGTAGCTGGGAATGATACCCAACCACTAGATCTAATTTCCTACTATCATTAACAAAACGTTCTGGATTAACGGGCGCGTGATTGATACTTTGTCTGTCCCCGGAATACGACATATAGCACCTGACCCAGAGATCGCGGGATGTGCCTTGAAGGAGACCTAGAGCGCGTACAATTTGCTCGAAGTCATCTGGTTTACTAATTGTCAGTAGATCGGAGGAATCAGTTCCAACGATTCCACCTGGATAAATGCCGAAAGTGAATTTGCGCCCCATTAGAATAATTTAAATAAGCAATTTTATATTACGGGGCAAATATATCTATTACGATATATTTGTATCTATAACGACACGATATATATTTGTGCTTGTAAATTGAATATGAATAAGCCGGTCGAACTATTAGTTACGTGGGATGCCTTCAATCAGCGGTTTCCGAATGCTTCATTAGAGGATTTTTATCGTCACAGTCTAGCCAAGAGGGCAAAAAATGATAAAAAGTCCGAGGAAAAGGGTATTCTTTTAAAGATCATGGGCCGCATTATGAGTGCTTTTGCGCTTTACCACAGAGCGGCAATGGAGAATATAAAAATGCCGTCAGCGGAAAGCTTTTTCTTCCTGAATGGGATTGCACATGTTGGTGAAGTGAGAAAGACGCAGCTAATCAATCATCTCTTCTTTGAATATACTACCGGAATGGAGGCAATCAAGAAGCTGATTGATACCGGAATGGTGAAAGAAAAACCCGATCCCAGTGACAGGAGGGCAACGTTGCTCGCATTAACACCTAAAGGGGAGAAACTTTTGACAGCAGGGTATCAACAGTCATCAAAAGTGAGCGAAATTCTGTTGAATGACCTCGATCCCGATGATGTTGGTCTCGTCCTTCACATCCTTAGGGATATTGAAGAGAAGCACTCAAGACTAGCTATTGAATTCAAGAATAAGAACTTCGAAGAGATTTATCAGAGACTGGCTCGTTAGCTTATCCCAAATTTATGTTTCAGCATGGCCTAAAAAAACATACCGATAATAGCCTTGATTCTAGGTTAGTGAAAAAAGTCAGATAATATTTACAGCCTCCATAATAGCGATTTCTATAATTTTTTTGAAGAAGAAATCCTTGCCCTCAATAGTACGCTCAAGGTCTATCGAATTAGAGACCTTCGCAATGTGAAGGTGAAGAATGCCAGCTCCCAATGAAAATGAATTTTCGAAGACGTTGAAAATCAAGTCGCTACAAAATATGAGATGAAAGGCAAAGCAAAGTGTTTATGCTTTGATTACTAAACACTTAGCGTTTTTCATCAGGCAAAAATCAGTGCGTTAGGTCGACCACTTTGTTACTCGATTGTTACTATAATGCTCGAGTAACAAAAAGTACCGGTAACAAACCGGATTAAATGACGTCTTCACTAACCTTTTTCTATTGATATGTCACGGAAAAGAAAAACAGATCTCAATCGCAAAGAGCCCGTTCGTCTTCGTCAGAGGCGAATCAAAAATGGCGGCTACTCACTTTACCTCGACACGTATTGGAACGGCAAACGTTCTTACGACTTCTTGAAGTTGTATCTGAATCCACCAACAGATGATCTCGCGATCATTGAAAACAAAACAACACTTGAGCTCGCCAAGCAAATCAAGTACAAGAGGATTCTTGAATTACAAACTGGTCTGCATGGATCTGCTGTCGTAAAACCTCGGCCAAAATTTCGTGACTTCTTTGCGGAACTCGCAAGCGAAAAGATCCGATTCGATAACAACGCTGGTAATTGGGCTTCAGCCTTCAAGCATGTGTTGATCTTTCTTGGAAATGATAACCCAGCTATTCAGGAGATCGATGATATCTGGCTGGAAGAATTTCGCGCTTACTTACTTGAAGTTGATAAGCGAAGCGGTAAACCAAGGCTCAGTTCAAGTACAGCACTCTCTTACTTCAACAGAGTTCGAACCGCATTGACGACTGCATACGAGCGAAGAATCATCGAACGTAATCCAGCGAATCTCGCTAGACCCATTCGTGCAGAAAATGCTATGCGTGAATTTCTCACACTAAACGAAGTGAAACGACTCGTTGAAACAAGATGTGACCAACCTGTTTTGAAAGACGCATTTCTGTTTTGTGTGCTAACTGGACTTCGCTGGTCCGACATCGCACATCTGACCTGGGAGGAAGTGAAAGGTAATGATGTCGATGGCTTGTATCTTCATTTCAAACAACGTAAGACAAGGCACTATCATGTTCTTCCCATAACGCCACAGGCAAAAGAATTACTAGGTGATCGTTCTGAATCTGACAGACTAATCTTTAAAGATCTAAAGTATAGCTCGAAAACTTCAATTGAACTTTGTCGGTGGGCAATCGCGGCTGGCGTGGCGAAGCGGATCACGTTTCACTCCGCTCGACATACCCATGCGACTCTCCTACTTTCGCACGGGGTTGACATCTACACGGTTTCGAAACTTTTGGGGCACAAACATATCGTCTCCACGGAGCGATATGCCCATTTGATTGATTCCACGAAAGCGGATGCTATTTCAAAACTGAAAGACATCAAAACTCGATAACTGCTAATTACCATCGCCAATCACCGACTTAATAAACGCCTCTGAAGAATTTCCGATGTTCTTCTTACTCGCATCAATGGCTTTCCTGAGTCTAAAATATCGAATGAGTCCCAGCAGCATGATGATCAGGCCTACAACAATGAGTGGCGGTCCGGCAATGTTCCAAAATGCGCTCTCGACAATGTGCCCCAGGGTCGAACCAGCCACGAGGAAATACAAACCAGTTGTCTTATATAGGCGAGTAATGTCGTTTCATTTGCCAGCCTTGTTCGCTCAATAGCGAGGTATTCCCTAAGTACTAAGTCTTTGTTCATTGTTATTGTTGTATTTCAAACAGTTAGAATTCTTATCAAATAGCCAATCTCGCGGCAAAAGGCGTGGAAGCGTCCCTATTTTGAATTAAGTTTACAAAAATCGTGTTCTCTAACCTGATTACGCAATATATGACGACCGACATTAATCCAGCCGAATTTTCAATTAGCAACACTCTTCTTGATAAACTCAAAAAAGAAGGTACTATCAAGACGTTTAGTCCTGATACCGTGCTTATTGATGAGAACGATTATATCAAGTTCGTGCCTATTGTTCTGAATGGATCAATAAAAGTCTTCAAAATGGATGAAGACGGCCGCGAGATGTTGCTATACTACATTAAGCCTGGGGAGAGTTGCGTCATGTCATTTCTCGGAGCCACGTGCAATGGAACAAGTAAAATAAAAGCAGTCGTGGAAGAAGAAGCAGAAGTTTTGGTGTTGCCGGTACATAAAGCGACTGATCTAATCCGAGAGAATCCGCAGTGGATTCAATTCATATTCGAACTATACAACAGACGTTTTGAAGAGCTGCTTTCGGTTGTCAATGCCATTGCATTTCAGAAGGTCGATGTTCGTCTTTGGGACTTGCTGAAGACCAAGGTTAAAATGCTAAAGACTGAAGAGCTCAATATGACACACCAGCAGATTGCTGACGAACTCGGCACTGCCCGCGAGGTGGTCTCTCGCCTACTCAAGCAACTGGAACGTGATAAAAAAATATCACTTGGAAGGAATAAGGTGAAAATTCTGGCGGCTATGTGACTATAGTTACTGATCGCCCCTGACAGCTAATCTAATTTTGTGGTATAATTAGAAATGCTGTTATGGAGATCGCTGGCTTTATTGCTTCTGTCCTTATGGGACTTTCACTTGGATTGATTGGTGGTGGTGGGTCGATATTGACTGTTCCTATTCTTGTCTATCTTTTCGGGGTTAATCCCCTGCTTTCAACTTCCTACTCACTTTTCGTTGTAGGATTAACAAGTCTTATCGGATCGTATTCGCATTTCAAGAAAGGTAATCTTGACCTTAAGACAGCATTGATCTTTGGTCTTCCGTCAATCGTAGCTGTGTATGCGGTCCGGAAGTTTGTCGTTCCGATCATTCCCGACCCCGTTTTTTCAATCGGAGACTTACTCGTTACAAAAAGCATTTTCGTACTCATGGTATTTTCTGTTTTGATGGTGCTGGCTGCACTGTCAATGATCAGAAAAAGCAAAAGAGAAGTACTGGATTGCGGACAGAAGATCAGCTACAACTTTCCGCTCATTCTCGGTGAAGGTATTCTTGTCGGGTCGATTACCGGCCTTGTTGGCGCGGGTGGTGGCTTTCTGATCATTCCTGCTCTTGTCCTTTTTGGTGGGCTGTGCATGAAAAAAGCTGTCGGCACTTCCTTGCTTATCATCGCGTTAAAATCATTGATTGGCTTTACAGGCGATCTGGGCTCAGGACTTCAACTCGACATTCCGTTCATGTTAATGTTTGCAGGTTTTGCAACGATCGGAATCATAGCTGGAACCTTGATATCAAAATATATCTCGAATGAAAAACTGAAGCCCGCCTTTGGATGGTTTGTGCTGGCCATGAGTCTCTACATTATCAGCAAAGAATTACTTTTTACATTTTAATTCGATACGATCATGAAACATCTTAAATGGATAATAGGAATTATTGCAGGTGCTGCTATTGGATTTAGCTATTGGTACTTCATCGGTTGCAATACCGGCACTTGTGCCATAACGTCTTCTCCAATCAATAGCACAATATATGGAGCGCTTATGGGAGTTCTTCTTGTCAACTCGTTTTCAGGTAGCCGAAAAGAAAAGCCAGAAAAGAAATCGTCACTGTGATATTAGTTACGAAAGACATCTTATCAAACATTTAATCTTGTATTCTTTTTAAAAACCATATGTTAGAAATTATTCGTCAACCCTGGCCGTGGTATGTAGCTGGAGCATTGATCGGGCTTACGGTCCCGGCATTACTATTAATTGGGAACAAACACTTCGGGATATCCTCATCACTCAGACACATTTGTGCCGCCTGTGTTCCGGGAAACATCTCCTTTTTCAAATACGATTGGAAGAAGGAGATATGGAATCTGTTTTTTGTTGCCGGCATTTTAATTGGCGGGTTAGTAGCGACTCAGCTATTGAGCAATCCGGAACCAATTGTTGTCGCATCCGAAACTGTGAGAGATCTCGAAGCATTGAATATTCAGGTTGATCACAATTTAATGCCTTCCTCAATCTTTAACGTTGACAATATTATGAGTCTGAAAGGTCTCGTCTTCTTCGTAGTTGGTGGATTTCTAGTAGGATTTGGAACGCGCTACGCAGGAGGTTGTACATCAGGGCACTCTATAATGGGTCTCTCGACCCTACAGTGGCCATCACTCGTAGCTACTTGCTGTTTCATGGTTGGAGGTTTTGCGATGGTACATCTTGTGTTTCCGTGGATCATGTCAATCATTGCTTAAAGAATTTAAAGATGAAAAATATAGAATCTAACAGACCTGTTCAGCCATCACATCCAATTGAATGTGAAGCTCCGAATGACCAGCTCGAAAAGGAAAGCCTGGTCATTTCAAACCTAAAGTATCTGGTTCTAGGCGCACTCTTCGGAATAGTATTCGTTAAAGCTGAGATCATTTCATGGTACCGCATCCAGGAAATGTTCAGGCTCCATTCATTTCACATGTACGGAGTAATTGGAACCGCTGTCATCGTCGGACTGATTTCCGTCTGGCTTATTAAGAAATTCAAAGTGAAGACTGTTCAAAACGAAACCGTTGTATTTCATGAAAAGAAATTTCATTGGGGCAATGTTATTGGCGCGTTAATCTTCGGATTGGGCTGGGCATTAACAGGCGCATGTCCGGGGCCATTGTTTGCGCAGATTGGAAGCGGATTTCTGGTAGTGGTCGTTACACTTTTAAGCGCCATTGGCGGAACATGGGTGTACGGATTGTTACGAGACAAATTACCACACTAATCTAAAGCAACATGTCGCAGATTTTGTTTGAGAATAAGAATCTCACAATCATCTTTTACGAGGATAAAAATTACCTGTTCCTCAAATGGAATGGCTTCATTCCAAGTGAAGACTTCAAAGCGTTGGCAAATCAAGTTCTTGCTGCAATTGAGAAGACAAAAGTGGAAGCAATTCTTTCCGATAATTCCAATTGGAAGGTTATCAGCCCGAACGATCACGGATGGGCTGCAAATCATTGGTTTCCAACTGCAGAAAAGAAAGGCGTTAAGAAGTTAGCCACAATCTTGAGCCGGGACTATTTCAATCGCGCGGCTGAAAAAAACATTGAAGGAATGGCTGATGTCAGCTGCATGGAGATAAAAAACTTTACGGACTATGAAGATTCATTGCGCTGGTTAAGTGCTGCTACGCCTCTGACTTGCCTTTAGAGATCAGAAACTCTTATTAAGATAAGCATATGTACTTTAAGGGAGGTGCAATGGCTATGCTATTGCTTTTCGGAAGCAGGGCCTTTGTGCTTGCACAGCATCCAACACATGCGATGGATTCTTTAAGCAAGCATGACAGTCTCGGAGCCACGCTGCATAAGTATGGCATGTTTGAAGGCCATTTCAGAAGTTATTCAATGAGCACAATAAACCATGGTCACGCACGGGATTATTTCGCGCAAGGTGTTGGAGGTGGTCTTGCGTACTACTCCCCAATTATCAAGCGTTTTCAAGTCGGTCTTTCCGGTTTCATTATATACAACGTACACTCATCCTCTTTGCAAATTGAGGACGGATACGCGAATCGGTACGAACTGGCGTTGTTCGACATTACCGATCCGGCCAATCACGAAGACCTCGACCGATTAGAAAATCTTTACTTACGGTATTACCTGCGGAAGCATGACCTCTCCTCTTTTATTCAAATCGGAAAATTTCAATTAAACACTCCGCTTCTGAATATGCAGGACAGTCGGATGCGCCCAAATCTTCAAGAAGGTTTGTGGAGTGAATTCACGCTAAGCAAGTCAGTTCAGTTCAAGGGAGGATGGCTATGGGAAACGTCTCCACGAAGCACGATACATTGGTACGGAGTCGGTGAATCCATTGGTATCTATGGAAATGGAAAGGCTGTTGACGGATCTGCTGCCAAATACCACGGACATGTGAAAAGCAATGGGATCGGCATCGGACATATGCAGTGGAGTCCCAAAGAAAAATTTACCTATCAGTTCTGGAATTATTATACTCACAAACTATTCAACCTTGTTCTTCAAAAGTTTGAGGTCAAACGAAATCTGAACAGTTCAACAATCGTTGCGGGTGTGCAGCATCTTTGGCAGCACTCAATCTCGAAAGAAAATATTGAACTTTCATCCCAATACATCGGACCAAAAGAAAAATCACACGTTCTGAGTTTTAGATTGGGTATCTCTACATCGATTAAGAAGAACTCATGGACATTAAATTATACCAGGATCACCTCACATGGGCGCTTTCTGTTTCCAAGAGAATGGGGAACTGAGACACTCTACACATACATTAGTCGTGAAAGAAACGAGGGCAGCGGTAATGTGCATGCATGGATGATCGAGAACACGCGATTTTTTGGCAGGAGAAATAACCTGGCTGTGCAGGCTTTGGCAGGAGTATATAAGATGCCATCATTCGATAATTACCGATTGAACAAGTATTCGGTGCCATCATATTACCACCTGGCCCTTAAAGGTCGATATAAATTTGATGGGTTTTTATACGGACTGGAGGCTCAGGTTCTCTACGTTTACAAAGGAACCCTTGAAGAACCTCCCGCTGATGCCGCGCTCACGCACAATAAAGTAAAAATGCATCACGCTGCTCTCGTGTTAGATTATCACTTCTGAATATAATGAGTCACAAAAAAGGGCTGTCGTTAGACAACCCTTGAAATGTTGATGATTCTGTCTCTATAAGTCGACCTTCTTAAAACCGTCTCGCTCAAGTTTCAACGGTTCCAGTATTCCGTTTTTTACCGTGGGAACGCCCTTGGGAAGAGTGTTAACATCCACATGCATCTGTTCTAGTGACATTCCACACGCGTAAAGTTTTATTTTGGGGTTCTGCAAAGCCTTCTTTACAATTGGTTTTTCTTCCGCAAGTGCCTTGACAGATTCGCCACACAGTATTACTCGCGCCTCCGATAATTCGAGACCCTCGGAGCTCGATTGAAGTACTGCGTCTTCGATCGCCTTGAGATAATTTACCGTGGAGATGACAAACACATATTTGCCCTCGTTCTTTGCCTGCGCGTTCACAAACAGAACAGACATGATCAGCAATAACCCGGTAATTAAACTAACTCTTCTTGTCATAATTGATTTGTCTGTTATCGTTAAATTGATTTTTAATAAAAAACAACAATGCACCCGCTATTGCCACATTTTTGAAAAGCGGACCAATTGTTTCAAGTCCCTGCAATTGCACCGATACAGTAATCGGAACAAGTAATGCAAGCAGAAGCATTGCAGCGTAACGCGTGAATCTGTTCGCAAGAAGTAAGAGGCCTCCAATCAGAAGGCCGATGCCGACTGCAATAACCAAAGCTTTCGGATCGATGAATGCTGGAAAAAACTCATACATGACCGAGGCTGTCAAACGTTTCGCCACACCCTCCGGCACAGCAACGTGGTTAATGCCTGCAACCAGGAAAATTCCACTGAGCATAATTCTGAGCACAGTTATACTATTGCGTGATACAACTACATTATTCATTTGCAAGTGCTTTTAATTGATTCACTATTTCATCACTGCTGTAGTCAGCCATGCCGACATGCTCTACTACAGTCTTTCCATTCTTGTCGATGATGAAAGTTGCAGGAATTGATGAGGTAACGTACGGATACTCCTGACCCGGGAAGTAAACCTTGAAATCAAACTTCCGTTTTGTCATGAACTTCATTGCCTTTTCACGGTCCTCGTCAAACGAAACCATCACAAATTCCACCTCTGTTCCCTTTAACTTGCTTTTCAGTTCCTGAATGGAAGGCATTTCTGCAATGCATGGAGGGCACCAACTCGCCCAGTTGTTGACGAAAACGACTTTTCCTTTCAGATCTGAGAATGCCACCGGCTGATTATCTGAATTCACCATCTGAACTGCCCGCGAATCACTTACTGCCGACTCCTTTCGAAACCCAAATGCCGCCACAACTGCCGCTACGGCCAGCACGGTGACGGTGATCATAAACTTTTGTCTCTTCATAAGCCTAATTTAGAAAGCAAAGGTCTGCTTAGCCAGTTAGATTTTCAGTGATCATTGTCACATATGGCGCTTTCTTGTTGCTGTGTAACCAAAGTCACTGAATCTCGCTTCGCTTCCTGCGACCTTTGATTTTTAGATTTATGAAAACAACTGTCATTTCTATCGTACTCGCGGCCCTGATGCTGGGCTGTTCTCAATCATCCGTCAACGAAAAAGAAGTGGTTGATGCGAGCACCTTTGAACGGATGATGAAAAATAACGATGAGGCAATCATCCTTGATGTGAGGACACCGGAAGAATTTGCAGGCGGACACATTCCCAACGCTGTGTTAATGAACGTTTACGATGACGATTTCAAAAGCAAGATAGACAAGCTGGATAGGACAAAAACGATTTTAGTCTATTGTGCCGCTGGTGTTCGAAGTGAAAAAGCAGCAGAAATACTGAAAGGGTCTGGATTTAAGGAAGTGTATCATTTAAAAAATGGAGTGAAAGCATGGAACGAAGCGCAGAAAGAACTGATAAAGTAAAAGAAACGAATATGTTGATCCATCCACTGGAGTGTGGCTGCAATTCCTGCAACAGTGAGACGCTGTCCTCAGTTGCAAGAGATCATCATGTTAGTGCGTCCGAAAATAGCAGACGCGACTTTTTAAAGAAATTCAGTCTGTCATTTGCGATGGCAACCTCCGGGTTACCTTTAGTGGGATCTGCGTTGAACAATTCTGACAGTGAAAAACAGAGTGCGGCAATGCTCGAGAATAAAGCCGTGAAAAACGGGAAAGCAAACATCGTCTCAATCCTTCATACCGCAGACATCCATGCTCAACTCCTGACGCATGACGAATTCTTTATTGAGAATGGTCAACCAGTCTATAAGAAACGTGGTGGGTATGCGGTGCTTAAAACAATGATAAACGAACTTCGCAAGCAAAACCCAGCAAACACCATGCTGATAGATGGAGGTGATTGTTTTCAAGGTAGTGGTATCGCGGCTCTAAGTAAAGGCACTGCTCTTGTACCATTGATGAATAACCTGAACTATGATTTGATCTTGCCTGGCAACTGGGAAGTTGTATACGGGAAAGAAATAATGATGAAGGATATGTTCGGCTATTCGGCAACCAAGGTATGCGCCAATATGTATCATCAATCCCCTGGCAATACTGAAGGTGATCTCATTTTCCCTCCCTACTTTATTAAAAACATTGGTGGTCTTAAGATTGGTTTCATCGGATACAATGATCCGCTCACACCGAAACGTCAGTCACCGGCATATAGTGACGGTATCATCTTTACACATCCTGAAAAGAATGTTGCTAAGTACATCGAAACCCTAAGGACATACGAAGAATGTGACATGGTGATTCTTCTTACGCACATGGGACTCGCCCAGCAGGTTGGCTTAGCCGATATGCCATTCGTGAAGGGAGTCGATTATATTCTCGGAGCCGATACACATGAACGGGTAAGGCAACCGCTGCAACGCGAGTACGCGAAAGTGACTGAGCCAGGAGCATTTGGATCGTTCGTTGCAAAACTTGACATCGCGATTGAGAATGGACAAGTGAAAGAACATTCTTACCAGCTTCTCGATGTTGACCCGGATCGCTACAAGGAAGATGCTGAGATGAAAGCGCTTGTTAAAAAGGTTCGTGAACCATACAAGGATAAGGTTGATCGCGTCATAGGTAAAACCAAAAGTCCGTTATTGAGATACTATGTAATTGAAACTCCAATGGATAATTTCCTTACGGATGCGATCATGTGGAAGTTCAATCCAGACATCGCGTTGAGCAACGGCTTTCGTTTTTGTCCGCCCCTGGTACCAGATCCAAAAACAGGTGAAGCCGACATAACTGTTGATTTTCTCTGGAGCATGATGCCTGACGACAGCCAGGCAAAGCAAGGTAAAGTAACCGGGAAGCAACTCTGGGATTACTTCGAAACGGAATTGCATAACGCATTTGCTGAAGATCCGGCAAAGCGTTTCGGAGGATGGCTTGTCCGGTTTCAGGGGATGGAACTCAACTTCACAATTCAAAATGAAAAAGGAAAGCGAGTGAATTGGATAAAAGTTAAAGGAGCCCCAATTGATCTAAAACGAATTTATACAGTAGTTGCCTGTGAACGAGATGGCGATCCGGAAACAACACTTTGCCGGATAGAGAATGTAAAAGAACCAAAAGTTCTGGGCATTACACTTCACCAGGTTATTGAAGAATATCTCGCTGTGCACTCTCCTATTTCACCAAAACTCGAAGGTCGGGCAACGGCAACAGATGCACCCGCAACTTTGCTGACACAGCTCACAGGCGTGGGATACGAATTCAGATAAGAATGATTGCGCAGGTTTTTTTCGTTGGCTTGGTCTTCAGTTTTGTCGGCTCCATCCCTCCGGGCACACTCAATATTTTAGTTCTCCAGCTTGGGCTTGAGAATAAAGTCAAGACAGCTTTGCGTTTCGCGTTCGCAGTTGCCATAGTTGAATATCCGTATGCGTGGATCGCTGTCATGTTTGAAGACTGGCTGACATCATCTCCGGCAATCGCCCAAAATTTCCAATTGACAGGTGCATTGGTGATGACCGTCATAGGAGGTATCAGCCTATGGTCTGCCAGGCAGCCTTCAAAGCTTTCCGTCAAGTTTCAGGAAAGCGGATTCAGTCGAGGGTTTGTTCTGAGCGTTTTAAACCCTCAGGCAATTCCTTTCTGGATTGCGGTCACTGCCTATCTAAAAGTTGAAGGTTGGATCGATCTCGGATCTCCCTGGCTAATCCACAGTTATGTATTGGGTACATCCGTTGGCGTGATGATACTGTTGACCATCCTTGCTGTGATGTCGCAAAAGGTCTCCGGTGTATTCCAGCATAGCAAGCTTATCCGAATGATTCCCGGGGCGATGTTGCTGGTCTTAGGAACTATCGGCCTTATTCGGTATGTGAGTAACTAGAGTACGCACATTTGTGACCTTTATCACAGAATTGTTGCTCACCCCCTTTCGTTGTATTGGCAAGTTCGATATTTCTAAGTCGATGGCTTTGTGACCGGTGTCACTGAATCACGGAAAAACGAAAGCGAACTTTGTAATAGAAAAAATAAAAAAACTAAAGCAACAGAATATGTTTAACCTGTTTTCAACCGAAACAAAGGCGTACAAATCGCTCAACGGAAAAGAGTTCAAAGAAGAATATTCTAAAAGCAAGCAGCCGGTACTGATCGATGTTAGAACGGCAGCAGAGTTCGCTTCCGGCTCCATTAGCAACGCCAAGAATATTGACGTACTGTCTCTCGATTTCAAGAAGCAGCTCAATTCACTCGACATGGAAAAAGAGTACTTCCTATTCTGTCGCAGCGGCAACCGCAGTGGTCAGGCTTGCAGTATGATGGCGGAACAGGGATTTAAGGTCTATAACCTTAAGGGCGGTATAGAGGCTTGGCCAAAATAAAAGTCGCTTGTGTAACCGCAGTCACTGAAGTCACCTTTTCTATTCGCGAACTTTGATAAAAATTAAATCAACTAGATATGTTCTTTCAACATGTATATGACAAAAGCCTGGCACAGGCCAGCTACTTTATAGGATGTCAGAAGTGTGGTGTTGCTATGGTGATTGATCCTAAGCGGGATGTAGACACCTATTTGGAAATTGCCAAACAGAACAACATGCAGATTACGCACGTTGCCGAGACTCACATCCACGCAGACTTCTTGTCTGGATCGAGAGAGCTTGCGGCCCTCACAGGCGCAAAACTTTATCTTTCAAATGAAGGAGGGCCAGATTGGCAATACCAGTTTGATCACGTTGGATTGAAAGATGGTGATGAATTTAAAGTTGGAAACCTCAAGATCGAGGTGATTCATACACCAGGTCATACGCCTGAGAGTATCAGTTTCCTTCTGACAGATGTTCCAGCATCCGATAAGCCTGTCATGTTGTTCACCGGAGATTTTGTTTTCGTGGGCGACATCGGACGTCCAGATCTTTTAGAAAAGGCTGCGGGCATGATTGGTACGCAGGACGCTGGGGCAAAGCAGATGTTTAAATCTTTGAAACGATTCTCGGAATTACCTGATTACATCCAAGTGTGGCCTGGACATGGAGCTGGTTCCGCATGTGGTAAAGCATTAGGCGCAGTTCCAAGCTCAACGGTGGGATATGAGAAGATTCGTAACTGGGCATTCCAATATGACAGCGACGAAAAAGGTTTCGCGAAGTACCTGCTTGAGGATCAACCTGAGCCACCAAAGTATTTTGCGATGATGAAGAAACTGAACAAGATCGACAGACCATTATTGACTGAAGTTCCAAAGCTGAATAAGCTTTCCACAAAAGATTTGAACGATGCTTTGAAAAAAGGCGTGAAAGTTATTGATACGAGAATGAAGGCAGACTTCGCGAAAGGTTTTATTCCTGGCACTATAAACATCCAAGGCAATAATGCGTTCGCAACCTGGATGGGATGGTTTGTCTCTTACGAAGAACCGTTTATACTCATTGCCGAAGAGTCAAAGCTCGATGACCTTACAAGGAAGTTGATGCGAATTGGGATGGATAACATTATGGGATATGTTGATGGTGTTCAGACGTGGGTAAGCGAAGGTGGAGAGCTTTCGAAGAGTGATATTGTGTCAATCGATGAGTTTAAGAATATTCTAAAAACAAATCATACCCAGATTGTCGATCTTCGAGGTGCTTCCGAATATAAATCGGGTCATATCAAGGGTACTGACAACTTGTTTGTTGGCACTTTGGAAAAGAACCTTGATAAGATTAAGAAGGATCAGCAAGTAGTCATACACTGTCAGTCAGGTGATCGCGCAACTATCGGATATTCCATTCTTGCCAAGCATGGTTTTAAGAATGTGAAGAACTATTCGGGGGGGATGAATGAGTGGAGTCAATCCGGAAATGAAGTTGTAAAGGAGAACTAGTAAGCTGCTAGGTTGTGTTAGCGAAAATATAAATGCCAAAGCATGGAGACAAAACTGCATTGGGAGCGCATCTACACTTCCAAAAAAAGTGAAAAGTTTAGCTGGACTCAAGATAACCCAACAACATCAATCTCTTTTCTACAAGGATTCAAAGTTTCAAAAAGCGCCCCCATCATTGACATCGGTGGAGGAGAAAGCAAGTTGTAGATTACCTTTTAAATGAAGGATATACTCACGTCACAGTATTGGACATTTCCGAAAAAGCTCTTGACCGTGCTAAAGCCCGATTGGGTAACAATGCTTTGAAAGTCAATTGGATTGTTTCTGATATTACGGAGTTTGTCCCGACACTGCCGTGAGCAAATCTTTGGAAACTCTTTTTCTTTTTCCCTAAAAAAAGTATGGGCTATCCTGATAGAGGAAGCCCAAAACTTTTTTCAGTGCAAGTCCTGCTTGTTCGCTGAGGTTTCCAATCGCAGCC
>JAEZGH010000003.1 GCA_023417065.1 Bacteroidota bacterium
TCCATGCGGACCTTGTCTCCCGGCATCACGCGAATGGATTTCGCCAGTCCGTAGCGCTCCTCCCCGATTCCCGACAAACGGGTCGCCACTTCGGGGTTCGCCACGGCCTTGCCTTTGGCGCGCATCGTACGGGTGCCGTCGCGGTGGGTGTGGTCAAAGATTTGGGCCGTCACTTTTGCCGACTCCTCATAGCGCAGGAATTCGCCCTGCTCATCGTTGGCCTCCGTGGCTTCCATGGTAGCCATGAAAGTCTCAACCTGCTCGACCGTGCTGAACGTTACGCGCACGTTGCCGAGGTGGTCCTTCAGGTGGAGAACATATTGCGACCTTAAGAGAGCGCAACGGGCTTTCCCAAAATCTAAACGATCAATCCGAATCACACAAGCCCTATCCGGTTTGTTTATGACCTATCATCCATCTATTTTTACCAAAACGCTGTTTTTAACGTCATTTTCAATACTTATCAGTATGGCTTTAGGGGATAATATGATGCTCCTGCGCAAAAAGAAAGGTCTATCGCAGGCTGAACTCGGAAAAATGATTGGTACGTCTGGGGATGTCGTAGGCCGCTATGAGCGCGGTGATATTTCTCCTTCCATTGAAGTGGTTTCTAAAATTGCCGACGCGCTCGAAGTTTCAGTTGACTATCTCATAGGCAAAACGCGCATGGAGCTCGACAAAGACACGATGCGTCGCATTGAAGATATTTCTGCTCTCCCTCAAGAGAACAAAAACTTTGTGCTCAATCTCATCGACATGGCACTGAGAGATTTCAAAACGAAAAAGGCGTACGCGAAGTAAGATGCATCCCTACACTGCCCCAGCGCTAAACGTAAAAGCCTTTAATTGCCCTCATTGTAATGCCTATGCCGATCAAAGGTGGCATGGTAGTTTGATCCATACCGCAGGTAACTATGCAACATTAAATGGATTTATGATCGCCATTTGCATGCATTGCAAGAAGCCCTCGTATTGGTTTAACGAACAGATGATCTATCCAAGCAAAGTAACAGCACCATTACCCAACTCGGATCTCCCTGATAATATAAAGACGGATTTTGAAGAAGCTCGACAGATTGCAAACTTGTCTCCGAAGGGTGCTGCAGCTCTTCTTCGCTTGGTCATTCAAAAACTATGCGTGCATCTTGGTGAGCCCGGTAAAGACATTAACAAGGACATTGGCAGTCTTGTCAAAAAAGGCTTATCTCCTAAAATTCAAAAAGCTCTTGACATTGTTCGAGTGATTGGCAATGAATCGGTGCACCCTGGGCAGATCGATCTCAACGATGATCCTGCAACCACAACCAAACTCTTTGAGCTAATCAATATCATCGCAGATACCATGATCACTCAACCGAAGGAGATCGATAAACTTTTCGATAGCTTACCGGAAGGAAAAAAAGAAGCGATTCAGCGCAGAGACGGACAGTAGCCTCAATGAGGAGATAATCGACTTTTATCTAACGCCAACCAAAAATTCTTTGTCTGGCACCCATTCTTGCTCTGTATAATTTAATTTACCGAAGGCAATAGCCCCAGTGATATCAAACTTCATTCGAACTCGCGCGGAGTCATTATAAATTTGAATTCTGTCGAAAACGTAACATGGCCTGCCTTCCCTAACAGAATCAAGACTATGTAAAACATGCAGTGGATTGCCCTTTTGCATAATTGAAGTGACATCCTTCATCTCAGGGTGATCTATGAAAATATAAATTGGGCCGTACTTCTTTCTAACAAGATCGATTTTGGAAAATCTAATCACGTCAGGCATATTTAATACAGTCTCAATCAGCGCAAGTTTTTTTTGATCTAAATCTGAATGAGCCTGTGTTGAAGACGTTGAATCTTCGTCGACTTTCACTGCATTGTCAGATCTTGAGTTTTCCTTGAAGCATGCGAACAGACTCAATATTACCGCAAGAAATAATGTAACCCTCATAATAATTTATTAAAGACTTTCTCCGTAATTCTTCATCTGATCAGTGAGCCCCTCCGGACCTCTTAGCAGATTCCTTATCGGCATCAGGCTCCTTCTTTCTCGACTTCTTGTTATTACCATTATTGTTTGAATTCCCGGTGTTACTGGTGCTACTTGTATACACCCAAATATCAAATCCAAAACCGGTGCTTGATGATGATTGCGATGGCCTTCGTTTTTCAAGCCACTTATCGAGAACCTCTCTATGATTCTTCCTATCTATTACTTTGCCATAGGCATCCCTTTCAAAATCATATCCTTCTTCTACAGCGTCATTCTGAACTTTGTTTTCGATGTAGCCGTAATGGACATACTCATGCAAAATAGTTACAGCCGTCAGAAACAGGAGGTAGTCTCTATCTTTACCCTCTGCTTTTTCAAGAGCCTCAAACAAATCAATATTGATAGAGATAGAAACGTCTCCAGGAACACCACCAGTAATTCCGAGGATATCAGGATCAGCAAAATTTCCTGGAGTTAGCGTTGGACCTTGACCCCACGTGAATGCCTCCTTCAATTGCTTGTCGGTAAAACCTCCGTGCTTCTTCAGAGCATTCACAATGCGCTTGTTGTTCAATATCCCCTGAATATCACTTGCAAGGTACTGAGCTATCCTTTGAAAGCGATTTAAAAACGCTTTAGGAAGAATGAACTCACCGTTGTAGTCAACATTATTCGTAGGATTGTTTGCCACGTAGCCATAAGGACTATACATCATGTAGTTATGAGCACGCTTGTCTATGCCATTCCACCTTCCAATTTCTGGTTGATACATCCTCGCCCCATAATCCAACCATCCAAGATTCAATTCATCTTGAAGTTCTTTTCCGTTGTATTTGTAGTCTTGGGGCGTAGTATTTTCTCTTGAGTATGAATTGAACGTCAACCCAAAGGGATAATAATCATCACTCTGCACCACCTTCGAATGCACCTGCTGAATCTGGAAGTCATCGAAAAACACGTCGACCTGCTCGCCTTGCAGCTCGTAATTGTCATTGCTGAGGTAAATATACAAATATCCGGCCTGTTGTACCTCAACTTCGGCGTATAGGCGTTCATGGTCGCCGTTGCGGCCGCTTTCCTTGGCGTTTTCCGTCACCTGGACGTAGTTGGTCTGCGCCGGGTCCATGATGGGCTGGAAGTT
>JAEZGH010000065.1 GCA_023417065.1 Bacteroidota bacterium
GCCCCTACCTCCATCCCGGAGGACGTTCGCTCTATTTCTCGTCGAACGCGCGTCGCGACGGCGGCACATTCGACATCTACCTTGCCAGGCTCGACGGCATCGGCCTCGCATCGCAAGTCGAGAACATCAGCGCGATCAACACCGAGGCGTTCGAAGGCATGCCCGTCATCAGCGCCGACGAGCGAACGCTGTATTTCGGTCGCGAGACGAAGAACGGCACGCGCAACATCTACGTCACGACCCGCCCTGACGCGGACGCCGCGTTCGGTCAACCTTCGCTCGTCTCCGAGCTGAGCACCGAGCACGATGAGTTCCCGAGCTGGATCGCTCCCGACTCGTGCCGCTTGTACTTCATCAGCACGAGACCGTCAGCGACGAGCAATCCTCCGACGGAGGGTCGCCTCTGGATGGCCGCGCGCCCGAAGTGACGCGTTCGAGAGAGCGCCGCCGGCCGCGACCACGTAGCGCGAGTTGCATCTCGTAATTGGAGATCGAGAATGCGCGAACGCCACCGCCCGACACTGTCGACTACGATCCTGCTAGCGCTCGTGTCGACAGGAGTGGCTTGCGCGGCCCGAGACGGCGCAGCTCCTCCGAGCGCTGATCAAGCGCCGGACGCATCCGCCGACGCCGGAGCGCCCTCTCCGTCGACGACGACGACATCGCTCCCGACGCCTCCACCAAGGCCGAGCGCGACGGACGGCGTCAAGAACGGGTCGGAGACCGACGTCGACTGCGGTGGTCCAGACGTCGCGACGCCGCGTTGCAAGCTCTACGCGACGTGCGACGCGACGAGCGACTGCGCCGCCGGCACATGCACGCCCGGCCCGAGCGGGAAGCGCTGTCAGCTTGCGCCGAGCTGTACGGGAGCGCCTGGGACGCAGACCTGCGGACTGAACGCGGACGAGGACTGCTGCGTCTCGCTGCCGGTCCCGACCGGCACGTTCGATCGACGCATGAACGGAGCGTCACTCCCTGAGCCGACGAAGGTGAGCGCCTACCGGCTCGACAAGTTCGAGATCACGGTCGGGCGCCTTCGTGCGTGGTTCACATCGGCCGGCGGCAATCCGAAGGCGCACGCTCCGGCGCCCGGAGCTGGCGCGCATCCGCGCTTCGCGAACAGCGGATGGCGATCGTCGTTCGCCGTGCGGCTGCCGGCGAGCTGGACGGAGATCAATGACCGGCTCGGCGCGAACGGGTGCACCGTCGGCGGCGACAACTCCGACGGCGGCGCGGCGACGTGGACCCCACTGGCTGGCGCGAACGAGGATCTGCCGGTCAACTGCCTCGACTGGTACACGCTCTTCGCGTTCTGCGCCTGGGACGGCGGCCGCATCCCGACGGACGCCGAGTGGCTGTACGCGGCGCAGGGCGGGAACGAACAGCGCTGGTACGCATGGGGCGGTCCTGGCGATTCGCGAGAGCGGACGTGGCCCGCAGACAACGACTTCGTCGTGGCGTCCCTCCGCGACCCGTCCGACGAACAATACAAGTTCACCGTCGGGACGCCCTTCCGCGCCACCGATCCACTGACCGGCAAGGTCATCGACGGGCCCGCGCACATCGCGCCCGCGGGGCGCAAGAAGGGGCACGCTCGTTGGGGTCATGCCGATCTGACCGGTAGCGTCCTGGAGCTTCTCCTCGACAACGCGCCGATTGCGGAGGGCCCATGCGCGGAGGACTGCGCCAAGGTCGATTGGCCGGACCCACCGCAGGACCAGGTCGGCTGGTATCCACCCGCATGGTGGACCGGACCGGAGGACGCGCCCGTCTACCCCGACGGATACCGGCCACTGCGCGGTGGCTCGTGGGATCCAACCCATCCGCTCTACGCGTGGTTCCAGTATGTTTACCGCGTTCAGCGAACCTACTCCTCGGCCGGCGGGCGCTGTGCGCGTGACTGACCGCCAGCGGTTCGCGGTAGGGCCGGCGGCGTGCGGTATCGTCTTGGAATGCGAGGACGCGCCTGCATCGCTCTGCTGATCGCCATCGTGCTCGGAGCGGTTGCGTCAACGACGACGACGGCGTGCTCCACCGGCGAACCGAGCTCTCCCGCCCCGGTTCCCCAGGGCGGCCCCGTCGCGACCACGCCGCGCGACGGAGGTCCGGATGATGCCGCTCCCCAGCCGGCGCTGTACGGGCTCGACGTGCGACCTTCGAACGAGAGCTGCCTCGCGCCTCCGCGTCCAGGGCCTACGCCAGCGGTGAAGCTCGATTGGGTCCGGACGAAGCAGCTCGCTTCGCCGATGCAGATGGCACAGCCACCCGGCGATGGATCCCGCTGGTTCATCGCGCTCCGGGGAGGCAAGCTCCTGTCGATGTCGTCGGTGAGCGCGCCCGACGACCTCCCGGTCGTTGCCGACCTCGGCGCGCTCGCTGGCGTGCCCGTTCAGACCACCGGCGAAGGAGGGCTCCTCGGATTCGCGTTCCATCCCCAGTTCAGTCAGAACGGGCGTGTGTACGTCTCGTGGACGTCCGCTGACGGGCCTCCAGAGATGCGCTCCCGCGTGGGTTACATCACGAGCCCGGACGGAGGCGCGACGTTCACGAGCTACACGAACCTGCTCACGTTCGATCAGCCATACCTGATGCACAAGGGCGGCGGGATCGCGTTCGGGCTCGACGGACTCCTGTATCTCTCGTTCGGCGATGGGGGCGAAGGCGCGCACGGCCAGTCCACCTCCGGGTTCTTCTCGAAAATTCTCCGCATCGACGTCGATCACGTGCCGCCTGGTGCAACCTACGGGATCCCGGCTGACAATCCGTTTCGATCCGGAGGCGGTGATCCGGCCGTCTTTGCTTACGGCTTCCGCAATCCGTTCCGCATCTCCATCGACCGCGCCACCGGCGAGCTTTGGGTCGGAGATGTCGGCGCGGCCCTCTGGGAGGAGATCGACCGCGTCGAGCGCGGCGGAAACTACGGCTGGCCGTGCCGTGAGGG
>JAEZGH010000087.1 GCA_023417065.1 Bacteroidota bacterium
AAGTGCTCGACTTCATCGTGGAAAAGGCGCTCGACTACAAGCTGGGTGCACGCGGCCTGCGCAGCATCTGCGAAGCGATCATGACCGATGCGATGTACGAGATCCCCGGCTCGCCCGAGAAGAACACCGAATTGCGCGTTACCCTCAGCTACGCCCGCGAGAAATTCGATCGCTCGCGCCTGAGCAGCTTGAAGGTGGCCTGAAGAATTCCGATCGGAAGATCTTGACGCCGGCCTTTTGGCCGACGTTTTTTTTGTTGCCGTTCGCTGAACGGTTGATACCAATTCTGGTCGCATGTCGACCAGGATCCGTTCCATGGAACGCAATGGAATTCAAGATCATAGATTCATTCCATAAATAACCTCGTATCATGAGATCACTTTACATATTACTCCTGGTCATATTGCTTCCAGGATCTGTTCTCTCACAGAATGCGGAAGCAGAATTGGATATCAACGATGCCCTGGCAAAATTCTTTTCCAATGGAATGATCGGAAAGTCCGGTGGTCCAAGCAACTTGGGTTATTTCATTCCAGCGAACAGCGATCTATCCCCATTGTATGTTTCAGGTATTTGGATCGCAGGTATTGACGAGAACGGGCAATTGAGGGTGGCCGCAAACATGTATGGTTTTGATCATGACTTCCACCCTGGCCCGCTCACCATCGATGGATCGGCTTCGATCCCTTCATCTGTTTCACAAGACTACGATCGGGTATGGAAGATCAACAGGGCCGAGGTCCTGATGCATCAGCAGTATCACGATTGTTTGCAGGATCCTGGTTGTGATGTTGCCATGTTATTTCCGGGTTATCAGATTCCGGAGCCGATCATGACATGGCCCGCACATGGCGATGTGAGCGCGGACCAGGCATTGTACCTCGGCCCATTCATTGATCTGGATTCTGATGGGAACTATTCACCGATGGCTGGCGATCATCCCTGCGTGCCGGGCGATCAAGCGTTGTATGCGATCTTCAACGACAACACCGCTTCACACGAACAATCGCTGGGCCTGCCGATCGGAGTTGAATTGCACATGATGCCTTTTGCGTATTCCGGCAGTGGATCGGCCCTCGATCAGACTGTGTTCATCCATTACCGACTGATCAACCGCAGTGATCAGACGTTGAACGAAGTATTCATAGGCACTTTCGCGAACGGGAACATCGGCTGTCCCAACGATGATTTCATCGGCTCCGATGTCGGCCGGAACATGATGTTCTTCTACAATTGGGATGATATCGATGAGAGTTGCATGGGAACTGGTTACGGTCCTACTCCACCAGCTTTCGGGATCGTTACGTTGAAAGGTCCATCCGTGGATCCCAATGGAATGGATGATGTGTTCGATCTATCACTTCCTTCCTATAATGGTCGTGGTTTCAACGATGGAGTGATCGATAACGAATGTCACGGCCTTTCGCGGGTGATCAATATCAGTGGTCAAGGTCCTCCTGCAATGACCCATCCCGATCAACCTGAAGAATACTATCGGTACATGAACGCCCAATGGAAGGATGGTGTGCAGATGGAATATGGCGGTAACGGCTATCCAGCCGACACGACAGCCTATGTTCCGGCATTCTTCATGTTCCCATGGGATACCGATTCGATGGGTGTGGGCACGGGTGGCACGCCGATGCCCGACTGGCGCGAGATCAACCAAACACCGGCCATGCCCGATCGTAGAGGCCTCGCCAGCATGGGGCCGTTCACATTGGAAGCCGGTGAAGAAGATGATATCCTGATCGCCTACGTTTTTGCGCGTGCAGAAAGCGGTGGCGCCAACGCAAGTGTTGATGCGTTGAAAGCCCGTGTGGACAGTGTGCGCGCATTCGCGGAGACCATCCCTGGCATCATGGCGCCGGGTTCACCTTGCGAGGGTATAGGCGTGAGCATCCGCGATCACGATCATGTGGCCGTGCCCTTGCGTATCCGGCCCAATCCGGCAATGGATCGCGTGCTGATCGAGATCCCACCGAACAACTCGATGGTAATACGGATCCATGATGCCAAGGGCGATCTTGTGCTCCAGCGGAATGGCGCCGATCGGCCGATCGATCTGGATATCGGGCATTGGCCATCGGGTCTGTACCATGTACATCTGGTCACTTCCGATCAAGTTGCCAGCGGAAGCTTCATCAAGCAATGAACTGATCCGCAGGCCTTCAACCAGTCATCATTCAGCATTTTTAGGGATCAAGCCCGATATGATCGGTTAATTTCACCGCCCCGATCGGAATTTCCGGCCGGTGCCGAACAGAAAACCGAACATGAACATGAAGAATTTCATCATTCCCGCATTAATGCTGGCCACGCTCACCGCGAGCGCCCAGGATCTCCCGAAACCTTCGCCTTTCGGCAAGGTGGAACAGGTCGTTGGCCTTACGAACATCAGCGTCGAATATTCACGTCCCAGCATGAAAGGCCGCGAGATCTTCGGCGGACTGGTGCCTTACGACAAGGTGTGGCGCACGGGTGCGAACCTCAACACGATCATCGAGTTCAGTGGCCCGGTGAAGATCGAAGGGAAGGACCTCGCTGCCGGCAAATATT
>JAEZGH010000105.1 GCA_023417065.1 Bacteroidota bacterium
CTGGAGCCGCCAGACACAGATGCCCCACGAGGGAATCAGGAGAAATCCTGGGCTCAACCTTATCCACCTTATCAATCGCAGGATAGCGGAAACACTGGATAGAAAATGGACCACTGAATCTGATCAACTCCACGCATTACGTTGAGTGACACCACGTCCAGCTAGCCGGTACGAAAATAAGGTTCCGCTAATCAATGGCCTGCAACCTTTGACCTTTGAACCTGCTGCGCTCCCAGTGCCTGGCACAGACTATAAGGTTGATAAAGTTAGGCAATTATTACGTTGCAATGCTACTAAGGTTGATAAGGTTGACTCCCTCTGAAATGCACTGCACCCCTCACTTTCCAGTCTCACGAGTTTCTTGTGCTTTCAGCCTCCAGGTGATAACACCTGGCAGGCCGGAAAACTGTTGCCTAATAAATGAAAAAACCGAAGTCCTGTTCCCTTTCCTTGCGCAGAAAAGGTCGCGTATCAGACCTTATCAACCTTCACCCTTTATGGCATCGCGGCGAACACACAGCGCAGCCATTTGCATCTGCGTAGTAAATCCTGGCTTTGGCAACAGCTGACTCGCACGACGCGTGCTCTCCCAACGCAAGGTAGTCGGTCTCCGGCCACCAGATACAGCCTTCCCGGTGTACTTCGTGATCCCCGTTGGGCGACCTCCTATTGTGATTCAGACGATATCTCGGCACGTCAGTAAAATTTATCAGCGTTTGTCCTAACGACCAAGGAAAGGCACGGCTCAACATTCAGGCAACGTTAACACAACCAGCCGCGCCGACCTTAGTTCGCTACGAGGTATGACACTCTTTCGCACAATAGTAACATCCGTTTACCCGTGCGTACGACTTCTTCGCTTCGCGAATGGCATCCTCGCAATGGAAATGATTGCCCAGAAAAATCCGCCGCCGCGACATGCGATCGCAGTTCTCACGATGCACTTCATGATCTCCGTTGGGTTGTGGTTCCTTATTAACGAAATAGTTTGCCATCAGCTTCACTTTATGGCAAGTGTAGCATTGGGCATCCTCTTATTCGAACCTCATTTCCGGATAACGCTATTTCGTTTCCCGATGACCGGTTTGCGTTACCTAATGCTGATAACACCTGCCATTCGCATTCGTCGTCATGCGCTTGCAACGCTGACCCTTCTGCGTCATGCCCGTGCATTGACGCGACGCAACGGGCTTTGCAACGGTCGTGCTGGTGGCCGGAGCAACAGTGGTCGCGCGGCGCGATGGCTTGCAGACACTACAAGGAGCATAGCCCAGCTTCTCCGCCTCCGCATGCGCGATGGCAATGGAACTGTTCTTCAAATACTGACAATGCGACAAATGATACTTCTCTCCAGTCCTGGTGACGTACACGGTGTCCTGCTCCACTTGGCCGCTCACCGACAGGGCTGTAACAAAAAGGCTAAGCAGAATCCCGTACCGGATAAGTAACATCATCGGCTGAAAAGATTTAATAATCAATAACTCACGTACGCGCAGACTTCCCCGCACAACTACTGGTTCGCGTAATACCGGATAACCCATTGATGCCCTTCCTTTCGAAGCAGATAGCGCTCCGAAGGATGCACGGCAAAAATCTTCAGCTGCTGACGCTTACGCCGATTGTGCTGCGTCATGTCCGGATATGTCAGAATCGTTTCCACGAGGCGTATGTTCTCCGAATACTCAACCTCAAACACCCAGGTCCCGTCCGCAAGCTGCGTGAGTTCCCCTATCGCAGACTTGACAGGTTTAGTATTCCGGAATATATACCGCACTACCCTTTCCTCCCCTGAGGACTCCTGACGAAAGGTTTCAAACTCCGAAAGACCATAGTGATTGAGCAGCGTCAGCGAGTCAAAACTCATCCCCAGGGCTGTCTGGACGTTCTTTTTCGACTGAACCTGACTGAAACCGTTGTCGAGGCGGTACTCATTCCTGTAATGGGTTTTCAGATCTGAATACTCTTTTACGTCAGATTCAATTTCCGAGAATGACGTCACCGCAGTAAAACTCCGCTTGGTCAATGACTCCGCGGCCTCAGCGTCGAGTTTGCGCAGCCTCCCGGAAACCAACTCAGATGCCACCTCCATCGTAGGACTGTCGGCGCCGACACCATTCCCAGTATCCGAAGAAAACCAGGCCCCGGCACCTATGCCCACCGCAAGCAGCGCTGCGATTCCAATCGATGCAGCAGGTCTGCGTTTTACAACTCCCTGATTGTTATTATTGCTCTCCTTTTGTTTTGTTACCTCAGCAGTAAGCACGTCTACGAGATAATCGATGCCTTTCGATGCATCCAAAGCAAAAGTGTCCGCCATGGTGATGTCCCGGGCGACGAGCTCCTCAGGCGTTAGGTCGTACAGCACTGGCAGGATTACTTTCTGATAGTCGCGTCTCGACAACAGTGAATAAAACTCACGCATTGTCCAGTCCTTGCGGATGTAGGTCGGACTTAAAATCACTATTCCAAACCGCGACTCAGCAAGTCCCTCGTCGATAGCCGTCGTAATCCGGTCGCCTACACTGAGTTCACGCCCCGAATACCAGATTTTCAATCCGGCTTGTTCAAGTTTTGCACACAACTCATTGGCGATCGGAACCTTGTCTTCAACGGCGTGCGATATAAACGCATCGTACGTATACCGTTTCGATTCCATCTTTCCAAAAAACCAATGAAGCAATCCTGTCACGGTTTAAACAATTTGGTTTCCCATTGCACCGGATTTGTTTCCCGGAATCATCGTACGAATTTCAGCCGCCCCACGATGTCATCCTTCCATTCCTTGCTCATCGGTACCTCGTGATCACCCACCTGAATAGTATTGCCTTCAATTCCCGTGATGTGATCAATATTCACCATAAATGAACGGTGAGCCCTCACCAGCCTATGACTGTTAATCTGCACCGCAACCTGATTCATAGGCGTCGAAAGGATATACGTCTTGTCCCTGCATACAACGTTGCAGTAAGCACGGTCAGCACGGAGGATCAGGATGTCTCCGACCCTGAGTTTTACATACGACTGGCTTTCCGTTCGAAGGAAGACGGCGTCAACCACTTCGGACCGTGTTATCGCCTGACGATGACGTGCATTATAAAACGCAAGGTCAATGGCCCGAATCAGATCCGCCTCGTTAAAAGGCTTTGTCAGATAATTGTCGGGCATCGTCGTACGCGCGCGCTTTAACGTATCAGCGTCATTTAACTCGGAGAGATAAATCACGGGCACATCCTTCAAACGCTTCAGCGATTCAGCCGTCGCAATGCCGTCAATCTTGCCGGCAAGATTTATATCCATTAACACCAGGTCAGGGTTGTTCGAGATAAAATTGTTTATAGCCTCCTCTCCTTCTGCATACATGCCCGTAACCTGAAGGCCGTGTTTCTCCAGGCGCATACGGATATCTTCGGCTACAATCAATTGGTCTTCGACAATCAAAACGCGAATGTTTTCGTTCATAGCGGTAATGTTAAGGTGTATGCCGTTCCCGAACGGCTGTCAACTTCATAACGCCCCTTCAGCTGCCGGACAAGGAGGTTCACCATCCTCAGCCCGAAAGACTGGGGCGCTTTCGCTTCGGGCCCGGTCGCAAGTCCTTTGCCATTGTCGCGGACTTCCAGCTCCATCTTGTCATCCTGCATACGAAACGCTACGGTAATGGCACCACCTGCTTTGTCTGGAAAAGCATACTTCAGCGAATTGCTCACAAGCTCGTTGACGATCAGACCTATCGGTATCGCTTTGTCGACGTCAACTTCAACGGGCGGAATATCCAATGTTACGTTCAGCTCCTGCTCCGAAAAATCGTACGCCTTCATGAGATACTGAACAAGTTCGGCGACGTATTCACGAAGACTGACAGAACGCTCCATGGTCCCGTCGTAAAGTTTCTTGTGAATCAGCGCCATGGCATTTACACGGCTTTCACTGCTCCTCACCGCCAATATTGCGGCGGGTTCATTGAGGTATTGCGACTGCAATCCAAACACACTCGACAGCAACTGAAGATTGTTTTTGACGCGATGATGAAGTTCTTTCAACAGCAGGGAAATCCGGTTCCGGCTCTCCCTGGCGAGCCTGAGGTTGCGATAAACCAGAAAAGCAATGGCCGCAACAAGGATAAGTCCTACGAGAAGCGCATAGACCTGATACTTCCGCAGCGTGAGTTCCGACTGCACAACTCTGTCGCGCTCGCGGAGCAGGGCAATCTCCTGTTCCTTCTTTTCGGACTCGTACTTCACCAGAAGATCCGTCATCACGTCGGCCTTCTGCTTGTTAAGCAGACTGTCCTTCACGAGCATGAGCTCCTGCGTTACTACGAGGGCATCAGCAAAACGGCTCTTCTGCCGCAACAAATCAGCCTGCATCCGTAGATTATCGCTCAGCTCCTCAAGCATACCCGTCTGGCGGATCAATTGTTCAGCGCGCAAAAGCGAGGCATGCGCCTCCGGAAGGCCCAGCCTCACCTGAACGCGCCCGACGTTGTTCCAGGTTACGGCAAGGCCCTGCAGGTCGCGCGACTGGTCTTTGGTCCTGAGCGACTCTTCGTAGTACCGCAGCGCTTCATCGTATCGGCCCTGGCGCTGGTAGAGGTTTCCAAGATTATTGAGTGTACTTGCGACGGAATGAAGGTCACCAAGTGAGTTCTTGAGCTGGTACGCCTGCTCCAGCGAGGCCAGCGCGCTGTCATACTGATTCAGCGCAAGCCATATTTCACCAAGGTTGGTATACGACTGCGCGATGCCCTTCTGGTAGCCAATCGCCTTCCTTAGCAACAGCGCCTTGCGCGCATACGAAAGCGCCTGATCTCTGTCCTGCAGTTTGAGATAAACCAGACTGATGGTGTTGAACGCCGATGCCAGCGCCTGGCGGTTTCCTGATCTTTCGTGAGCTCTCGCCGCATAAAACGCGTGATCCAGCGCTTTGTCGTACAGGCCGCGGTCCTTGTAAAGGATGGCCAGGTTGGTGTGGATAATGGTAGAATTAAGGGTGTCGCGAAGATCCTCGTAGAGGCGAAGGCCTTTTGTATAGGCAACAATGGCACTGTCTGTCAACCCCAGCCTTGAAAAACAAACACCCATGCCGTTGTAAGTTGACGCCTGCAGCGCCGGCGATGTACCGGATACCTGAGAAATCCGGTAATAGACAAGGGCACTGTCATAAGCACCGGCCCTGCCGTACTCCAGCGCGATCGTCGCCGCAAGCCTGGCCCGCCGCGCAGGATCCTTGAGAGGGTTCGCATCCTCCAGGGCATTTCGCAGGCTGTCAACGCGATCTTGTGCGTATAGGCCTGTCGATAGACAGATAATCAGCCAGGCAAGTCGGGTCGGCATAGGTCAGGAGTAACCGGATAAAGGTACAAAAAAGATCGCGATTCCGACTCGCGGTTTTACACCCAGCACTAATACAAAAAAGGTGAAGCCTGCAACAGGCTCCACCCTTGGGTGAACTTAGATGTTAAGCGTGTCAGGAGGTGCCACCGAGTTGCCACCCTCCGGATCAGGAGGGGGCGGAATAAATATCGGATCATCGTCGTCGTCACCACCGCCACCATTTACGCGGATCATTTCGTCATTACAGCTGAACATGGCAATAGCCATCACCATCAACAGGAATTGAATCTTTTTCATTTGTCAGGAAAAATTTTGGTGTGTGCCGCCGGACAAGTCAGCTGTCTTGCGCATAACAGCAGACTTCGCCCTCGCAGCGTAAAAGGATTTCGCTTGATGGGGCAGCCTGGAAAGACCCGCGCGACCACCCCATTATGATCACGTGAACCTTCGCCCGACTGCGTTCCGGAACGATACAAAGTTGGCGTATCGCCAGGGGCAATGCGTTACCCGGGCGTTCCCGGCTTTTCCTTTGACTTTTCCTTTGTTTTCCTGATTTGTTCCTGTTTTTATATATTGAACTATGCAGCTTAAGGTTAGCTCCGTAAGAGAAGTATTGCAGATGTTATCCGACAAGACCGGAATTGGTCTTGATCATTCGGGGTTGAAGGCAATATCAGAGAAGGTTTTTCCCGACGGCAATCACCGCTACCTATATCACAACGTAATGCAGAAGATCAAAGACCGTAGAGATGATGATGAGGTAAACCTTAACCAGTACCATGTCGACAAGATTGCAGCATTCCTGGGCTTTACCTCCTGGGAATTGTTGCAAGGCAAGCTCGGAAGACAACCGGATCCTGTTCTCGAAAGCCTGCACGGATGTTATTATTGCTACGTTCGCGCAAGCCACCACGAGGGGCAACTCCTGCGCTCACCGGTGATCATATCCAGCAACAAAGGCAAAACGTGGTTGCGCCTTCAAGGCAAGAACTGGGTATTTGAAGGTGAGGTGAAACTGCGTGAAGGCTGTCTTTTTATCCTGATGGAGTCATCAGAAGGGAAGAGTTTCTATCACGTATATCGCATTGGCACACGGCGATCACCGGAAGTACTCCAGGGAATCTTCGCCGGCGTAAGCACGGCCTTCGATCCCATAGGCGGACGCACTGTTTTAGTTCGCCAGGATGGTCCGGCTGAATCATTGACAAACCTGAAAATTCCGATCAGTAAATTGCAGGCTTCAGCAGATCCCAGCGAGCAATTACTTGGAAAGTACTTTCAGGATTTTTCGAAGAACAATCTGAGCCCCAACAAGTCGGTAGGCTTTTCGTGGGAAGATTTGGATTGAAGAGTTGCCACTTGCCGGATAGCCAGTTGTCAGTTGGGCAGTGTAGCATGTTTCAACCCGACATACATGGGGGATTGCTAATATGGTGTTTAGAAGATTACGCCGAACCATCTCAGAAAACAGTCTCCAGGTCTATACGACTGATCGATCCAACCGGATCGTCCTTGTCAAAGAGATATTGTCCGCCTGTCTGATAATTGAAGAGTACTTTGCGAAAAACACTGTACGAAGCCTCCCTGTTAACTGCAGTAACCTTCAACCTCAGATCGTAGAGATATCCAAACCGGGTTGTGCACATTGATTATTTCGCTAAGTCTGACCCACCTGTTTCGGTAATTATTTGACCCACCCCTTGGGTGCATGGATTTGATGTTTCAAAGCTAGTGTTTTTCTGGCGTGTTTTTGACTGATTTTTTTCGTAGTGATTCGCCCTTCAATTCGAAGCGGTGTGCGTTTGCCATGAGTCGATCCATAATGGCATCTGCCAGCGTGGGTTCTGCGATGTATTCATGCCACTTGCTAATGGGTAATTGAGAAGCGATGACAATGGATTTTTTGTTGTATCGGTCCTCCAGGATTTGAAGCAAAGCCAGCCGCGTATTCTGATCCATGGGTGCCAGTCC
>JAEZGH010000141.1 GCA_023417065.1 Bacteroidota bacterium
GGTGAACGCAGCGTCGATCGCGGTGCACGCGGAGCTGCCGCCGCGCCGTTCGGTGTGGGCGACCCTCGCCGAGAAGGTGACCAGCCGGCTCCCTGCCCCGGCTCCGACACCGGCCTGAGCGTCGCAGCACCGCAGCCACGTGTTCGCTCCGGTCGGCGTCTACCAGAGCCAGTCGGCGACGTCGTAGCCGCGGTAGCAGATGTCGAGGTCCCAGTCGGCGGCGGCGGTGCCGTCATCGAAGGTCTCGACGCCAGCGACCCGGGCGGTGTTCGCGGCACGGGTGGCGTCGCGCAGCTGGTCGCGGACCGCGGCGCGGGTGGCGCCCTCGTGGAGGTCGGCGACGGCGCCCTGGTGGCGTCGGGATCCGCCGTGCCCGGAGCAGAACTCGGGCATGGCGGCGCAACGGTCGCCGGGCCAGTCGCGCTCGGGGACCTCGCCGGGCCGGTAGCTGCACTCGACGCGGCGACGGTCGCAGTCGTAGGTGTGGAAGATGTACACGGCGTGCGCGGGCAGGGTGTGTGCCTGGACGCGCAGCGGCGCGGTGTTGAAGGTGCGGGACATCGGGACGCTCCTGTGGTCGGTGCGCCCCCTCGGATCGGGGGGCTAACAGCCGTCGGCTGTTAGCTGCTTGGGCGTCGGTCGACGCGTCCGGGTCTCCATGTGCCCCACCGTTCCCTTCGCCGCTCGCGACGCAACCAGCGCACCCGGGGCCGTGTGAAGCTGAGCGGCGGGTTGGGATCGGGGGAGTGGATGGCTGCGCGGCGTCGGCCGGGGTGGACCGTTGAGGCACGTGACCCGCTCATCGCGGGCCGACAGCGAGGAGGTTGACGTGAGCAGTCGTCATCGCCAGTCCCGCCCAGGTGCATCCCATCGGGTTGTGCCACCCCGCCCCGCACGGATCTCTGCGAACCGTCGGGCCCGGCACACCGCTGCCGCGGAGCTCCGTGAGGTCGCCAAGGGCGCCGACCCGGAGGATCTCGCCGAGACGCTCCCGGCGCACATCTCCCAGCGGGTCGTGCCGGACTCCGAACCGGCCGCGAAGGTCGGCTCGAAGCGCAAGCGTCACTGGAAGCAGCCGTTCTGGAAGCGGCGCACGAACCTGCGCCGCCAGCGTGTCACCGAGGAGCTCGCCGTCGCCGTCGGCGACTGAGCACACCTCCCCGCCACCGCCCTGCTCGGGTCGGCGCTAGATGCGCATGCAGTTGGTCTGGTTGCGTCCGCTGTCGGTGGGGAGGAACACCTCTGCTTCGTCACCCCAGATCCCCCAGCGGGTCCAGCCGAGCTCCCCGTCGACGGGGTTGCGGTGCGGTCCGTACAGCCCGCCACGCCCGAGGAACCGGGCGAACGCCTTGGAGAACTCGACCGGGGACGGGTGACAGAACCAGCTGTTCGCCGCGGTGGTCCCGGCACGTTCACCGTTCGGGGTGAGCCGGGACCACACGGGGCCGTCCCACCAGAACCGGCGGCGGCGCAGCACGTCACGTCCTGGGCCGCGGATCCACTCCGCCCGCGCGTCCCACACACCTTCGACGTTGCCGTCGCGGAGGTGCTTGGGGAGCACCGCGTCGTAGGCGTGAGCGGCGAAGAACAGGTCGTACACCCGAACGGGAACGCCCAGAACCCGTTCGGTTCCGGTGCCCGCGGGTTGCCGCGCTGGGACACGGGGTCAGAGGACACCGAGAGGCGTTCGAAGAGACCCTGCTGGCCGCGCAGTCGGACCGGGGTGCCGGCCTTGTTCGGGATCCGGTGCGCCTTGCCGTCCATGGGGAGCCACGGTGCCGGCACCGACCCGGTCCGCAGCGGACTGTGACAGGTGCGCGGCGCTGACCCTGTGGCGGGTGCGGCGATTCCCGGCACCGTGGCTGCCCGATGGCAACGAACCGTTCCTCCAACCGCCCCTCCCGCACCCGCCGCAGTCTGCGTGCGCGCCTCTCCGGTGCCCGCCGCGCGACCTCGGACATCGCAGCGGTCGCTGACGCCGCAGCCGCACGCGTCGCCGAGCTCGAGTTCTCCTCCGATGGCGCCCTCGCCGAGGTCGCGGACGAGCTGCGCAGCACCGCTGCGACCGACGGCGTCGACGCGGTGATCGTCGACGGGTTGGCGCTCGCCGCGGTGCTCGCGGAGCGCAACCTGGGCATGCGCCCCTACCACGTGCAGCTGATGGGTGCCGCGGCGCTGCTGTCGGGCTCCGTCGCCCAGATGGCCACCGGTGAGGGCAAGACCCTCGTCGCGATGCTCGCCGCGTTCACGTACTCCCTCGAAGGGCGCGGCTGTCACGTCATCACCCCGAACGACTACCTCGCCTCCCGTGACGCCGCAGCCGCAGCCCCGATGTTCGAAGCTGTCGGAGCGACCGTCGGGTGCGTCACCGACGACATGCTCGCCGCTTCGGATCGGCGCGCCCAGCACGCCGCTTCGGTCACCTACGGCTCCGACTCCGGGTTCGCGTTCGACTACCTGCGCGACCACACCTTCGCGACCACCCTCGAGGGGCAGATCTGCGTCCAGGGTCAGGCGTACGCCATCATCGACGAGGTCGACGCGGTGCTCATCGACCACGCCCGCACCCCACTGATCCTGTCCTCCGACGAGGAGGCCCCTTCGGTCGACTGGCGCCGAGTCGCCGCAGTCGTCGCCGGCCTCACCCCGGGTGTGCACGTCACCGTCGACCGCGTCAACCGGGTCGCGCACCTCACCGAGGACGGCATCGATGCCGTCGAGGCGGCGTTCGGCATCGACACGGCAGCCGGCGATTCGCTGTACTCGGGTGAGCACGCCGCGCTCGCTCGCGGCCTGTACCACTCCCTCGTCGCCCAGTACGTGTTCACCGAGGGTGTCGACTACATCGTCGTCGGCGAAGGTGCTGACGCCCAGGTGGCGATCATCGACGCGACGACGGGCCGTGTCGTGATCGACAACGTGTGGTCGAACGGTCTGCATCAGGCGGTCGAAGCGCACCTCGGTCTGCAGGTGCGCCCCGAGACCGCGACCCTCGCGAGGATCTCCTACCAGGCGTACTTCCGCCTGTACGACCGCGTGTCGGGCATGTCGGGCACCGCGATCACCGAAGCGGACGAGTTCGCGAAGACCTTCGAGCTCGCGACCGTGGAGATCCCACCGAACCGGCCGCTGGCCCGCATCGACGCCGCCGACCGGGTGTTCTCCACCGCGGCTGCGAAGCTCGAAGCGGTCGCCGCCGATGTCGCCGAAGCGCACGCCGCGGGCCGCCCCGTCCTCGTCGGTGCGGCCACCGTCGAGTCCTCCGAACGTGTCGCCGAGCACCTCACCGCAGCCGGTGTGCCGCACCGTCTCCTGAACGCGAGGACCGCGGAGGGTGAAGCGGAGCTGATCGCCGCGGCCGGCCGGCCCGGCGCAGTCACCGTGTCCACGGCGATGGCAGGGCGTGGCACCGCCATCCTCCTCGGAGGTGACCCGGTGCGTCTCGCCGCCGCGGAGATCGCCGCTGCGGGTGTCGAGCCCGGCTCCGACGAGGCGCAGCGCATCGCTGCTGAGGTCGCTGAGCGCTGCGCTGCTGACGCTGAAGCGGTGCGTGCCGCGGGCGGCCTGCTGGTGATCGGCACCGAACGCTTCGAAGCGCACCGCGTCGACCTGCAGCTGCGCGGCCGCGCCGGCCGCCAGGGCGACCCGGGAGAGTCCCGGTTCTACGTCTCCGCTGAGGACGACATGGTCGCGATCTTCGGTGCGGCGTCCGCGATCATCTCGACGATCATCTCCGATGACCGGCCGGTGGCGTCACGTTCGATCACGAAGATGGTCGAACGTGCCCAGCAGACCGTCGAGGGCCGCGACGCGTCGTCGCGCAAGACGCTGCTCGAC
>JAEZGH010000153.1 GCA_023417065.1 Bacteroidota bacterium
GATGAACGGAGGATGAGTATAAGATGACCAGGCGCACAATACACTTACCGAAACGTGCAAATCAGAAACCAGGAATCAGAAATCTAATACACCGGGAGGATTACATGAAACGTTGCCCCGCTTCCTAATTCGGATTCTGCATAGATGTAGCCGTCGTGGTTTTCGCATATCTTGCGGCACATCGCCAGACCGATCCCTGTGCCCTGATATTCGTTTTTTGCATGCAGCCGCTGGAAAATATCAAAGATCTGCTCTGCATTGTTAGGACTGAAACCGATGCCGTTGTCGCTGATTGCGATGTCATAATACGTTCGATGCCCGTCAAGTAGCGCGTTGCATTGCAAGTCGCGGCCCTTCATTTTGGAGACCGTGATCCGGATAACAGGTGTTTGTTCCGAAGTGTATTTCAACGCATTTGAGATAAGGTTTCCAAAGAGTTGTCCCATCTGAATCGGAATACCGCGTACAATGGGTAACGGTTCGCTGATTATTGATGCACAATTCTCTTCAATAAAGAGTTCGAAATCATCCTTGACATTTTCCAATACCTCGTTCAAATCGACGGCAACAAATTCGCGCGGACCTTTCGTAAGTTCGGAGAACGTGAGCACGTCGCGAATCAGCGTAAGCATTCGCGCCGCCGAATTCTCAATCTTGGCGAGGTAGTTTTCCGACCGTGTGTCGATAGCGCCGAGGCTTTTCCGGAGCATTTCCGTAAACGTCCGAATCTTACGGGCAGGCTCCTGCAAATCGTGCGAGGCTATATAGGCGAACTGGGCAAGCTCTGCATTCGACTTTTGCAAATCACGCGTTCGTTCCTCTACGACTTCCTCAATTTTATGTCGCGCCTGTACCTGGGCTGTTACATCAATCATGATCGCCAGAACGCCGATGATTGAACCGTCTGCAGCACGATATGGTTCGTAGACAAAGTCCTGGTAAATGGTCTCAACCTTATTCTTTCGAAGAAGCTTGACGGGACGTTCACTTGCGTGGAAGGTTTCTCCGTGGGTGTAGACGCGATGGAGCAGTTCTTCCAATCCCTGACCCCGGGCTTCCGGTACGCCTTCAAAGATTGGCTTGTGAAGAACGTCCTGCGGTGTCTTTCCCCACAGTTCAATAATAAGATCATTGGCAACTTCAACAACATGCTTTTCGCCAAGCATAATACACATGGCAACAGGGGCCTGTTTCACCATGTTCCGGAAGTTCTGTTCGCTCTGCTCGATTTGTTGTTTTGCAAGCACCAGATCGGTAACATCTGCCGCTGTGTTCATGACACCATAAACCTTACCACTGGCGTCGAATAGAGGAGTAAAGCTGTAGTTGAAATAGAAGTTCGTTATTTCTCCGTTAATAATAATGTCTACCCGTTGGTTGCGCGCATGATGGGCAACGCCAGTAGTAAACACGTCATCGAGTTGTTGGAAGAAGCCCTGGTGTTCGAGTTCAGGTAAAACCTCATGGTAAGTCTTTCCAACAAGATCATCGCCTTTACCCCACACTTTGATAATAGCCTCATTCACCATTTCAATACGCATCTCGCGCCCTACGTAAACGCCTATCGGAAAAGGCGCACTTTCAACGAGGGCACGAATCTGGCTTTCACGTTGCTCAAGCTTTTTCCTGGCAAGCACTTCATCTGTCACATCGATAGCAACGGCCATCACCCCCACAATGGAGTTGTCGGCGTCGCGCAGTGCCTCGTGAACGAAATGCACATAAACCGTTTGTTTCTCATCGTTTCGGAATAGTGTCACCGGCGCGCCATACGCGGTGTTCATCTGGCCCGTATGATACACATGGTTCAGCAGGTCTTCGAAGCCTTCGTGCCTTGCGTCTTCAAGTGCTTCGAAGATGGGCTTTCCCAAAACTGTGTCGGCTGACTTTCCCCAGAGTGCATACATTCGGTCATTGGCGATCTCAACCACGTGCTGGGGCCCCTTAAGGATAGACATTGCTACCGGAGCATGGGCTATTATGTTCCGAAGATTGTTTTCACTAATCCTGATGCGATTGCGTGAACGTTCGAGTTCCTTTACCAGCAGAACCTTTTTTGTGGTCTCGGTACAAACAACTAAAACACCATTGATATTGCCTTCCTCATTCAGGACGGCGCTGTAGGAGAATGTCCAATAGACGTCTTCAATTCTTCCATTTCGGTAGATTGGAATGAGCTGGTCTTCGAAGAAGAATGATTTCCGTGTTTCCTTTACTTGACGGATGAGAGGGTAAATGATGTCCCAGATTTCAGGCCAGCAGTCTACTGCTTTTTGGCCCAGGGCCTTGGGGTGTTTGCCGTCATTTCCTAAACTAGGGCGATAGGCATCGTTGTAGAACTGAACCATATGGTCACCCCACCAGAGGAACATGGGAAAATCCGACAGCAGGATTGTGTTAACCATTGTTCGCAGGCTTTGCGGCCAGCTGTCAGGCGAACCAATTTCCGAAGCCGACCAGTTGTAGCTTCGCATAAGCGCACCCATTTCTCCACCGCCTTCGAGAAACGGGTAGTGCTTGGCTTTCGGACTGGTTTCTGGCATGTTCAATCAAATTGCGAGGTTATTGTCGATCACCTGCTTCAGAACAACTTCCCATTCGGAGAACCGGTCGGGTTTGGTGATGAATCGGGTAGCCCCCAGGTCGAGTACATCAGATTTTGTACGGTGGTCGGCACTGGTGGTCATTACGATGATCGGAACATCCCCGATAAGCCTTGCCTGATTCGCTTCTTGCAGGAATTGACGTCCATTCATCAAAGGCATGTTTACGTCAAGGAAAATAATATCAGGATGAACCTCGCCGGATTGAAGCATGGCTAATGCCGACTGTCCATTGAAAGCGGTGTAGCATTTTGACGACGGCGCAATTGCGTCGATCACCGTACAGAATATCTCCTGATCATCCGCATCGTCATCCACAAGTAGGCATGTAAAACTGGTCACAATAGGTCATTACGGTTCGGTGCCCTTAATTTAAAAATATTTTCCAATGACCGGGGACAGCATTCTGCATATCATGTGAAAAATCTTTAATACCGCAGGGATGTATCACTGATCATTTCATGAAGGATATAATGAAGGTCGTTCAAATAAATCAATCGTCAAGGTATCTTTTATATCGCCCACTTTGCTATTTTCATATATGTACTCAAATGTACAACCAGACACCTATGCATAAGCTTATATCGATGACGTTCATTGCTGTTTCTTGCGTATTCGCTAATGACCTGGCTGCGCAGGATAGGGATTCGGTTACAACACACGCTCGCCTTGAACGTCTGGAAAAGGAACAAGCGAAACGGAGGAAGCAGGAAGATGCAAAGCGACTGGCCGCGTTAAAGGATGAGTATAAAGATGCTAAATCCGCCGCCAGGGATGCGAAGCGGGCTGAGCAAAATGCGAGAAAGAAAGCGAAGGAGGCACGCGACGCCTACAATGAAGAAAGGAAGCTGCAGAAGTCCCGTGCCGCTGCCGAAAAGAAAGCCCGCGCTAATTAATTGGACATTGGTTAGGACGCGACTGAAGCGATCTATACGATAGATATATACAATAGATATATACGATAGCTGTACCGTTGCGAAAGTCCGCTTAGCGCTGCGTCAGTCCTTTATGGTTCGTCAGTACTTGATGTGCGGCACAGACCGACTGAAATGCAAGAGTTGTGTAGCTCAGGAATTTGTCTCGCGTGAAATAGAACGCGAGTTGGAACGCCTGGATGACGCAGATGCGATAAGGCCTGTTTTGCGGGTAAGAAGTTCAACCTTCGAGCGCAGTACCAGAAACGCGGTTGTCAACAAGGGAATCAAAAGCGCGGGAATGGCAACAAGTCCGGTAAACAGGCTCTCCCGGGAGTCATCGAATTCAATATCTTCATCTGCGTTGAAACGGGGTTTGCTATTCATTTGGAAGTGCTAAGATTTACTTAAGTTCACGCCTATCTTCAAATCAGTCTATCAGGAAATCCCTGATATAGGATGGGAACTCCTCAGAGCTCCTGGAAATCAAAAAGGAAAAAGGCCCGCCTGGCCTTTTCATTAGATAAACCGCTTAGTCTAGCTAATAGTTGGCAACAACCGTTGTAAACCGCCTTGTTAGCACGGAATACTATTTCTTTCAATCCAGCCCGTCACAGCGTGGATTGCTACCTGCCTTGATTAACTGTTCTGGTGAAACAAACATCGCTACAAATGGGGGCTGTTAAATCAGCAAAAATCCTGATTTGCTGAAATCAGGGATCGCCTGATAAAGGCACACGCTCATTGCTCCTTTCATTGACCTGACCAATCAGGAATCAGAACCCGGAATCAGAAATCTGTTCATGACAATTTGTGACAACTCCTTACGAACTGATTACATCTCTTTTCCCATTACGGCGTTTCAGAAAGTAACATAAGCACTTCGGGAACACAGAAACAAAAAACATCGCCATGAAACTCTCACAAACACTAACCGTTCTGGCCTTCGCTACCATGATGGCCCTGACTGCAACCGCTCAGGAAATTGACGCTTCGCGCGTGAAGATCCTGCCTTCAAGCGACAACAAAATAATCAAGGTGCTCTTCGCCATGCAGACCGACGATGTAGTTGACGTCAAATTCTTCTCCGACGGCGGAATGGTGAAGCGTGACAAAATCACTGGCCCTTTTGAAAAAGGCGTGATGAAGCGATACGACGTCAGTGAAATCAATAGCAGAGACTACTGGATTGAAGTGACATCAGGTTGTCTGAAGGTCACTTACAGGGTCCGTCCCGATCGCCGGGGAAAATCATTCAGCCCACAACTTGAGTCGGCAACCTTCACGAATCTGGTTGCCGCCAAGAAATGATATATGGTTCTGGTTTGGGAATCAGGAGGGGGGCAAGGCGTGCCTTCCTCCATATTTATTATTACTGACGGTTGCCTGCCAGACAAAATGGCTCATCCTCTGGATTTAAGCGTAACCTGATATTTGTTGTCGTCCGGAAAATTAATACCTGATTTACTTCTATGATAAATTGCTATCGATTACTTTTAGTTTTTCCCGATTGCGAATAATGGAAGACCGATGCGACTATGAGGAGGTACTTGTTGCTGACGACGATATCGACGATTTCGAAGTTCTGCGCCTGGCAATTCACGAAGTAGGAGCCGATATACGCGTATCGCGTGCTGAAAACGGTGATATCCTGCTGGGCTTGATCGGCGAAAAGGTTCCGGACCTGCTCTTCCTCGACATTCACATGCCCTGCCGTGATGGCAAGAGCTGTATCCGCGAGATCCGCAATAACCACAAGTTCGATAACCTCCCCGTCATCGTTTATTCCGGAAATCAGGACACCAACCTCATCAATTTCTTCTATCGTTACCGCGCCAACCACTACGTTTGTAAACCGGCATCATACGACGAATTAGCCGATGTCGTTCGAAAAATCTTCTCTACAAAAAAGGAAACGATGCTCGAAGCCACAGCGCAGCATGAGTTCGTATTGAACAGCTGATGTGCCGAAAGGATGGATGAGCCGGCGATTTCCAAAAATCCGGATGAGAAAGAAGAAATCTGAATTTTTCCGCATCTTTGCCAGTCGCCAAAAGACGTCTACTGCGCCAGGATGAAGAATAAGGTAAGATTACTTCGAATTACAACGGTCCCGATATCTTTGAAATTGCTTCTGGCCGGCCAACTTAACTACTTCCGAAACAAGCGATATGAGGTTCTTGCCGTCAGTGCCGATGGTCCTGAAATCGCAGAAAATAAGATCGATGGCGTCGATCATCAGGTGGTGCCCATGACCCGGAAGATCACTCCTTTTCAGGATTTCTACTGCCTGTTGCAACTAATTATCATCATCTCCCATTTCAAGCCGCATATCATTCATACGCATACGCCAAAGGCAGGACTACTCGGCATGCTCGCGGGCTGGATTTGCGGTGCCCCTGTAAGGCTGCACACCGTGGCCGGCCTTCCACTCATGGAGAAGAAGGGGCTCCTCAAAAAGTTGTTAGTATTAATGGAACGGTTAACCTACCGGTGTGCAACCCAGGTGCTGCCGAATTCCGAAGGTCTTCGAAATTATATTGCTGAGAATATTTCTGACACTCCAAAGTTGGAGATTATTGGCAAAGGGAGTTCAAACGGCATTGATACACTCAGGTTTGTTCGGCGCGATACCCTGGAAGAGGCTTCCGCGGCAATCCGTGCCCGTCATGGTATTCAACCTGGCGATTTTGTATTCAGTTTTGTGGGACGTGTAGTCAGGGATAAAGGTATTGTGGAACTGGTCAGCGCATTTCAGCATGTGCGCGCTCATTTCCCGGACAGGCGAATGTTTTTGCTTGTGGTCGGCCCATTGGAACAGGATCTCGACCCAATTCCTGAAGATACACTGGCTTTTCTCACCGAAGGCAAAGGTGTTGTTCTTGCAGGATATCAGACCGATGTCCGTCCCTGGATCATGGCCTCCGATATCTTTGTATTCCCAAGTTACCGCGAAGGATTTCCAAACGTGGTGATGCAGGCGTGTTGCCTCGAAGTTCCTTGTATTGTGAGCGACATTAATGGGTGTAATGAAATCGTGCAACGGAATCAAACAGGCCTTGTCGTCCCGCCCAAAGATTCCCACCAATTGGCGGGCGCGATGATCAGTCTCGTGGAAGACGACGCGCAACGCAAACGGATGGCACGGGCTGCCCGGGAATTTGTTGTCAATCATTTTGACCAGCGGCGTGTATGGGAGGAGTTGGGCTACGCCTATGAGCGCGCCTTAAACCGATATCGCGCGGGAAAGGCCGTCCCGCGGAATATATACACACAAATGATCAAGCCTCTGCTGGACTTTCTGGTCGCGGCATGTGCGCTGATTGTTGCCGCGCCGCTGATGCTTCTTTGTATTCTTCTTCTCGCTTTTGCCAATCGTGGAAAGGTATGGTTCACGCAGTTGCGGCCGGGGAAGGAGGGAAGACTCTTCCGGGTTGTCAAGTTCCGCACAATGACGGACGAACGCGATCCATCGGGTGAACTGCTTCCGGATGATCAGCGACTCACGGGTATAGGAAAGTTTATTCGCAAGACTTCCCTTGATGAGTTACCTCAACTATTCAATGTCCTCAAGGGCGACATGTCGTTCGTAGGGCCACGACCGCTACTGGTCGAATATCTGCCCCTGTACAATCAGGAGCAACGTTTGCGCCATGCGGTGAGGCCTGGTATCACGGGATGGGCACAGGTGAATGGCCGCAATGCAATTTCGTGGCCGCAGAAATTTGCTTTTGATGTCTGGTATGTTCGAAATCGCTCGTTTCTCCTTGACATGAAAATCCTCTTCATGACCGTGGCAAAGGTTTTCAAAGCTGAAGGAATTTCCAGTGGCACCTCGGCAACCATGGAGAAGTGGAGGGGGAATTGATTTCTGATTGAGTTCATGTGGCCCTTTTGTCCTACGACGCCAAAATTCAAAAAAACGGGTCACCCTTGAACCATGAAACCTGAAACTTTTCCAGGACTCATTTAGCTCTTCCCGGCACGCCAACGACAGTTTCACCTTTGTTGACGTTTTGAAGGATAACGGCGCCCATGCCTATGCGCGCGTCGTCAGCAATGGATACGCCGTTGCGGATATTGCAATCTGATCCCAGCAAAACCCCAGATCCAATGTTTACTTCGCCGGCGACGTTGGTTCCGGGCATAACGGAAGTATAACTTCCTATGACGGTATCGTGACCGACGGTACAGTTGAGGTTGAGCAGCACGTGTTCGCCTACGCGGATGTCGCATGTAAGGATAGTTCCTGCACATACTATGGTTCCGGCGCCCAGTGACACCGTTGCATACTCCTGGATAATAGCCGCGGGATGAATCAGAACTGGTGACGAAAACGGACGATCGATTTTGTTCAGGATTTTTCGTTTCAACTGCGGATCCCCGATGGCGAATACGATGTTCATACCTGCTTCGACATCGTCTGCGCCTCCGAGCACAGGCAGACCTTTGACAACAGAGTCTTTGGGTTTGTGGTCATCAAGGAAACCCCTGACGTCCCATTCGCCGGAAGCATTGACCAGGGAAAGGATTTCGCGTCCCAGTCCGCCGGCACCAAAGATGAAGAGGGGTTTTCTCATAAAGATTCGGCAGGGTGATATTTAATGATCCTTCCGGGATTGCCAACCACAACGGCGTAGTCAGGCACGTCGCTGATGACGACAGCACCGGCACCAATCGTTGCCCAGGCCCCGATTTTTTTTCCGGGAATGACAACTGCCCCCGCACCAACGAAAGTACCTTCGCCAATGGTTACTGTTCCGCAGATCACAGAACCCGGTGCGATATGAACGAAGTCGCCGATGATGCAGTCATGGTCAATCTGTGCACCGGTGTTCACGATGGTGTGATTGCCGATACGTGTTTGTGCCTGGACTATAGCGCCATGGAGGATCATGTTTCCCGTTCCTATGCTGCATCTCGGTGAAAGGGTTGCAGTTCGGTGAATCGCATTCGTAAAGGCGTGAGCAGTACGTAATGCTACCTTTTTCCGGACGCGGTTATCACCAATCGCAATTATTGCCTTTGCCTGGGGTTCGTAGTCGGGCTGATAGGTTCCTTTCTGTGGAACCCCAAACAAATCCCCCGAATACTTTGGATCGAAAACAGCCAGTACATCATGACCCGATTCCAGCAAGCTGTCAACGACAACGCGCGCATGTTCTCCACCGCCCTGAAGTATTATCCGTTCCTGTGTCATAATCTTAAAAATAACAATTCCTTCCTGTCCTGAAGTATCTGGTGTCATTTTTCCCGCGGAATCTTGTGGGACTGTTCCCATGCTTTCCTTTGATAGTAATAGGCGGGAATCAGAAGCAGCAACAGCGTTGGGTTGAGTATTAGTCGATGTAAATATGAAATCAACGGCCCATTATAACCGGGGAAGTAAAGTTTGAGAACAAAGTAGGGAATGAGGAACAGGATTACGCCGGCGAGTTGAACCCAGAGTGCGAAAATTACATACTTGCGCTCGACGAACAGAGCGTAAATGATGCCTATCATGAAAGCATCGTTGAGAATGAAGCGAATGGTGCGGTTGACGAGAAATTTGTGAATGGATGAAAGCTCAGGGAAGAGTGCCCCTGCCGGATCCAGCTTTTGAAAAAGATACACCACAACCAGTCCTATGGCGCAGGCGCTGCCGATGAGCCAACGGTTAAGCTGATTTTTTTTCATGCTTCGCGTTTAATCCGGAGTAACGCTTAACCCACCATACCCATAACACAAAAATGACGACATACAGGATGGCGGTGAAAAAATACTTATGCGTGAAGTACATTGCATTCGGCAGATATTCTGATACAAAGAACAGCAACGTAATCCTTACAAGGTTCATCAGATGAATGATCAGAAGTCCGGTTGGGATAAACCACAACAGGTTTTTTGATATCGGACCGAATGCCAGCAGGAAGGCCACGAAGATGATCATGGTGTTTATACCATTGCAGCCTTCGAATACGGAAAGGCGTGTTCGTCCGAGGTAATTGATATCGGTTGTAGGTTTACGTTCGTCGTCTTCAGCCACGACATGGTATCCGCACACATTCAGAACGAAGGCGGTCTGTTCAGACACCACATGCGTTACTGGGTCTGGCTTTGGTTCAAATGACGTGATGTATAATCCATACAGGAGATTTCCGACCAGGTAGATTCCCACGAACTTAACAAGGAACAAGATGGTAGGCCTGAATTCGGAAAACGACATGCTATGGTTTCAATTTGTGTTTTCTGATGAAGGTCGCGATAACAATCCGCTTTTTCTGTTCCTCGGTCTGAATAATTACACCCGAGCGCGATTACATCAATCCGGCAATCGTTTCACACACGCGCTCAAGATCCTCAGACCGAAGGTTGGAACCAGACGGAAGGCAGAGTCCTCTTTCGAACAGATGCTCTGAAACGCCATTCGTGTACGCTGGCGCATCGGCAAACACGGGCTGACAGTGCATAGGCTTCCACAAAGGCCGCGTCTCGATGTTTTTCTTATCCAGTGCAATGCGAATATCCTCTCGCGTTACGCCACACTTGTCAGGATCTATCAAAATCGTCGTGAGCCAGCGGTTGGCGTAACAGTTTTCCGGTTCGCTGGTGAAGGTAATGCCATCAATTCGTCCCAATTCACGTTGGTAATAGGCGAAGTTTTCGCGGCGCCGGCGTACCCACTCATCGAGTACCATCAGCTGTCCTCTTCCAATTCCCGCCGCAACGTTGCTGAGGCGGTAGTTATATCCAATGGCTGAGTGTTGATAATGCGGTGCCTGATCACGGGCCTGTGTAGCAAGAAACCGTGCTCTTTCCAAAAACGCTGCCTCACGGGAAACAAGGGCGCCGCCACCCGAGGTGGTAATGATCTTGTTGCCGTTGAACGAAAAGATTCCCATCAGCCCGAAGGTTCCGGTCTGACGATTGTTATATCGCGCACCAAGCGCTTCGGCAGCATCCTCGATCAGTGGAATCTCGTATTCATTGCAGACCGCGACTATTTCTTCAATTTTCGCTGGCATCCCGTAGAGATGGACGAGGATTACTGCCTTGGGTTTATTCCCGGTTTTTTGGATACGATCTTCAATCGCTTTGCGGAGGAGTGCCGGGTCCATATTCCAGGTCTCAGCTTCAGAATCTACAAAAACCGGCTGGGCCCCCTGATATACAATTGGATTGCACGAAGCAGAAAAGGTGAATGACGAGCATATTACCTCATCGCCGCGCTGAACGCCCAACATGATGAGTGCGAGATGTATGGCGGCCGTACCTGATGAAAGCACCGCGCAATCTGTAGTCTTGCAATATGTACTGAGTTCTTTTTCGAATTGTGTGAGATGCGGTCCGACTGGTGATATCCAGTTGGTATCGAAGGCTTCCTGCACAAACTTTATTTCCTTCCCGCCCATATGGGGGGATGAGAGCCAGATTTTTGCTTCCATCAAGGTGAATAGAATACCCGTTTATTTTTCGACCGCAAAGAAACGACGCGTTTATCTGTAAAACAAGTAGCGGGTGTTTATGCGGGATGAAGGCTCTGGTCAGGATCAGTCTTCCTTGCAATCGTTTGTCTTGTGCAGGAATCGATTGCTCATGTTTTTCCTGATTTTTCAGGATCAGGGATTCCCTGACATATATCTCGGGGCAAGGGTCAAGCTTTGTAAGACGTTATGCACCGACACGTATACCCCGCTTGTATCCTCTGCTGACAACCAACGGAACGGCTGTGAAAAAGTACATTGTCATAAGTTGGATTCATCTTGCTTTTCGTCGGAATAACAATTTTGAAGTGGTCAGATCAACCAAAATACCAACGCATTCACGTGAACGTCTGTGATGGCTCCCTTATAAATCCGGTAGATGCCATTAACTGGTGTCAATTGCCAGGTCCGTATTTCGGGATGATTTTCGGAAAAAACTACATCGTAGGCTATCCCTGCCTCTCCTTACACAAATTTGTAGATCAAATGCTTTCCCGGGTTTGCCATGCAGTTGTCCGATAAAAACAAGAACTTTTTTACAAGGGCTTCGAACGGAAATAGCTCACTGTCGGCTCATACCCTCGTGCTGCTTTTTCTTGCGATAAGCATTGTGTGGTGGTTCGTTTCAGGTTATGTTCAAGGGTTATTGGAGTCTTATTCATGGGGCGCTGACATCAACTTCCGATCGATCAGTTCACTGATTTACATCGGCGTCATCGGTGTGTTTCTTCATGTCAGCATAAGCCGCGGCCAGCAGTTCAGCAACAAAACAGATTCGCATCAATTATCATACTACGACGCTTGCCTCTATCCAATATTCATTCTCGATCGCAGTAAGCTCACCATTCTGGATGCAAATCCGGCAGCGACAAAACTCTATGGATTTTCCAGGAACGAGTTCCTGAAGAAACGGATACAATCCTTTCAGGAAGAGCCCGTTGAACCTGTCGAATCAGTGAAACAGGAAGCCAGTCACAAGAACAGATCCAACCAATCCTTCAAAGTTGTGATGTACTGGCAATCTATGTTGGTGGATGGGTCGGAAGTGTACTGTCTGCACGTGCTCAACTTTCTTGGCGTTATTCCTGACGGGTCAATTAATTTGTCCTGGGAAGCCAACGAAAAGTTTTTGTTACAGAAGATGAAGGGCCTTGAAGAAAGCCTCGGCCGACTTGCCTCTCAAATTGCTGCGCACGATAGTCTTACACACGTGCCAACTGCTGGTACACACTCTTCCGTGTCAGGAAGAGGTCCGGACCTCGCTGAACTAGTCGACTCGCTCGATGACGTGGTGTGGTGCTTCAACGTGCAGGATATGCAGTTTGAATTTCTGAGTAGTTCGATCGCACGTGTCTTTGAAATTTCAAGAGAAGACCTACTCAAGGATCGCAGCGGCTGGGAATCGTGTATGTACCCGCCCGACCGCAGTATTATTCCGCAGCGTCTGGAGGCCATTGCGAAAGCGGCTTCGGCTGAGCATCAATTCAGGATTGTAACTGCCAGTGGAAAAGTCAAATGGGTTTCGGAGCATTTAAAGATGGTGCGTGATGACCAGGGTAATCTGATTCGCATCAGGGGGGTCACGAGAGACATCACGCTTAGAAGACAAAATGAAGAGGCATTGCGCCACCGCCAGTCGCTGCTGGACAGCGTGTTCAACAATGGTCATGAAGATTTCCTCGTGCTCAATCGCGAAGGAGTTGTTATAATCTTCAATCAGCGATCAAGACGCCCGAGCGCTATTTTCAATTCCACACCCGAACCTGGGAAAAGCTTTTTCAGTTCTCTGGTCAGAGATCAGTACCTGATTATTGAAAACCGTTTCCGGCAGATGCTGATCACCAAATCTACCATTTCTGAAGAAGTGAGGATTGATTCGGGTGATGGCAATCCCATTTGGTATACCTATTCGTTTGTTCCGGTGCTCGATGATTCGGGTGAGGTCAGGAACGTGTGCTTCCGGGGACGCGATATCACGGACTCGAAAGGCATGGAGAACGCGTTTCACATGACGAAGAAAAACATGGAGGCGCTGATCAACAATACTGCAGACTGGCTTTGGTCGGTCGATCACTGCGGGCGATTGACAACGGTGAACGACGCCCTCCGAAATTACTTCCGCTACCAGCATAGCATCGTGCTCGATCTTCGGAAAAGTATTCCGCAGACTGGTCCGTTTGATGAGAAGTGGACGAGGAACCTTGATCTCGCCTTGAAAGGCCAGCAGATGCGAATGACAGGTCGATACGAGGACACACAGGGGGAAGCGCGCTATTTCGAAGCGACGCTCAATCCCATTTGGGAGAAAGGTGTCGTGGTGGGCGCCGCATGTTTTCTTCACGACACGACGATGGCTCAGGTTATGCTTCAAAAGAGCATCGAACTCAATCGCCGGTTTCGCCTTGTCTCCAAAGCTGCCAATGATGCGGTGTGGGAGTGGAAAAAGAACTCAAACCGTATTCTCTGGAATCGCGCGATCAGCACCGTGTTTGGATATAAACCAGGCGATATACCCGATTTCATCTCCCTGATCGACCTCGTTCATCCGGATGACCGCACAAGGTTTTCCAATGACCTGACTTGCCATGCGGAAGCGGGAGAACGGGTGTGGTCCAGTCGTCTGCGTTTCCTGGCCGCGGATGGCAACTATCGCCACGTGTTATGCCGCGTCTACATGCACTATCTCAAGAACGACCCCGAAATCATTGTAGGATCGCTGCAGGATATCACGAGACTCGTCGAAGCGGAACATGCAGAACGCCTTGGAAATGAAAGGTATCAGCTCGCCGCCCGTGCCACCGGTGACGCAGTCTATGAGCACGACATCAATACTAATACAATTTTCTGGAGCGAAGGGTACCATGATCTCTTCAAATACCCAGTGACTACGGAATCGGGCGAGCACTGGCTGGAAAAGATTCATCCCGACGATTGTGACAAAATCAGAACATCGTATCAGAGTATTCTCGACTCGTGCGACGCGACGAGTTGGAGAGGGGAGTACCGACTCCGGCGAAAGGACGGAAGTTATGCCTACGTATTTGATCGCGGATTCGTTGTTCGCAATGAGTCAGGTAAACCGCTGCGCGTGATTGGAGCGGTGATGGATCAGACGGAAAAAATGAAATACATCGCAGAGATCCGGAAGCTTTCTACGGTGGCGAGTCGCACAAACAGCCTGGTTCTCATTTGTCGCGATGACTTTACAATTGAATGGGCGAATGAATCTTTCCTCCGTGAGATGGGTGTCGGCCTGGACGGGATAACGAACAAGCCCGCGCAGCAATTCTTTTCGGAGCGCCTTGAGAATCCTTTTGCGTTTTCGACAATCATGTCGTGCTTAAGCGCGGGTGAGAATGGAATGGAAGAGTTGGGGATTCGCGATGCGACGGGCTCAGTGTCGTGGTGGCGTCTCGATGCTTCGCCAACGCAAACCCACGCGGGGCTCGAACGACAATTCATTATGATCCTTACCAATATTTCCGAGCAAAAGGAATATGAAGGCAAAATACTGAATGTGGCACGCGAGCTGGCGAACCTGATTGAACGCGCCAATGCCGTTATCTTCGGAGTGGATCGCAATGGATATGTGAATGAATGGAACAAAGTGACAGCAGCTGTCACCGGGTATTCGAAGAACGAGGTCTTGGGAAGAAAACTCGTTAGTGTTATTTCCGGCATTGATGAAAGTCACCCGGTAATCGCGGGACTGACGAGTGACAAATCAATATCGAATGTCGAATTTGTTTTTCCCTCTAAGGACGGAAAGGAAATAATGCTGCTGATAAATGCTACCCCGCGTCGCGATGTTGATGGAGTTGTTACCGGCGCATTGATTGTCGGACAGGACGTTACCGAGTTGGTAGAATACCGCAACGCGCTGGAGCGGAAGGTGGAAGAACGGACACGTGAATTAAACGAGGCGCTCCAGCAGCAAATTGAATTGGTGAATATGAACCGTAGATTTGTATCGGTGGCGTCACACGAGTTCCGCACTCCTTTATCAACGATCAATTTTTCCGCAACCTATCTCCGCCGGTATGGAAAGAAGATTAGCGAAGTGGAAACGGAACACAAGTTGGCTACGATTCAACAGCAGGTAAAGCACATGAGTTTTTTGCTGGAGGATGTACTGACTATCAGCAAAAATGAATCGAACAAGATCAAGGTGAACCTTGTTTCCGTTGACATCGCAGCTTTGTTGTCTGTTATCGCAAAAGAGGTTAGTGAAGCACACGGAAACAGTCACGTAGTTTCAGTTACCCAATTGCATGATCAGCCTGGATTTCACATGCCGGGTGATCCCAATCTCCTGCGGAATATCTTCGTCAATCTGATAAATAATGCAATCAAGTTTTCTCCAGGTAAGGATCGTGTTGCAATTACCATCGGGATAGCCGATAATAGTGTGGTCTTTACAGTAAAAGACGATGGAATCGGAATTCCGCCGGAAGACATTCCTAAAGTATTTGATGCTTTCCACCGCGGTGGCAATTCATCAGGCATTCAGGGTACCGGTCTTGGACTGAATATCGTGAAACGCGCTGTTGAACTATTGTCAGGGAGTATAAGCATCGAAAGTACGCCGGGGATGGGATCAACGTTTACTGTCAAGTTGCCAATATTGTCATGAAAAAACGTTTACTTGTAGTTGAGGATACTCCGGTTCTGGCGGAAAACATGGCGGACTTGTTTCGCATGGAAGGTTACGAGGTTGACATATCCGAGAATGGGTTCGAGGGTCTGCAGCGTTTGAAGGAGAGCAAGTATGATCTGATCATAACAGACCTCGTCATGCCCGTGATGGATGGCGAGACACTAGTGAGTGAGATCAGAATCATGACACCCACCGTCCCCGTAATCGTACTTACCGCCCGTCATCTGGATGTCGTGTTGCAGGATGCCCTCCGGGCTGTAGGGGTTGACCTGATCCTCAATAAAACCGTTGAAATAGATTTGTTATTGGATTATGTTTCAAAACTTGCCGGAAGAAATGATGAACGATAAAATCAGGATCTTGTTAGTAGACGACCACGCCCTTGTTCGAGAGGGAATAAAAGCCATGCTCGCTGGCGACGAAATGGAAGTTGTCGGCTCTGTGAGTTCGGGCGAGGAAGCTGTTAACAAAGTTCAGGAACTTCTGCCCGACGTCGTCCTCATGGATATTATGCTGAAGGGAATGAACGGTATCGAGGCAACCCGCTGGATCCGAGAACAGCACAGTCAGGTGAAGGTGATCCTTCTTTCGATGGAAATAAAAAAGGAGTTCCTCGCTATGGGAATCCAATGCGGAATCTCCGGGTATTTGCATAAAGACGTTAGCGGCGACATTCTGAAGGAGGCAATCCGGCAGGTCGCTCAGGGCGGTAAATACTTCAACGAGGCGATTACAAACCTCGTTTTCGAGGATTTTTACAACAAGACCAAGGTGGCACCACCAACGAACGTCAAACTGCCTGCATTCACGCCGCTGACGCGTCGCGAGGAGGATGTGCTCGCTGAAGTTGCTCAGGGCCTTAGCAACCGCGAGGTGGCTGAAAAGCTTTTTATCAGCGTTAAAACCGTCGAGACCCACAAAGCACACATTCTGGAAAAGCTGGGCCTGAAAAACACCGCCGAACTAGTAAAGTATGCGATCAAGCATAAGCTTGTTCCACTTTGATCCAGGCGTCGCCACCGGCATTACCGGCTGTACTGCAGTTCATTGGGGAATTCTCCGTTTTAGCGAAGGTTTCAATAAGGACTTCACTTTTTTATTCCCGGACTTGCGAAGGGTGGCCCTGAATAAATTATATTTGTCATCTGTGTTTGACCTTTCCTTCGCTATCATTAAGGCAATAGTCAAGACTTCGTTATGAAAACGTCTGCGAAACTTGTTTTTAGCCGTTGCATAATGACAGTGCCGGTCAATGCAGCAAATCGCCGGATGGATCGAAATCTCAAAACCAAATCACCCCAAGCTTGTTAACCCGGGTACTAAACCGTCTTACCATTCTGCCACGGTGGGTCATCATACTGATAGACCTTTCGCTGATCCTTTTTTCAGTATTGTTGGCATTCCTGCTGAGATTCAATTTTAACGTCGAACAGACACTGGCCTATAAGCCGTTCTTCGGTATTGGTCTTGTCTTGTTCGTTTCGCTCGTTTCTACTTTGATGACGAAGAGCTATGCGGGCATCGTTCGTTACACCGGGATTCAGGACGGTATCAGGATTATTCAAACCGAGTTGTTGAGCCTGGGCTTGCTGCTGGTCGGAAATCTCATCTATTTCTACAACTTCGAGCACAACGCGCTTCCATACTCCGTCATTTTTATCTCATTCTTCATTTCGTCGCTGCTGCTTTACCAGTATCGGTTGATGGTGAAAAACATCTTCTCGTATTACAAGGCAGACCGTGTGACGAGGATGCCCGTACTTATCTTCGGTGCAGGCGTCGCAGGATTTTTGACAAAACAGGCGGTGGAGGCCGACCTGACAAACCAGTATCAGCTCGTCGGCTTCCTTGACGACAGCACCCGAAAGTCCCGTAAAGAGATTAACGGATCGCGCATTTACAACTACGCCCAGCTGCCCTTCCTTGTGAAGAAGTTCAAGGTGAAAAAGATCATTATAGCAGTTAAGAATCTGTCCGTCGAACGCAAGAATGAAATTGTTGATGATGCGCTGAAGTATGGTGTCAAGGTAGGTTATGTGCCGTCATTTGAGAAGTGGCTGAGGAACGATTTTGACGTTGAACAAATCAAGGACATCAATATCGAGGATCTTTTGGGCAGGGAGGTTATCCAGTTGAATAACGAGCTTATCGAAGAAGAGATTTTCAACAGGGTGGTTTGTATAACAGGTGGCGCCGGCTCAATTGGTTCGGAACTTGCCCGCCAGGTGCTGAGCTACAAACCTAAGGTACTGGTACTGGTTGACCAGGCAGAATCACCTCTTTACGATATCGAACGCGAGCTGCGCGCGAAGAATGCACAAACACGCATTTACATATTCATTGCCGATATCTGCAACCGTGAACGCATACGCAATATTTTCCGCGAGTTCCGTCCTGATACGGTATTCCATGCTGCCGCTTACAAGCACGTGCCGATGATGGAAAGCAATCCCTCAGAAGCGATTAGTGTTAACATTTTCGGAACGCGCACCCTCGCAGATCTTGCCGTTGAGATGAAGGTTAAGAAATTCGTTATGATTTCTACCGACAAGGCGGTAAATCCCACCAACGTCATGGGGTGTACCAAACGTATTGCCGAGATCTACGTGCAGTCACTTAACCAGCACATGGAACGTCTCGCCCTGCCGGGAACGTCTTTCATCACAACGCGCTTCGGAAATGTTCTGGGTTCCAATGGCTCTGTTATTCCAATTTTCCGCGAGCAGATCCGCAAAGGGGGGCCGCTTACCGTGACGCATCCGGAAATTACCCGCTATTTCATGACTATCCCAGAAGCCTGTGAACTCGTTCTGGAAGCCGGCGTAATGGGGCAGGGTGGTGAAATCTTTATTTTCGACATGGGCAAACCTGTGAAGGTGTACGATCTCGCCAAGCGGATGATCCTCCTTTCAGGCAAGACGGTTGGAAAAGATATTGACATCGTGTTCACTGGTCTCCGTGAAGGTGAAAAGCTTTATGAAGAACTGTTGAACAACAGCGAGAATACTATCCCCACGCACCACGAAAAGATTCTTAAAGCCAAAGTATCCGAGTACGACTACACGGATATCGTCCGTTACCTCGATCTCCTGTATGACCTGATTCACGATCGCAATGAACTGAAGATGGTGGCGCTTATGAAGGAAATCGTACCGGAGTATAAAAGCAATTACTCGAAGTTTGAGGTTCTCGATCAGGCGTAAATTGATTTCTGATTCCTTATTGGGCCAAAACTATCCGCTTGCAGCGCTCCGTGGAGAGAAGGTTCAAGTTTCATGTTTCATGGTGCAAGGCCCAGGAACTGTAACGTTTGGTGCTTGGTAGTGTGTTTGTTGCCGGTTGCCTGTTAATCAAAATGCAAGCTTCAACTCCCTCGCTCTCAATCTATAATTCAGCCTGCCGTTTTCGAACGCATGAACGCTCCGGTTACCGGTTGCCCGGCAACTGGAAGCAATGCCCGACCTTTACCCGACCTTTCCTCGACCTTTCTTGGTATATACGGCAATATTAAAGCAAGTATTTGGGATACATATGCTATTTCTGGAACCCTGAAATTGAGATATACTTGCTAAAACCTTGCGGTAACATTGCCGATCACTTGCCTCGCATTCGAGGTCCTGTCGAAGACCTCTCGGGGATAGATCGGGTTCTCGTTGTCGGTTACAGGATTCCCGTTGCCGGTGAATTTAACGAAGCAGGATCTCACGCCCCCGCTCGCAAACTCACACCTCCGTGTTCGAAGGCGCGTACGCTCGGTTGCCGGCTACCGGCATGGAGGCGCAAAATCAAGTCGTGGTTCAAGGATGATATTTTCTCACGTACTGTCGGTTTGCTGCTGCGGGGAATGATCTTGTTGTCGGTAGTGCTCTGCGCCCGCGGATTTTGAATTCTCAACGGCGCAGGTCTTGCGTTGTTAAAAAAAAAATTCTAGTTTCATCTCGGAATCCTTTCTCAGTCTTTGAGAAGGCTCCACGTTGTGAGTTATAATAAATTGTTAAAGTATGTTCTGCAGGAAAGCTTTCTGTCTTGCTGGATTAACGTTGTGCACTATTGTCAATTGTTTCAGTCAGATCGTTATTTCAGCGCAAAATGGTTATTGGCATGATCCCTCCACCTGGATGGATGGAGTCGTCCCATCGTCAGTAAATTGTACTTTGGTACGGATTGCACATTCTGTTCAGGTAGCAACACCGGTCAGCGCTCCGTCGCTGGAAATTAATAATGCACTGCATATCGATCCCGCCGGCGACCTTGACTTGCTTCCTCCTCCGGGCGGAGGCACTGTTCACGTCACAGATGCAGGCATACTCCGCGTTGAAGGCACGCTGCGTGCCGGGGATTCTGTTACATACACCGGCCCGCACAACCGAATCATCTTCGACAATGGCGGCCGCTTTCATTACGTCGGCGGATACCGCGGTTATCTCCCGCTGGCTACGTGGCATCCTGAATCCGAACTATTGATCAACGGCTTTATAGGAAGCGGCTATATCGCGATCGCCTATAGCGAAAGCTGGAAGCAACATTTTGGGCACGTCATCTATGATTGCCCCGGCCAGCCTTCATTCGTCGACCTCAATGGTTATCTAAGCAGTATCCAGGGTGATCTTATCATTCGGAACACCAACAATCAAACACTTCGTCTCTCGACTACTCAACGGCCCGTCATCAGCATCGGCGGTAACTTTCGCATAGAGGGGCCCTCGGAGGTCTGGATGACGACAACCAGCGACTCAGCGCGAGTGCACGTTGGGGGAGATTTTGAGTACTACTCTACATCAACCGGGCCGAGTTACTTTGCCACGCGTGGACGATGTTATATGGAGGTGCAGGGACATCTTCGGATGGATGCCTCCGGACCGCTGCGATTGTTTTCGGGCAGTGCCGACAGCACGGGTGTACGGAATACCACAATCACCTTACATAAGGGAATGACTGTCACGCGGGGAAGCTTCATAGCACCTTCTCCTGGTATGGGGATGATCGTTTTTACGGGGCCGGAGGAGCAGGTTGTAGCTACTATGCCAAATACGTTTTCCGGCAATATACATTTTCATGTAGACCCCGCATGCACGGTAGATCTGCGGGAAAGCATCGTTGTCACGTCGGGGAACCTTGTGGTGCGTGGTCATGTAAAGGCTGGCTCTCCGGATCCCGACGGCGCGCTGCAGCCTGGTGGTTCCGGCAACTTTCAGACATCAGGTACAATAACATTTTCTGCGGGGTCTGCGCTTGAATACAATGGTGTTGTGCCCCAGGTTGTCGGCTCACTGACACCTACAGATCATCGGGTCGACGTTATCATCAACAACACCAATGGCGTTACGCTAGCCGGCGATATGGTGGTGCGCAGCCTCAACATAGAGAACGGTAGCCTTAATCTAAATGGCAACGCGGTGATCGCCGCAGCTGATGTTTCGGCGACGCCGGGTCGGTCATTGACAAATGGCGACATCATTCTCATCGGTGACGGCAGCGCTACACTTGCAATTCACGGAGGCACCCTCCGCGATCTTATCCTCGATAAGGAGTCGGGGGTATCAGTTGATATCACCGCGCCCGTGTCAGTGAGTCGCAATGTTCTGATACGGGGAGCAAACACTTTGCGGAGTAACGGATTTCTTACGCTTGCGTCAACGTCAGATGCTCCCGGTGGGACGGCAGCGGTCCTGCCACTACCGTCAGGCAGCGCCATTGAAGGTGCTGTTGTTGTCCAACGGTTCATGAGCGGTGAGGGGAGACTGTATCGCTACATCGCCTCACCTGTTGAAAGTGCGTCAGTCGCTTCCCTGCAGAAGAGCTTTCCGGTAACCGGAACGTTTACTGATCCATCGAGGGGCCCTGGCATCAGTTCTACTTCACCGTCACTGTACTATTACGAGGGCGGCTGGAAACCATTTCCTGGCGCAGGTTATGCAGCAGGAAACATCCTTGAACCAGGCCGGGGATACGCAGCCTTTGTCCGGGGTAACTCGTCACCGGTCGTTCTACATTTTGAAGGTCCACTCAATCAGGGGCCGATCAATCTTCCTGTGGTATACGACGAGTCGGACGAAGAGCATACTGGCTGGAACCTCGTCGGTAATCCGTACGCTGCTGCGATTGACTGGAATCTTGACGAGGGCTGGACCCGGTCGTCGAATATAGGTCTTGTGTTTGCTGTCCGCGATAACGCTGAGGGAAGGTTCAGATATTCTGATGGCGAAGTGGGTGATGCCAATGGGGGTGTGATTGCATCAGGCCAGGCCTTCTGGGTACATGCGCGTTCATCGGAACCTGAATTACTCGTTCACGAGGCAGCCAAGGTGAGTGAGGACGCCACGTTTTTCCGGAGTAGGACCGAAATTGATTTTATCAGGATCAGTGTTGAAGGAAACGGAAATCGCGATGAACTGCATATTCGGAAACGCCGGAATTCTAAGCGGGGACTGGACCTGGGCGATGCGATAAAGCGCTGGAATGATCAACTTACACTTTCCGTACTTTCCGCCGATGGTGTGCCTCTTGCACTATCTGCCGTTGATACTATCTCGTGCGATGAGGTTTACCAGCTTCTCATCAGCTACCCTCCGGACACCAGCCATAAACCTCAAAGCCTTCCGCCAGGAACGTACACGCTGCACACGGAGGGGCATGGCAGGTTCGGCACATCGGACTTGCTGATTGTCGATACATTTACAGGTGATACAATTGATGCTCCAGTATATAACTTTTCCGTTGGTAATTCGGAGGAACCCAAAGCCATCAACCGGTTTAAGTTACTGGTAAGATCCCGCCCCGTTGAGCGTCCGTTCGTAGAGGTTGGCGAACTGGCGTGTGGTGATTCCGTTGTTCATCTGCGGATCGATCAGAGGGAAAATGGGGTCCAATACGTCGCCGCTGTTGGAGGCGACGAATATCCATTTGATGCATACGGAAGGGCGAAGATTCCCATTGACACACTTGCCAGCGCGCTGACAATATCGGTCAATGCCCGCAGTGTTTGTCACGAGTCGAGCAAGGTTGTTACGATTCACCCACGGCGCATTCCTGAACCCCCTCGGGTTGAGGATCAGATCCGGTGTGTCTCAGGGCCTGTGACCTTCACAGTGCTGAATTCCTCGCCGGGGTTGAAATGGTACTGGTACGAAAAGAATCTCCAGGAAGATCAAGTGCATATTTCACCTTCTGCCAGTTTTCAGACTGGCCATTTGGACAAGTCGACGTCATGGGTTGTAGTGGCCGAGAACGAATTTGGATGCAGAAGTGCGGCGGTTTACGCCGATGCCCGTATCATTAATGCAGACACGTTTCACGTCTGGGAAGAAGTGGGATTATTTATTTCTTCCTTTCCAGAGACCGAATGGTATGGTCCGGATGGCTTGCTTCACAAGGGGAGCTCGTTCGATCCCGGGGACGCGGGACCTTTTGTAGCAGAAATACGCATCGGGAATTGTGAATTCCGGAAGGAGATAAGTTTTGAACCATCCTTGTATGTTGATTTGTACCCCATTCCTTTTGAACATGAATTACAAATTCAGTCACAATATCCGATAGAACAGATTGAAGTTTACGATGGCCGTGGCCGTCTCGTGACGAGGCATGTGGAACGGAAAACAGTTTGCCGTATTCCCACCGGGAACTGGGGGAGTGGTGTTTACCTGGTGAAGATTGTGATTAACTCGGCGGAAATCGTCCGCCGAATCGTGAGGCGATGAATCAGCGTTTGCGGAAAATTGAACGCCGCTTATGAGTATACAACTTCCGCTGAGACTGATTGAAAATCTCTTTAGGGAGATAATACTGGACGCTGATGTTCATGATGAAGTACCCGTCGTTGTTCTCAGGATTTCCGCGAACACCTTTTTCATGAGGCGGAAAGGGCTGAGTATCAATTTCGGGACGACGGTCCGCCAGACGGGCGCGGATAGATGTGGGATCCCCGCCGAGTTCATCGATGTGTACGTAGCGCTTTTTGCTCACGTCATCGAGATAATCGGTGAAAGTGAACCGGTAGCCACCTTCGATCAGAATATTGAAATATGGGTTAATGAAGACTCTCGCGCCAAGCCCAACGGGGATAACCGGCGTAAGGCGGCTGTACGCCACATTTTCAGTCATGTACTTCCGGAGAGCGTACATTTTTCCGTCTAGCTCAGCTTTGGGATTGAAATAAAGAAGTCCGATGCCCGTAAAACCGTGAACATTAAACTTAGGCCGCTGGTAATATCTGCCGACTTGAGGGAATAAACTAACGGCCCCTGTTGCAGCGAATTCGATGTTTCCGCTTTGAAAATGGAGGTTACGCTCATTCCGGTCATCATTGGCCTCCCGGTCGTCACCTTTTATCTGAAACCAGGTCAGCTGGGCGCGGCCACTGATTCGCTCATTGAAAAAGTATTCCGCTCCCACAGTAACATTCGGCTTTATAAAGCCCATTTGGCCCGGGTTTACAAGATCGCCCTTGTAATAGGCAATTCCTGAACCCAGGTTCACAAGCAAGTTTCGTGGCCGCTGGATGTTATAAAAGCTTTGGGCTTCTGCCAAGTAAGAGAAACAAACACAAAGCAAAGCACCAATAAAAACTTTCCTGGCCATTCTTTTACAAGCAAATTTGTGACAATATATGCAAATGATTCGGAAAAGGGAATTTAGATCAGGCCAATACTTCCTTTACCTTTTGCGCTGCATCCTTCAGCAAAATAGCTGATTTTACTTTCAGGCCGGATTCTTCAATGATTTTAGCGCCTTCTTCAGCGTTTGTTCCCTGCAGGCGGACGATAATAGGTACCCGGATATCGCCGATTTTTTTGTAGGCTTCAACAACTCCGTTTGCCACACGGTCACAGCGGACGATGCCCCCGAAAATGTTGATCAGAATAGCCTTCACGTTCGGATCCTTCAAAATAATGCGGAAACCGGCTTCCACCGTCGTGGCATTTGCTCCACCCCCAACATCGAGGAAGTTTGCGGGCTCGCCACCCGACAGTTTGATAATATCCATAGTGGCCATCGCAAGACCCGCGCCGTTTACCATACAACCAACGTTCCCGTCCAGTTTCACGTAGTTCAGGTCAGCTTTAGCGGCCTCAACTTCCAGCGGGTCCTCTTCTGTAATATCGCGTAGTTCGAGCAGATCCTTGTGACGGAAAAGTGCGTTATCGTCAAGGTTTACCTTTGAGTCAACAGCAAGAATTCTGTTATCTGACGTTTTCAGCAGCGGGTTGATTTCAAACATTGACGCATCGAGCCCTATATAGGCGTTGTACAACGACTGAATAAACTTTACGCCTTCTTTGAAAGCATTGCCTTCCCAACCGAGGGCAAACGCAACCTTCCGCGCCTGGAAGGGTTGGAGGCCAATGGCCGGATCAATCCACTCTTTTATGATTTTCTCGGGCGTCGCTTCGGCTACTTCCTCAATGTTGACACCCCCTTCAACCGAAGCCATGATCACCGGAGTTCCTGTGGCGCGGTCCAGAAGGATACTCATGTAGTATTCCTTGGGCTCGCTTTCTCCGGGATAGTAAACATCTTCTGCAATGAGCACCTTGCTCACGCGCTTTCCTTCGGGGCCTGTCTGGTGGGTGACCAGCGTACCTCCCAGAATGGCCTTTGCCTTTTCAGGTACTTCTTCCAGGCTTTTGGCCAGGACAACGCCCTTGGAACCCGTTTCTTTAACTACACCCTTACCGCGGCCTCCCGCATGGATTTGCGATTTTACCACAAACCATTTGGTACCCGTCTCATTCTGAAGTTCTTTGGCAGCTGCAAATGCTCCCTCAGGGCTATCTGCCACCAAACCACGCTGCACCGCAACGCCATATTTCTTGAGAATTTCTTTGCCTTGGTATTCGTGTATGTTCATGCAATTTTTGTTTTCGGGCGAAACTACTTTATTTACTGCTTTATTTCAAGAATTGAATGCTGCTATTGCGAATACGGTGCCGCGACACGACCTGCCGCCGGATTTTGCAGGTAACCCGACCAGGAATTTGTAATCTGAAAATTATCCCATGCTTCGCTCCGCCAGTGTAACAAAAAGCTACGGCAAACTCAACGTACTTAAAGGTATCGACATAGAGGTTCAGAAAGGGGAGGTGGTGGCTATCGTGGGCGCGTCCGGTGCCGGGAAAAGTACACTTCTGCATATCCTGGGCACGCTTGACCGCCCTGATCAAGGCAAAGTTTACATGCACGGCCGCGACATATTCGCTCAGTCCACCAGCGAGTTGTCCTCGTTTCGGAATAAGTCCATTGGCTTTATCTTTCAGTTTCACAACCTCCTGCCGGAATTCAGCGCCCTCGAAAATGTGATGATCCCCGGGCTTATTGCCAACGGGCGACGCGAATCTGAAGTTAGGAAGCGGGCTATGGAATTGCTGGATTTGCTCGGCCTCGGCCACCGCACTGATCACAAACCATCGGAATTATCGGGGGGAGAGCAGCAAAGGACCGCTGTGGCCCGGGCACTCATCAACGCCCCCGACCTGATTTTGGCCGACGAACCCAGCGGTAACCTCGACTCTAAAAACGCCGTCGATCTGCATAACCTTTTTTTTCAGCTCAGGAAGGATTTCGGTCACACTTTCGTCATTGTCACGCACAACCAGGAACTGGCTACTATGGCCGATCGCAAGATTGAACTCAAGGACGGCGTCGTCGTTCAGGAGTCCAGAGGCTGATCCAGTTCTGTTGAAAAACCAGTCCGGGTTTCCGGATTTCTATGACCAGCGGTGCGGGAAAAACTGTATTTTTGCACCCTTGTCATGAAAAAAGTTGCGTTTTATACACTCGGCTGCAAACTGAACTTTTCGGAGACTTCCACCATTTCCCGCATGTTTGAGGAAAAGGGCTACCGAAAGGTCGATTTTACGGACACTCCCGACATCTTCATCATCAACACGTGCTCCGTTACGGAGAATGCCGACAAGAAGTGCCACAAAATTGTCAGGGAAGCACGGGGTATCTCGCCCGATGCCTATGTCGCGATCATTGGTTGCTATGCCCAGCTGAAACCACAGGAGATCGCATCAATGCCAGGGGTGGATGCTGTTCTGGGAGCAGCTGAAAAATTCCGTCTGGTCGAGCTTCTCGACGGTTTCGTCCGGACTCCCCAACCGCAGGTTATTGCCTCCGACATCGAAGCAGCCAATAAGTTTAACACATCCTATTCCATCAACGACCGGACCCGTACTTTCCTCAAGGTTCAGGATGGGTGTGATTACTCATGCTCCTTTTGCACAATACCCCTCGCACGAGGTGGAAGCCGGAGTGACAGCATCGAAAATATTGTAAAGACTGCCCGGGAAATCGCGGCAACCGACGTGAAGGAGATAGTCCTCACAGGGGTGAATACCGGCGACTTCGGCCTGCAGGACGGTGTCCGCAAGGAACGTTTCATCGACCTGGTGCGTGCCCTCGACGATGTTGAAGGGATTGATCGCATCCGCATTTCTTCTATCGAACCGAACCTTCTTACGGACGATATCATTGAATTCGTTGCTTCTTCTAAACGATTCGTACCCCATTTCCATATCCCGCTGCAGTCGGGATCTAACAAGGTCCTTCGTCTGATGCGACGCCGTTATCAGCGCGAACTATATGTCGATCGCGTAAGCAAGATCAAGTCGCTGATGCCGCATTGCTGTATCGGCGTTGATGTCATTGTAGGGTTTCCCGGTGAAACCCGTGAGGATTTTCTCGAAACGTATGAGTTCCTCAACCAGCTTGACATATCCTATTTGCACGTCTTCACTTACTCCGAGAGAGAGAATACAGTAGCCGCTACGTTGGATGGATCGGTGCCTGGAAATCTACGTGCAGACCGTTCGCGAATGCTGCACTCACTGTCCGATAAAAAACGGCGCAAGTTCTATGAAGACAATCTGGGTAAAGAAGCAGTTGTACTCTTCGAGAATGACGTAGAAGCGGGGATGATGCATGGGTTTACGGAAAACTATATCCGTGTGACGGCAAAGTATGATCCCGTTCTTATCAACGAGCTCAAACCGTTGCGATTGGTTTCGATAAATGAAAAAGGCCTCGTTGAAGCCGAAGACATCAACGAGGAGATTTTCAAACATTGAAGGTGATTACACCGACATCAGATATCCTTCGATTCCTTCAATCTTCAGATCCAGGGAACGTGTTACTTCATCAAACTTGTCTCTTGAAGGTAACTTGGTGTTCACACTGATGTAGTATTTGATTTTTGGCTCTGTTCCCGAAGGTCGTACCGATACCTTGCTGCCATCTTCGAGGTAGAACTGCAGTACATCGGACTTAGGAAAATCCAGTGGAGATTCTTTTCCTGATGTCAGGTCTTTTTCAATGAGAGTTTTGTAGTCACGAACCTTTACAACGCGGCTTCCGCTTATTTCTGCAGGCGGATTATTGCGGAACTTCTCCATCAGCGCCTTAATTTCCTGTTCGCCCTGCTGGCCTTTCTTCACCACGTTGAGCAGCGTCTCCTTGTAGTAGGCGAACTCAACATACATGTCGATAAGCCAGTCGTACATCGACTTGCCTTCGTCCTGTGCACTCGCGGCCATCGCCGCGAAAAACGCGCATGCGGAAACAGCATCTTTATCGCGAACGAAATCTCCAGCCATGTAACCATAGCTTTCTTCACCCGCCGCGATGAATCGCTTTTTGCCTTCGAACTTACCCATCAGCTCGGCGATGTATTTGAAACCTGTGAGCGTATTGTAGCATTCAACGCCCAGTTGTTTCGCCATAAGGTCAACGAGCTCGGTCGTAACAATCGTTTTGGCGATGTAAGTGTTCTGCCTCTCTTTGATGTTTTTCATGATGAAGTACATCATCAGACTGAATGCCTGGTTCCCATTCAGGAGGATGAACTCTCCATCGGAGCGGCGCACGCCAATACCGACGCGATCTGTGTCAGGATCGGTTGCCATTACCATTGTCGCACCAACGGCTTTACCTTTGGCGATAACCATTTCCATCGCCGACTTTTCTTCAGGGTTCGGCGACTTCACCGTCGGGAAGTTACCGTCAGCAATGGCTTGTTCTTCGACGACGTGAATGTTATCAAACCCAATCTGTCGCAAGCATTCCGGTACCATGGTGATACCCGCTCCATGGATGCTTGAATACACCAGCGGGATGTTTTTATGCCTAGCGATCACTTCGTGGTTTGGAATGATCTTTTTGACCTCTTCGTAATATGCCTTCTCAACTTCCGGTCCGATGACGTGAATACGTTCAGGCACAGGTTCAAACTTCACCTGCTCGAAGGAGGTAATCGCGTTCACTTCTGCGATAATGTTTTTGTCATGCGGCGGAACTACCTGGGCGCCGTCGTTCCAGTAAGCTTTATAACCGTTGTATTCTTTTGGATTGTGAGACGCGGTCACTACCACACCAGACTGACATTTCAGGAACCGAATGGCAAAGGAAAGGACAGGAGTCGGGCGTAGTTCCGCGAACATGTAAACGTCTATTCCATTGGCGGAAAGCACGTTGGCTACAGTCTCAGCGAAAAATCGACTGTTATTCCGGCTGTCATGGGCAATTGCTACTTTGATTTTTGCATCAGGGAAACTCTTGTTAAGGTAGTTGGCAAGTCCCTGAGTGGCGACTCCCACAGTGTATTTGTTCATGCAGTTCGTGCCGGCACCCATGATGCCGCGTAAGCCACCGGTTCCAAATTCCAGATCCTTGTAAAAGTTGTCGATGAGTTCCTTTGAATCCTCTTTCGCAAGCAATGATTGAACTTCCGCTTTTGTGTTATCGTCGATAACGTTGCTGTTCAGCCACAACCGGGCTTTGGATGTCACTTGTTCTAATAGTTCAGACATGGAATTTTGGTTTAACGGCGCAAAGATAAAAAGACGGGCCATTCGGTTACGGCCCTGGTTGGATTTCTCGTTTCTGATTACGGATTTCTCATTTATGCTCCGGGAACAGGTGTCTCGGAGGGCTGGCGGCAGGCGTCAGGTGGTAAGCTGGTTAGGTGGCTGGGCAGCTGGGTAGTTTACCCAGTGGGTTGAAGGCGAATTCATCTGGTGCCGAAATCAGGGCGGCTTCCCTGCGAACTTGCCACCCAGCTACCCAGCCGCCTTGCCACCCAGGTCCGCCGTCATAAATTTCCCCTCAGCGCCTGCTCGCGCTCAATAGATTCAAACAGCGCCTTGAAGTTTCCTTTGCCAAACGACTTCGCTCCGTTGCGTTCGATTATCTCAAAGAACACGGTAGGGCGATCCTGAATCGGTTTCGTGAAAATCTGCAGAAGGTAGCCTTCTTCATCGCGGTCGATGAGAATATTCTGGCGTTTCAGCTCTTCAAGATCCTCCTCAATCGCGCCGACGCGGTCGAGTACATCTTCGTAATATGTCTCCGGTACGTAGAGGAATTCCATCCCCCGGCGTCGAAGTTCCTTCACGGTATACACAATGTCGTCGGTGGCGATGGCAATGTGTTGTACACCGGCTCCCCGATAGAATTCCAGGTACTCCTCGATCTGGGATTTCTTTTTAACTTCAGCAGGTTCGTTGATGGGGAATTTTACATACACGTTTCCATTGGAGACAACTTTCGACATCAGCGCGCTGTATTCCGTA
>JAEZGH010000199.1 GCA_023417065.1 Bacteroidota bacterium
GCGTCTCAAAGGCTTTTTTGAAACTGTTGCGCGCGATCTCGATCTTCTCGCCGATCTTCGGCAGGTAGGTGATCCGCAGCGGTGTGCCGTGCTTTTGGAGGATCTCCATCAGCGGCAGATCGTTCCATTCGAGATTATCCTCGTTCAGCTTGAATTCGTCCTTCGGAAAGTCGAAGGTCTGTTCGATCAGGTCGATGTACCGTGTCTTCATTCGGCCTTTACGGCGAAGTGGTTCAGGTGGAAGGTAAAATGCCGTGGTGATCGCGGGCAGCGAACATGAACGTTGGAATATCCATGGACGTATGCAGAAGATCCATCATGGCCATCGGAGCAATGCTCGCGGTAGTGGATCCCCCGGCCCGTCATGGAAAGGGACGCGAAGGCAATGCCTCCCCGCGTGCTGCGGAGAGATCTAATGGGTGGAATGGAGGCTGCCTGCGCATGGTGCAAAATTAGTTGTCAGTTGTCAGCTGTCGGTTGCCAGGCTTGGAAAGTTCACGGTCCACTGACAACTGAGAACTGGGTTCTGATCTCTGGGCGTATCCGCGGCGGTCGCCGAAGCCCGCCGTGCGGCCGGGCACTACGCTGTAGCCGGCTTGCCTCAGCGGGTGGAAGCTGCGGCTCCGGTGGCTTCCTTGCGCCGTCGCTGAAGCTTTGGCGGCACGCGACCGGTCGCCTCCTCGCTCGGGCTCCACCAACGCTTCACCGGCGCCGGGCTGCCGCTTCGTTCCCTTACGCAAGATCACCTCCGGCGAGATCACTTCACCAAGTGATCCTCCCGATCGGAAAAGCCTGCTTTGAACAGCGGCTTTTCCGATCGCGAGGATCCTTCCGATCAGGAAAGGGCAGGTAAATTCCGATCAATGCAACACGATCCGTTCGCGCCAGACGTTACGGGCATTTTTCATTTCCAATACGTACATGCCATGCAAACCGTGCAGATCGAGTGCAGATACTGCACCTGCCGGAAGCATTCCTCCACGCCTTACTTCGCGTCCATGGCCGTCCAGCAATCTCCAGCTCAACACATCACCCTGGCCTGTGGCGATCCGCACATTAACGGTGCCGTTGGAAGGATTGGGCCAGATCCTGGTGCGATCGGTATTCTCCGGACCGGCAATGGCCGTGGAGAGAACGCAACCGGTCACCTCCAGATCATCGATGTACCAACCGGCATCGTTCACCACTGTGGTGGTGTACAGATGGAAGCTGATGTTCACGGACTGGCCACCGAGGAAAGGTGTGAGGTCCACCACCTGCGTGATCCAACCCGGGCTGGTGTTGGTGGTATTGTTCATGTATACCTGTGTTCCATTCACCCTTATGAAGATGTAATCGAAGTTGGTGAAAATGTCGTAGTAGCTTCGGAACTGAAGGCTCGCAGTGGAAAGATCCGGGTCGCTGAGGTCCACGGTAAGGCTCACTGTACTTGTGTCACCGCTGTTGTCGTAGCAATCGTTGAGCACGGTTCCCCATCCCTGGGTGCCGGAAACAGCTTCTGTTGGAGGTGTGGGGGTGTGTGTACAGCTCACACCGGTCCAATTGCTGGAACCGATGACGCCATGTTCCCAGCTCGGGTACCCGCCCGCCACGAGTTCACCGGGACCGTCCTCGAAGTCGGTGACGTAAATGGGGATCGTGGTGCCTGGACATTGGGCTGCGGCCCAAGTGGAGAGGCCGATCGTGAAAAAGAGGAGTATCGTTCTGATCATGGTGGTGGTTTTAATGGTCGTACGACCGGATCCGCTCACTGAAGAACGATCCGTTCATGCCAGGATCTTTCGGCACTGTTCATTTCGAATACGTACATGCCGCGCATACCCTGCAGTTCGAGTGCAGATACGGCACCAGCCGGAAGCATTCCTCCACGCCTTACTTCGCGTCCATGGCCGTCCAGCAATCTCCAGCTCACCACATCACCCTGGCCTGTGGCGATCTGCACATTAACGGAGCCGTTGGAAGGATTGGGCCAGATCCTGGTGCGATCAACACTTCCCATATCAGCAACTGACGTGGAGGGAATGCAGCCGGTCACTTCCAGGTCATCGATGTACCAGCCGGCACGGTTCACCACCGTTGTTGCGAAAAGGTGGAGGTCGATATCCACCGTGGCATCACCAAGAAAAGGTGTCAGGTCCACAACCTGGGTCACCCATCCCGGACTGTTGTCCGTGGTATTGTTCATGTACACCTGTACGTTGTTCACGTGAATGAAAATGTAGTCGAAGTTGGTGAAGATGTCATAGAAGCTGCGGAACTGAAGGTTCGCTGAAGTCAGCGCAGGGTCGCTCAGGTCCACGGTAAGGCTTACCGTACTTGTGTCCCCGCTGTTGTCGTAACAGTCGTTGAGCAGGGTGCCCCATCCCATTGTACCTGAAACGGCCGCAGTTGGTGGTGTCGAAGAGCTGCCACAACTTGCGCCGCTCCAGTTGTTGCTGCCGATCACCCCATGTTCCCATGCGGGATGGTCGCTGGCGATCAAGATGCCAGGGCCATCCTCAAAGTCGGTAACGTAGATGGGGATCGTGGTCCCCGCACATTGGGCAGCGGCCCAAGTGGAGAAACATAGCGTGAAGTAGAGGAGTATCGATCTTGCCATGGTGGTGAGGTTTATGGGTTTGAAAGTACGTGAATATCATTGATCTGGAAAATCGTGGACCTTGGAAGGAATGCCCGATCGATCGTTCCGGCGTGGTGCAGGTCCAGTTTGTGTGAGGGGAAGTCATTCTCCGGTATCTTGCAGCCATGGGATCCATGCGGCGGGGGGGGAGGTCTTTCCTGATCGAAGTGGGCGAGATCGCCCATTTCACCGGAAAATTCTTCCGCCAGGCATTCCATGCGCGTTTTGAGTGGGGAGAGTTCTTCCGCCAGTGTACGATCAACGGCTATCGATCGCTTCCATTGGTGGCGATCACCGCATTCATCATGGGGCTGGTGCTTACCGTGCAGAGCCGGCCAACGCTCGCGCGTTTCGGTGCGGAGAGCATGCTGCCTGCCATGGTGGCCATTTCGGTGGTGCGCGAGATAGCGCCGGTTATCACCGCCCTGATCTGCGCAGGCAAGATCGGCAGTAGCATGGGTGCAGAGCTCGGCAGCATGAAGGTGACCGAACAGATCGATGCCATGGAAGTGAGCGGCACCAATCCGTTCCGCTACC
>JAEZGH010000223.1 GCA_023417065.1 Bacteroidota bacterium
GCACCCATCCCGATGCGATCATGAGCGATTGCACGGCCATTCTGGACGTGATGGAGACCTATGGATGTGGTGAAGTGCTTTTTGCCGAGACCACATTGGAGAAGGATGCCCTGTGGAGATTGCGGCGGAACGTGGCCGTTGCCGTGAAGGGAAATAGCGTATACAAGGAAGAGGATACCGTGGTCCCGCGTTTCGCATTGCCGGACCTGCTCGAAGGCGTGAAAGCGATAGGATCGAAATACGGTTTCCAAAGCGTTTGTTATGGCCATGCCGGCGATGGCAACCTGCATGTGAACATCATCAAGGGCGATCTATCGGACGAATTCTGGAAGAAAGGGCTTTCCGAAGCGATCCGGGAGATCTTTCAACTCACCGTATCGCTCGGCGGCACTTTAAGCGGGGAGCATGGGATCGGACTGGTGCAAAGGCCGTTCATGGACATTGCTTTCGGCTTGCGGCAACTGGCGCTCATGCGTTCGATCAAGGAAGCCTTCGATCCCAACGGAATATTGAATCCCGGCAAGGTGTTGCCCTGATCGGGAGCCTTCAGGATCCCGATCATCACTTTCGATCTGGCAGGTATTGCCCCGATCTTCTGGAACAGGATCGATCAGGGGCCTTGACAAATTCTGCATCTTCACCGCACCTTTGCCCGGCTTGGAGGTTTTCGTCGATAATATCAGAGTCTTCGTCGAACAAAATTCCACTTTGGTAGAACGGCGCGGGCGAAGGCCATGAACAAAAACTTTCTCCCTGTCCGCAACCCGCGGAACCGAACGGAACAAGAAAAACAACCATAAGATGATGAGATCCTACATTCTCAGGCGATCAGCCCTCATTTGCCGGCATTCATGCCTTGGCATGCTGCTGCTGTTCGCCATGGCAGGAAATGCCCAGGTGGCCACGGAGTATGTCTTCAGCCAGAGTTCCGGCACATACACTCCGATCAACGGAGGTACCCTTCTTTGGAGCGGCAGCTTCGACGATCAGATCTCCGCTGCGCAAACGATCCCGGCATTCACCTTCGATGGGAACGCGTATACCGAGATGTATGTTTCGGCCAACGGGTTCATCACCTTCGGGAGCGCACCTGCATGGAACAACTTCTTTCCTTTGAGCAGCAATGCGGGTTATGCCGGGGCGGTAGTGGCCTTCGGGACCGATCTGAACTCAACGTCCTCCATTTTCGTCCCCGGAAGCAGTGTGCGCTGGGAAACCGTGGGAGATGAAGTAGTTGTGCAGTGGGACAACATCCGCCGGTACAACGCGGGTGGTAACCAATGGTTCAGTGCACAGGAGTATTTCGATATGCAGATCAGGCTGAACACGGCCACGGGTGCTGTGAAGATCGTGTACGGCGAACTCGGCAATCAGAATTCCACCACCAATTATCAACCCCAAGTGGGACTTCGCGGTGCATCGAACGACTTCGCCACCGCAGTGAACAACCGTATGGTCACTTCCGGTGCCAACAATTGGGACACCAGCCTGCCCGGCATCAGCAACACGAGCGTATGCCGGTTCAAGAGCGGGGGAGGCCAGCGTGGCTTCGTGGAGGGACAGACCTATGAATGGACGCCTGCTGGTTGCGATGCCCTGCCTTCACCAGGCAATACCACCGGCCCGGCAAACGGTTGCAGCGGCGTTCCATTCGATATCTCCGTGGCGCAGATCGCAATAGGGAATACTTTCCAGTGGGAATTGAGCACCGTGGGTGCCACCGGTCCCTGGTCATCGTTCGGGAGCGGCTCGGCGGTGGAGAGCACCACCCAGACAGTTGGGACCTGGTATCGTGCAGCGGTGACCTGCGATGGATATGGCACCGTGTACAGCGATGTATTATACGTGGGCATGGCCCCGCTTACGGATTGCTATTGCGATGCAGGGGCCAGCGATCCCGGCTTCGAGCGCATCACCCGCGTAGTGGTGGCCGATGTCGATCACAGCAGCAACGCGAACACCGGGTACGAGGACCATACCTCCGTCACCGCCAATCTGCTCGCCGGAGTCACTTACGACATTTCGGTCTTCTACGGGCATATCGGCGCACCGTTCGGTTACAGTACCGATCAAGTGCTGGTATGGATCGATCTGGACCAGAACGGCAGCTTCGCCGATCCAGGCGAACTGGTCTTCACCTCGGCCATCGGCACCAGTCCGCAGAATGGCAATATCACCGTGCCGGGCTCTGCCTTGACCGGGACCACCCGCATGCGGGTACGCTTGCACGACAGCTATGTGGGCGGGCTTTATGCGAACACGCCCAACCCCACGCCATGCGGCAATTCAACCTATGGACAGGTGGAGGATTACACCGTGTCGATCACACCGGCGGTACTCTACAGCACCACCACAGGCCTTATGATCGACGATATCTGGAGCCTTACACCGGCAGGGCCGCCGAGCGGACTTTCCGTGAACGGCGATATGAAGGTGGTGGTCCAGAACGGACACAATGTGACCGTGACCGGGTTGCAGACCGTGGGTGATCTTGATCTTGAAGCCGGGGCCACACTGAGCATCGGATCGGAGCAGCGTCTGGTAGCCATGGGCGACGAGGTGGTATTGAACGGAACGATCGTGGGCGCGGGTGAACTTTCCCTCGAAGGTGCCGATTCCACCACACTTACCGCTGGCGGAACACTTTCGATCGAGAACCTGATCATCGCCACGCCGAACGGCACCACGATGTCCGGTGGTTTCGATATCATCACCAGCCTGCGCTTGCAGGATGGAACACTCGACGCCACT
>JAEZGH010000227.1 GCA_023417065.1 Bacteroidota bacterium
TTACTTATATTTTTCTCGTTAATACCACTTTTCGGCGCCGCACAGGGCGGGCTGAAATTCAATGGGAGCGAAGAACCCATCAATCAGCGGACGTCTTATGATGTTTTCGGCGATCATACGGCAAGATTCCATGAGTCATTTGACGTGGATTTTAATCTCACCCTATATCCTAGGACCCAGTTCGGCTATATCCTTCGGATCAAGAACAGGGACAGCAAGCGTATTTACAACCTCTTTTATGATGGCCAGGCCGACAATGTCGTATTCCGGCTTAATGAGGAAGGTACTCACAGTCTGATCGTCGCGGAGGTTGACAAAAACGAGCTGCTGAACAATGGCTGGTTCAAGGTTCGGATTACATTCGACCTGATGCGCGACTCCATAAGGCTTCAAATCAACAATCATGAGTTCCGCGCACATAACGACGGTTTGCCCGACACCTACTCGCCGATAGTTGTTTTCGGAAGAAGCGACCACGTGATCGATGTTCCTTCATTTGCACTCAAAGACTTGTCAATCGGGAATAGTACGCGGTTCCATTTTGATCTCTAGGAAATCGAAGGCGAGGCTGTTCATGATATTGATGGACGGGAATTCGGAACAGTAAACAATCCCGAATGGTTGATGAATGACGCATATCACTGGCGGCATAAAGCTTCAATCAGATCGAGGTCCGTGGCCGGAGCGAACTACGTCGCCGAAAGAAAAGAGGTTTATTACTTCAATAAAGACACGCTGATAACCTACAACGTGCGGTCAGGCGAATCCCGGATCAACACATTCAACAATGAACCGCCGATGAGACTGGTCCTCGGAACCAATTTTGTCGATGCCCGGAACAATAAACTCTATTCCTATGAAGTGTACTACGCAGAAGACCTGAATTACAGTGGAGCTTCCATTGCCAGTCTGGATCTCAACACGTACACCTGGAGTGTCGAAAGCTCAGAGCGACTGCCCATGCAGCTTCATCACCATGGATCTTACTTCGACCCGAATGAAAACCAGTACACCATCTTTGGCGGTTTTGGCAACATGCGTTACAATAAGAACTTCTTTCAATTTGATCTCAACTCGAAATCGTGGCGCCAACTCGAAGACCTTTCAGGTGATGTTCTGAATCCGCGATACTTTTCATCCGTTGGATATCAAAGGAAGAGCAACACCATCTTTGTTTTCGGCGGGATGGGCAATGAATCTGGGGAACAGATTGTGGGAAGAAAATATTATTACGACTTACACAAAGTCGACCTCAACACGAATCAGGTTTCCAAACTTTGGGAGATCGAATGGAAGCAGGACAATATGGTTCCGGTGAGGGGAATGGTGATTCTTGACGACTCGACCTTCTATACGCTGTGCTACCCTGAGCACTTTTCACAATCCTACCTGCGGCTGTACCGGTTTTCAATGAAGGATGGACAATACGAAATCCTTGGCGATTCAATTCCTATCCGTTCCGACAAGATTACCACAAATGCTAATTTGTATTTCGACCAGGAACTTGGGAACCTGTACGCACTTGTACAGGAGTTTGAGGATGATATTTCGTCTGACCTGAAAGTCTATTCGCTGGCCTTCCCACCGATTACGGCTAGTGAGCTGAGCAGCTATGCAAAAGAGAAAGACGATCTTTCGACTGTCGTCATCTTAATCGCTATCGTATTTACGTCGGCTTTGGCGTTCTTGCTTTACAGAAAGCGGAAACCGAAGGAAGACGAACCGGCAGTGAATGAAAGTCCCATCACCATCACTGTTACCCGTGAAAAGCACTTCAAAGAAAAACCGGAATCGTCTGCGCGTGCTAACTCCATTTATCTGTTTGGCGACTTTGTCGTACGCGACCGCAAAAACCACGATATCACGTACATGCTGAGTGCTCAGCTGAAACAGGCGTTCTGTCTGATCCTTCAGTACAGCACGACAGAAGGTGGCATTGCATCACAACGCTTCAGCAGCATTATGTGGCCGGATAAGTCCGCCGACAAGGCCAAAAACTCAAGAGGCGTCACGATTAATCACCTGCGGAAAGTTTTGAGCGAACTCGATGGTGTTGAACTTATCTACGAAAAAGGAAGCTTCAAACTGGAATACACCGATGCACTGTATTGCGATTATATTCATTGCCTGAAGATCATCTCCGACAGCGAAATTTCGAAACACAGGAATGACCTGGTCGAAATCCTCAACAGAGGAAGATTCCTTCAGTTATTTGACCATCCTCTCTTTGACTCATTTAAGGAAGAAATGGAAAAGAAACTGGAGCCGGTGATTGTTGTGGAAATGGAAAAAAGTTTTGAAGAAGATCAGTTGCAAACCGTCATCGCCTTAGCGGAAGCGCTGTTCAGAATTGACCCACTAAATGATACCGCGTTGATTTATGAAGTGCAGGCTTTGCAAAAAATGCGAATGCACGATGAAGCAAAACTTAAGTATCAGTCTTTTGTGATTGAGTACAAAAAAGTGATGGGGACTGATTATCCCCATCCTTACCGAGTATAAGCAAACCATACCAAAAACCGAAAACCTATACTTCGAGAAGTCTTGTCCTGCCTTCGTTGACGAGCTTCAGCACAAGTTCGCCAAACAGGGTATTCGCCCACGCAAACCATTTACGCGTAAACTTTGATGGATCATCCTTGTGAAAACTCTCGTGCATGAACCCCGTTTCGCCATCTGTATCGCGAAGGGTTCTGATGCACCATGCAATCTCACTGTCGTCGGTGCTGGTCATCGCCCGCATGATGATACTCATAGGCCAGATCATGTCGTAGCCGATATGCGGTCCACCTATTCCTTCTGCAACCTTGCCTTTGAAGAAATAAGGATTGTCTTCGCTCCAGATGAGCTTCCTTGTGTTCCTGTAAACCTTGTCGTTGCGATCCACACAACCGAGATAAGGTAAGCCCAAAAGACTGGGAACATTAGCATCATCCATGTACGTGGCATTGCCAAAGCCATCAACTTCGAATGCATATACCTTTCCATATTTCGGATGATTCACAATGGCATACTTGCGAATGGCTGCATCAACTTCGTCAGCCAGCACAGTACATGCCTTGGCAAAAGCCTCGTCCTTCGTTACGGTCCTGCTTATCTCGGCAAGTTGCCGAAGCGACGTGACAGCGAACAGATTCGAAGGGATCAAAAAACCATACGTAGTCGCATCGTCGGATGGACGAAATGCCGAATTGATCAACCCAACAGGTTTCAGCGGTCTTCCCCAACCATCGTTTGACAGAGTATCGAGCTGGCGTGTGGTTTCCCGTTCAAATTTGTACGGACCCAGACCATTCTTTCGTTGCTGCACCTTGAATGTATCGACGATGAGCGCCGCTGCCTTTTGCCAATCCGCGTCAAAGACGGAATTATCACCCGTTGTTCTCCAATAATGGTATGCGAGGCGCACCGCGTAGCAAAGAGAATCAATTTCCCACTTTCTTTCGTGCAGACCAGGCTTCATATCGGTCTTGTCGCTCATCCATTCACCGGGAGTAAGTTCCTTGTTAAATGCATTGGCATACGGATCCAACAACACACATTGAGTCTGCCGATGTACTACACCAGCGAGCAAAGACTTCAGTTTCTCATCTTTGGTTGCAAGCTGGAGATAAGGCCATACCTGTGCCGTTGAATCACGAAGCCACATAGCGTGTATATCGCCCGTTATCACAAACGTGTCGGGCTTCCCGCTTTTGGAGCCAACCTCGACGGTTGTATCCAGCGTATTGGGAAAGCAGTTCTCGAACATCCACGCAAGCTTTTCATCCCTGATCTTCGCTTTTGTGTTTGTAATCGCCTCTTCAACCGCAGTGGATGTAAAATTCCTGTTTGACGGAGCAGGGCGATTGCTGGTGTATTTCCGCGAAGGATGAATATTCCATGCAACCGCATTTCCAGCCAGAGACAATCCGGCGAAAGCCATCGTCCCTTTTTTGATAAAATCTCTTCTATTAGTCATATCTGTTCGATCATTTTATTTTCCGGGCGGGAACGCCTTCAAAGGTTATTCTCACCGGTTTGATTTCGCCATTCTCGTCGAAGTACATTCTTTCGATACACGTCTCCCGATGGTTGCCATCCGTCTCGCTGAGTGGACGCCGATGATAGACAATGTAGTATTCATCCGTACCCGGGACATTTATCACAGAATGATGACCGGCACCCCTGGCTACATTTGCATCCTGCTCCAAGATTTTTCCTATTCTTTTGAAAGGTCCGAATGGAGAATCAGCAATAGCATATGCAACACAGTAGTCGGGACCTGTCCATCCGCCTTCACTCCACATAAAGTAATATTTGCCATTTCGGATAAACATGAAGGGACCTTCCACATAGCCTTCCGGGGTAATCTCCCTGAACGTCTCACCATTGTCAAAAGGAATGAATCCAGTAAAGTCATTATTGAGCTTGACAATGTTGCAGTGCCGCCAACCGCCGTAGATCATATAATACTGACCATCCTTGTCGGGAAATACGAACTGATCGATGGGCTGCGCGCCATTGTGAAACCTGTCGAGAAGGGGTTTGCCCAGATAATCCCTGAAGGGTCCACCTGGCGTATCAGCAACACCCACACCTATTCCGCCTATCTCATCGTTGTTCTGAATATCATTCGCCGCAAAGAATAAGAAGTAGAGATTATCTTTCTTCACAATTGCTGGTGCCCACATAGCGCGGCGAGCCCATTTTACGGCAGTGGTGTCTATGATGCGCGAATGTTTCTTCCATCTCACCAGATCCCTTGATGAAAAGGCATCCATAAACACCTGCTGCTCATAGGGCGCCGAATACGTTGGGTAAATCCAGTACTCCTTATCGAAAATAATTCCCTCCGGATCTGCATACCAGCCTTCGAGAACCGGATTGTGATTCTTCCCGGTTCTCTTTTGTGCCAGTAACGATGCGCTGATTAAAACCAGCGTCATCAGCAGGTATGTCCTCACAGACATGTATCTCATTTTAGGTTAATTTATTTCTCAAGCAACTTAATGAAGTACCCACCTACCACGGAGCGCGCCTGAAACCCTACCTGAGTGGCCGTTGGCGTTTCGTACCAGTCGGACATCGGAACGCGATCGGGTGTATTAGTTACGTAACCATAAAGTGGATCAATAAACTTTTTGAACGTTGCGTTGTCATCGGCCAGGGTGGCGGTCCAGACTATCCAGTCCGATTTGGTATATGTTTTCCGATTATCCAGCGGCAAACCATACCGATTCTGCTTTGTCAGGTAGAACGCAACTTCCTTTTCTGTTACTTCTTTCGGGAAGATGCCAAGGTTCAGCAGCCTATCCCAGACAAGGTTGTACTTCTGACTCCAGGTCCCGGGTTGGTCAAAGGTAAGGCGGAAGTGATCTCCGTCATCAGCCATCTTAATCCATTCCGCCGCCATAGCTCTCGCTTCTGAAGTATACTTGTCCGCGATATCTTTCTTACCAAGCATTTCGGCAAGCTTGCCATAGCCGGAGATTCCCATAATGGCTTTTGCTGACAGATTCACGTTGTGCGCAAAGTGACCGGCAAAGTCATCCGTACAAAGTTGGTTCTCCGGATCGAGGCCATTTTCCAGCAGGTAGTTGGCCCACGTAGTAAGAACATCCCAGTGCTTCGACGCATAGTCAGCATTACCTTCCATGACGGCGATTGCAGTCGTAAGAATGAGCATGTTTCCTGATTCTTCCACTGGCATGTCACCACCATATGTTTGTCCATTGGCGATCGGGTATGTCCCGACGTCATGAGCGGCAAATGGTTTTGCCCATTTCCCACTTTCTGAATAATAAAAGATTGGATTCAGCATCCCTTTCAGCAATTCAGGATTGTACTTCAAATACAGCGGCGACGACGGATAGGTGACATCTACTGTACCGATGGAACCATTGCTGAAGTTTTCTTTCGATAAGAACAGCGTGTTTCCATCCGGATCTTTGACGAGTTTGTGCGCAGCAATAGACTGACGATAGGCGAGCACGCAAAGACGCGCGTAATTTTCACCTCCCGCAGCAAGCGCTTCAAGGTAAACCTTCTTGTCCGCATTATCACACTTATCCATTACCGAAGCGAAATCTGACGCTGATGATTGCAGAATCTGATCGATGGTAACCGTTCCACCTTTCGTCCACCATGCCTTGAGATTCGTACCAAAGTATTGAATGGATTCAATATCGTCATACGCAAGCATCAGGTATCCTGAAACCGGCTTGTCAGACACTTCGGCGAGATTATCCGTGTACGCCATCACCGGCATGGTATTGGTCATCACTGCATTTAACTTATCGTCAGATGTGCCTGGCGAACCTGTCTCGCTGAACGCAGTTTTCACCGCTGCGAAGTCTCCAATAGCCAGTGCGTTTCTGTCGGACTTGTCAGCGGCCACGTAGAAATATCCCCAGTCGATACGTACGTTGTCACCCTTCTTTTTGAGGATGGGCTGTTCAACGGTACCCGCCTTTAAGAAGTTAATATTTCCCGATTGACCTTTGAAAACTTCTACTTCCTGATTCAGCTCGTTCACCGCCCACTCAGGCGTTGCTTCAAAGTACACTTGAACCTCATGCGGTTTTCCATCTGTTGACGTGACCTCGTAGGTGATGTAGTTTACCGGGCGGGACAACATATCCAGGTCTTCCAGCAGCAAGGGCGAAACAAATTGTACGCGTAGGTCCACAGGGCCTGCTGAAAACTCATACTTGGTTTGCGTAGCGGTAAGCTTTACGCTCTTCTGTGTAGCTTCCTGACCAAATATTGGCTTTTGATCACTGTCTTTGAATATGCCAAAGTCCACGTAAGCGAGCCCGACGCGATCAAGGCAGTGCGCTGCAAGCACGTTTGTGCCGTCGATGTTCAGGAGGCTCTTGTCCAGCTTCTCCGTCACGTTACTCCTTGCGCGATTACCCGTATTCACGATCTGAACGCCATTCAGGTAAAGTTCGAAATCGTCGTCGTGGGAGTAAGTAATATAGTATTCACCTTCCTGGCTTCCCGGAGGCAGACGAAACTCACGACGAACCCAGATTTCCTTTGTCTGCCACGGTGTACTCGTTTCACCCGTATTTGGCGTACCGAAGGCAGCCTTTCCTTTTTTCCAGGATAAATCATTGAATTCGGCTTTTTCCCATCCACTTGCAGGCTGACTGTTTACATACCTGCCTTCCCACGCCTCGTATTTTGCATTGGGCAAAACCGGCTGAAGGGGAATCTCTTCCTTTCCGAGGAATCGATAAGTCTGGCCATCTACACGAATGGCACCGATCAGGGAATGGTTTCGGCCTGTCCAATGCTTCACCGGTGAGTCGAACAAGTTGTCTGACGTTGACCACGCACTCATATAAGGATCAACCGTAATCAACGGATAGGCTGGCGCACGAAACTCCTGACCGACTTCCAGCTTACTGGTTTCTGTTGCCTTGTCGGACACCACACATGACCCAAGGCCGAATCCGACGATGACAACAGCCACCATCCGAAACAAGAATGTTCTGAAATCTGAATTCTGTTTTTGATAATGCATTTCGCTTAATGACGGGTTTAATGTTTATAACTTAATATCACCTTAACTGGAAAATGGTCCGACGGGACCCGTGCCGCATATTTCGTCAGGCTCACTTCAGAAGGAAAATTGCCTGACGTTTCGGGTTTGCCTTCATTGGCAACTCTGTATGAATCGGTAAGCACACCATAACGTTCCACGTCAAAGTGGGCGCTCACGAAGACGTGGTCAATTCTGCTTTCGGTCTTTGCGTCAGGCTTGAAATCATTGAATGTGCCGTTTGTCGCGTATCTGACTGCCGCGACTTCATATGAATCCCGCAACTCTCCTGACTTTGTCAGTACCTTATAGTCTTCACTGCTTTGGTCCACATTGAAATCACCCGTTAGAACGAAGGCTTTGTCTTTGCACATTTCCCTGATCTTCTTCAAAACCAACTTCGCACTATTCTTCCGGGCTTCAACGCCGATGTGATCCATGTGAAGGTTAAAAACGTAGAACTCAAATCCTGTTCGTTTGTCCTGCAGGGTTGCCCATGTGCAAATGCGTGGTAACGCTGCATCCCAGCCCTTGTTCGGCCGATCCGTGATTTCGGATAGCCAGAAATGGCCTGAACGCAATACCTTAAACTTATCCTTCTGATAAAAAATCGGCGCATACTCACCTTTTGTCTTTCCATCATCACGACCAACACCTACGTAGTCGTAACCAGGAAGTCCCGCGAGCAAGTCACGCAGCTGTCTATGGAGAACTTCCTGTGCGCCGAAGACTTCAAAATCGTGAAAGCGAATCAGATCACATATAACCGGAAGGCGCTGTGACCATGCGTTGCCCTTGAGTGAATCCCCTGCGTTCACGTATCGGATGTTAAACGACCCGACGGTCAAACGCCCGGTATCTGACGCGCCAGCCACGAAAGCAGTACACGTCAGCATCAGGACCAGAAGTATCTTTCTATTGGTTCTCATAGGTGTTTATGCAGTCCTCAAAGTTCACTTTTTCTCATTCGAAAACGAGTATGGAAAATCAGCCTTGTAAACTCCACGTTTCTTGTTCGGCGTTTTGCTCATCTTGAAGTTCACCTTTGCGCCATTCATGAGATCTTCGTGCGTAAGGTAATTCCTGGTGTAGCTTTTGCCATTGACTTTCATCTCGGCGACATAACGATTCTCCTTCGAGTTATTCTCTGAAGTGATCACGAGTTCCTTGCCATTATCGAGTTTGATCTTGACTGACTTAAACAGTGGTGATCCAAGAATATATTCGTTTGTACCAGGACAAACCGGATAGAACCCGAGTGCAGAGAAAACATACCAGGCAGAAGTCTGACCATTATCTTCATCACCGCAGTAGCCATCGGGCGTTGCAGCATAAAGCTTATCCATGATTTCACGTGCCCAGTACTGCGCTTTCCAGGGTTCTCCTGCCCAGTTATACATATAAACCATGTGCTGGATAGGCTGATTGCCGTGAGCATACTGGCCCATATCCATTACCTGCATCTCGCGCATTTCGTGAATCATAGAACGGCTGTCCATACCTCTCGATCCCGGAATGATGAACACAGAGTCGAGCATATTCACAAATTCCTTTGGTCCCCCCATCAGGTCTGCGAGTCCCTGCGGATCATGGAATACGGACCATGAGTAATGCCAGCTGTTACCTTCCGTGAAGTCGCGCCCCCAGTCGGTAGGGTTGAACTTATCTGAAAAGGACCCATCACTTGCACGACCAGCCATCAGCTTGCGTTTTGCAAAGTACAGGTTCTTGTAATTCATCGCCCGCTGGGCGTAAATATCAATTTCAGACGCCGGCTTGTTCAATGCCTTGCCAAGCCGATAGATTGTCCAGTCGTTGTATGCATATTCCAGAGAACGCGCCACGTTCTGGTCCACGTCCACGTCATTGGGAATGTAGCCAAACTTATTGTAGTACTCATATCCTTTTCTTCCCGTGGACGAAACTTTGGGATGCACGTTGTTCGCGCCGTGCTTCAGGGCTTCCCAAAGGGTCTCGATATCGTATCCGCGCAGTCCTTTGACATACGCATCTGCTACAACAGAGGCTGAATTGTTTCCCACCATGATGTCGCGATGACCCGGACTTGCCCATTCGGGAAGGAAACCGCTCTCCTTGTAAGCATTAACAAGGCCTTCCTGCATTTTGACGTTTTCAGAAGGATAAAGGAAATTAAGGAAAGGGAACAAACTTCGGAACGTATCCCAGAAGCCGGTGTCGGTAAACATGTACCCAGGCAGGACCTTCCCATTGTACGGACTGTAATGGACCACCTGTCCCGACTCGTCGATCTCTGTCAGGTTTCTCGGGAACAGCACCGTGCGATAGAAGCATGAATAGAATGTTCTAAGGTTGTCAATGTTGTCGTCTTCAATCTGGATTTTTCCCAGAACGTCATTCCAGCGTTTCCTTCCCTTTTCAACGATAGCATCGAATCCGTCGTTACCCAGTTCCTTCAGGTTCAGCACGGCCTGCGCTTCACTAATGAATGACGAAGCTACGCGTGCGTGAACCTTCTCATCATTCGACGTAGTAAATCCAATGATAGCCCCTGCATGACCGCCTTCAAATGATCTCTCCCCTTCGGCGATGCTGCCATCCTTCACAGATGCCACATAAGTGAACGGTTTGTCGAAGACAATCACGAAATAGTTCTTGAAATTTTCGGGAACTCCACCACTATTACGCGTAGTGTATCCAACGATCTTGTTCTCCTCCGGAATGATCTTGACATAAGATCCCTTGTCAAAAGCATCGACGACAATGTATGAACCTTTGCTCTCCGGGAATGTAAACCGAAACATTGCAGCCCTTTCCGTAGGAGTGATTTCGGTGGTCACATCGTGGTCAGCTAAGTATACACTGTAGTAATGAGGTTTTGCTACTTCCGCCTTGTGCGAAAACCAACTGGCTCTTTCATCCTCATTAAAGACAGCCTTCCCTGTTATTGGCATAATGGAAAATTGTCCGTAGTCATTCATCCACGGACTTGGCTGATGTGTTTGCTTAAACCCACGAATCTTGTCCGCGGTGTATTTATACATCCAGCCATCGCCCATTTTACCCGTCTGGGGCGACCAGAAGTTCATTCCCCAGGGCAAAGCAATCGCCGGATACGTGTTCCCTGTCGACAACTCATATTTTGAATTCGTACCGACAAGGGTACTAACATAGCTGACCGGGTCCTTCACCTGTGCGTTCACGTCAAGGATAATGCAGTACAAAAGTGTGACTGCCCATAACCCAATTCTCCTAATCATCATTATCGTTATTTATGTTTCTTACTTTTTTTGCATTCAGCTACCAGACAAAATTTACGTGCACCCCATCCGGACTGTTCTCAAAACTCAGGAAATACGTCTTGCTTAAACTATCCCAGGATGTCCGGGCTTCAACGGAAGCACCACCGGCACCTGTAACCGTTACTTCTGACGGTTCATTCGGCAACAGCACCCGCATCACGTTTGTGGTGTTCAAAGGACTTTTTGCTACGAAAGAATATCCGCTCTTCGTGACGCTTTCGTCGTAAACACGCGCAGCCGCTGCCAGCACCTGGGGCTTTGAGAAATCCTTCACTGCCTCAATGTTGAACAACAATGCCTGTTCTCCCGGGTTTACTGTCTTTTCGGCCAAGACTGGTATTTCCGGATCAAACAGGTCGATCAATTTGCCCTTAATTGTGTATGGAGATGAATCCGGATTTTCATCGAGAACAGAAATAACTTCATAAGGACCTCTTGAGAGCGAGAGGTAATTCTTGAAGGCAAGCTGCCCTGCTCCGGCATTGCCCTCATACAGCTTCTTAACCGTTGCTATGAATGTTTCGTCATTCTCTGGTGCCAGCACAAACTCTTTCGGATCATTTCGAAGAATATGAACTGTACCCTTTCCGAATTTATACTCACCTGCGTTGAACGGTTCTGGAACACCCAACTTCACAAAAAGGTCCTCTGAGGGCGCCTTGAAGGTCTTCCCATCAGAGTTCCACCACTCCTGCACAGTCTGAAAAGGATCGTTATCTCTGCCGCTGTACAACAACACACCACCATTCTTCACCCATTCAGCGATATGATCATGTGCTTCCGGATCCATGGGCTTCATGTTCGAATAAGACATGATCAGTACTTTGATATCCTTCCACGTTTCAGCGACGGCAGCATTCTCGATATGAACCGTCTTTACAGGAACGCCGCGCTTCAGCAGGGGCAATGCCTGGCCATAGAAGTTAGACAACTGCGGATCTTCATATCCGTCGTGCGTAGGGTAGCGCTGAAACATCAGTGAGTTCGCCATCAGCACACCGATGCCATGTGACCCACTGACCTTATTGTCAGACAATGGCATACTGTTCAGGGAATTGATCATTACCTGCATTTGCGTTGAGTAGAACCGAGGTATCTGTTCCTTCTTGTCACTGCCTGCACTGGTGCGATAGTAACCTTCATAAATCCTGTCAGGCCACGGCATCACTTCATAATCAGCGATCATCGGATAAAGAAGCTGCGCAGTAAAGGTTGCCTGATAATTCTTTTTATAGTCAGCCCAGTCGCGGGGCCAATCCTCGATTGGATCAGTAAGGAAAAACATCTTCCGTCCAGTAGGGGCAGTCATCGATTCCATTGAACCATATTCTAGAAAGGCTGTTTCAAAGACGCGCTCCTTTTGCTTGCCATTGAAGTAATTGGGTTCACGCGACGTTCCCGTCCAAACCTGGGCGATGTAACCGTCCACTACAGGGAGCGATGCAAGGCTGGCCTCAGGACTGACGATCATCCACTGCGAATAGTTGACGAGTGAATGCGTTGGCACATAGCACCGCACATTCATACCTTTGCTTTTGCCATACTCTTTTGCGTAAGTGAAGCACTCATTCAAAGCGCGATAATAGAGCGCATACTTCAGCTTGTTTGACAGGTAAGTATTCTCCGCTGACTCGTGCTGAGGGCGCCAGTCGAAACCATAGTATTCTTTCCATTCTTTTTTGAACGCCTCGCTGTACCCTGCGCGGGCCCAGAATTCAGGTTCCTCGAGATAGATAGCGTCAATGCCGGCATCAATCACCCGTTTGATGACCTGCTCCTTCATGTACTTGATGAAGTTCATCGACGGAACGATGTAGGGCACCATACGCCCATGCCAGATGGTATCGCCTTTTTGCGTGACCTGCCCTTCATCAAGATGCCATTTCCCATCCCACTTTCCAGTGAAGTAATCCTGATATTCACCCCAGGCGATTCCCGACATGAAATGAGTTGTATAGCCTTTATCCCGCCACGTTTGAACACGTTCCTCGAATGTGAGGTTTGCATCCTGTCTGTGGTGATCTTTAACACTGTATACTATTGCTACGTCAGCACGGACATCGGTTACAGGCTTCCAGGGATTGGATGTTTGAAATACTGTTTTTTCCGAAGCACCTTCTTCAGGTTGTTCACGTTCCTGTGACGGTGAACACGCCTGAAACAACAGCACAGACAAAAAACAGGTGATTATAGGTTTTTGCATTCTTCTCTGTTATGGGAAACGACAAATGGGCTTTGTCATAATTTATTTAGGATGCAGCGATTGCGGCATCACGCAATAGGAAGGTCTGAGGTCAAGGTATCTCTGACCTCAGACCAAATAGACTAAGGAATCATTACCTGAAGAGGCTCGTTATAATTCCACCTTCTGATACCACTTCCTTTGGGAGTGTCGTAATTAATGCGTGCTGCAGCGCGAATAAAAACAACCCTCCCTGAAGGAATGGTGCCGTTAGTTTCGATGGTGATCGTCTCGCCCAGCAGAGCGTTGAATGACGAACCGGAATATTCGATTTTGTTAGACCAGCGTTCATCCCTTGCGCGATATCCGACGGATGCCGAATAGCTTGCAAAAAGCTGGATGTCCGTCACGTTCTGAAAGCTGTTGCTGTATCCACCCATAGGTTCAATCTTCTCACGGAATTCATCCTCGGATACCCCTCTCGTTACACGAACCTTGGCACGTACTTTACCGTTGACCACGACAGGTTCCTCCACCCATTCCACCTTTAGGAAAGGCTGAACTTCAAACTTCACTTTCGTCACACCGGCAATGTCCAGCGTCTGTGTTTCATCGGCCAGTGGAACACCGCGGTCATCTTCCCGGAGTAAGGGAATGAATGGTCCGTCAATCCGCACATTATAAGTTCCTCTGAAAATCTTTGTATTCTGGAACCTGCCGTCGGGCATACAGAAAAAGTCGGGGTTCCAGCTTACATTGTCGCCCCAGCTGAGTTCCGTAAGACGAACACGGATACCTTCACTTCCCTGATCCGTATACACGGGTTCACCTGTCGCCACGTCAACCACTTCGCCCTGGATCGTTTCCTTTGGCTCATCGTAATTATCCAGCTCGAACAAACTGCACGAGCTTAGGATAACCAGAACCAGCAATGACATATAAATTGATAGCTTATTCATCTTGTGTAGATCTTTATTGCTGTTAGACTTCATTAACGGTTCGGCTGCTGATCAATAACCGGACTCTTCGAAACCTCACCACCCGGGATGGCGAAATAGTAGTCAACCACATTGTATTCGAACGTCTTCAGACTAACCCACTGAAAGCGTGCATCGAAGAAATACTTTTCACTTGTCGTTGAGAAGAACGGATACAATCCGCGGAAGCGATAGCGTGCATTGTTGCTGAAGATGTCTTTATCTCTTTCTTCACCCCAGAAACCTTCACGCGCTTCATAGTGCTGAACCCTCCATCTGCGAAGATCCCACTTGGTTTTATGTTCCAGCGCGAGTTCCTTGCGGCGTTCTTTCCGGATAATATTGCGACCATTGATATCTGCAGAAATGTTTCCGGTAAGAAGAGTTGCCCCTGCTCTCTCGCGAATCTGATTGACAGCATCCGTTGCCACCTGCATCAGGTCTGATCCATTTGGCGACGCTTCGCCGGAAAGTGCAAGTTCAACTGCCGCTTCAGCCGCATTGAGAAGCACGTCTGCATAGCGCATCAGCACAAAATGCTGCGCAGATTTTCCTTCACCAGCCTGGAATGCAGGATCAGGATTCAACCACTTGCGAACATAAAGACCTGTAAGGGTCGCCTCCGCGTTGTCGAAGAATGGACCGTTGGCACCCGCTGCTGTGATCGAACCTCCAGGATACGTCACGTTAACCTGGCTGTTTCCTTCCCTCGGTGACAGGTACAATTGCTTGGGAGTACCGTTGTAGATTTCGAGGTGCTGATAACGCGTCTCCGCAGAATTGTAGGAGTAGTCATTGAAAAGAGGCTTCACGGGCTCAGGTCCGGTGTATACTCCTGCACGCACATCTATTTCACGGCCTTTGAAAACATCATTCGGGAAAATTACATATGCCCTCAGGCGCGGCTCAGCATCCTTGAAGAAGTCCAGCGGAGAATCAAAAAGGAGGTAGTCGCCTTCGGTGTTGGATGATCCCGTCGTCACCCGAATCGTTCCATCCGGATAGCGATCAAAGCCTTCAAACAATTCAACGAAGTCAAGCGTCGGACATGTTCCTGCCGACAACGGTGCTTTGAACACAAACGGAGCACTGTACGCGTCGAATCCGTGTGTAGCAATAGGATATACGTACTCGCGCACGTAGATGTTCTCGGGACTTACCGGATCGCTGAACATATCAACCATATTCTGGTATTGCGCCTCGCGATCGTTGGGAGCCCATTTCTTCTTGTACAACGAGTAGCGTCCACTTTCAATAATTTCATACGCGGCGAGGTATGCCTCTCTGAAATATCTGCGGGAAGCTTCCAGCCAGGAGTCTTCTGCAAAGCCCATCACGCGAACGCCGGTCTTTTGTCCAAGACCCGTGAGACGGCCAGGGACGGTTTCGTTGTATTTGGCAACACTACCTGCATAAAGCATCGCTTCAGATTTGAAGGCAAGCGCAACGTACTTGTTCGCGTAGCCGCGCTGAGGACTCAAGGGTGCAAGGAGAGAAATTGCCTGATTGTAATCCGCAAGTACCTGATCCCAGGTCTCCTCTTCGCTGGCACGGGGAACTTCGATATCCTCATCTCCAGGATAGTTAATCACCTTCGTTACCAATGGCACACCGCCAAAGCGTCTCGCCATTGCAGAAAATACAAACGCACGCACGAAGTATGCTTCTCCCAGATAGTGGTTGTACGTTACCTCTGCAAACTGATCCCGGTAGTTCGGAAGATTTTCGATCAGGTAGTTAGCGTCACGAAGCAACACAAAAGCATTACCCCAATACGCAGTTCTTTCACCCGTAAATGCTCTCGTGATACCATCGCGATTCACCGCTTCACCGGTTCCTTCAATACCCATCGATCCTAACCATGAGTTAAACTCCACGCCCCATTCAGCCATGTACTTGAAGTCTTCGAATGGCATTCTGCTGTACATCCGCGCCAGGTACACCTGCATACCAGACTCGTTTGTAAAAAGTGTCTCGTCGGTCACCACGGTCGGTGGTTGCACGTCGAGATCCGCACAGCCTGAGAATGTCAGCAGGCAAATGAGGATTAATGTATATAACCTGTTCATGTGTTTTTCTTTAATTAACTTTTTAGTGATCGGAGACTGCTATTAGAGTTGAGCAGAAACGCCGACGGTATAAGTTTTGGTCAAAGGATATAACCGACCCAAATCTGAGTCAGGATGTTCGGGGTCAACGAACTTCACTCCCGTTATCGTAAACAGGTTGTATGCGTTGGCATATACGCGAAGATTCATTGATGACAACGCTCTCCCCTTCTTGGGAATCGTGTATCCAAGTTCAAGACTCTTCAAACGGAGATAGGCAGTGCTTACGCGGTTGAAGTCTGAGTTGCCCCTGGCGTAGTTTCCTGTGTAGGCATAGTGACCTTGCACCCATTGATTTTCCGGATTCCAGGGATCTGCAAGAGGATCCACCGGATGCCAGCGATCTGTGAACTGCTCCAGCGTTCCTCCGCCGTTGATGCCCCAGATTTGTGCAAGAGGTTCCTGATACTGCATTGAACCAAGAGCCGTTCCCTGGAACAGGAAGCTCAGGTCGAAGTTCTTGTACGATGCATCATAGGACAATGAGAAGTTAACCCATGGAGTCTGATCGTATGCAAAAGGATGCTCATCAAGACCATTGATCTCCCCATCGCCGTTCCAGTCGAGATACTTGTGATCTCCCGGCAACACATCGCGTTCTTTGAAGATCGGATATGTCCAGATGTCTTCCCAGTTTTCAAAACGCCCTGCTCCTTCATAACCGAATTGTACACCCTGATAACGGTGGTTCAGGTTGTCGTTCCTCCACTGGTCATACGAGTTTGCCCACGGCCCTTTGTCGACGGCAATGAGGTGCTCCCTGCGTGTAACTGTGGCGATACCTTTGATCCTGTAGTTTAAGTCTCCAATGCGATTTCTGTGCGACAGGGCGAGGTCGATACCAAACTGGCGATCACTGTTGACGTTCTCACGCGGCGCAGACGTACCAACCACGGTAGGAATATCTGATGATCTGCTTGCAAACAGACCTGTGCGCTCGCGGTCGAAGTAGTCAACGGAAAATCCGAACAGTCCATCCCATCCTTCGAAGTCCACACCTACGTTTATAGTCCTGGCGTTATACCACGAAGCCTTTATGTTAGGGACGATCAGGTCAACCCCATTGACAAACTGTCCGCCGAAGACAAAACCTGGTGCGTAGTGATTGTAGTAACCTGCGTCGGGGTTTCCACCTTGAGCAGGGTATATGTATCCAGGAAGCCAGTCGTATTGCAAATCGCCGTCGTGACCTGTTTTTCCATAACTGGCGCGGAACTTCAGCTGATCAACAAATGACAGCGCTGACACCGATTGAAAGAAAGGTTCTTCCGAGATTCTCCATCCGATAGACCCCGAAGGAAAGAAGCCCCAGCGGTTTTCAGGAACGAACTGTGACGAGCCGTCGTAGCGGAATTGAAACTCAGCAAGGTAACGCTCACCGAATTCGTAATTAGCACGACCTATCACCGCAGAACGAGAGATGTCATAAAGACTTCCCTCTGTTGAATTCATCCCGCTGATCTGATTCTCAGTTATACCACCAGCAAGAAGGTCCATGGCAAAAGCGAGGTCGCGCTGACCATAGAAGTTGTCGCGTTTTCGGTTCTGACTTTCCCAGCCAACAAGACCTTTAACATTGTGGCGCCCCGCGATTGTCTTTTCATAGTTCAACAGGAACTGTCCGAGCCACTGTCGGTTCGACGCCGTTTCCCGGCGAAGACGGCTTGGTGAGCTGGATGCATAAAGCTTTGATATATAAGAATCTGATCCCTGATCGTAGGCGTACTGATAATATTCACGACGGAACATTGTGTTGTCGTCATTTCTGAAGTCATAGCTGATCAAGGCCTTTGCAGAAAAGCCTTCAAGCGCCTTCGACAGCGTTCCGAAATCAAAGTCAAGCGACGCGGAAGACTGGAACGTCTTCTGAACGTATTTCTGATACCCCGACACATCGGCGGTCATCTTTGCAACCGTGTTTTCTTCAAGATCGAGGCCTTCATAGCTCAGCATGGTGTTGTCAGGATCCGCGTATGCAGGGAACAACACACCTTGTCTCCAGTAGTTCCGGATGATGTCAACTGCGCTGGAATACGGTGAATTTCTTTCGTCGGCTACACCAGCGAGGTTGACGTTTAATTTCAGTCCGCGATACAGCTCGGAAGTGATGTTTGACCGGAAGTTGAACTTGTTGTAGTTCAGGTCACCCGATTTGAAAATACCTTCCTGAAAGAGATATCCTCCTGCGATGTAGTACTGCGTCTTGTCATTCCCGCCGGCGATGCTAAGATCGTGCTGCGTTTGAGGTGAGTAGTCGGAGATAAGCAGTGAATGCCAGTCTGCCGTTCTGCGGGTACCGGTCCTGTAGTCTTCAAAATAGTCCGGACCGTAAACAATACTTCCGCCTTCAACGTTATTCATCGATTTCTCATTGTACAACGTCATCGCATCAAAGGCACTGGCAAGCTTCGGAAATCCTATTGGCTGTTGCAGCGTATAGGAACCGTTGTATGACACTGTTGTCTTCCCAGGTGCACCCTTCTTAGTGGTGACGAGCACAACCCCGTTAGAAGACCGAACCCCGTAGATTGCTGCAGACGCGTCTTTTAATACGGATACATCCTCAATGTCTGTCGGATTCAGCCTTTGAAAATCTTCAACGGTACGTGGCACGCCGTCGATGACGATGAGCGGACTACCTAGGCCGCGAATATCAAAGTTGTTGTTGAACGTCCCCGGTTCTGCGCTTCGTTGCCATACCCTGACACCTGCGATCCTTCCCGTAAGCATATTCTGCGGGTTCTCGTTCTTGGTACGGAGCATGTCGTCACCTTTGATGTCAGATACCGCCCCTGTTAGCGTAGCCCTGCGTTGCGTGCCGTATCCCACGACTACTACCTCGTCGAGCTGCTTAGCATCCGGAACCATCGAAACGTTGATTGAATTCCGGGAGTTGACAGGAACCTCCTGAGCGACGTAACCGATGAAGGAGAACAATAGAACCGCATTTCCATTCGGCACAGTAATCGAATAATTTCCCTGAGAATCGGTTGTAGTCCCCTGGGTAGTACCCTGGATTATTATGTTCACGCCAGGCAAAGCAAGGCCATCATCAGAGTCTGTCACATTTCCTGTTACCGTGATCTCCTGTTGCTGCAGCAACGCAGGAGAAGGCACATCCGTCGACGCAAAGACGGACGCAAAAACGAAGCACTGTACGCACATCCCGATAAGGGAATATCGCGTCAGCCTCCTTAACAATTGCATGTATTTGTTCTGCATACTAGATAGGGTTGTTTCGTAATTCCCTCCGGCTTGTCGGCACGTCGGAGGATATCAGTTTATTTTTCCACTTCAAATCGGGATAAGACAGCGTATTCCGCAGCAAAGGCAAAGCTGAACATTCCCTCCGTTTTGTTATTTCCGTTGTCACGGCTCCAACCCAATAAAAGATTGGTAGGAAGAAATCCTTCATAGAGGAAGTTTTCGTATCCGTGATCCAGGTTTTTCTGGAAGGCCTCGAGGTACTCCGCAACAGTTCCATGCTGAGGATACACATCAACGTAGCCGCGCATCAACACGCCGTTGAACCAGTTGCGGAATCCGCTGATGTCGAACGTGTAATAGCCCGGCTTCGTCTGGCCAAGTTTTGCAAAGTAGCTGAAGCTGGCATCCGATAGTTTTTGCATATCGTCCTTGTACACGTTGTCATTGGTGGCGCGATACAGATCAGCCGCACCCGAAAGCATTGTTCCGCTGTTATAGGTAATTGCAGGACCAACGCGATCTTTACACGTAATTCCCTTCCGATAAGTATTTCCGCCTATCGTTTCTGTTTCCGGCTTACCAGGAGTACATCCACCCATCATGTCGTCGTAGACGCCATCAGAACGAAGCAGGTGCTTCTTCTGAAACGCATACACCTTCTTTGCAAAGTCAAGGTAGTAGTCTGCCTTCTTCACTGTCTCCGACAATCGGGTTTGCTTGTCTTCAGCATCAATGTATCGATAGGTGATTTCGTCGCTCTTATCCTTGTAGATCTCGTGCAGCCAAACCAGTGGACTGACCATCGGACCGTTACTGCACGAATGCTTTGAAACGTAACCTGGTCCCCAGGGAATTCCGCCGCGTTCTTCGCCATTTGCATCGCGGGTACAGTCCCATCCATCAAGCACATATTCAGTCAGGTATTCGGCTTTCTCAAGATATTGTTCGTTGCCTGTTATTTTGTACGACTCGATGAGCTCACGAACCAGCCACATCTGATCGTCGTACACATTTTCAATACCTTCAACTTTCGCTGCACCTTTTGATCCTCCGCGATTTACACCATACACCGACCATTGTTTGGTTTGTGTATAGGATACCAGCTCGAACGTCCCAAGATAGTAGTCGGCGTTGTCGTAGAGTCTTGCAAGCAGGTCTGCATACTTGCTGAAGTGCTCATTGTACAGCGCCGCGTTCCCGTGATCCTTCTGAGCCTCCAGCGCATGAAGGATGGCATTTACCGCTTCAATCCCGGCTGTGTACATCCACACACTACCTTTCTCATCAGAGCGCACTTTCGTATAGGGATTGTAATATCGCGCCATCGCCATTCCATCACCCGTAAAGTGTGCAGCAATCGTGTTGTCGGTGAGCTCCATCGCACGGAGCAGATTTTGTTCCGACAAGTCTGCTTCTCCAGGCGGAGTATCAGGACCTTCTTCAGACACCGAGTCGCTGCAAGCAATGAGCAACAACAGGACTACAAGACTGCCAAAAGAAAGGGTCCGCTTTAAATTCAATAGATAATTCATTCGTATCAGTTCAGGTTTATGCTATGAAAAACGAGTTTGTTCTCACCGGTATTTGCTTCGCCGTTATAGACTCCCAGCACCAGTGTAACATCAGTTCCGTCGAATTGCGACAGGTCATAGACGAATGACGCATAGCCCTCAGGGTTGCCCGCGCCACCATCGCCATGCTTAAACTTCCAGCATCCGTCTTCCGCTGCAAGGGCTTCGTCTGCTGTGTTTGATTGCGGCTCAACGTGCGTTACTGTTCCATCATCCAGGATGGCCGTGAGTTTGAAGTACGTATAGTTGCTTCCGAAATTCCTTGTATTGAAGGTGAACTTGTTTCTGCCAGCGCCGATTGAAAACTTCGCGTACAGATAGGCTTCCGGCACCTCTGTATTCACCTCAGGTGTATTGCGTGTTTTGATCAGGAACCCTTCAGACGGGAACACTTCAGGATCTTTCTTCAGGGGAACGAAATGCCACTCAGCACCTACGTGACCTACACTCCGCCATGCGCGATAGGCATCAACATAGTTGTCGCGGTTTCCGCTTACAGGACTGATCCCCGTGAAGGAGAATTTGGTGTGTGGCATGGTTGAGCGCACAGTCTCGTGTGTCAGCTTCCATTCTGGAACGACCTCAGTGCCTGGCAGCCAATCCCAGTTCTCAACCTTGCGGTCCGCAAACCTGATGGCGCGAAGAACAAGCTGTTTCCAGTAGTCACCCGTTGCCTGACGATAAATGCCTATGGCGACGATCACTTCCTTTCCAACATAGCTGCTCAGGTCGAATTCGAAGTCGGCATAGTCGCCGGATCCGTAGGTCACCACCTCGCCGACTTTTTGCGTAGCAGGATCGGCTTCAGAGAGATCAACGACCTGCACACCGAAGTAAGCAGGGCTCGACGGGTCTGCATTGTGAGTCCGTGCGCGTATTGAGAGGATTTTGTTGTCGTCGGTGATGAGTTTGCTTCCAAATACAAAAGAATCAAAGACATCAAGATCAGCAGGATTGCTGCGATGTTCTTCGTCATTCCGGATCTGAATTGTAGTTCCCTCGTTCTGTTCCTGCCATGCTCCGCGGAAATCGAGGCTTGACATATAGTTACATGCCCAGTCCCAGTGCGGGTAGGCATCAGCGTTGCGCCCACCGCGGTACTCGTTGTAATACCATTTGTCGGCGTTGGCCAGATCCGCACCGGTTAGTCCACGGAGAAGTTCAACGCTTCCCATCGTGATGTCGAGAGGAGCAATGTTGTCAACAAAGTCACCTGCATTGATCTGACGTGTAACTGATACGTAGGTGGCCTTCGAAAAAGTGACCGAGTAGTTTGCCACAACGAGGTTTTCAATCACATAATTTCCGTCGGCGTCGGTCACTGCCGTACCGGCTACGCCTACCGTTACCGTTACGCCTTCAAGGGGAGCTCCGCCGTTTTTTGCGTCGGTTACTTTCCCGACGATTCGGGCAGATGCGCTGATAAGACCCGCGTTTTTGGTCGCAACGCCCTCCGCGTTAAAATCAGCTGCAGTCACGGTTACGCTGATGGTGAGCCAGCCCGTTTTGGAGAACTTCACCGCATGAGTCTTCATACTGACATTCTCAACGGTATACCGTCCATCGGCTCCGGTTGTAGTCGACACGTCCTCCTCATTTAGCCCGGAGATAGTCACCGTGACGTCTGGAACAGGTTGCCCCTGCTCATCAGTCGCGACGCCTGTGATCGTGCCGAATCCAACCGTGGCGGGGTCGTCCTCGTCATCCTTACAGGAGCTGACCGATACGATGAACGCCCCGAGAAGAAGGACGCACATCAGACTTCGTAGAGTTTTGAACATAGAATTTGACGAATTAATGGTTTGAACTTTGGGTTTTTGGCGAGGCTCGGGCCCACCACTTAAATGCCGTTTAAGGCTTACAATAACGTTTGCGCTGGTTAGTTTAAGGGTTAAAAAAGGGTTAACAGGGAAGAAAAAAACGTTAATCCGCGGCAAATTGAGGGTTCCCCTCATACGAGCCATTTATCCACAGCTTATGCCTTTGGCAACACGCACCCCGCGTGAAAAATTGCGGCGCTCTCCCATCTGAAGGATGGAAAAACGGAAGTTGAAACATGAGAATTGGTTACCCGCCACTACAGAAATTGAGGGCCGGCAGAATACGGCGCTAACTTTGGCGAGTCGAAGAGTCGCGGACGATCAGGGAAGTTTGCAGCACCACGTGTTCACATGGCTGCTTCGCCTTTTTCGGTGCTTGCAATTTTTTGAGAAGGGTATCGATCGCAGCCTGAGCAATTTCTTCAACGGGCTGCGCCATTACTGTGATCCCGGGCCGATGGATGCGGAAAAGGTCGTGATCGTCAAAACTAACGATCGCCAAATCTTTCGGAATCTTAAGCTTGAGCTGCTGAATGGCCTCAAGTCCACTGATGCCAAGGTAGTTGGTACTGAAAACTACGGCATCCATATCCCGATTTTCGGAAAGGATACTTCGAATATCCGAAACATAGTCCTGGTAATCGACTTTGAACGGCACTGCAAATAGCTGGGGCGTAAGACCAAAATCCTCAACTGCCTTGTTGTAACCAACAATACGTTCCTCCTTTTCAGGTTTGTCTAACGCCAGGGCTATCAGCCCAATGCGCTTGTAACCACTTTCAACCAGGTGCCGGACTGCTCCATACAGACCACCAACGTTGTCGACCATTACGGAATCGATGTTTTTGTTTCGGAAACGGCGATCCAGCAGAACAATGTTCATTCCGCGGTCGGCCATTGCCTTAATGTCTGATTCCATACCGACAGTCGGCACGACGATACAACCATCTACCCTGAGTGCATTAAACATATTCAGGAATTCGCGGCCGCGTTCCTTGTCGTTCTCGGTGCTGCAGTACACAACGCGATATCCATTCGCATAGACTTTCTCTTCAATCAGTCGGGCGATGCCCGCAAAAAAGGGATTCGAGATATCTTCGACCATCAGACCGATAAGATTAGTCCGGCCTGTTCGCAAACTTTTTGCAGATTGGTCAGCCTGATAACCGAGCTTTCGCGCCTCCTTCTCAACTCGCTTTACAAGTTCATCGCTGATTCTCTTTTCCTTGGCCTTTCCATTCATGATGAATGAAACCGTGGTCTTGGAAATATTCAGACGCGCCGCGAGGTCATTGATAGAAGGCTTGTTTTTTTTCATTTATGGATTCGTCGGTAACGAAATCACGACAATCGTGTCAGGACGAGGCCGAAAATATTGAAAAACTACGAGAAAATCAGGTGGCTTTGCTGTTCATTCAGCGTGGCTGCACACTCTTCCAAGCTGATCAAAGAATTGATGAACCGCAGAAGTCAACCTCCGTGTTATCGGGCACCTCATTTGCCGACAACTTCTGAAGCGCGATGGCGTAGGCGCCTATCGAAATTGCCCTGCTCGTGCCAATCTTCGATTTCATAATACCTATTCGCTTCTCTGCCGTATACAACACCTTCCTGCTGGAAAAAGGAACCGAAATTTCACAACTTCCATATTCAAGGAAATCCAGAAATGACTTCTCGTTCTCAAGGTCAAATACGCGACTAATAAGTCTTGGAATGTCGCGACCATCACCGGTTTTGATCGTTCCATTCATGTGTGCGATGATGTCGCCGATGAGAAGATTATACGCACCAGACATTCCACCACCGATAACAATCACGCCGTCAATCAGCGTGACCGCGTTACACAACGACTCTGCGACACAAACAGCCAGATCTTTGAATACTTGTACAGCTGCGGTTTTATCCCCCGCCTTCCTGCCCAGCGCGATTTCATTGATGTCTTTGGGAGTAAGTCCAGGTTGTGGATCTGTTGCCTTTGAAGCATATGCCGATTGCACCGCCTTGCTGCTGACGATCGATTCAACAAACATCGAGGAATTTACGAAGCTGCGTGTCAGCCAGATTTCACCACCAGCAGAGTTGTCTCCATCACAAAGTGTGTTGTTTATTACCAGACCAGCTCCGAAGCCGGTGCCTAGTGTAACTCCGATGAGGTTTGAATACTGCTTTGGAATATTTCTGCGACAAAGATGTTGATTGATAAAGGGCAGTGCCCCGGCAACGGCTTCACCATACGCAAACAGGTTTCCGTCATTTTCAATGAATGTCGGAAGTTTGAAATAATCCTCCAGCATAGGCCCAAGTGCTACACCATCCTCGGTAAACGCGGGAAGGTTTGGCAGCTTTCCAATGATACCTGACTTGTAATCCGCAGGACCGGGAAACGCAAAGCTGATGGCAACCGGAGGTTCGGGCAGGACGTTTTTTATTTGCGTAAATCCATTGAGGATTGCATGCAAACATTTGTCGAGATCATCCGGATGTGACGGCAACGTAACAGGCTCAACAATCTCCTTCCCTCCCTGGATGGCGGAAAAAACAAGGTTTGTTCCTCCTGCATCCAGTGTCATCACGATCCGCCTATCCGCAAAAATATTCATGGCTTTCTCTGAATTCAAATGCTCACTAGCGACCAAAGTCATCCTGTACACGGACGATATCTGATTCATCAGAAGGGTGTCCCTCCACCGTGTGCTGCCATATTTCAGCAACGATCCCCCAGTTCGCCATTCCAATCAATCGGTGGCGCTGTCCCTGCTTTAGCGAAATGGTTTGTCCCGCGTCGCGTGTGACAACTTCGCTTTCAACATCCGTTTCACTCAGGGCAATCTGCACAGGACCTTCAACTACCGTCCACAGCTCCGCCCGGCGGTGATGGTATTGCCATGATAACCGGCATCCGGGCGCAACCAAGAGTATCTTCGGACTCAACTTCGAGCCTCTTCGAATTGCCGATGCGTCCGTTTCGCTAAAGTACTTTTCAATGAATTTTTCAATCTGATGTTCATTCAGCACGAAGAAACCTCCCCATGGACGGCTTTGGTCTTCGTGGATGATGTGAAAGTTATCCTTCTCCAACAGTGCCCGCACGCGCGCGAACATATCAGTCTTGATCTCGGTCATTAATTACTCGATTTATAGAATTTATAGCCAAACAGGAAGATCACCACGTAGCAGATGATGGGCAGGTAATACGCCGTTGCTACATCGTGGTCGGCGATGAGTCCCATCAATGGAGGAAATACTGCTCCCCCTGCAACGCCCATCACAATATATGAGGAAGCTTGTTGTGTGCGGGGTCCGAGATTTTTCAATCCCAGGCTGAAAATTGTCGGGAACATGATGCTGAAGAAGAAGTTCAGCATGATCAACGCGACAAATGACGTCCAGCCCCAGCTTTGCGCGATGATGACGCACATCAGGATGTTCATCAGGGCAGCACCAGCAAGTAGTTTGTTCGGTGCGATGAAACGCATCAGCCAGGTTCCGAGGAATCTGCCCGCCATCATCATCAGCATACTGAGCGAGAAGAAGTACGCAGCGCGTTCATCCGTCAGTCCCTGAATCTTTTCAGAGCCATAGATAATGAAGAACGCCCATGTTCCACCCTGGGCAGCTACGTTAAAGAACTGGGCTATTGCCGCCCATACGAAGTGGCGATGCTGAAATAGTTTCTTATCAGGCGCTCCGGTATTTGCCGAAGTATGCGCATGCTGATCGAGTGCTGGAACCTTCACGAGCATAAACCCAATCGCAACCGCGACAATGACAGCGCCGATAACAGTATATAAGAGCTTAACCGAAGTGAGTACGCTTTCCCCGGTGCTGCCTCCGGTTCTGAGCAGGAAGTAGCCACCAATGAGAGGTCCGATAACGGTACCCAGACCATTGAAGGCCTGGGCAAAGTTAATCCTCTGATCGCTGGTACGCTGATCTCCCAACGCACCAACGAACGGATGGGCTACAGTTTCCAATGTTGCAAGTCCACAGGCAAGAACGAATAAGGCAAGCCTGAAGGCGAGGAATGATTCCGCGCTCGCGGAGGGAATAAACAAGAAGGCGCCCAATGCATAGAGCGTTAATCCCAGCAGAACGCCGTTCTTGTAACCAAACCGTTTCATAAATAGTCCTGCAGGAATTCCCATCACGGCGTATGCGCCGAAGATGGAGAACTGCACCAGTCCGGATTCTGCTTTTGAGACGCCGAGCACATTCTGAAAGTGTCTGTTCAGAACGTCACCCATGGTGATAGCGATGCCCCAAAGCATAAATAGCGATGTTACGAACATGAGTATGGTGACATACTTCTTTTCCGTAAACCTGGCCACGGCGGTGGAACCGTTCCGTTCGTTGACCGCTGATGTGGCCGTGGCCGTTGTCGATGGTGTTATCTTCATGATCTTTGTATAAAACAAGCCGACTGTCACCGGACTAATGGCATTCGCCTGGCCGTGAAAAGCGGAGTTTAAATGCGTTTTAGTAAATCGGTTTAGCAAAAGTAGACGTTCACGCGAAAAATGCAAGCGTTTTCAGTAAAACGTTTTAGCAAAGTGATAATCGGCGCGTCCGATGAATCCGGAAGGATGACTTTTATTGTTTCAATACGAAGCGTCTATATCCCCAGGGTTTCACAAAAAACCCATATTTTTTCCAAAAATTTCCTTCAACCAGGTAAACAATTTCTTCACCTCGGCCTGCCCGTCTTAGTCCGTCCCCCCCGGCTTTGTCCACTCCTTGTCCACTCTTTGTCCACTCTTCCTATTAGATTTCTTATTTCTGAACATGCTCGCGTCAGCCGTTTGCGCAACGCGCTGCTCCGTGGATCCGGTTTCCGTGAGCACGGCTTGCAATAGTTTTTGCACGGCACCATCCGAACAACCAGCCATTTGCCAATCCGGACCCGAACACTGCAGGTGAGATCGGTCTTCACGCCCGTTACCGGAAACTTTTTTTTCGCCGTTTGTACAGATTTACGTGACCCGGATCCTGAACAATACGCAATAGAACAAATGGAAATCCCCCGCAAGAAAGAAGCAACAGCTTCGCGTTACATTACCTTTTAATTTAGATTTGCGGCCATGAAAATTGCTTACTTCCTTCTGTCTATACTGGCCGGCGTCGCGGTCGCATTTCAAACGGGTATTAATTCCCAACTGCGGACAGACCTCAACAATCCTGTGCTCGCAACATTAATATCCTTTATCGTTGGCACCGTTGCCGTGTTTGCACTTTACATCGCCTTCTTCAGGCAAACACCCACCTTCCCGGAAAACCTTCAGTTCGAATGGTGGAAATTCACCGGCGGATTGCTCGGCGTCTTATATGTAACCGCCGTCGTCATCGCAGCACCGCGTATTGGCGCAGGAAATGCCCTCGCCTTCATCGTCGCAGGCCAGTTCATCGCTGCAATTATCATCGACCACTATGGATGGATGCGCCTGCCTGTAGTTCCTATCACGACGTATCGCCTGGCAGGGATTGTCCTCCTCCTTGCAGGGGTGTACCTCATTCAAAAGAAGTAACAGGCTTATTCTTAATGACCGCCCAGTAGATCGCCTCTTTCTATTGTCCAATTTCTGTCGTACAGCCCCCCGGAGGTTGTCGTATTTGCGCCTCACACCTGCCCTGCGCGAATCGGTAATTTCGTATTACCTATTTTTTAACCATTAAATATTCGCGCTATGAACAGAAATACACTTAGAAGCATCGGCGCCGTCGCGCTCGGACTTGTATTCATTGCAGTCTCACATACTGCGATTGACTCCACCCTCGAAGGAATCGGTGTGCTTCCGAAAGGACACTTCAATGTAGGCACTCCACTTATCCTATTGGTGATTCTTTACCGCACCATCTTCAGCTTTTTGGGATGCTACCTCACTGCGCGGATCGCCCCATCCCGGCCTTTGAAACATGCGCTGATACTCGGAGCAATTGGAACCGGACTTAGCATCGTGGGTGTGGTTGTCACGTTCAACCTCAACATCGCACCGCTTTGGTATGGAATAAGTCTCGTCGTCATTGCTCTGCCAACGGCATGGCTGGCAGGCAGTGCTGTAAGAACAAAGAATCCCAACGTGGTGTAAGTGAAGGGAACAGTCAGCATCGAGCCGAATCACCAATATGTATTAGCCAACAACCTCGATTTCACCACGACGGTTGAAATAAAAAGCTTTGAACATCGGAAGAATTGGTTCGGTGCTGATAATCTCCAGCGTTGCCTTCGTGTTTGTCACAAACTCAACTGATCCGGACGCTGCCTTTGCGGGAGAAGTCAGCTTCTCATTCGAAGTGGCCTTCAGCACTACGCGATTATTGCGGTCATTCGAAAAAATAACTGTACCCGAACCCGCTTCCATAACCTGGTTCACCACAATATGCCGACCATTGTTGGCATACTTCTTTTTTGCCCACAAGTCCTTAAGCTGATCACGCAACAATTCTACTTTGATCTGGGATATGGTAACGTCCTTCAACGCAACAAATGCGCTGTTCTTCCTGTTAAAGTTCAACTCGAGCTCACCCTTCCCTGCAATTGAGTTCCCTTCCGCGCCCAGCTTCACGGTAACGCTTGATTCTTTTGTATATGTGATGTTCTGTTTTCGGCTTGACACAGTTATGCTACTGAGATCAGGTTCCTCTATCAAATCGGCGATGTTGGCGAGCAGAACAAACGACTTGTCGTCACAGCGGTAGATATTCCCTAATGCGATTGGCTCCCCCAGGAAGTTGCCGATGTAGTCAATTCCTCTGAACATTTTCTGGGCTTTTTTGATGGATGGCATGCGTGCGTTTTGTCATCTAATATAACAACTATCTCAAAATGGCAAGGTATCGGTGCAACCTCACACACGCCTTCAACCCACCTCACGTGATCAACCCCCTTTTGATGGCTTCCTTGACAAGGCTTGCCGTATTCTTGGCACCCAACTTCTGACTGAGATTGGCGCGGTGGGTTTCAATGGTCCGGAGACTCAAAAACAGATTGTCGGCGATCTCCTGATTCGTGTATTCCTCGGCAATAAGCTTCAGCACTTCCTTTTCACGTTTCGTCAGCGGAATTTCAAACATCGACCTCCGTTGTCCCGTGACGCTTTCGCGAACAATAGCCTTCTGTATGGTGTCGTCGATGTATTCGTTTCCATTGTAAACAGACGTTATGGCATCGACAAGCGTCTGACGACTTGCATTCTTGAGAACGTAGCCCATTGCGCCTTTGCGCAAAATCTGTTTCACATAATTGGTGTCGTCAAAGCTGCTGAATGCGATGACCTTTATGTCACGCCTTGTGGCAAGTATTCGGCTGCACAACTCCAGGCCGTCGAGTTCCGGCATGTTGATGTCCAGCAACACGATGTCTACCTGCGCAGTTGCCACATACGCCAGGAAGTCCTGCGACTCTGTAGTTGTATACACCACGTCCAGCTCGGGATAGCCGGAAAGCATCGTCAAAAGACCATCGATAACCACCTGATGGTCATCAACAACAGCCAGGGAAATCTTGCTCATGTGCGCCTTGCGAGTCCCGCAAATCTACGGGTTACTACGGAGTTTTATAACTGGTAACTTTCACGGATGCCCTGCCCCTGAGGTTTCGGTAGTTTTGCATCATCTAATCCTGAACCAGCCAATCTGCTGGTACCCAAGCCCAAACAAGGGCCTCACCCGCAGCACTTTGCAATCAAATAACCAATTATATAGTTCTATGAGAATGTTGAAAATTTCCTTTTGGGTAGCCGTTCTGTTTACTGTTACCCTGGTATCGTGTAAGGAAGACGAAGAGCCAAAACCCAATGTGACAATTGTCGCCAATGCCGGTCCCGATAAAAAAATTCAGCCCGGAGCAACGGTTACGCTGGACGGATCGCAGTCGAAGGCCGACCGCGGAACCCTGACCTATCAATGGACCGTGATCGAAAAACCCGTGAACAGTAATCCCGTGATTTCCTCCCCAACTGACGAGAGCCCTGATTTCACGGCAGATCTTGTCGGAGCCTACAAGGTGAAACTCAACGTATCCAACGAATTTGGGTCTGCGGAAGATGAAACGATCATCACCGTCGAATACACACCCGTTGTGCTGTCGAACATCACACAACGCACCGTGCTGGAAGATCGCATAAGTGATCCGTCCATCCCTGACTATGTCACCACAGGTGATATGTTCATCGACGCTGAGCTGATTCTCAAACCCGGGGTCGTGGTTGCGTTCGAAGAAGACGCGTCTGTTTACATCAACGACGGCGGTTCTCTCTCTGTCAAAGGCGAGGAAAACCGAAAGATCACCCTGCGCGGGAAAGCCAACGCTGCGGGCTACTGGCGCGGGATCCTCGTGTACTCCAACAGCAATGCCAATGAATTTGAACATGCGGAAATACTCAATGCAGGAAGCGATGTAATGGTATCCGGAGTAGCTGCAGCCATCACTGTCGCCGACCGCGCGAGAATTGCTATCCGAAACACGCGGATTGCCGGAAGTGGTGGATACGGCATCCACTTCATGGAAGGTTCGAATATCAAAGACTTCGGCACTAACGTCATCAGTCACAACGCCCAGGCTCCTGTGCTGCTGATGCCCGTACATGTTGCTAAACTGGATGCCGCCTCATCGTTCTCTGAAGGAAATGGAACAAATGCCATCGAAGTTACCGGCGCGTCTCTCGAAGGAACGTCTGCCGTCACCTGGCAAGCGTTTGAAGATGGAACCCCGTATCGATTTACCGGAACTGTGGCACTTCAGACTGGCTTGAAACTGACTCCGGGTGTTACGATTGAAGTAGTCGAAAACGAGTACTTCGAGATCGGCGACGGCTACCTCCTCGCAGAAGGTACACCCGAAAACAAAATTACGATCACAGGCGTTAACAAAACGCAAAGCTCATGGCTGGGACTGATCTACTACTCACGGAATCAATCCAACATCCTGAGATACGTAGAAGTGAGCTATGCGGGAAGCGACGAAATAATAAGTGGTGCCAAATCGGCGATCACGATTACGCATGACGCAAGCCTGATGATCGAAAATTCTACCATCAGCCACAGCGGCGGATATGGAATCTACGTTAACGGGGACCAGTCAGGCATCAATGCCGACGCTGAAACTGTGAATACCTTCACCGGCAATGCACTTGACCCTGTATATTATCAACCATAAAAGTTAGTACTTTTGAAGGTTCTGGAATGGAGTGCCCCCGGAAAGCACTCCATTCCTGTTTCAGGATCTGCTTTATGACAGCTGCACAACATCAAACTCACGGAATGGCACCTACGAGCCGATGCCATGTTCCACAACTGACAAGGGTTGCGTTGCTCGCGTTTTTCTTAACGATAGCTTCGTGGAGTATCGTCCTGGCCCAGGACCAGGACCGCGTGGCTAATCTGCTCGACTCCGCGTATGCGATGGAAGGCCAAAATCCCGACTCAGCTATCCTGATTTATAAAGAAGTGTACCGCCTGAGTGAAAAGGCGGAATACCTGACGGGGATGGCAAAAGCCCTGCACTACAGCGGCATCGTTTACTCGGACAAGAGCATGTATCTCGAAGCACTCCAGCACTACCACAAAGCAATGCCCCTATACCAAAAGGACGAGAACTTCCGCGGCGTGGGAGCGTGTTTCACCAACATCGGAAATGTTTACCGTTTCCAGAGCCAGCTTGACAGCGCTGTGGCTAACTACCAGCGCGCCGTCGATATCTTCCGACAGCACCACCTTCACGATGCCCTTTCGCAGGCCTATGGAAATGTGGGCGGCGTCTTTCAGATGATGCAGCAATACAATAAAGCCCACCAGTACCACTCCCTGTCGGTAGACGCCGCCATTCAAAGCAAGGATTCATTGATACTGTGCAATGCCTTGATCAATAAGGGCACCGTACTGAACGACCTCGACAGAATCGAAGAATCCATCAACAGTTACATCGAAGCAATGAAAATTGCCAAGGCAATAGACAACGATTATGTGATCCACCTGGCCTACATCAACCTGGCTGACCATGCGCGGAAAGCTAAAGAGTTTGATCGCGCACTGGAATACGGCGTCAACGCACTGCACCACGCCCGTAAACTCGGAACCCCCTACGATATCGCCGACGTCCACAGGCGCGTTGGCGACATTTATGCATCCATGGGCAACCATCAGGAGGCAAGGAACTTTTATCTCGAAGCCGTGACGACCGCACGCGAGATCAATGCACGTGAAGTCATCATGAGCAGCTATGAAGCGCTTCATCGTTCAAGTGCATCGCTCGGTGACTACCACAATGCCTACGATTACCAGACGCTCGCGGCACAATACCGCGACAGCGTATTGAATGAAAAACAGCTTCAGATCATCAACGAACTCGAAGTAAAATATCAGACACTACAGAAAGACCAGGCACTCTATCGCCAGCAACTTGAACTACAGGAAAGCCGGCAATTCACAACATATGTCGTCGGGATTTCACTGATTCTGTTTCTCACTGTCGTGATTCTTTACGTCCAGTATCAAAACCGTAAAAAGCAGCACGCCGCGCAGCTTGAACGCACCCGTCAGGAAAAAGAGATCCATGTACTTCAGGCCCTGATGCAGGGAGAGGAAAAAGAGCGGACACGAATAGCCCGGGCATTACACGATGAAGTCGCGGGACTTCTCGCTGCCGCCAAAATGAACCTGGATTCGCTAACCAATAGTCACACGGCCAACGACACGTACCGCAATGCCGTCGTCCTGCTTGATGAAGCCTCTGCCTCCGTTCGCAAAACAGCGCACAACCTGATGCCCGAGTTCCTCATGCAATATGGCCTCGACAAAGCGCTACGCCGCTACTGCGACAGCATCGGACGTACGGGAGAATTGACCATTCAATACGATTCCTGGGGTGACCCGATAGCGTTACCCGCGGCATTTGAGCTGTCAGTATACCGGATTGTTCAGGAATTGCTGAACAACGTTATCAAACACGCGCGTGCAACGGAAGCCATTATACAACTGGGCTTTCAGGAAGGACTACTGTCAGTGACGGTCGAAGATAATGGAGTGGGCTTACCTCCTGACGCCGACCCCACTGATCCCAAGAGCAACCTGGCCTTTCTCAAGTCGCGCGTCGCCGCTATCAATGGTACCATCGACATAACATCAGAACCCGGCGCTGGTGTGAGTGTTCATATAGAGTTTGAGTTAGCGTCTGAGAAGGTTGGGGTGGGCAATAGCATTAACCTGATTTGAATTATGTCAGGATATGAGGAGAACATCATGCAAACCGGTAAACGACATCGATATCGATAAAAATTGAACTAACGTGAAAAAAATCCTATCGCCCGACGGATTTACGGAGACAACATTCACTGTTGGGAATTGGATTCCGTTACCTGTGTAACCACCGCCCTCGTCTTACCTTTTCTATGTTCTCTTGCCCAGCGCGCGATCAGAGTCCCTCCTATCACCGCTGGAAGGATCCAGATTACCGGACCCGGCAAAAACGTAATGTTCACCACAGCAAACGCAGTGAACGTAGCGATATATCCGCCACCCATGCCACTGACATGGGAAAACAACCAGTGATCTTTGTCTTTCGGGGGAACGACAAACTTCTTTATGTCTTTATAGACAAGGCGGCATCCAAGCAGACCCAGGGCGATGCCAACAATTCCAAAGTTGCTGCTGAGAACAAATATTCGATACACACCCCAACCCACTAATGCCATGCACCCCGCCAGTGATACGATCAAAAATATCCAATCACCGATAGCAGCTTTTTGTCCGGCGTGAAGCTTTTTAAGATACAGCGCGCGGTAACCCGATACCACCAGGTAGATGCTCAGAAAGGCAATCATTAACAAAAAAGGGATATCCTTAAAGACTGACAGCACCACTGCAGTCAGAAAAACAACCACCATACTGTAGAAATACACCTTACCCCAAAGCCTGTGGTTCCTGCCGCCCTTCAGCGTTAGCATAGCCACAGGACCAGTTAACAGCGCAAGTGTCCCCGCAACGATGTGAGCTCCTAACATTCCGGATAGCAAATTTTCCATATTACGATGTTTATTTATTCCGATTCCTACACTATTAACAATCCACCCAGTTGGTGCATAGACCTTTAAAAAACCGTTCTTACAAAGCTATCTTCCCATCATTCCCTTCCGATAAGCGAATAACAATCCTTATCACTACGGATGAGTTTACCGTCAAGTGACAACAGTTCGCAACCGACCAGATTACCGTTTTTGTAGATTGTTTTAAGAAGGTGATCATTCTTCTTAATAACATACGCGCCATGCCTTTTGCCGTATTTATCAGCATAAGCAGTAGTATCACCGTTGAAGGTAAAATAGTGGATTGGCACCGTAACGTATTTTTCATCCGTCCTCTCGAGCAACCTGCCATCAATGTAAATTACAGATACTGTATCCAACGCCACCTCCAAACGAAATTCATATGCACAAAGACAGTCCTCCTCCTCGTACCAACGTGTGACTTTCTCACCATTAGTTAAATTGAAAGTAGTTGACTGAACGCGGCCGGTGTTAACAAACAAGGTGTCGCCGTTTGCAATTGCTTGTATAGGAACGATCGGCAGACCACAATCCCTGATTACTATGGCAGTAAGGCAGAGGTTTCTGGCATCATTTCTTGAAATTTCCTTAATCCGTTCCCGGTATGAGCCGGGACCACCAAGAGCATTGCCCCCCTCACAGAACGACGAGTACTGGATAATAGGGACCTTCTGTGCCAAAACGGTTGCAGTTATGAAGAACAGAAAAATAGCTGTCAGCGGTCTCCTCATAGAGTCAGCGCCTTTGCCGAAGATAAAAGGCGTTGTGCATTCGAACGAAAGTTAACCAAAATCTTAAGAAAGTTGACTTGCCAACGCCCGGCATCAAGCGCCCAACGCTCATTTGAATTCAGGAAAAGAATTGTTAATTTGGCGGAAAAAAATCACTATCGGCTTCAGGTATTTGAAGCGCTGACTGAGTGTTGTGTTGATTATGAAATCAAGTGAGATTTGCTGCGAATTTAAAACCCACTCCTGAGACGAAAGTGAAGTTTAAACACGCTGGGTCGTTGTCCCTTAAATAAGATCATCCATATCCTAACTTAGCCGAATGCTTTTCAATTCGATCGACTTCGCGATCTTCCTGCCAATAGTCTTTGTGATCTATTGGTTCGTGCTCAATAAGAATTTGATGCTGCAGAACCTTTTTATCGTAGCCGCAAGCTACCTCTTCTATGGATGGTGGGACTGGAGGTTTCTCTCCCTGATATTCTTCAGTACCGTCGTGGACTTTTTCGTGGGAATTAAATTAAAGAATGAACAGCGCGAGTCTCGCCGGAAGACACTCCTTTGTGTCAGCATGATTACAAACCTTGGATTCCTGGGATTCTTCAAATACTACAACTTCTTCCTCGATAATTTCATTACCGCCTTTTCATTGTTTGGAACCGAAATCAGGGCAAGTTCTCTGGATATCATCCTTCCCGTGGGGATCAGCTTCTATACGTTTCAAACAATGAGTTATACCATCGACGTATATAAAAGAAAACTGAAACCGACTTCAGACTTCATCGCATTCTCTGCATTTGTTAGCTTCTTCCCTCAACTCGTAGCCGGCCCAATTGAACGAGCCACCCACCTGTTACCGCAGTTCTACGTCCATCGCCTGCTGAAATATGAAGAGCTTTCCTCGGGGCTAAAGCTGATACTTTGGGGACTATTCATGAAAATGGTCGTTGCAGACCGGGTTGCGTTGTATGTTGACGATGTTTACGGAGAAATAGCAATGCACTCAGGAACTACACTTATCGTAGCAACGGTGTTTTTTGCTATCCAGATTTATTGCGACTTTGGAGGCTATTCGCTTATCGCAATTGGGACAGCTAAACTCTTCGGATTTGATCTCATGGTGAATTTCAGACGCCCCTACTTCGCGATTTCATTCAAAGATTTCTGGTCCCGCTGGCATATTTCTCTGTCAACCTGGTTCCGGGACTATGTATACATCCCCCTCGGCGGAAACAAGAAGGGGAACGCCCGAACTTATCTTAACCTCATCACTGTATTTGTTGTGAGCGGATTCTGGCACGGCGCAAACTGGACGTTCATAATATGGGGTGCCTTGCATGGTTTTTATCAGATTGTTGAAAGACTGTTCAACAAAGTGAAATTGCCAAGACTAGCCGCCATGGCGTTGGTCTTTGCCTTAACATGTTTCGCCTGGATATTCTTCAGAGCTGCGTCTGCAGGGCAGGCGTTTGAAATTATAAACAGGATTGTTACGAACGCTGGGCACGGATTTTATGTCGGCGACATAGGAATCTTCCTGTTCTCCGTTGCAGCAATCCTGCTCTTGCTATTGAACGATTTTATCGTCGAGTATTATCCAAATATGGGATTACTTACAAATAAGTACGGTGCTGTTCGATATGCATCCATCGCATTTATTATTTTATATATCGTCGGATTCGGCGTCTTTGATAGCGGGCAGTTTATTTATTTCCAGTTCTGAGTAAAATGAAAAGGGTAATAAGAAATTTAGTGGTGGTCGCTGTTGCGCTGGTGGGAGCTGATTACTGCATTGGCCTAATCCTCAGGAAGGCCCTGAAATCATCGCCTGATGGAAGGTATTTCAAAGCTGATTACAGTCTCAACAAGTGCAATGAAGACATAATAATCCTGGGAAGTTCCAGAGCTGAAACTAACTATGTTCCCCGCATATTTGAAGAGACACTAAATCTCAGTTGCTGGAATACCGGACGGGGCGGTCAAACGTTGCCTTTCTGGTGTGCTATGGAAAAGGGCATCCTGGCGCGCTATACACCAAAAATTGTAGTCGTCAACGTCGAAACCGATTTCTTGTCTGAAGGTTTAACTGAAGGAATTCAACGCGCTGGCTTCCTGCGACCATTCTACCAGGAGAATAGTGCAATAAGGCCTATCATCAATAAAATTTCGCCATTTGAAAAGTTCTACCTGTTCTCAAACGTATATACGTTCAATTCAAGTTTCTACTACTTATTGCGCCCATACGCGTTGAAGAATCTCGATGGCAAAAAGGAAGACAAAGGCTGGAAAGCTCGTGAGTCTATGATGGCTCCGGGACAAGTCGACATGGTTGCACATAGCTCTGCCCGCGAATTCAATCAGGAAACACTGACACTCTTTGAAGAATTTATTTCAGATCTTACCAATAGCGGAACCAGGGTCTTTTTAGTGATCTCTCCTGATTATGGAAAACTGGTCAAATCGACGTCGACCATCGAATACCTCATGAAGATGGATGGAGTTACCGTACTGAACTTTTCGAACGAGCCCGCGTTCTCTGCAAAAGCAGAATACTTCAGCGATGCAAACCACCTTAATGTGACTGGCGCGCTCAAGTACACTGAGAAAGTTTGCAAAGCAATTAAAGAGCAGTACGGCGTTTCAGACATAAAGTTATTGTCGGGCGAATAGCCCTATTTCTCCAAATTAATAGTTTACCTGCAAGCCTTATCAACCTTAGTAGCTCACAAAGAACTACTCCCCAACCTTATCAACCTTAGTAACAACATCGAAAATTACCACCCAACCTTATCAACCTTATCGTCGGGGAGATGCCATGGGCAGATGCTCCACAATGGAAATGAAAGGGATCCCGGCTCAAACTTTATCAACATCCGTGCACAGTGCAGACGATGAAATGCTGCATCGATTACGCGCACTCCTTTCCCTGTCCGCCTCCAGGTGACAACACCTGGAGGGCAGGACACGTGGATGTATAAATTCAAATCATCATTCATGACCTTTAGAAATTGTCACCCCATATACAACACCATCAAACTATCGAGAACCCGATATTCCGCGACTCCCAACACGCCGCATACCCAGGGCTATCAAGATGATAAATATCCGCAAGCGTCATTGCTCCTTCCGATGACGCTTCGGATCGCCCGAGCTTGACAATCAGATTCGCCGCCTTCATAGGTTCCAAAGCTTTGAACTCATACAGTGCGATTAAACGCCCTTTCCTCATAAGAGCTTGATCAATATTAGATAACGGAGTGTTAAATGTGCAGATAAACTGAATCCCCAAACACGCCCCCAGAAGACCATCCGTAAGATTCAGGAGCATCGATATACTTGAATTCTGTGCCCCATCCCGGGAGACAATCAATTCCTCAGCATCTTCTATAATGATAATCGAATTCCGGCTCGACATAATCAACCCGACTAATTCCGGATTGTCGAGATTGCACGCCAGCCCTGGAGGCAAAAAATCACTTTCTTGGAGGATTCAATTGCCAGATGCCGGATATAAGTCGACTTACCAGTTCCGGGAATACCATGAAGAAGAATCAATCCACTTCTGTCTTCTTCTTCAAGCGATGTCTTGATAACCTCATGCACAGGAATCAGATCGTCGTTATAGTTATCATTAAGCGAAAAGGGAATTGTGTTAAGCCGGAGAGACTGCAGGTTTAATCCGAAGTCCCGCACAACTATAAACATCTCTTTGCCATCGCGAATATTTGCAAAACCCTTGCACGCCTCAAGAATCGCCAGGGCGCCATCTTCATTAGAACTGTAATAAATATCAATCTGTTGCCGTTCGAAAGTTGCAACGACAATAAGTCCATCGTTCAGCACGAAGGCAGTTTCTTCGCGTTTGATCCCGGTTTTTACATGGTACATGTCATGCTTTTGAACGTAAACCGACCTTTCCGACAAAAGTTTGGTCAAAAAAGGGAGCGCTCGAGATATGCTTATATCAACCAGCTTCATCACGCATGGAATTGCATTGAAATACGCGGTATATACACGGCTCCAAACCACGTTATCACCGAGCGCATCATATACTTTTTTCAGAGAAATCGCCTTCACGTCAGACATTTTCGATTTTTTGTCACGAAACTAGGCGACGAATGCGTCAAGTAGTGTCGTAGCAGAAATTATTTTGAAAACACAGGCAACCTGCAAGCATTTCGCTTCTTTGCTTACGCTGGCCGTGTCACTTACTACATTTGGCTATGGCTCGCCGTTTTCTTAGATACCAAATTGTACAAAACACATAATTACCTAATGCATCGGCTCGGCGCAGGAATTTGATTGTGCCTGATATTTTATACTTTAGATAAGCAGATAACGGAACAATTAAAACCTAACTTTGCCGATAGCCATGAAGTTGCGAAAAGGAATAATCACACTCACTCCCTCCGACCTCTCTGCTCACCTGGGCTGCAGGCATCTTACACAGCTTGAAATTAAACATATCAACCAGGAGATTGATAAACCATTCCGAAATGACCCGTCATTGGAGTTGCTTCGAGAGCGTGGCGAGGAACACGAGAAGGCTTACGTATCCTTTTTGAAATCCTCGGGAAAAAACGTCATTGAATTTCCTATCGGTACACCCTTTGAAGAGACGGTAAAGGCGATGAAAGACGGGTATGACGTCATTGTCCAGGCGCCACTGGGAGACGGACGATGGACCGGCCGCGCCGATATTCTTGTCAGGGTCGACAAACCATCAAAGAACCTGGGCAGCTGGTCTTACGAAGTCCAGGATACCAAACTTGCTCAGGATACAAAGGCCGGAACGGTTCTCCAGCTGTGTTTGTATTCTGAGATTGTCGCTAAGATTCAGGGCGACGATCCAGAGATAATGTATGTAATCAAGCCCGACGAATTTGTGAACCCGGAAAAATTCCGGTACCATGATTTCAGCGCATACTTCCGCCAGGTGAAGTCAAGCCTTATAAAAAGCGTCGAAGAAACGCCGGCAACGTATCCTGATCCCACGGACCACTGTCACGTGTGTAACTGGTGGGAGACGTGTCGAAACAAGAGAAAAGCGGATGATCATCTTTCTCTTATTGCAGGGATCCGCAGGATGCACATTGGCGAACTGAACAAACTAGAAGTCACCAGACTCGAAGATTTCGCACTGCGTGACCAACCACTGGATAATAAACCTGAACGTGGAAGCCTTCAGACGTTTCATAACATTCATCGCCAGGCGAAGATCCAGTATAAGGGGCGACTTACAGGATTGAAGGAAAAAGAATTCAGAGACTTCAATCTGGAAACCGGCCTGAACCGGCTTATGGAGCCCGATGCCGGCGACTTGTATTTTGATCTGGAAGGTGATCGATTCTATGAGGACGGTGGACTCGAATATCTGTTTGGTGTCGTCTACAAGAGCGATAAGGGTGATTTCGTCTATGAACATCGTTGGGCCGAAAACCCTGAAGAGGAAAAGGCGGCGTTCGACTGGTTTATCCAATTTGTCATGGACCGGTGGTCACGCTTCCCGGGAATGCATATCTACCATTACAATCACTACGAACCCAGTGCGCTAAAACGGCTCATGCTTCGATACGGGATGCATCTCGAAAATGTAGACCGATTGCTTCGCGGCGAACGGTTTATCGATCTGCTTGTGGTTTCGAGAGAGGCGATCTTCGCCAGCGTAGAGCGATACAGCCTGAAAGACCTTGAATTATTTGCCGGATTTGAAAGGAGTGTGCCACTGATCAATGCGGGGCCTGCACGACGCGCGATGGAGTATGCACTGGAATCGAAGAATACAAGCTTGCTCGATCCCCAGATCAAAGAAACGGTCCGCGGCTATAATGAAGACGACTGTCGCGCAACACATGCGCTTCACGTTTGGCTGGAGACTCTTCGCGATCAGCAAATAGCCAACGGATTCCAGGTTACACGTGGTATTCCAAACGAAGGCCTGCCATCCAAAGAGCAGTCGGACGCAGAATTGAAACGTCAGGAACTTGTGAGCTACCTTATCGAAGGCATTCCTGCCGACGAAAATCACCGTTCAGAGGAACAAAAGGCAAAATGGCTTCTCGCACACATGATCCACTACTTCCAAAGAGAAGACAAGAACGTTTTCTGGGAGTTTTACCGTCGAATGGAATTAGAATACACCGATCTTTTTGATGAAAAGGAAGCCATCGCCAATCTCGAATTCGAGGAGATTATGCCGGGAACAGATAAGCAATCTCTTCGCCGCTACAGATTTCCGCATCAGGAATTATCCTCAATTAAAGACGGGGCTGAAGTCCATGAATTGGCGGCACAACAAATTGGGACTCTTTATGAACTCAATCGCGCGGAGCGCTGGATCATCATCAATCACAAACAGGAAACAGCTGATTTGCGTCCTAAGGCAATTGTTTTTAAAAGTATGATCCGCAAAACGACGTTGGAGCAGTCGATCATGCGCTTTGCGTATCATGTATTGGATGAAGGATTCACGGGAAGGCAATTCCGTCCGTTGAAGGACCTGCTTATGAAGCGAAGTCCACGCGTCGGTCAGGAGAACGGCGAAGCTCTTCTTTCAACGGACGAAGACATCGTTGCCGGAGCAACACGACTCGCATCTGCTCTTGACCACAGCGTCCTGCCTATTCAAGGTCCGCCGGGAACCGGAAAGAGCTACACAGCTGCGCATATGATTCTCGACCTTTACAAGAAAGGAAAGCGAATCGGTATTACAGCCGTAAGCCATAAGGTAATCATCAAGTTACTGGAAAAGGTAGCGGAGCTTGGTGCAGATGAGAATATCACAGTAAACCTGGGCCACAAAGCCGATCACAATCCAGACCACATTAAGAAAATCACGGATGCAAAGTCGGCTATGAAACACTTCGACAAACGCTTTCTCATCGGCGGAACGGCATGGCTGTGGGCCAACAAAGACCTTGAAGACAGCGTTGATTATTTATTCATCGACGAAGCCGGACAAATGTCGCTGGCACAGGTTGTCGCCGCGGGACGTTGCGCTAAGAATCTCATTATGCTTGGTGATCCGGGCCAACTGGAGCAGCCGCAACAAGCCGTTCATCCGGAAGGGGCTGATGTCTCCGCGCTGGCGCACTTGCTTGGAGCAAATAAGACCATTCCCCCAGATAAAGGAATTTTCATCGGCACAACTCGTAGACTACATCCGTCTATCAAGAGGTTCACTTCCGAAATTTTCTATGAAGGCAGGCTCGACTGCATTTCCGGATTGGAGAATCAGGCTATTCTCGGCGCGCAAAACTTCCGGCGTCAGGGACTGAACTATGTCGCCGTCGAACATAATGATTGCCAAAGCTATTGCGAACCAGAAATCACCAGGATAAAGGAACTCGTATCTGAGCTGCTCGCGCCGGGTGTGCGCGTGAAAGATGAACAGGGCAGGGAAAGGCCAATCACTGCAAAAGATATTCTGATCGTGGCACCTTACAACCTTCAGGTGGATGCACTCAAAGTTGCGCTGCCTGAACTTTCCGTCGGCACCGTTGACAAATTTCAGGGGCAGGAAGCGCCGATTGTTATCTATAGCATGACGAGTTCCAGCGCGGAAGATGTGCCGCGCGGAATGAGTTTCCTGTTTGATCCGAACCGACTGAATGTAGCAACAAGCAGGGCTCGCTGTATATGTCTGATTGTCGCATCACCGAGGTTGTTTGAACTCGAGTGCAGAAGTGTTGAGCAGATGCGTTGGGTTAATGCATTTTGTAGATACAAAGAAATGGCCACCTGCAACTTGAATGGATAAGCCCACTCAATCACACACCTGATCGCTTTAGAAGTCCGATGCTACACTTATCTTCATTAGCAAAAAAGCGCCACTAACTTGCTTCGACAACAGGGGTTGATCTTTTCATAAAAGGCCGCATAAGCCCACTGTTGGGCAGTTTAAACCAATTCTCATCTCAATCACGTTGAACCAACATGAAATCAACACTCCAATATTTTAACCAAAGAGTGAGAAGTCTAGTCTGCTTTACTTTAACTCTGTGCCGCGTGTATGCAGGCAGGACCCATGGTGCACTATCCGATCTATCGAAAAACCTCTCCGATCATTATGCAATAACCGATTACGCCTTCTTTTCCTTCAACGATAATACGATCCATATCCGGGTTGGGAACAAGCTTCCAAAAATTGACAACGCACCTTTTAATTCTTGAATGTCGTCCCTCAACGAGCAACTGTCGATACCCTAACGCTTAAGACAAGTGGAACGAATCCGAACGTTTTTTCAGCAATACGCTGATTTGTCCGACCAGGAATGGACAATTGTATCATCCAGGTTTTCGCGGTATGACGTTCCGAAAAAAGCCTTCACGCTGGAAGTGGGACAAGTTGAAAACTTTGTTTCATACGTAGAGACAGGTATCGTCCGGTATTTTATCCCCAAGGACGACTACAAAGAAATCACCTTCGAATTAACCTTCGCCGACGACTTCATGGGCGCATACGATTCTTTCCTGACACGCCAACCCAGCAGTTACTGCGTCCAGGCACTTAGCGATACCGTATTGTGGCGCCTTTCTTATGATGATGTCCAGTCGCTCTACCGCGAAACCAGAATCGGAAACATCGTAGGCAGACTTGCGTGCGAACGTATGTACCTGGAGAAAGCTCGCCGTGAGCTGTCTTTTTTAAACGAAAGTGCAGAACAGCGATACCTGCGATTGTTCACGGAGCAGCCTAATTTGATAAAGCACATTCCACTTCAATACATCGCCTCTTACATCGGGGTAACCCCGCAGGCGCTGAGCCGGATAAGGAAACGCATTTCTTAACCTGGATTCATTGCACGAACGATAAGCATATGTTCCTTTTGTATCAAAAAGGAATGAAACTTTTCATTTGTTCACTTCTGATTCCCGCTAACATTATGTACGCTCAGGATAAGGCTCCACAGTCGCGTCACGTCGACACATGCATCGATTATATTTATCAACATCCGGCAAGTTTCAGATCACGGTGTCTGCAAACGCTGATGGCAATTGCTGGTAAAAAGAATGGGCTCAAAAAGGCAATGCGGAACGGACATTTCCAAACCGAAGCAGCAAACATCCCGGCAACCCTAACCGCTGAGTTTAATGTGAGAGAAATCGACGTGAACGATAGAAAAGCCTGGCTAGTCACACCTGATGGAGGGATCACAAACAAGATCATACTGTATATCCATGGAGGAGGATACATCTCCAATATGACCAGGTATGATTGGAACTTTGTACGGGAACTCACCACCAAAACAAACTTCAGAATATTGGTTGCCGACTATCCGTTGGCACCTTCCGCGAATTATAAGAACGTATATGACTACTTTGACGACCTATATCAAATTGTTTTAAATCACATTTCGAGTGATGACGTCATCTTCATCGGCAACTCCGCGGGAGGCGGAATCGCCCTCGGATTTACACAACACCTGCGTGATAAGGGCACGCCTCTGCCATCAAAGGTCATCCTGAATTCGCCATGGCTTGACATCACGATGAGCAATCCGGAGATTGGCAACGTCGATAGGAAGGACAAACTCTTGAGTATTGACGGACTTCGCATGGCGGGACAGGCTTACGCTGAAGACCTGGACCCCAGGGATCCGAAGGTTAGCCCTATCTACGGCGACTTCTCAGACATCCCGCCAATATCTTTGTTCATAGGCACGCATGACGTATTCTTACCAGACGCGCGAAAGCTCAAACAACATTTGCGCAGCCTGAACATCCCCTTGAACTATTACGAATATCCCAAAATGTTCCACATGTGGATGGCTGTGACGAATTTGGAAGAATCAAAACATGCGATAGATCAGATGGTGGAGGTTATTCACGATCGATGAACAGCGCCCATCCTTAAAATAGACTGTCAGAGGCTGTCTTCATTAACCTGCTCCAGTTTCCAAGATCTGGTTAGTTCGCTTTCCTGATTATACTCAATATTGTCTCCAGGTCTTTGTCGACCCCATTCAGATAATCATCAATCGAATACTGGACGGAAATATCAGGAATGATTCCACGCCCAAAACTCTCGGGCGTGACATTTGTCTGATATCGGGCTACCGGGATGTTAATCCTAATTTTTGTATTTGGAAGCGTCATCAAAAAAGTATAATTGCTGGTGTTTCCGGCATAACTTCCCCCGGTTTCTTCGCCGACAAAGGTCGCCCTGTCGTTGAAGTGAGTTAATGCTGCAAAGTCGGACGTCGTCGAAAAACTGCCGCGATTAATGATTACAAATATGTCTCCCATAAATGGTCTCTTGCTGGGTGCATGCATTTTACTGGCAACATTATTTTTTAGAACGAATGTATACGTGGAGCATTGCGGCAAGGACTCTTACCGTATAAGCTCCGCGGCTGAAACCATACATACAAATCAAGTCTCCTTCCTCATAATATTCCATCAGGTATCAGTATGCTTCTGACACGTTTTTCTTTAAGCCTACTCCAAAGGCCATCCCCGCTACTTTACTAAACATTTTCGACCATGGCGTTACCACGTTAGGATCACTCATCGTACCTACACCCGGATCGTAATATGCGACCTGTCTCTGATCGTGGCGTGTCAGACAGGTGTAAATCTTGACAACGTTCGAATAGGTTTCACCAAGCTGGTTGCCGGTTCCATCGCAACAAATAATAATATTCTTCTTTCTTACTTCCATCACGATTGTTTTGGTTTATCCGAACGCTCGGAACTGTTGGTCAGAAAATAGGGATCGTTCATAAACATTGCCCAGTCGCTTCGCAGCTGTGCAGCAATTTCAAGCAGCAAACGGTGGTTGTCGTTGGTATTTGAAGGATCAGCCTTTAATTTCTCAACATACTCAAGCAAGTTCCAGCACGTGTTAATTTGACCACTGGCAATAATCGCCTCAGGCATTCTGTCTTTGATTTCCTTGTCCGTAAACCATAAGGTTGTCCCCATCGACGACGCCCTGGTAACTACCTCAACTATGGCGGGTGAAGCTTTCAACTCCGGGGTCAACTTTGCCGAATCGAATTTTTGCGCAGTAATCCTGATTCCATCTTTTAGCTCGTATATGGCATTCATGATTACACGATTTTTCCAGGATGCGTCCCTGTATAAAACTCTATAGTTCAGACGCCGGATGTGCTTCAAAAAAACTTCATTGATAAGCTTTAAGGTTGAGTTCACGCGATTCGCCACGAGGTTATGATATACGCCGAACTCGAGGCGGAGGAGTTTACTTAGTGGCCTCAGAAAAGATTCCGGCACTTCAAATCTTAAAGGTAGTCGTTTCAGAAACATACCTAGAAAGTAAACCATCGTCGTACATGTTGCAACGACGGCACTTCCTGCCATCAGCCATACATCGCCATTTTGCGAAGCGAAAACGATACCCGAGATGGCGGCCGCGAGAAGAATAGTGTTAATTGTCAACACCAATGCCGGTGTCAACGAATTAAAGAACGTGGTGGCCGCCGGTGTGCTCGCCGTATACTTCTCCATAAAAGGACTGGCTACGTCGGTGACGATTACTAAGTCCAGGGCACGACCATCGCCAGGCTGATTCCTCCGCATCCGTTCGTCAGCGAGAAGTATGGACTCGATGCCCTGGTTATCCGCAATGCCCCCATCCATCAGGCCAACAGGATAGTGGGCATTTTCCATCAGCGTCTGAAGACGCGGCGTCGTCTCTGAGATAAAATCAGATGGAAAATTTATCGGCTCGAATCCACCGGGAAAACAGGAAGACGCAGCAAGCACATCAGCGAGACGAATTTCGGCTGCAGCATTTTCTGGAACACAGAAATAATTATTGCCGATAATTCCGCGTTCCGGTTCTTGGTCGCCCGGGTTTATAACCTTCTCGCTCCACTGGAAACGAAACTGAAGACCATTCGAAAAGTCAGTGCTGTTGAAGCAAATGTGGCGCAAATGAAGATCATCGCGCATAAGTTCGCCGAATCGGGCACTATCAAACAGATACTTGTCGTATATGTCCGCGAATGCATTGATAAGACTCAGAATTCTTTTGCCTTGCCAGTGACGTCTGTCCGAAAGTTTTTCAAGAGAAAGACTCACCAGGTCGGTGTTCGTCATGAAATCATACACTGCCTTATTGAATATTTCGAAATCTTCATTCCGGGCGAGACTTAAGGCATATCTTGCCCCCGTGACTGTGCCCCCCGAAACAGTTGACAGCACTGCTGCGTAGCTCAGAAGACTCCGATCACCAACACGAATCCGATGGAGATACGACAAAGTTCCCAACGCGAAAGCCGAGGCTCTGAATCCGCCACCAGAGAATGCCAGCGCTACCTGCAGTGGTTTCATCGTACTACGAAATAGTGTATTCAATGTAAAGGTCAGTGATATCTACTTTGCCGACTCTCGACCATTGGTTGGTCCGTCCCTTTGGTTCACAATTCCTGGCGTAGCCTTCATCCATTCGCAGCACCCGGTTTTCACTTTTTTCTTTCAGTCGATCGAATAGTTTCGCGGCAGGCATTTTCCAGCCACCCGTCTTGCGAATGTTTGGATCAGTCTTGTCCACAGGAATCATGACAACAAGTTCATTCCCGGTAATCTTTTCAAAAATCGGCTTCAGCGTGGAATTGTGGCTTCCGTGATGTCCCGCCTTGTAAAAAACAGTCCGCTCAAGGAGGTTGTCCACGCTTGCATTTTTGTCCTTGAACTTCACTTTTTCCCATGACAACCAGTTGCCGGTTTGGGCATCAGCTGCGAACAATAAGACTTTTTCACTTTTCACCAGCTCAATTGCCAATGCAAGACTACTGTTGTTGGTAAACGTGTCCATGTATAGCGCCAGGCGCGACGCCTGTTCCAGCCAGTCATCATCAATATTTCTCCATGCATTGTCTGGAACGTTGTAGGATTTCACAACTTCCTTCAGATGATTACTCCATGTTTTAGAAGGCCCTGAGAATCTTTTGTATGTTCTGTTAAAAGGAAAGTCATACTCTTCATTTTCTGCACCTTTCAATTGGTTAGAAACTGCCTGAAGGAAGTGTTTGGACATTGAATTCATCGCGTGCAGCTTGTGATCATATGATTCGCCTTTGCGAGGATCCTTTCTGTAGAGCAGCTCCTGGTCGCGCGGAGGACCTAACACGTGAATCTTGATTTCGCTTGCCGGTATCCCCGGGATCACGCGCAGATCTCCCGGGTTCAGGTAGTCAACGTCATTTTCTCCGATACCTTTTAGAATGCGAATACCTTCCGAAGGAAGTGCGGGCGCTGCAAAGAAACCCAGAAGCTGGTCCACTAACACCTTTTGTTCGCTCAAATGTTTCAGTGCAGAAGGGCTGGCCCCGCGTGCCGCTCTTTTCCTTGCCAATGCCTTCAACTCCTCCGAACTCTTGTCGAGTGCGGCACGGAGCTTTAAATGTTCCTCGCCAATCGTTGTCGCCACTTTGCTGCGCGGGTTATCTAACCACGAAAGCCATACTTGTTCAATTTTCATCTTTTCAAAAATGTCTTTCGCATGCACGAAGCCGCTTACGTGGTCATTGTGTTGATGTGTGCCAGCCACAACATGCAATCGCTTACCCTCGGCAAGAACTTTCTTCTGAATGTCCATAGCGATAGCGCGCATGCGATCTACCGAATTCTTACCATTTCGAAAAGATCCACAATCTATGAGCAAGTGTCTGATGATTGATTTATGAACGGCGGTCAGGAGAAAGCAATCGCCAAGTTCCCCGACTCTGTACATTCTTATGCTAATTTTCGTTTCCGATTTTCCTGCTTTTGCCATAGGGTACCGCCATTAAGAGTGAAAATGGAGTTCCTTGAAACTTAGATCGTATTTGTCGGATTCACCTCTTGCATAGGTTGCGAGCCCTAAGCTGGAATCTTCCTTATTTTGCTGATATTCCATCTGCCTTCCGAAACGGTATTCGCTTCGAATATTCTTGCAGATCACATATTCCAGTTGATCAATAGCGCCAAAGCTTATTATAAGCGTACATCCACCGCGAAATTTGATTGTTTCAGTTTCCATTTCGCCGGTCGCAGGATTTTCTACTTCTCTGGGAAATTTCGCTGTTTGCGACAGCACGACAAGCACCTGCGAAATTTGTTTGCCTTCGCGGCCTATTCGGAATGCAGGCCGGATTTTGTGTACCTCAAGGAGCGGCACGGGCGTGGTGTACGACACAGCATCGTAGGTCATTTTTACTGGCTTTGCAGTTAGTCCAAGTTTGGACAAAAACGAATCCCATTCATCGCTTCCACCTTTGATCTTTTTCTTGATGAATTCGCATAATCGTGCCTGAAGGATATGGCTCTTCACAAAAATTTCTTCTCTCTCCTCCAATTGAGCCAGCTTCAGTACCTCCGGTTTTAGGAATGCCGCTAACTCGGCGAAAAGATCGCTCTCCTTGTCGTTGAATACTGGTCTCGACCAGCGAAGACTTTCTGTAGAGAGTGTATTCACTCTGTCCGGAAAAATTCCCCGCGCCCGAAAGGCCTCGATTAAAGCTACACGATACCCGTTCTCGTCCACAGGTGCTGCATCAATATCGGCAGTGATCAAAGCTTGTAAATAATCACCGAACCGGATATCGCAGGGCGGACAATAATCCAGGGCACGAATGCAGATATGCAGCAAATGCGCGGCAATAGCGCACGCTTCCGCGGCGAGTCTTTTCACCAAATCCGGACTAATACTTCCTTTCGGCAGTTCTCCCGTTCCATTGCTAGCAATTCGTATGAGGTCTTGTGTTCTGTGATCATACAATCTCTGGAAAGCGTCGAAAATTGTTGCTACAAGCAGCGCACCCCGGTCGTGAGGATCGAATGTGTTTTTGTATTCGTTAGGGTCAGGCTCCAACTTTACCCATTGGCCCTTCCTATTCGCTTTCCCTATAGCGCCGCGCAATGCACCACGCTCATCTTGTAATGCCATACCGAACTGGGTGGCCAGCTCCCCGAGTACGCTATATCTGTCGAGTCGCCCTTGTGTGGTTGCAAGCTGATGTTCGACAAGCTCTGTAAAGGTGAAGCGTTGAAGCAAGGCTACGATGTCGGAGAACCCTTCGTGAAATGCGCCAACGTCAGCATCAGTATCCTCGATAAACCGATTGTGTAAAGAGTCGAGTATCGCGTGCGTCGCCTCATGAGCAACGACGTCTGGCGAGAGACAGGTAAAAACAACTCCACCGGGGTGATTAGCTCCCTGGACTTGATCTTGCGCAGTGAAGTATCCAAACAACAGCGCGACCTTTTCAGGATCATAGTATGCGTTTGAATCCCGGATGGCGTGGGGATGAATGCGCAGGCGCCGTACAAATTGAAGTCGTAGACGATTCTCGAGCCCAAGTTTGTCTGCATTTTTGATTTGATGCTTTTCACGATGACGCCAGATGAGCTTCCTTCCAAGAGCAAATTCAAAATGACGGATCGTCTTCATCACAACTGCGTAAACCATTTGCTGATGAAACAACGGATTACCTTCGCTCGGAGTTAGTCCCTGTTGTCCAAGAACTAATTTGCTGTCGAGGTCAACAGGTTCATAAAAGCAATTGCTGGCGGGGTCAACATCTATTACCTCCAAATATTCTCCAACGGGTCCCGGAGTTACGTCTTCCCAGGGTATCTTATAAACGACTTCATTGACCGACATTGTTTGGAGTTGGGTGCTGAATCCCGGGTCAAGCGCATATCCTCTAAGAAGTCTGTACTCTGGTGTTTCGTTATGGTCTCGTGCAATCCAGGTAGCCTTAGAGTGTTTGGAATAGGACGCAGCACCAGCCGCCTTTGAGGTCTTTTTGGGAGGCATAGGTCGGGGGTTAATATACAATAGCCTATCCGCATCAAGCCAAGAGTAATATGGATGGCTCAAGCGAATGTACAAAATCCACCAGCAAATTCAAGTGATCTATGAACCTGATTTCTAAGGTTTTAAAGAAGGCTATAGGATAGAGATGAGAGCGCCTTGAATCACACGAATCGAATGGGATCGATGTCCTTGACCCAATCCACGTCACCTCATACCCCAACAAAAAAGCTACACCACTTTCGCAGCGTAGCCTTCAAACAAAACGAAACGTAAATTGTCAACGCCTCTTCATATCCGTAGCGCCCTCCATCGAATGATCGAGGTCGAGTTCGCCTTTTGGTTCTTTGGTAACGGAACGCTTGGCCTGCTTACCCACAGGACCTTTCGACACAGTGACGCCACCGTCAACGGGATACATTGCTCCGGTTACATACGAGGCTTCGTCGGAGGCAAGGAACAAGTATACGTTGGCTACTTCTTCAGGTGTTCCGCGACGGCCCAACGGTGTAGCTGAGGTCATCATTTGCTCGTCTTCTTTTGTCATGGGACCTTTACTCCTGCGCGTCCAGGCTGTGTCGATAGGACCAGGACACACGCAATTGGCTCTAACGCCATACTGCGCCTGCTCCACGGCTACGCCTTTCATAAAGGCATGCATGAAGCCCTTCGTTCCGCCATAAGGCGCGTTCTTTGCAAGCCCTAACGCTCCTGACTCAGAGCCTGCAAACACAATGCAGCCTTTGGTGTTCTGCAACTCAGGGATTGCATACTTCGTCATCAGAAACGCAGACTTGACATTGTTCTTGATCATATACTCAAACGCCTCGGTGGAGTAGTCGCTGATTTCGTTCATCTCCGGAAACGCTCCCGCATTGTTGATCAGGATGTCGAGCTGACCGTACATTCGCTTTGCAAACGCGATGCATTCTTTCGCATTCTCTTCAACAGCGATATCAGCAGCAAATGCAGCGCCCCTTCCGCCATCCTTGTTGATTTCATCAACCACTTCATTCACGGGATCCTCCGGGTAGCCATTTACAATGACTACAGCTCCTTCCTTCGCAAACTTCTTACTGATCGCTTCGCCAATACCGGTAGCTCCCCCGGTGATAATGGCAACTTTATTTTTTAATCTGTCCATAAGTATTCTTTGATCATTTACTGCTCAGGCGTCGCCGTAAACTGTACGCCTGTTCAATAGCTTAATGAATCAATAGTATACCTGCGTCGATGACCGTTCCGCTGGGTAATTGTGTACGTGCATTGAGGAAGTCTGTGGAGCAGCAGGCCTCCCGTTGCCTGTTGCCCGCTCCGATTGCCTGTGTCTTCAACCCGAGGGCTAATCCGTCTCGTAGATCAATTTATCTTCCCTTCGAAGGAACCGAAAGCTACCTTCGCCAACAACATGACCATAATCGTAGGGATAACAATCCTTGTTTACCGATATTTTGAAATCGTATCTGAATTCACCCTCGGAAAATGCTTTCGCATCTTCAGGCAACGACACTGCGGCCTGACCTTTAAGAAAAGGTGGCAGCGCCATAGTGCCTGAGCGAATCGGCACAGCCATAGAATCTGATATTACCCATTCAATCGTCAAATTTTCCAAAAACCGAAATCCGTCCTTTAGCGACATCTTCAAGACTGCCTCCTGTGGGAGATAGTAAAAGGCGAATGGCTGCAACTCATCCTTCAACTCCAATTGCTCCTCCGGCTGGAGTAAAAACCAATCCTCAACAAATATTTGGAATGCGTTGAAATTCTTCAAAATAGGTCGATCGAATTCAAGACGCTTGAATATGCGCAGTGTTTCGGATTCCAAGCCGGTATCGTTCCATAGAATCAATGACGGGTGATCTTTCACATCCACGAAATACTGGAGCAACCCATCTAGGTCTGGAAACGCGTCACTATTTAAGTCTTGAACAACATATAGCCCATTTGAGTCACACCAATCCAATAATTCTGTCGTTGCAGGTTTTTTCAGCACAATGGCATTGAAGTTTGCACATTTCAGTACGCGCAATCTGTCGACCATGGAGAGATCTGATGATGAGTTTAGTGGATCGAATCCAGCTGCTTTTAGCCGTATTGAAGATTTATTGAGAATTACCTCCCCCTGACGCACCGCAACGCTTCTGAAACCTATTTTGCCGCTGATATATTCATAGGGCTCTTTTTTTCTATCCAAGACTTCTATGGTGTAGAAGTAATTCTTAGGGGTCACATGGCTCCAAATAGTTACCTGGTTCCCTTTGCCATAGCCGACTTCATGTTTCACTGTCGACGCAAATCCCTCTGGGCTCTTATTAAGCGGAACGCGACCAAAATGTTCGTTTAAAACAAAATTGCTCTCCTCGTCTTCAATCAAAAGATTGACCATAAAATCACTCATATTCCAGTTAGTGGTATCACCAAAATTTCGCACAACGTATTGAACGCAAAAGCTTGGATACGTTTCGCCAGGGTAGAAACGGGTATACGGATAGCTCAACGCTACATGCACGGTAGGAATAACGGATGTTACATATCCATTAAGCCTCTCGAAAGAGGGATATGAATAATATATAGGACCACTTTCGGAAAAGAAATCAATCCCGCCAGGCTTACCCTGCCGACTTGACTGATACGAGTACAGTATTGTTCGATCCCTTGTGGCTTGGGTCATGATACGTCTATTTTCGTCCGCAAGTGCCATCGGAAATGCTCCCACATTTATTAGGCTGTCAATAAGCCTATCATCCATCTGATCTTGCCCTGACAATTCAATTGCACCAATGAAGACGATAAAGCATAACACACTTCGAAATAATACTTCCTCTATTCTCATCGTTCCAAATTCATCAGGTTTATTATCCTAATTATCGGCCCCGCCGTTTCGCTAATTCAAGACACCGAGGTGCTTCAGATCACGTAGCCGAACCAGGAAACCTTGTATCATCGCGTCCCCAGAATGAAACACCTATCAACAAAGACACCGCGCATCTTCTTCTCTATGAGCAATCGTGGTGCCCGGATTCTGTGGCGGAAATTCTAACTCAACCAAATCGAAGTTGAGCATAGCATTTTTCTATTATAGATTACTGAGTTATACAGAACTAATATTGCCATCAGACGGTGGTCGCGTCCAATGCCTCACCGAATATCTTCATGATGTAGAAAATGAAAAGTGCTTCGCGTTCACTCGTAACAAGCAGATTAAATTGATTATTGAGAGCAAAGTGGGTGTAATTGAGTATTTCTTTCTGTGGGTATTGTTCTACGAACTTTCCAAAAGCTTTGCCGTCAAACGTATGATTTGGGTTGTGAAGATACTTCTTCATCTCTGCTGTCTTTGAAACCAAAGTCAACATCTCATCGAAATCAATTTTTCTAAACTTCACATTCTGTGATACAAATGCCGTATAGAAAATACACATTAGTTGAATAGTCACCTCCTTGGTCATCTCATTCGAGACGGATTTGTCAATGTACCTCAGAAATTCCATGAGCGCTGGCTGATCAGAAAACATCTCATCGATCACTTTATTTTTATAAAGCTGATCCGACGTCAGGAACCTTCGGGCTGCAGCGTTTACGGAGTCTTTTGCTAAAATTTTGTTTCCCATTTTTATATAGTAAGTCAGTTAGATTTCCGTTTTTCAATCGGGAATTTTGACCCTCGATTTCATTCACGCCACGAATCCTTCCCATTGGAGATAGTTCCAAGGGACTTGCCTCATTCATTTCCTTTGCCCTTTCTTAATGTAGCTACCCTCTCCACCATGTGGGATACGACGGTCTCCACATCCTCGTACTCCAGATCAAACTCCTTTGATAACTTTTCGAGGTCGGGTGTCCTGCCTGAATTTATATCAGGAAGAATTCTTCCAATAAGAGCATTCATTCTGTCGACTACGTCATTGTCTTTTCTTGATTCTTTTTTCTCAAAGAGCGACTCGAATGAATCAATGCGCACAGTCCTTTTTAAAATCTTTCCTGCTGTAACGAGCATGGAAGGATGAACGCGAAGCTGTGGTTCCCTCGATATCGCAACTCCACTCATCACCAGAGCATCAGCAAGGCTTTTGAAACCACGATCGGTCATTGCGTGTAAAGTAACTTCTTGTCGACTTTCCTGATAATACGCCAGGGCAAAATGCGGCGGATTGCCCCATTCATTCAATGCAAGCCTGTACACGCCTTTGTTGTATTCAACTTTAAACGAGACAGACAGCTTCTTCACATCAAGCTCAACTTCCAAAATATGTTCGGCATAGCATTGAACAAGCTCATCTTCGTTGTTCATTGTGATGGGGTATCTGCTCCCGATAAGCAATAACATGTAGGGGATCGGATTTTTTTCAATATCAATCACCAGATCTTCGTCATCGGTAATGAACCTGTTTAACTCAGTCCCAAAGAAAAAGATATCATCGTCATCAAAGCTTGTATAACCGATTATCGGACCATACGATTGCCAGCACGCCCCATTGTAAGCGATAAGGTTAAACCAAAGCATCACCCCCGCTTCCTTTAATGTTACAGTAACGTTCCTCGAATACAGTAAAAACCATTCGCCTGTAAACATGTCTTCCATCATATAGAAATCCTGAGCAGGTGAATCAATAATTTTGCTGAAAGAAAACCTCCACGGATTATTCAATTGATGCTGAAGGAAGGCTTGCTCTTCAGCAGGTCTTCGCTTTATTTCAGGACGGTTCATGTACTTATTGATTAACCCATCTTTCTTGAAAACTTTATGAATTATGAATTGTGCCATAAGCATGTTCGCCAGGCCAGGCTGAAAACTCAGGTCAACGTGTCTATATTTTTTCAGAAGTGCTTCTACCTCTCGTCCGATACCATCTTTGGCTGCAGCGTAGTTCATGATGAAATCATCAACAACGGTCGCTGAGAGTTTTGAGTTTTCTTCGCAGGTATGTTTCAAAAGATCAAAGTCAGTTATTTTCACTGTTTATATGTTCTTTGCCAGAAGCCAGAAAAAAGAATCTACACTCCTTTAGTTATAAATTTCCCTTACAGCCGTGGCCCTGGAGCGCGCCAAGTCCGTAGCAATGTCAAATTATTATTTATTGCGGAACAAATATGCAAAATGAAATGACTTATTCGTTCTTTACAGTCCGGAATGAATCAGGTATTCTGCATGTCCGAGCCTATCGCGAAATGCTTTCCATTGCTTTTTCTTTCATTTCGGGGTGAATTCTGCACTGAAGTAGCTCACGCCCGATTGTAATTCTGTCCTACGATTCTCGAACGTTAAGCGTATTGCTTCTCCGGGCAGAAAAGCACCATTAGAATTTGTCTGTCGCCAGATCAGTGAGTTTAGAGCACAAATAAACGATCTCCGATTGTGGCCGTTTAGGTACAGAATCAGCAGCATGGTTGCTTTCACTCAGCCTAACGATCCGACCAAGCACCAATCACGCAGGTACCACAGGCTACTTCGGAGCCATCCCATCTGGATCTATGACTCTATTTGGATTGTTGGAAGCATAGATGTAAGGTGTAAGGGCTATGCCTTCTCATCTATTCAATTACTAAATTAACGGAGCGACCACATCCATCGTCCGATGTCAGACAGAACATCCGCCACCATAGTCCAGCCAGGTCAAATCAAGTCCAAAATGGTTGGCCAACTTGATACTCAATGAGTTACACCAAAACCGGTGCGTCATTTTTTGAAGAATTTTGAAGACGCACCACTTAACGCACCTTTATTATGAGAATCGGTGAATAATATGGTGGGTCCCTGAAAACAAAAAAGCTTGCAAATCAACGACTTGCAAGCTTATTCTATCAGTTAGTACTGTTTCTAGCAGAGGAGGAGGGTGTGAAGTGACTTTTACAACTGCCTGCCTATCTGTTTTTTATATCGTTCTCAAAATTGTGGCGCCTCTATTGGCACCAGCATCAAAATCAAGCGAATTTTCGATAATCCCTTTGATGAATCAAACATACAAAAAGGGAGCCGGATTTGGAAACCTAGTTCACCAACCACCGCCGGGAGAGAATAAGAAATCAATCTCACACATATTATTATACAACCACTGATATCCTCTCAATTCGGCATCCAACAAAGACTGAATCAGTTTGATCATTTCCTCATAAGTGCCTTTGGTGAGTTTGCATTCAAACGCTCCTTCTGCGACGGGGATGATGCCCAGATCGGCGTCGTTAATGGATAATTCTAGGGAGCAATTAACGCCTTTGACGAAGGGTGGAGATTCCGCGCAAAGTGACCACCAGTTTTCGCATCAAAGTGACCACTGAAAGTTACTTCACAATTTAATGTAAAAAATGCATTGAGTTTTTCGGTGATCAAGGCCGTTGTTTTCAGTTGTCTTTTTGTGTTGTTTCTTGGGTTAAGTTAACTCTTTTTTTTCGCATCGACTCGCCGGTCAGTTCCAGCCTTTGTGCGTCATGGATAATGCGATCTAGTATAGCGTCCGCGATGGTTTGTTCGCCGATGACTTCGTGCCAAAGGTTTATCGGTACTTGCGAAGTGAGAAGAGTTGATTTCTTTCCGTGCCGGTCTTCAATGATTTCCATGAGAATCGTGCGACTCTGTTGATCAAGGGGTTGGATACCAAAGTCATCAATGATTAGTAGGTCCTGCCTTTCGATTCTGGTAATTTCCTTCAGATAAGTTCCGTCGGCTTTGCTACTCTTCATGCGTGCAAAGAGCTTAGAGCTGTGTTCGTAAAGCACCTTGTAACTCATTGAACAAGCCTGGTGGCCAATAGCGGAGGCGATGTAGCTTTTTCCAACGCCAGTGCTCCCCGTGATGAGCACGTTTTCTTTTTTGTCGATAAAGCCACAGTCAGCCAGGCGCAGTACCTGGTTCTTAACGGCAAGTCGCTGATCGTCAAAGTTGATTTGCTCCACAGCGGCTTTGTAACGGAACTTCGCGTTCCTGACGCTACGGGAGAGTTTCCGGTTATACCGATCGTCCCACTCAGCATCAATCAGCATAGCAATAAACTCGTCAGGAGTATACTTTTCACTGTTTACTGATTCAAGGCTGGTACGGAAGTTCCGTACCATACCATAAAGCTTCATTGTTCGCATTTTCTCAAGTGTTTGTTCATTCATAGTATTTAGATTTTAAAGTGAAGTATTGATTATCTGTAGTAATCTTTTCCCCGGATATTGGTGTGTTCAGGCATAGGAAGTTGCTTTTCCTCATCAAGATCAAATTGATCAAGGCCGCGTTGCAGGATGTCCTCAACGGCGCGGTAGTGGTATAAGCCGTAAGCATGAGCTCGCTGGCAGGCTTTGATAAGTCGCGCGTGGCCAACTCGTTTCGCAAAGGATAGGATTCCCTGACAAGATTTATAGGCTTGCTCGGGATGTGGTTTCTTCTGAAGTACCTGGGCTATGAAGTACTCGACCTCTTTGCCGATACTACGAGCCTGCACTAAGAAGTAGTCAGGGTTCCATTCCGACAGAACCTGATGTTGCGTCGCCATATGAGAAGGGTCTGTGGTATAATTGTGGGCACTTCGCACTCTTTCGTGAGAGGCAATCAATTCATACTTGTAGAAGATCTCGACAACGGACTTGCTGTATAGAACGCGGACTTTTTTGCTGATGTGTCCGTAAGGAACGCTGTAATAATGCTTGTCAACGCTCAGGCATACATGACCATTCTTCATCACGGTAGCGGAGGCGGAATTACGCAGTTCAAACCGCCGCGTGGGTAGTGGTTGCAACGTGGCTTTCTCCATTTCATCGAATTGTTGTCTGCGGGAGTAATTGCGGCCCTTAAAAGCTGTTTCGTTATGCGCCTCCAGGAGTGGGCGGATAAGCGAGTTCAACTGTGCCAGAGACGTGATCGGTTCTTTCGGTAACGAGGCGAATATGCGGCGATATGCAATCTTTACTGCTCCTTCAACCAGCGCTTTATCCTTTGGCTTGTACGCTCGTGCCGGAAGGACAACCATTCCGTAGTGATCGGCAAACGCTTCGAAGTTATCATTTAGCTTCGGTTCATAGCGATTACTTTTAATAACCGCTGATTTTAGATTATCCGGTACAATGGCGTTGGGAGCGCCACCAAAGTAGTGAAGTGCATTTTCACAGCACGCAATAAAATCTTCGACGCGCTGGCTTTCAACAGCTTCTACATAAGTGAGTTGACTGGCGCCGAGGATAGCAACAAAGACCTCCATAGGAGTCAACTCTCCGGTGATGGGATCTACAACGTAAAGTTTTTCGCCTGTAAAATCCACAAAGATCTTTTCGCCGGCTTTATGCTCAATGTGCATGCTGGGATGCACACGACGCTTCCATAGCTTGTAATGTCGGTAGAAGGCCGTTGTCTTAAATCCATCGGGATGCGCGACATGATATTCCTCCCAGAGCCTTAGGAGCGTTACACCGCGTTGTTGCAATCGCGACTCCTGAAGCTTCAGATAGACGTGTAAGCGTTCCAGTCGCACATCTACCACAGGCTCAGGCTCCTGGCAAAACAAAGCATCGAGTTCCTTGTCAGATAATTGATTGATCTCCTCCCATGTGCTCCTTAGCGCGCGAAACGTGTTGATATACTTCTTCACCGTGTTACGGGATAGCCCAGTAAGGGTGCTAATCTGAAGTTTGAACTGCCCCTGGCAGTACAATTTTAAAACTTGTCTGAGTTTACTCATGATAATCGGTTTATTGGCCATTAAAATTGATTTTGAAGGGCGCAGAGGTACCCTTTTCAATCAGTTTTATTGTCAACCGATCTCAATGCATTTTTACTTAAATTGGGTGGTCAATTTGCCGCGTAAAACGGTGGTCAGTTTCCCACGGAATCAGGTGGTCACTTTGATGCGAAAAGAGGTGGTCACTTTAGGCGGAATTTCCAATAACGGAAAGACCATCTTCCTGTTAAAGCTTGCACAATACCTTGCAACAAATTTTGGAAAGGTGTTATACGTGTCGTCAGAAGAATTTGCGTCACCTACAATGACCAAAAAGGTGAATGAATTCCTTAGTCCGCTGCCATCAAGGTTGCACTTCGCGGAAAATCTGCAAGACCCTGACCTTTCCGACTATCAGTTCATCATTATGGACTCTGTAAATGATTTAGGTTTGAAGATCAATGAATACAAGGAGCTTCGGAAGAATCATCCCGACAAGGCATTTATCTTCATCCTTCAGCACACCAAGTCCGGTGACTTCAAAGGTGGAAAGGATTGGGAGCATATCGCCGAGATTGCTGGGGAGGTGGAGAAGGGTGTTGTCAATGTTACTAAGAACCGGTACGCGCCGAAAAATTCGCTGGACTTCTTCAGACAATTCGGCCTTCAATGGCAGGAGCCGGTTAATCAAGAAAAATGATTATTTAAAATTTAAAACTAAAAGCAGAATGGAAACAAGTGGAGTTGGTAAAAAGCCAGCCTTCGGAGGATTTTTGTCAAAAATTCTCGGGACTGGTGTAAAGG